>NZ_CAKKNT010000005.1 GCF_918814755.1 Periweissella ghanensis | reverse complement strand
TGTTGCCGAACCTTTTATCTGATATTTACGCATTACCTCTGAAATTGGAACACCATTTTGGTACTCAATAATTGCATCTAATTTTATTTTTTGAGAAAAATACATAAGAAAACCCCCTCGATTGGATTTACTCCAATTCGAGGGGGTCAGTGCAGCACCGGCTTTTTTTAACGGCTACTTTAGTGAATTTGAATAATAAATTACGGATTAGCGAATATTTAAAATTTAGAACAGTACATTTTCGAGAAATTTTACGCTATAATATACATTAATTTAAACATGCAAGGTAATTGTCTGCTATTGTTCCGGAATCGGACATTTATCTTACCGAAAGTAAGGTGAAAGTAATGCCAAAACAGAAAAATTGGACCGCTGATGAAGTTCATCAGGCAGTAACGACGTACATGAATCCTGAGCATGTTGCGTTTGTTGATGCCGCATATGAATATGCGGCATCTTTGCACAAAGATCAAGTACGTAAATCAGGTGAACCATATATTATCCACCCCATCCAAGTGGCCGGCATTTTAGCTCAATTACACATGGATCCGGAAACGATTGTCGCAGGATATTTGCATGATGTTGTTGAGGATACCGATGCAACAATTACCGACTTACAACAAAAATTTGGCGATAACGTGGCCCTAATTGTCAATGGGGTGACTAAACTTGGTAAAATCGAATACAAGAGTAGCCAAGAACAGTTAGCTGAAAATCACCGTAAATTATTATTGGCAATGTCAAAAGATATTCGGGTGATTATTGTTAAGCTAGCGGATCGCTTACACAATATGCGGACGTTACAACATTTACGGCCCGAAAAGCAGCGTCGAATTTCAGCAGAAACACTTGAAATTTACGCCCCCTTAGCGGATCGTTTGGGGATTAGTACCATTAAATGGGAATTAGAAGATACTTCGCTACGGTACTTAAATCCTGAGCAATACCATCGCATTGCGCATTTAATGGATAGTCGGCGGGATGAACGATTGGAATATATTCGTGATGCGATTGACTATATCACCAATGCAACCGATGAATTAGGCTATCATAACGTTAAAATTTATGGTCGTCCTAAACACATTTATTCGGTTTACCGAAAAATGGTCGACAAGAAAAAACAATTTGATGAAATTTATGATTTATTGGCAATTCGAATTGAGGTCAATACAATTCCTGAAACGTATGCTGTTTTAGGAATTATTCATTCAAAATGGACACCAATTCCAGGACGGTTCAAAGATTATATTGCCTTACCTAAAGCCAATGGGTACCAAAGTTTACACACGACCGTTATTGGTCCTGAAGGTAAGCGCCTTGAAATTCAAATTCGGACACATGAAATGCACCGGATTGCGGAATATGGGGTGGCTGCTCACTGGGCGTACAAAGAAGGTAACTTTGATGGGGCCAATGTCCAAAGTAATGATCAGCAAAAATTGAACATGATTCAAGGGATTTTGGAATTACAAAAAGAATCCAAAGATGCGGATGATTTTATGGATTCCGTTAAAGGTGATTTATTTACTGATCGCGTCTTTGCCTTTACTCCTAAAGGGGATGTTTATGAATTACCTAAGGGAGCTGGCCCCCTTGATATGGCCTATACGATTCACACAGAAATTGGTCATAAAACAACCGGCGCGCGCGTTAATGGTAAAATGGTGCCATTAAACTATGAGCTTAAAACTGGTGATATTGTTGAAATTATTACTAGTAACACGGCCCGTCCAAGCCGTGACTGGTTTAACATTGTTTCAACTCGGCGGGCGCGTAATAAGATTCGTCAATACTTCCGTAAGCAAAATCGTGAAGAAAACATTGAAGCCGGGAAAACATTAATTGTTGATTTCCTCCAAAATGAAGGCTTTGATCCGGATGAAATTTTAACTGAGGAAAACGAAGAACGCACCATCAGTAAATTACACGTAATGAGTATTCCTGATATGTTTGCTTCGCTAGGCTTTGGTGATTTAGCCCCACAAGGTGTGGCGAATAAATTAACTGAAGTAAAACGTGCCGAGATGGAAGCAGATCGGATTGAACAACAGCAACGTGAATTATTAGAAGAACACAAGCAAATGGATGTCTCTTCTAAATTTACACAAAAGCGTAGTAATTCATCATCTGAAGGGGTGATGATTCAAGGGGTCGATGGCTTGTTAGTGCGCTTAAGTCATTGTTGTACACCAATCCCAGGTGATGAAATCGTTGGGTATATTACTAAAGGCCGAGGCGTTTCAGTGCACCGCGCGGATTGTCCGAATGTCCGAGATGCTGAAAATAACGGGCAACGGTTAATTGAAGTTTCATGGGAAAATCCAGATGGTGAACGGCCAAATTACGATGCCGATTTAACCATTAGTGGTAATAACCGTAATGGCTTACTTAATGACGTGATTAAAGTTGCTAATAATAATACGAAATATTTAACATCAGTCAATGGGCGGGTTGACCATAATGGTTTGGCCTTGATTTCATTGTCTGTCGGTATCCGTAATAAAACGCACTTGGATCAGTTAATGAATGGGTTAAACAACATTCCAGATGTCTATGATGTCAAACGGGCGCTTCATTAGGATGCTACCGTTAGGGTAAATGCTATTTTTAAGTTTAAATAATAATCAAAACTAGAGGATGGAATGCAAACTACGGTTTATTCCATCCTCGTTTTTTTAGGAGAAAGTATGCGAGTTATAGTTCAACGAGTTAGTGAAGCACAAGTTACGATTGAAAATGAAATTCAAGGTGCCATTAAGCACGGGTTGCTTCTCTTAGTAGCCGTCAAAGATAGCGATACTCAAGCTGATATCGACTATCTTTGCCGAAAAATTTTGCATTTAAGAATTTTTGAAGACGCAGATGGTAAAATGAATCAATCACTACTTGATATTGAAGGTGAGATTTTATCGGTATCGCAATTTACGCTATATGCTAAGACGCGAAAAGGTAATCGGCCTAGTTTTACCGATGCCGGTGCGCCAGCGTATGCTAATGAATTATATCAACAATTAAATACCCAGCTGGCAACTAGTGGTTTAAAAGTTGCCACCGGGGTCTTTGGGGCTGATATGCAAGTGGCGTTAGTTAACGATGGTCCGGTCACGATTATTTTAGATACCGAAGTCGATTAATGTTCAAAAAGGGGGTTCAAAGTGGTATCAGAACACATTGAAAATAAATTAGCCCTATTACCTAACGAACCAGGTTCTTATCAAATGAAAGATAAGAACGGCAAAATTATTTATGTAGGTAAGGCCAAAAATTTACGCAACCGCGTCCGTTCATATTTTAAACTTGAACATACTGGTAAAACCGCGGAGTTAGTCAAGAATATCGCTGATTTTGAATTTATTGTAACAAATTCTGATAAAGAAGCATTTCTGTTAGAAATAACGTTAATTCAGAAGTGGCAACCTTACTATAATATTCGCTTGAAGCGTGGAACGGGCTATCCATACATCAAAATTTCTAATGAACGTGATCCACAACTTATTTTAGTAAGTGAAGTAAAAAAAGATGGGGCCTTTTATTTTGGACCGTATCCAAATGTCTATGCTGCACAAGAAACGTTACACTTTTTGCAAAAAGTCTATCCATTGCGGCGGTGTAATGGCTATCAAGGCCGTCCGTGCCTTTACTATCATATGGGGCAATGTTTAGGCGCTTGTTTCCGCGATGTACCAGAAGCTGAATATGCCGTTGAAATTAAAAAAATTAAAGCTTTTTTGAACGGTAATACCGGTGCAGTGAAGAAAAAACTAACGGTTAAAATGGAAGCGGCGGCTGAAAATTTAGCGTTTGAACAAGCAGCTGATATTCGCGATCAAATCCAATTTATCGACGCAACGGTTGAAAAGCAAAAAATTATTTCACAAGACGCTACCCCACGAGATGTCTTCAATTATTACGTCAAAGATGGCTGGTTGTCGGTGCAAATCTTCTTTATCCGTCAAGCACGTTTAATGAAACGTGAGAAACGGATTTTTACGTTAGTTGATGATCCCGCCGAAGCAATGGCTAGTTTCATTTTGCAGTTTTATAATCGGAAAAACATTAAATTACCAAGTGAAATTTTGGTTCCCACAGCCATCGATAAGGATGTCTTGGAACAGATTTTACAAGTTAACGTCAAAACACCACAACGGGGCGCTAAACGTGAATTATTAGAGTTAGCGGGGAAAAATGCTCAAATTGCATTAGATGAAAAATTGCGGTTAATGTTACTCAGTGATCAAAAAACAACTGGAGCAATGCAAGAACTTGCCGAAGCTCTCGATATCCCATTAGGACACCGTATTGAAGCTTTTGACCACTCACATACCCAAGGGGTTGACCTAGTTTCGGCTATGGTGGTTTTTGATGATGGTTGGCCCGAAAAAAAGCTTTATCGTAAATTTAAGTTAAAGACACTTGACCATGCTGATGAAGCCGCCGCCACGCGGGAAGTTATTCGTCGACGTTATACGCGTTTACTGAAGGAAAAAGGGCAGTTACCTGATTTAATTTTGATTGATGGTGGTGAAATTCAATTAGATGCGGCAAAAGATGTTTTGGAAAATGAACTTGATTTAGCAATTCCGGTTGCAGCAATGGTCAAAAATGAGCATCACAAAACGGCTGATTTGATTAAAGCGGCGGGCGATGAACATCTGCATTTAGATCCTAAGTCGCAAGGATTTATGCTATTACAACGCATTCAAGATGAAGTCCACCGATTTGCGATTACCTTTCATCGACAATTACATGGTAAAAATACGTTAGCTTCCCGACTTGATGAGATCCAAGGAGTTGGCCCCAAGACTCGGCAAAAGTTATTAAGCCAATTTGGCTCACTTAAGAAAATTAGTCAAGCAAGCCTTGAGGAGATTGAAGCCTTAGGAATTGCTAGCAAAACTGCTAATTTGATTAAAGTTTCGGTTGCAGCCACATTAAGGGCTAATGAATTGAAAAAGTAAGTGGTATCATAGTATAAGTTAGGTGATGGAAAAATTAGTAAATATAGGAATTAAAAATGACAGAAAATAAATTAAAGAAAATCAATTTTCTGGATTGGTACATTGCAATTCCCAGCATGCTATTAGCATTGTTTGGGATTGTAAATGTCTATTCAGCAAGTTCAAATATGGCCTCTGGGTCAGCGCTTAGTTATTTGATTAAGCAAATTATCTTTGTCGTGGTTGGTGTTTTTAGTGCCGGATTTATGTTTAAAATTAATTTAAACCATTTACGGAACTTTAAAATTCGCGCCTGGTCGATTGGTATTTTAATCGCATTATTATTAATTGCGCGGTTATTGGCGCCAGAAATTAATGGGGCGCACGGTTGGATTATGGTGGCCGGGTTTGGATTACAACCAGCCGAATTTGCTAAGGTAATTTTAGTGTTATACTTTGCAAATTTCTTTGAACGGAAACCATATGATCCCCATAATTTAAAAACAACCACTTTTGATGGGTATAAATGGTTGTGGCCCGGCATAATTGTCACGATTATCCTTTTGATGCCTGATACTGGGAATGCTGCAATTTGTGCCTTCATTATTTTAGTAATGTTGGTGTCCGTTGGGTTTAATTTTTTATGGTCACTTGGATTATTTTCAGCCGGGATTTTGGGTTGGGCCTGCTTGCCAATGTTAGTTAAAGCCTTACACATTGATCCAACTCATTACGCCCTTGCACGTTTAGTCGCCTTTGTTGATCCGTGGGAATATATCCAAACGTCAGGTTCGCAGTTGATTAATTCATACTATGCAATTAGTAACGGTGGGTTGTTTGGAGTGGGATTAGGAAATTCAATTCAAAAAACGGGTTACTTACCGGAACCGAATACGGATTTTATTATGGCCGTAATTGCTGAAGAATGGGGCGCGATTGTAGTCGTCTTAATTTTATTGATGTTAGCTTGGATTATTGGACGGATGGTGCAATTAGCAAATCAAACTGATAATATCTTTATGCGAACCATCTTAATGGGAACAAGTGCCTACATTACGATTCAAGTCCTCTTTAATTTAGGGGCGGTTTCAGGTTTATTACCAATTACTGGGGTCACGTTCCCATTCATGTCATATGGGGGTTCATCATCATTAGTTATTGGTACGATGATTGGTTTGGCATTGAATGCCAGTGCTAATATTAATCGCCAACGGAGCAGCACAAACCTAAAGCCCGTCCGAGCATAGGAGAATACTATGGAACAAACATTTAATGCACCAGCCCGTCGAAGTTTAATTGTCTATATGCGTAACCTCCGCCAAGTCCGGAATTTACGGCGCTATGGCAATGTTGAGTATGTATCACGGCGGATGCGATATGTCGTTTTATATATGAACGACGACAAAATATTAATGAATCAAGATAAAATTGAGCAACTTGGTTTTGTCTTACGGACGCAAATTTCAGTCCGGCCAGATTTGAACGTTAACTTACAAGCTGATAATGAAGACCGTGGTTTTTCATTAGAAGATACCGAAACACTAGAAGTTCCAAATGAGGGAGTAGAGATTTAATGCGAATTATTGCAGGAGAATTTGGGGGCCGTCCATTAAAAGCTGTGCCTGGCATGGCAACACGACCAACCACTGATAAGGTTAAAGAAGCAATGTTTAGCATGATTGGACCATATTTTGATGGTGGTAATAGTCTAGATTTATTCGCTGGTTCAGGTGGTTTATCAATTGAGGCTGTTTCACGTGGAATTGACCATGCTTACTTAGTTGATAAACAATTTGCCGCCATCAAAACGATTAATGAAAATATCGCGGTTACTAAGCAACCGAACCGCTTTACTGTTACCAAACGCGATGCTCGTGCCGCCTTACAAGAATTAAGTGGCCAAGGAATTAAGTTTGATTTGATTTTTTTAGATCCACCATATGCCAAACAACAAATTTTGCAAGATATTGAATTAATGGTACAGCTGAATTTATTGGCACCAGCGGCTCGAATTATTGCTGAAACTGATCAAAAAGCAGATTTAGATGATACCTTAAAGGGCTTTTCAATTACAAATCAAAAAAATTATGGGATTACGGAAGTGACCGTATATCAATTTGAAGGGATTTAAAGCACATGAAAATTGCATTGTATCCAGGAAGTTTTGACCCATTAACGAATGGTCATCTAGACATCATTGAGCGAGCCAGTAAATTATTTGACCGCTTAATTGTTGGGGTTGGAACGAATACGAGCAAGACACCATTATTTTCAACCCCAGAAAAAATTACTTTGATTCATGAAGTAACGGCGGCCTTTAAAAATGTTGATGTCATCGAAATCAGTGGCTTAACAGTTGATGTCATGGATAACCTCCAAGCTAATTATTTAGTGCGCGGGTTACGAAATGAGAATGATTATTTATACGAACGTGATATTGCCGAAATGAATCGGAGTTTACGGCCAGACATTGAAACGGTGATTTTGATGGCGCATCATGAAAATCAAAATATTGCTTCAAGTATGATTAAGGAAATTGCCCATTTTGGAGGGGATGTTTCAAAATTGGTCCCCAAAGTAATTAACGATGCTCTCGAGATTAAGCACGCCCACAAGTAGGTAATGAGGATTACACATGAAAAATAAGCGAAAAATTATTACATGGGGCTTACCATTTGTTTTGGTTATCGGCCTACTGATTGGTTTTTTTTGGCCCATCAATGCATACGTTGAAACCCCAGGAGGGGCAAGTGATTTAAAACCATTTGTCAGTATCGCTGGTCATCCTGATAAAGCTAAGGGTAAATATATGATTACCTATGTAGAATTAGCTGGAGCAACTCCATTTAAGTTACTAGCAGCCCACTTTGATCCGCATGCATCAATTGATAAAGCACAAGATATCACGGGTGGCGTTGATAATGCCACGTATAATCAAGTCCAAAATTTTTATATGCAAAATGCAATCAGTGAAGCCGTGGCGGTTGCATTTAAAGCGGCGGATAAGCCAGTAACATCAAAATACATTGGTATTTTTATTACAGATATTAATCCTAAATCACACTTTGCTAAGACATTAAAAGTTGGCGATACCGTGACTGAAATTAATGGTCAGCACTTTAATAACGCTAAAGGTTACCAGACTTATTTAGCAACTAAGAAACCTAATGACCAAGTCACAGTTACGTATATTCGTAATAAGGCTACCAAGACTACGACACAAAAATTGATTGATATCGGTGGCCGCGCTGGCTTGGGCATTGTGTTAGCGGATAATGTCCAAGTAAGCACAACACCAACGGTTAAAGTTGATCCGGGTTCAATTGGTGGGCCTTCAGGTGGATTAATGTTTAGTTTGCAAATTTATGACCAATTAACCGGTAAAAATTTACGGGCAGGACGCAACATCGCCGGTACGGGAACAATTTCCCTTGATGGTTCAGTTGGTGAAATTGGTGGCATTGATAAAAAAATCATTGCCGCAAAAAACGCCGGGGCCACGATTTTCTTTGCCCCGTATATTCCACCGACAAAAATTAACAAATTAATTGATGGTGGGGCAACTAATTATCAAGTGGCGGTGGCGACCGCGAAAAAATATGCCCCGAATTTAAAAGTTGTCCCCGTTACGAGTTTTATGGATGCTATTAAATATCTCGAGCAACATCAGTAAGAATTAACTAATAGGTAATTGATGGATAAAATTAGCGATGCTCTGAGATGAAAATTAAATAGAAAAAGCGTATAGTCAAAAGAGAACTATACGCTTTTTTTATGGATAAATTATGGTGAAGCGGCGATTTAAAAAATGTCAATAAATATAGCTGTATATCACAATTTTTTGTCCATTTAAAGCAAAATCTATGCTAAAATTATACAGTATATAATATTACAAACTTAACTTAAAAGTGTTGGAACTTAGGGGGGATTACCTCAGATGCATAACAATGAAATTTACGTTGGCCTTGATATTGGAACAGCAATGATAAAGGTAATTGTTGTTGAAACACAAGCTAGTCAGGTGAACGTTATCGGTGTTGGTAACGTACCGTCACAGGGTGTTAAACGCGGTGTGATTGTTGATATCAACGAAACCGCAGCAGCAATTAAAGCAGCTGTTGCACAAGCAGCAACAAAAGCAAATATCCAAATAGACGAGGTTGTGGCCGGAATCCCAGCTAACCAATTAAAAATTGAACAAATCCAAGGTATGACAGCGATTGTTAACGATACTAAGCGAATTTCATATGATGATGTTCGTGAAGTAGCCCGCCAAGCATTAATTAGTAATTTACCACCAGAACGTGAAATTATTGATGTTTTACCATCCGAATTCATTGTTGATGGCTTTGATGGCATTAGTGATCCATACGATATGGTTGGTGTGCGCTTAGAAATGCGCGGGATTGCATTTACGGGTCCTAAAACAATTACCCATAATGTACGGATGGCAGTTGAACGTGCTGGTTTAAAGTTACGTGAATTTGTGGTAACCCCTCTAGCAGTTGGTCGAACAGCACTAAATGATGGCGAACAAGATTTTGGGACAATTTTAATTGATATGGGGGCCGGTCAAACTACGGCTGCCGTTATTCATGACCACCAACTGAAATTTATTACGGTTGATCAAGAAGGCGGTGAATATATCACGCGTGATATATCAACTGTCTTGAACACGACGTATGAATACGCGGATAAAGCCAAGCGCGATTATGGCTGTGCTGATTCAACGTTAACATCCGAACAAAATGAATTTTTGATTGAAAGTGTTGGTCAACGTGAACCAATTCGTGTTTCTGAAAAGTATTTATCAGAAATTATCGAAGCCCGCGTTGATCAGATATTTTCAAATCTTTTCAAGCAGCTCCAACCAACAGGAGCCTTGGAAATGCCCGGTGGAATCGTCTTAACCGGTGGCTCATCACTCTTGGGTGGCGTACCAGAATTGTTACAACAGATGTTTGGGATGAATGTTCGGATTGAAATTCCAAGTCAAATTGGAATCCGCCATCCAAGTTATATGGCTGGTTTTGCGATTGCACGCTATGCAGCTGCACAAACACAGACGGAACGGGTTGTTAAAGAAGTGATTTTTGGTAATCAATTAACAACCGCACAACAAGATGAACCAGTACTAGAAAAAGAAAAAAAGCATGGTTTCTTTACGTCAAATTTTGGCAACGAAGAAAAATATCAAGCATCTACTAAGATGGTTGATGAACAAGCCATGGAAGAAAATGATTTTCAACATGAACCACAAAAAAATGTGAAAGACAAAGTCAAAAACTTCATTGCGAATTTCTTTGACTAAAAATTGGAGGAAAAAACATGGAATTCATGGTAGATGAAACCGAGCAATTCGGCGCAAAAATCAAAGTAATCGGTGTTGGTGGTGGTGGATCAAACGCCGTTAACCGCATGATCGAAGAGGGGGTTTCAGGAGTTGAATTCGTAGTTGCTAATACTGACGTCCAAGCTCTTGAAGCTTCACGTGCAGAAACGAAGATCCAATTGGGACCTAAACTAACTAAAGGTTTAGGGGCTGGATCAAACCCTGAAGTCGGTACTAAAGCAGCACAAGAATCTGAACAAGATATTGCTGAAGCCCTTGCTGGTGCCGACATGGTCTTTGTTACTGCCGGAATGGGTGGTGGTACTGGTAACGGTGCTGCCCCAGTAGTTGCACGCATTGCCAAGGAACAAGGGGCCTTGACAGTTGGGGTTGTAACGCGCCCATTTACTTTTGAAGGACCTCGTCGTGGCCGATATGCGGCTGAAGGGTTATCAAAATTAAAAGAAAACGTTGATACTTTGATTGTGATTGCCAATAACCGTTTATTGGAAATTGTTGATAAAAAAGCGCCAATGATGGAAGCCTTTAAAGAAGCTGATAACGTACTTCGTCAAGGGGTTCAAGGGATTTCTGACTTGATCATGAACCCTGGATTCATCAACCTTGACTTTGCCGACGTTAAAACAGTGATGTCAAATCAAGGAACTGCTTTGATGGGGATTGGAGCTTCAAATGGTGAAAACCGAGCTTCTGAAGCTACTAAAAAAGCGATTTCTTCACCATTGCTTGAAGCTGAAATTGCGGGTGCCGAACAAGTCTTACTTAACATTACTGGTGGACCAGACATGTCACTTTACGAAGCACAATCAGCTTCTGATGTTGTGGCCCAAGCTGCCGGTACTGAAGTGAACATTATCTTTGGAACATCAATTGATATGGAAATGAACGAAGAAGTTCGCGTAACAGTAATTGCAACTGGTATCGAAAATGGCAAGCAAGTAACGGCTCAAAAACCAGTTTCAGTTTTTGAACGCCCAACGCAACCAGAAGCTAAGCCAACTGAAAGTGTGCAAGCTGCTGAACCAACTCAACCAATGCAATCAGCACCAGTGAGCCAAGATCGCTTTGAAGGTTGGAATGATTTACAATCTCGTTCAGTATTAGATGATCCTGAAGCAAATAACCAATTCTCAGGAATTGAAAAACCTGAATTTAAGGTGTTTAATACTAATGATGCACCATCACAAAACGATGATAACGATGAAGGTGATTTGAGTACACCAGTATTCTTTAAACGGCGTAAGTAATTTAGAAACGGACAGGAGAAGCAATGGCAATTAATTTACGAAACTTTTTTAATTTAGGTGACGACTTCGATGATGAACCTATGCGGGAGAACTTTGAACCAGGCCCTGAACCAGTTAATACTGCTAAGCATGAAGCTCCTCGTGTTCGTCGCCAAAATGTCGTATCAATGGATGAAAAGCGTGGGTTAAACGGTGATGATAATCGTAAAATTGTCCTTTTTGCCCCCAAAGCATATTCAGACGTTAAAGAAATCACGGATAATTTATTAGCAAATCAAGCCGTAATTGTTAATTTTTCAACGATTGATGACGCGCAAGCAAAGCGAATCGTTGACTTTTTAACGGGGGCAGTTTTTGCAATTAATGGTGAAATTCAACGTGTGGATGATGCAATCTTTTTAGTAACACCACCGAATTATGTTATTAGTGGTGAAGTTTCAGCGGCTAATCATTTAAATGATTAACCTTCAGGGAGAACATGCATGGCCTTATACACAGTATTAAATCTGATCAATATTATCATCCAAATTTATACTTGGTTGATTATTGCGAATGCTTTAATGAGTTGGTTACCGGGAGCATATCAATCAAAACTTGGTCAAATAATCACGCGGTTAGTTCGACCATTTTTAGATATTTTCCGATTTATTCCAACCCTCGGAGGAATTGACTTTTCTCCACTAGTGGCAATTATTGTCCTAGAAATGGCGCAACAAGGCTTATTTGCTGTATTTCGCCTATTAATAAATTAATATGTACTTTGAAAGGTGAGTCAAATGATTGACGATACAAGAATTACGCAGCATTTTCGTTCCGATGAAATCGGCTTTATAGAGCAAGTTCAAGGATGGATTCGCCAAGCAAATGATGAGTATCGACCAATTTTGACTCACTTTTTGAATCCTCGCGAACGCTTAATTGCCGAAACGTTAGTAAATCGTGAAGATGACCTTAAACATGCTAGTAATGGTGGCTATTTACATGCGGAAATGCAACGGATGTTAATTTATCCTGCATATCATGAAGTTGAAGTGGCTGACTTTGAATTACAGGCGTTACAAATCGTTTATCCCGTTAAATTTGCCGAAATTAAACATCATCAAATTTTGGGAACGTTAGCCAATCAAGGTATTGAACGAAATATTTTTGGTGATATTGTTGGGAATGATGAAACGTGGCAATTTATTGTTGAACAAAAAATGGTTGAATTTTTTGATTTACAAATTGATCGAATTGGTAAAATCAAAGTCCATTTAACCCCAATCACACTCGCTGAAATTATTCAGCCCCAAGACGATTGGGAAACAATGACAACTACCGTTGCTTCGTTACGGTTAGATACGGTTATCTCAACTTGCTTTAATTTTTCACGTAATCGCATTAAAGAACATATCGAAGCTGGAAATGTGCGGGTGAATTGGCGAGAAATGAATAAACCCGATTATGAATTGGCGATTAATGATGTCGTTTCCGTGCGCGGATTCGGGCGTTTACAAGTCACCGAAGTAAACGGTTTAACGAAAAAAGAAAAAATTAAAATCACGGTTGCAATGATACAAAATAAAAAAAAGTGAGGAAAAATTAATGGCATTAACTCCAATTGATATTCAGAATAAAGAATTCACTAAAAGTGGTCGTAAAGGTTACGAAGCTACTGAAGTTAATAATTACTTAGACCAAGTTATTACTGATTTTGCAGCGGTCATTGAAGAAAATCAACAATTAAAGACGCGTGTTGCAGATTATGAAGCAAACGATACGCAAATTGAAGAAATGAAGCAATCAGTTACGCAATCAATCTTGGTTGCCCAAGAAGCCGCTGATCGGTTAAAACGGACAGCTGATGAATCAGCCAAAAAGACTTTGTCAAAGGCGCAAGAAGAAGCACACCGTTTAGTTGATGAAGCATTGACTAAATCAAATCAAATGCTTGCCGATGCGGAAAGTAAATCAAATGAAATGTTAGCTAGCGCTGCTCACGAAAATGAAAAAATGTTACGTGAAACAGACGCAATTAAGCGTGATACGGCTGAATTCAAAGCGAAAGCATTAGTACTTTTACAAGCACAAATGGATTTAATTAACAGCCAAGACTGGGCCGGCCTCACAACTGAAAAGGGCCTTACAGACGCGCCAGCTACGAGCGAATATCTTGCAGAAAATGAACCTAAAGTTATTGACATTCCTGCTGAAGATAGCGTAAACTCAAACGTGGAAGAAGCTGTTGAAGCAGAAGCAACAACAGATCAAGATCCACAAACATTTATCGTTATGCCAGAAGTTACACCTGGTGAAAAATTCTAACCAATACGAAGCCTAATTAGGCAAATGACCAATAATATCCTTTAGTGAGCTAAGAAAAAGTGAGAACTTAGTAGGCCCTATTATTTGTAATTATCAATTCGTATTTTAACAATTGCATACTTTAATGAGGGCTAAATTAGCCAAATTAGGGTGGTACCACGATTAAAAAAGTCGTCCCTGTGTTCAATTTGAACGCAGGGGCGTTTTTATTTAATAAAAAATAAGGAGAAATGTAGATGAAAGTTAAAGATACTTTAAATCTTGGTAAAACTAAATTCCCAATGCGCGGTAGTTTACCAACTAAAGAACTTGAACGTGAAAACGTCTGGTTTGAAAACAAAGTCTATGAAAAGCGACAAGCATTAAATGAGGGCAAACCAAGTTTTGCGTTGCATGATGGTCCTCCATACGCGAATGGGAACATTCACATGGGTCACGCTTTAAATAAAATTACGAAGGATTTCATCGTTCGTTACAAGTCAATGAATGGTTTTTACTCACCATATGTACCTGGTTGGGATACGCACGGTTTACCAATTGAACAACAATTGACAAAAGCTGGTCACAACCGTAAGGAACTTAGCAAAGTTGAATGGCGTAAGCTTGCCGAACAATATGCGCGCGAACAAGTTGAAACACAAATGGCTGATTTCAAACGTTTAGGAGTTAGTGCCGAATGGGATAACCCATACTTGACGCTTAACCCTGAATTTGAAGCCGCTCAAATTCGCACATTTGGTGAAATGGCCAAAAAAGGCTACATTTACAAGGGTAAAAAACCTGTTTTCTGGTCATGGTCATCTGAATCTGCTTTAGCCGAAAGTGAAATTGAATATCACGATGTAACTTCACCAACTGCCTTTTATGCGGAACAGGTTGTTGATGGTCAAGGAGTTCTTGATACTGATACATACATGGTTGTTTGGACAACGACACCTTGGACAATTCCTGGTTCACGTGGGATTACGATTGGTGCCAAGTACGAATATTCAGTAGTTAAGCCCGCTAATGATGATCGCAAATTTGTGATTGCCACTGACTTAGTAGCCAAAGCGGCTGAAAACTTTGGTTGGGATGAATACAGCATTGAAAAGACGGTCAAAGGGGCCGACCTTGAAAATGTAATCGCCCAACACCCATTCTATGAAGATATTAAGCTTGTTACCATGCTTGGTGATTTCGTAACGCTTGATGCCGGAACTGGTTTAGTACACACGGCACCTGGTTTTGGGGAAGATGACTTCTGGGTTGGACAAAAATACGGCCTTGAGGTGGCCGTACCAGTTGATGACCAAGGTATGATGACTGAAGAAGCTGGGGCTGATTTTGAAGGCGTCTTCTACGAAAAAGCCAATGCGATTTCATTACAAAAACTTGCTGATTTAAACTTGCTTTTAAAACAAGAAGATATTACACACAGTTACCCATTTGACTGGCGGACTAAAAAGCCGGTTATTTTCCGGGCCGTGCCACAATGGTTTGCTTCTGTTGAAGCATTCCGTCAACAAATTCTTGATTCGCTTGATGATGTTGAATTTGTGCAAAAATGGGGTAAAACACGTCTTTACAACATGATTCGTGACCGTGGTGACTGGGTAATTTCACGTCAACGGGTTTGGGGTGTGCCATTGCCAATCTTCTATGCTGAAGATGGTGAAGCCATTCTTACTGAAGAAACAGTTAACCATGTAGCTGATTTATTTGCTGAATTTGGTTCAAATGTTTGGTTTGAACGTGAAGCCAAGGACTTACTTCCTGAAGGCTTCACTTCAGAACACTCACCAAATGGTATCTTTACTAAAGAAGAAGATATTATGGACGTGTGGTTTGATTCTGGTTCATCACACCAAGCCGTTATGGCTGCGCGTGACTACTTACCTGATCAAGCTGATATGTACCTTGAAGGTTCTGACCAATACCGTGGTTGGTTTAACTCTTCATTAATCACTTCAGTGGCTGTAACAGGTAAGGCCCCATACAAATCATTATTATCACAAGGATTTGTCCTTGATGGTAAAGGTTTGAAGATGTCAAAATCACTTGGTAACATTATTTCTCCAAACGATGTTATTAAGCAAATGGGGGCTGAAATTATCCGCCTTTGGGTAGCTTCAGTTGATACTGACAGTGATGTACGGGTATCAATGGATATCTTGAAGCAATCTTCAGAAACCTACCGTAAGATTCGTAACACGATGCGTTTCTTGTTAGCTAATACGGATGATTTTGATGCCACTAAGGATGCGATTGCGTTTGCTGATATGCCACAATCAGACCAATACTTCTACGCCTTGGTTAATAATTTGACGGCGGAATTATTAAACGACTATGACGCTTATAACTTTGTAAGTCTCTCAAAGCGTTTACTTAACTTCATTAACGTTGATTTATCAGCTTACTACTTAGATTACGCTAAAGATGTTGTTTACGTTGAAGCACCAGATGGCTTACAACGTCGTTCAATGCAAACAGTCATCTACAAGACTTTGGTAAACTTAACTAAGTTACTCTTGCCAATCTTGCCACACACAAGTGAAGAAATCTGGGAATACTTGCCAGCGGAAACTGAAGAGTTTGGTTACTTGTCAGAAATGCCCGTTGTTGAAGACTTAGGCGATACAACTGAATTAATTAACCGTTGGGCCGCTTTCCGTGATTTACGTGATAACGTTAATAAAGCCCTTGAAGAAGCCCGTGATGAAAAGTTAATTGGTAAGCCAGCTGAAGCAGCGGTAACCCTTTACTTGGATGACGATCAAAAGGCTTTGATTGATAGCTTAGCCGTTGATGTGCGCGTGATGTTATTAGTATCACAATTACACTTAGCAGCGAGCGTTGATGCGCCAGCCGATGCCAAAGACATTGAAGGTCTTAAGTTAGTTGTGGCCCATGCTGAAGGGGAAGTTAGTGCCCGTGACCGCTTGTACCACACTGATTTAGGTGCCGATGCAGCCTTCCCAATGTTGAGTAAACATGAAGCTGATATTGTGCGTCAATACTATCCAGAAGTTGTTGCTGAAGGATTTGAAGAATAATTTTAAAAGCTAGCGCATGACAGTAGTCGACTACTAGCGATAAATACACTAAATAACCCCCTTGAAGCACTCTGCTTCGAGGGGGTTATTTTCGTATTTCAAATAGCTTGGATGGCTATCTCGCGATTAGCATAGCGCTCTTAAAATAAAAACCACAGCATGTTTATAACACGCTGTGGTTTTTAGCCCGGTTGATATGATGTCGAGCATGGGATTCGAACCCATGACCTACAGTTTAGAAGACTGTTGCTCTATCCAGCTGAGCTAGCCCGACACAATACTTAAAAGTATAATTGCTACAAACCGAATAGTCAATATTTGTCTAAAGGATACAAGAGATTTACAGAAATTAAACGGAAGGGCAAAAAATATCTTGTATGCTTATTGATATAAGCAATGTCAGTAGGCATTCCTAGGGGAGTTTGGATATGAAAAAATTTTGGTTAGTAGTATGCACATTATTGCTAGGGGGAACGTTGGCTGCCTGTGGACAAAAAAATTACGCCGGTGTGCAATTGGATAGTGGTGAATACGAACAATTAATGAAGAATGATAAGAATATTGATACTCTATTAACACGCTTGAATACGTTTAATTACCAAAAAACCAGTTCGGCTGATCAAGTATATGAAGCGGTTGATGCGGTCATGCATGATAATGCAAAAGGTTTAACAACTACCGAAAAAGAACGCTTAGATATTCAATTGGATAATTCACCACACGGCATTAAAGGCATTATTCAATCGGCAGTTAAAAATAAATATGCGGTAGATCCCAGTGTCGCCTCACAATTTCATGATAATTTTGCGGTGATTATTGCTGCCACCGCAAAAGCTGTTACTAATTCGGATACGCAAGCACAAAAAGTTAGTACGCAATTAGCTAAAAATTTAAATGTCGAAAAGCGTTTGGATAGCATTGGTACGCAACACTAAAATAAGTGTGACAAGTGATATTTAGCAACGGTATAACATATTAAAAACAGGCTGAAGAAAATCTTCAGCCTGTTTAGCGTTTATGCGAGTACGAGTGTTAAAGATGTAATCACATGCACGTACTAATTAATAGCGTGCGTTATGGGCTTGATGGGCTTTACGTGCAGATTGAATCCGTGTGGCATCAAATTTAGCCTCTTCATCTTCGATTGGCTTAACAACTTTTTGTTTAAAACCAAGAAAGGCCCCAACACCTGTAGCAACGGTAGCAACAACCCCAACAATAATTCCAACACCAAATTTTTTCATCTTAAATTGCCTCCATAGTTTATAATTAAATGTACATAGTAGTCTTACTATAAATTATATATGAATTTAAAATAATTTGTTGATAAAAGGCTAAGTTTTAAGGGAGAAATTATGCGGACACAAATTGTTGCCCACCGTGGTGATCGCAAAAACGCACCAGAGAATACTTTGATTGCCTATCAACAAGCACTAGCTTTTAGGGAATTAGATGTTTTAGAAATTGATGTTCATTTGACTAAAGATCGCCAGTTGGTAGTAATTCATGATGAAAAACTCGAACGGACAACTAATCAACATGGGTACGTTCATGAACATACGTTAGCGCAGTTACAAGCCATGGATGCCGGCAGTTGGTTTGACGGACAGTTTGCATCACAGCATCTGCCAAGTCTGGAAGATGTGTTAAAGTTATTACGCGAAACTAACTTTAATAAAACGTTATTAATCGAAGTTAAAACTGATCATATCGCATATCCTGATATTGAATTACTTTTATGGCAACGCATGCAAAAAGAAGCTCCACAATATCAGGTAGTTTATCAAAGTTTTAATTTAGATACATTACAAAAACTTGCTGCCCTAGACCAAACATTAACATTGAATGCGTTAGTATTTTATCCAACGCTACGGGTCATGAAAATGTATCGCCAAGGAATTATTACGGCGATTAACCCCGATAATCGGTGGTTTATTAATCGGTTATTTTGGTTAAAAAAAGCCCATGTATCACCATGGACGGTTAATACTGAACGGGCGATGCGGGCAGTTTTTAAAGCGCAATTAGGTCGTATTATTACGGATGATATTGCCTTAGCGGTTAAGTTACGAAAGGAAATTCAAGATTGAAAAAAATAATTGTAATTGTCGGTCCTACTGCCGTCGGTAAAACAGCGCTATCAATTCAGATAGCCCAAGCATTAAATGGTGAAATTATTTCGGGAGATTCGATGCAAGTGTATCAAACGCTTGATATCGGGACAGCTAAGGCCACGCCTGAAGAACAAGCCGGGATTAAACACTATTTATTAGATACGAAAAAAGTTGATGATACCTTTACCGTTGCTGAATGGGTTAGTGAAGCCCGCCAAGCCATTGATACCATCAGTGCGGCGGGCAAGGTACCGATTATTGTCGGTGGGACAGGATTTTATATTGCCGCACTTTTAGGTGATATGCCGCTTGGTGGTAATGATGCCGGGGCTGATGAAACGATTCGAACAAAATGGCAAACGTTTGTTGATGAATTTGGACCCGTTGCTTTATGGCAAGCATTAGCGAAAGTTGATCCTAAAGCAGCTGAAAAAATTCCGGTTAATAATAATCGGCGCATTATTCGTGCCCTGGAAGTATTTGAATTGACGGGCGTACCATTTTCAGCACAACCTCGTACCGTTGGCCAACGTGAATATGATGCCTTTATTATTGGGTTAAATACTGAACGTTCAGTATTATACCAACGCATTGATGCGCGGGTTGATGAAATGCTAACGCAAGGGCTCGAAGCTGAAGCCCGGACGCTATTTATGGCGGGGGGGCCAGAATTACAAAGTGGCACAGGGATTGGTTACAAAGAATGGTATCCATACTTCGAACAGCAAAGTGATTTAACAACCACCGTTGAATTGATTAAACGCAATTCTCGGCGCTTTGCCAAGCGGCAGTTAACGTGGTTCCGCCATCAAATTGAAGCAATTCAATGGTTTGATTTAGTCCAAAGCCCAGAACAAATTCCGACAATCATCAAAACGGCTGAACAATTTTTAATGGAAAAATAAAAAAGTTTCATGTGAGGTTTCCTAACACGAGAGATTGCCCTGTAGTAAAAATCTGCTAAAATTAACTTATCTTAATAAACGGAGATATAACGAATGGCTGAAAAAGAGTTGCGACGTAATATGGCCGTGTTACCAATTGGGACGGTTCGGAAATTAACTGATTTAACTGACCGACAAATTCGCTATTATGAAGCGCAAGGATTGATAACACCGGCACGGACAGCGAGCAATCAACGGGTGTATTCGTTAAATGATATCGATCGTTTACTTGAGATAAAAGATTATTTGTTGGTTGGTGATTCAATTGCAAATATTAAAAAAATATATGCAAAGCAAGCACAGCGCGAGAGTGATAATATGACTGCTCATCAAGCACGACAAGCATTACAATCAGAATTTTTGAATTTAGTTGGTTTTAAAGTTAATCAGAATAGGAAGGGCCTCTAATAATGCCAAAGCACGACTACACTAAAGATGATATCCGTAACTTAATTAAATCAGAAAACGTTGAATTTTTACGTTTAACATTTACTGACATGTTTGGAATGATCAAAAACGTTGAAGTACCAGTATCACAACTTGAAAAAGTTTTAGACAATAATATGATGTTTGATGGTTCTTCAATTGATGGATTTGTTCGTATTGAAGAATCTGATATGTACTTATACCCTGATTTATCAACGTTCATGATTTTCCCATGGGCAACTGATTCACATGGTGGTAAAGTTGCGCGGATTATTGCAAGTGTATACACTGCTGATCGCCAACCATTCATGGGTGATCCTCGGAATGTTTTGATTAAAAACATCGAAAACATGAAAGCAAACGGCTTTGATGCCTTTAACATTGGACCAGAACCAGAATTCTTCTTGTTCAAACTTGATGCTGATGGTAAGCCTACAACGCAATTAAATGACACTGGTTCATACTTTGACTTGGCACCGCTTGATTTAGGTGAAAACGTGCGTCGTGAAATTGTTTTGACGTTAGAACAAATGGGCTTTGAAGTTGAAGCTGCCCACCACGAAGTTGCGCCTGGTCAACACGAAGTTGACTTTAAGTATGCTGATGCCCTTGAAGCCGCTGATAACATCCAAACCTTTAAATTAATTGTTAAGACAATTGCACGTAAGAATAATTTGTACGCCACTTTCTTACCAAAGCCAGTTTCAGGGATTAACGGTAGCGGAATGCACATCAACATGTCATTGTTTGCCGATGGTAAAAACCAATTCTTTAATGAAACTGATGATATGCAATTATCACCAATTGCGTACAACTTCTTAGGTGGTGTGTTGAAGCACGCGATTAACTTTGCGGCCTTTACTAACCCAACCGTTAACTCATACAAGCGTTTAGTACCTGGATACGAAGCACCAGTTTACGTTGCTTGGTCAGGTTCAAACCGTTCACCAATGGTTCGGGTCCCAGCTGCGCGCGGCCAATCAACGCGTCTTGAATTACGGGCCGTTGATCCAACTGCTAACCCATACCTTGCCTTGTCAGCTATTTTAGCTTCAGGACTTGATGGAATCGTTAACCACATCGAACCAATGGCTTCTGTTGATCGTAACATCTACTTGATGGACGAAGCAGAACGTCAAAAGGCTGGTATCTTTGATTTACCAGATACCCTCCTTGCAGCGGTTGCTAACCTTGAAGGTGACGAAACGGTTAAAGATGCGATTGGTAAAGATTTAGCACAACAATTTGTTGATGCTAAGAAGATTGAATACCGAGCTTACCGTCAGGAAGTTTCAACATGGGAAATCGATAACTACCTCGATATCTACTAATATATATAATGAAAATCAGCCCAAGCGATATTGTTGGGCTGATTTTTTGGTATTTAACGGTCAAAATAAGATAATAAGGGTAGGAAAGCGTGAGATATTCCGGAACTATTGATTTGACTACTTTACCCATTGACATTTAACTAGTATACTAAATAGTGGAATTTTGCGCGATATAGCTGTGGAAATATTAAAAGATAACAATCAAAAATAGATTGGTGGAGGAAATAAATGGCATTTGTCGATCAAGTTAAGATAGAAGTTAAAGCCGGAAGTGGTGGAGATGGGATTGTCTCATTCCGTCGTGAAAAATTTGTTGATATGGGTGGTCCTTTCGGAGGGGATGGTGGCCGTGGTGGTTCAATCATTCTTAAAGTTGATGAAGGTTTGCGGACTTTGATGGATTTCCGTTACAAACGCCACTTTAAAGCTGAAAATGGAGCTAAGGGTGGTACTAAGGGGATGACAGGTCGTTCATCTGACAACCTATATGTTAAAATCCCACAAGGAACAACTGTTACCGATGTTGAAACTGGTGAAATTTTAGCCGATTTAACAACTAACGGTGAAGAATTCGTCGTTGTTAAAGGTGGTCGTGGTGGTCGTGGTAACATGCGCTTTGCGACCCCTAATAATCCAGCACCGGAAATTGCCGAAAATGGTGAACCTGGTCAAGTGCGGACTATTAAACTCGAATTAAAAGTATTGGCCGATGTTGGTTTGGTTGGTCTGCCATCTGTTGGTAAATCAACATTACTTTCAATTGTAACGTCTGCTAAGCCTAAAATTGCGGAATACCACTTTACAACGTTGGTACCAAACTTAGGAATGGTTCGTTTGGATGATGGTCGTGACTTTGTTATGGCTGACTTACCAGGGTTGATTGAAGGGGCCTCACAAGGGGTCGGTTTAGGGATTCAATTCTTGCGGCACGTTGAACGGACTCGAGTAATCTTGCACCTCATTGATATGAGTGGTATGAATGAAACCGATCCTTACGAAAGTTTTGTTAAGATTAATGAAGAATTGAAGCAATATGATCCAGCCTTATTAGATCGGCCACAAATTATCGTGCCATCTAAAATGGATATGCCTGATTCAGCTGAAAACTTAGCTAAGTTTAAAGAAGAATTAGCCGCTGGTAATTACCTTGAAAATGAACCTGAAATTATGCCAATTTCAGCCATTACACGCACGGGGTTAGAACCATTACTTAACCGGACAGCAGATCTTCTTGATGTCACACCTGAATTCCCAATGAAGGATATGATGATTGAAGACGATCCAACGATTGCACACTACGAATTTGAAGAGGATGATGAACCAGCCTTTACAATTTCAACTGGTGAATACGGTGAATGGGTCTTGAGTGGTGAGAAGATTGAAAAACTCTTCCGCATGACTAATACAGCCCATGATGAAAGTGTCCTTCGTTTTGCTCGTCAATTACGTTCAATGGGTGTTGATGATGCTTTACGTGCAGCCGGTGCTGAAAACGGGGATGAAGTTGCCATCTTGAACTTCCGTTTTGAATTTAGTGATTAATATAAAATGCCCATAATCATTTGATTGTGCGCGTAAAAAAGCCGAAGAACATTTCTTCGGCTTTTTGCATATAAATTTTTAATGTAGTGAAAATCCTAAAACAATTACCACGACAAACAATAATCCGACTGGCAAAATTTGACGGAAGCCGACTTTTGATTGGCTTTTGTGAGCGCCGAGAACTTCAATTGTACCAATTAAGCCAAGCGCGACTAAGAGTTTAATGATGGTTAACACTGGATGGGGCGCAAACGTGAAAAAAGCTAACCGCACGCCAGTTACTAATAGGACAAGATATAAAATCCGACTAACAACCATTAACGCTCCAAGTTGCTTATTGGTTTTGGCAAGAATCACGCCACATGCGATAACGAGTAAAATAATTGCTGCAATTAAATGGATTAAAATAAACATAAAAAGCCACCTTTCAAGATATGTTAGCTTGATTATAGCATATTACATTTATATTAAAGGTTAAAAATTGTTGCTATTTTATAGTGGGTTTGATAATATATATCGGATAGTTATATGACTGGAGGCGTGATATGGCAGTAGAAGAAATTGTTAATGATTCAGGTTTTAACATTGGGGACTTTGTTGCAGCTAAGAAATTCGCCAACTTTGAACACGATTTTAAAGGTGTGGTTGAAAAAATTTACGAACACTCATTACTTGTATTAGTAACTGAAAATGATCCAGAAGATCAAGCCACAGTTAATGAATACAATCACCGCGCAGTTGTGCGAATGAGTGAAACTAAGGTTTTAATTGCCGCTGAAGTACCTGAAGTAGTCCCAGCTGAAGATGCTGAAGCTACTGATACGGATGCAGAATAACCATAAATGTTAGATTAGTTATTGCATATTTTAAGTAATAGGCTATAATTAATCTTGTATTGCGAAGTTAGTTTAGTGGTAAAACAACAGCTTCCCAAGCTGTGGTCGCGGGTCCGATTCCCGTACTTCGCTTAGTCAGATTAAGCTTTATTAGTTAAAGGAAGACAGATTTATTTTGTTTAGCAAATTTGGGATGATGGAAGCCAAATCAAAATAACTGTTAGGCGCGTTAGCTAATTATTAAAATTACATAATTTGAGTGGAATTTTCAATTCAATTAGAGTGGTACCACGGGTGAAGGCTCGTCTCTTACAGTAGTGTAAGGGGCGAGTCTTTTTCGTATGAATCTGACCCCGTTTTCATTATAATCAAAGATAAAAAAGAGGATATAACATGGATAACAAGTTACAAGTTGCTAATGCCTTGGCAACCGTTCTAAAAGACCAACTTAGTGTTGCTGATATTCAAAACAAAATTGAAATGCCAAAAACTTCTGATTTAGGAGATTTAGCCTTTCCAACGTTTATGTTGGCGAAAGCTTTACGAAAGGCACCCCAACAAATTGCCGCAGATATCGTTGCTGAAATTGATCAAACAGGTTTTGAAAAAGTTGTGGCGACCGGCCCATATGTTAACTTTTTCCTTGATAAGAAGTTGGTTGGAGCCAACATCTTACATGAGATTTTAACCGATGGTGCGGCTTACGGTAATAATACCGATGGTGAAATGCGCAATGTGCCAATCGATATGTCATCACCAAACATTGCTAAACCAATGTCAATGGGGCACTTACGTTCAACTGTTATCGGAAATGCCTTGGCGAACATCCTTGTTAAAAATGGTTACAACCCTGTTAAAATTAACCACTTAGGTGACTGGGGAACACAATTTGGTAAATTAATGGTGGCCTACAAAATGTGGGGTTCAGAAGCCGAAGTTAAAGCTGACCCAATCAACACTTTAGTGGGTTACTACGTGCGTTTCCACGAAGAAGCCAAAGCTAATCCTGAACTTGATGACCAAGGTCGGGCCTGGTTTAAAAAGCTTGAAGATGGTGATGTCGAAGCCCAACAACTTTGGAAATGGTTCCGTGATGAATCATTACAAGAATTCTTAAATATTTACGATCAACTTGAAATTACGTTTGATTCATTTAATGGTGAAGCTTTCTACAACGATAAAATGGATGAAGTTGTTAATTTACTTGAAGATAAAGGCTTACTTGTTGAATCACAAGGGGCCCAAATTGTTGACCTTGAAAAATACAACTTACCCGTTGCGATGATTAAGCGGACCGATGGAGCAACCCTTTACATGACGCGTGATTTAGCCGCTGCTATGTATCGTAAGCGTGAATACGACTTTGATAAGAGCTTTTATGTCGTTGGTGGTGAACAACGTGAACACTTCCAACAATTAAAGGCCGTGCTTAAAGAAGCTGGTTTGGCATGGGCAGACGATATCGAACACATTCCATTTGGTTTGATTACTGTTGATGGTAAGAAGTTATCAACGCGTTCAGGTCGGATTATCTTATTACAAGACGTTTTAGATGATGCGGTTAAGCTTGCTAATGAACAAATCAATGACAAAAACCCTGATTTAGCTAACAAGGAACAAGTTGCTAAAGAAGTCGGGGTTGGTGCCGTGATTTTCCACGATTTACAAAATGAACGGATGAACAGTTTTGACTTTAATTTAGCTGAAGTTGTTCGTTTTGAAGGTGATACTGGTCCTTACGTACAATATTCAAATGCCCGGGCTAACTCAATTTTGCGTAAAGCTGGTAACCCAGACCTTGTGAATGCTGAATTGAGCTTAACGGATGCGGCTGCTTGGGATACCTTGAAGTTATTGGGTGAATTCCCAGCAACCGTTCGTCGGGCGTTGAACGACCGCGAACCATCAGTAATTGCTAAGTATGCCTTGCACTTATCACGGGCATACAACAAGTACTATGCTAACTCTAAGATTTTGGTTGAAGATAATGAAAAAGATGCCCGCTTGGCACTCGTTCAAGCCGTATCAATTGTGTTAACTGAAAGTTTACGCTTACTTGGAGTGCATGCTCCTAAAGAAATGTAATAGTAAAAAAATCGATCTTTTGATCGATTTTTTTTATTGCTTTAGGGGCGAAAGACACGGTTTTTCAAAGCCGTGACGAAAGCCCCTATCTTCAAATTATTTTTCCTTATAGTTCCGATTAAATATGGTACAATCTGCCTATTCAAAGAAAAGGACTTACCAGAATAATGCTTAAATTAACACCAACAACTGAATATGTTTACGTACGACACTATCGTATCGTAACTACCCCAGCGTTGGTGTTAAAACATCAACGGGGGTTACATGTCCAAAATGAATTGCATAACTATACCGTTAAATATTTGGAAAAAACATACGGACGTAAACACGTATTACGCCCTTTCCCCAGAACATTAACCGCTAAACAGTTTTTAGTTGCAGAAATTGCCGGCAAATTTGCTAAAGATTGCTATGATTTAGATCGTTGGCAAGCTAATAAAATTGGCTTGCACTCGCAAGGAGCACGGTTGTTTTTGCTGACATTACTAACTAATTTTAGCCAGTACCGCAAAACCTTGTTTAAAGCTTTTAAGATGAGTAGCCAGGAAAAGAGCAACTATAAAAATAATGAACATGGTAACAACACAAAGCATAGGTCGTGGTATCGCAAAGGTTCACTCAACTTCTTACGTAAAAACAACTCCTACAAAACGATTTCATTGCCTGATAACAAGCAAATTAAAGTGGTTTCAAATCACGGTATCAAGATTCAAGATTTTGGGGTACTACAAGTTGTTGAAAATATTAAAAACCTTGCTAATAAACAGATTGTGATTTCTAACTTAAAGCTAAAAGGCAATGGACACTACGAATTACAATTGGTAATCCGTGAACAAATTACGCGTAAGCAACCTAACAATAAAATTGGCGTTGATTGGAATATGAAAGATAATAAAATTTTTCATACTTCGACTGATCAAACACATTACCTTGCCACTGCGATTGCAGACCAAGCAGATTATTTAGAAACCCAAATTAATACTTTAAAATCCAGACGCGACAAACTGATTTGGTTGGGGGGCACTAGCCAACGGTTGATTAAGCTAAATCAGCAGATTAAATATTTAAATATTAAACGGACCAATATCTTGGATGAAACTTATAAAAAATTAGCACGGGCGCTGTTCCAAGCTACCGATTTAGTTGTTGTTGAACAACTCGATAGTAAGGAAATGCGGGCCGTAAAACGAACCAATACGGGGTTAAACCGGAAACTCGCAAAAATCAAACCTTATCGGCTCATGGCATTAATTGAAATGACCGCTAATAAAACTGGTAAAACGTTGATTCGCGTTGATAGTTATAAAACATCACAAGTTGAATATGGCACCGAATTTGCAGAAAAGCACCCCGTGGCCGTCCGTGATTGGATTTCAAAACACACTGGAAACATGGTTTCTCGTGACTTAAATGCTTCTAAAAATATTTTGGCATGGGGCTTGGACCCAGAAAAACACATCAAATTAAAAGACTACCCAACGATTAAGCCAAGTAGTCTGATTGCAATAAATTAGTTTTAAGATAGGCGAGACAGAACCTAGTCGTCTTTAAAGGCTTTGAGGACGGATATGTGCGTATCACTTTGAGCGTGCAAAATAAGTGCGATATATCCAACGAGTTCCAATGTGGAAACCACTCACGAGAGTGCATTGCCTAAACGTTTTCAATTAAAAATTGAAGCTCGTTCATTCATGGACGAGTAGTTCACTTACGCTATGATTAGCAATCAAAAAGATATTTAAATAAATTATTTATTTAAGCAATTTTTTGATAAAATAGTTTCTAACAACGTATAATGGCTTTGTTTGACTTAAACTAAGGGGAGTAAGAGTAGGACGTCTGATGAATAAAAAGCAACGATTAGAAATTATAAAAGAAGTACTCGAACAAGAACAAATTGGGAGTCAAAAAGGATTGATGGTCGCTTTGGAAAAACGGGGAGTTGAAGTTAAACAATCCGCAATTTCACGTGATTTAAAAACGTTGAATTATGCTAAAGTGGCTGATCAACATGGTTTCGTGAGTTACCAAGCCATGGCTAATAAGGCTAGTAATAAAGTAAATCAATTACATGAATTAATGAGTGAAGTGATGTTAAGTGTGACCCGCGTCCAATTTATGAATATTGTTAAAACATTACCAGCTAATGGAAATTTATTAGCTGCCTTGATCGATGAGCAGGAATTACCAGATGTCTTGGCGACCTTAGCGGGACATGATACTATTTACATTACTAGTCCAACTGAAGACGCGGCAGTGCGGTTACATGAAGTACTAGTACAGGCCCTAAATTTTAGAGAATAATATATAACGGAGTTAAAATGAGAAATACAAAAGGATGGATTTTGCTTAGCAAAGTTGGTCACAAAATAGATGCAATTTTTGGACCGTTTTGGCGGCGTTTTCAAATTAACCGGTGGATAATTGTAATTATCCTTAGTTTGATTTTTGTGACGAGTGCCTATTTAACAATTGAAGCCAAAACAGCCAATGTACGGGGCCTAAAAGCTGCGTTATCACAAACAACGGTCGTATATGATAAAGATAACGATAAAGCTGGAACGCTCTATTCACAAAAAGGGACTTTTGTGAATTTAAATCAAATTTCACCAAATTTACAAAATGCGGTTTTATCAACCGAAGATCGTAATTTCTACCATGAATACGGATTTTCCATTAAAGGGATTGGCCGTGCGGCGTTATTAGCAGTTAAAAATAAAATTTTACGGCGAAATTATATTTCTGGTGGGGGTTCAACGATTACGCAACAACTAGTAAAAAATGCGCTCCTTTCACAAAAACAAACGCTTGATCGGAAAGCACGTGAAATTTTTCTATCAGTTGAAGTTGAAAATATCTATTCAAAGCAAGAAATTTTATCGATGTATCTCAATAATGCCTACTTTGGCCGTGGTATTTGGGGTGTTGAAGATGCGTCAGAACGATATTTTGGAGTGCATGCTAGTCAATTGAACGTTCCTCAAGCAGCAATGTTAGCAGCAATGTTACGCTCACCGGTGATTTATGATCCGATTGGAAATCCTAAAAATGCGTTTGCCCGTCGTAATTTAGTTCTAGATTTAATGACGGAAAATAAAAAAATATCAGCGAGTGCGGCCAAAGCATACCAGCAACAACCAATTCAAATTGTGAACAATTATAAACGCGAAGCAACTTATCAATATCCATGGTTCTTTGATGCGGTCATTGATGAAGCGATTAACCGTTATGGGCTTAGTGAAGCGGATATTATGAATCACGGTTATAAAATTTACACTACGCTCGGTCAACGACTACAAACAGCCATGCAAACGCAATTTGATGCTCAATATAATTACCCAACCCAAAATGTGCAAGCAGCTTCCGTAGCAGTTAATCCTAAAACGGGGGGTGTCTTAGCGATTGTTGGTGGCCGGGGTGAGCATGTTTTCCGGGGCTTTAACCGTGCTACGCAAATGAAACGGCAACCGGGATCAACCATGAAACCATTGGCAGTCTATGCACCAGCGGTTCAAAATGGCTATACGTATGATTCTAAGTTAAATGATCAAAAAAATTCATATGGTTCTAATAACTACACGCCGACTAATGAAAATGGCGTGTATCAAGATACCATTCCAATGTATCAAGCCTTACAACAAAGTATTAATGTTCCGGCGGTATGGCTATTACACAAAATCGGGATTGATACTGGCTTTGCAATGGCCCAAAAATTTGGCATGAATTTAAATGATAGTGATAAAAATCTATCATTAGCCCTTGGCGGAACCCATACTGGGGTTTCACCAATTCAATTAGCCCAAGCATATGGCACGTTTGCTAATAACGGCGTGATGCAACATTCATACTTTATTCGTAAAATTGTTGATGCTTCAGGGAACGTCATTGTTGATAATACGCATCCAGCTTCAACGCGGGTCATTTCACCGAACACGGCTAATAAGATGACTAGTATGTTGCAAGGGGTCTTCACGTATGGGACTGGGGCGACCGCTAAACCATATGGCTATGCGATTGCTGGTAAAACTGGGACAACCGAAGATACTAAGAGTACCGCTGGGGGTTCAAATGATAAGTGGATTGTTGGTTATACTCCTGATATTGCTGTGGCAACTTGGGAAGGTTATGATAACAATAAAGCTGGTCAGAGTTTATCAGTTGATCCATCACAAAATGTCGGTGTCTTGTTTAAATCAGAATTAACGGCGATGTTACCATACACCAAAGGGACTAAATTTAGTGTTCCTGACGTTAATACATTAGTGGCTAAAGCTAATAATGATAATGATTCAAGTGATGGGATCTTTAGTGATTTTACGAATAACGCCAAAAAAACAGTGGAACAAGGGGTTGATAAGGTTAAAGACCAAGCTAAAAACCTTTGGGATTCAGTTAGTGGCTTATTCAAATAAATTAGTAGAAACGAGCATATAAGACGTGTTATCATAATGGTATACTTTTAGAAAAGGGTGATAATATGACTAATATCTATGATACAGCCAACCAATTGGAACGCGATTTGCGTACAACGGAACAATACCAAACACTTGAAAAAACTTTTAAAGCGATGAAAGCTGACGAAGTTTCATACACAGTATTTAAGGAATTCCAAAGTGCTCAACTTGAAATTCAACGGATGATGAGTCAAGGTGAAGCACCTGACGAAGCTAAAATGCAAGAATGGCAAGGAATTGCTGCTAAGTTAGAAGAATACCCATTGGTTAAGGACTTGATGACGCAAGAACAAGCCATGGATACTTTGATGCGTGAAATTAACGACATCGTAACTAAGCCAATGGCTGATCTTTACAAACAATAGAAAAAGTGGCTGACAGTAGTCAGATGCTAGTAAGAATTACATTAAAAAGGTCCCTTGAAGATTTTCTTCAAGGGACCTTTTGTTTGATGCATAAATTTTAAGTACTAAAAAACGGGTGAGAAAATTTCTCCCCGTTTTTTTAATTAATGTAAGTTAATTAGTTAACGCGACCAGCAAAGCTAGGTGCGATTCCCATACCACCGTAAACGACACCACTTTGTGGGTCAAGTGCGTTTACGAAGTTACCGTTACCAAGTGAGATAGCCACGTGGTAAACATCACCACTTGCGTTGGCCCAGAATAATAAGTCACCAGCTTGTGCTTGTGATGCTGAAATACGCGTAGTCATGGCAGCTTGTGCACCAGATTGGTGTGGTAATGAGATACCAACACTTTGGAAGGCTGCCATTACAAGACCAGAACAGTCAAATTGGTGACCAGCAACGTTAGAAGCACCCCATACATATGATGAGTTACCTACGAATTGACGGGCGTATTGAGCAGCTTGGGCAGCTGCACTTGAAGCAGAAGTAGTCGTAGTTGCAGTTTGTGTTGGTGCTACGTTAGCAGCGGCCTTAGCAGCATATGATGTGTTAGTGCGTGATGTTGCTGCGGCAACTGGTGGCACTTGTTGTTGAGCAGGAGCTTGTTGTGCTTGTTGTTGAGCAGGAGCTTGTTGTGCTTGTTGTTGAACAGGAGCTTGTTGTGCTTGTTGTTGAACAGGAGCCTTAGGAGCTTGTTGTTGAACAGGGGCTTCTTTAAGCACAAGTTTTTGACCAACCATTAAGTCGTTAGGGTTGCTCAAGTTGTTAGCAGCAGCAAGACCACTAACAGTTAAGTGGAATTGTTGTGCGATACCTGAAAGCGTGTCACCAGCTTTAACAGTAACAGAAGTTGGTACAGTAACTGTTTTAGCAGGAGTGTTGTTTTTAGCATTGATGTTGATGTCTTGACCAATGTAGATCAAGTTAGGGTTAGCAATTTTATTAGCAGCTAATAAGTTAGCAACCGTTGTGTTGTTTTCTTGAGCAATTCCTGAAAGTGTGTCACCACTCTTAACTTGTTGTGTGTCGGCATTGGCGATGTTAACGACGCCACCTAAAGTAAGTAAAGTTGTTAATGAACCGATAATTGAGGATTTTACTGATTTTTTCATGTTTAATATAGTCTCCTTGAAATTTACGATGCGGATAAATTTCTTTTTTTATTATAGGTTTGCATCTGAGAATAAATATACCGTGTAAATATTACTAACTAACTGTTATCAGGTTATGATTTTATGACATATATTTCACAAACGTTTCATTTTACGTTAGAAAGAAAATCTGTTAACATTGCTCAGCTAAGCATTGTTATTCAGCTCACAATTATGTAGAATAATAGGGAGTGTATTTTTAAAGAACGTAGTAAAAGGAAGAAATATTAATGAAAAAGAAGCAAAAACTAGGTATGATTGCGATTGTTGCAATGATGCTAGTATTTTTAAGCGGTTGTGTCCGGGTTAAAAATGTTAATCATGAAGAAGTTCCTTACGGTTTCATTTGGAATTACTTAGGTCACCCGTTAGAACAATTAATGAATGCGATTGCCGGCTTATTCGGTGGTGTTCATGCCCCCAATGCGGTTGGGTTTGCAATCATGATTTTGACCTTGATTGTCCGCTTAGTATTGTTACCATTAATGGTTTCACAACAACACAAGGCAACAATTCAACAAGAAAAGATGGGGATGTTACGGCCCCAACTTGAAAAGTTACAAGATTTGGCCAAAAATGCTGAAACCCAAGAACAACGTACGGCAGCTTCAGCAGCGACCATGCAAGTTTATCGTGAAAATAATGTGTCATTAACTGGTGGAATTGGTTGTTTACCATTATTGATTCAACTACCAATCTTTTCTGGGCTATACGGTGCCGTGCGATATTCACCATCCCTTTCAGGGACTGAATTCTTTGGGATTGCATTGAAACATTCAAGTCCCATCTTGGCTATTTTGGCGTTTGTGGTGTACTTATTACAAGGTTACCTAATGATGTTAGGGGTACCTGACGATCAAAAGAAGATGATGCGGACAACGATGTTACTCAGCCCGGTAATGATTTTAATCTTCTCATGGCAAACTAGTGCGGCGTTAGGATTGTACTTCTTTGTCGGCGGAGTATTTGCGGTTATTCAAACATTAATCATTAATATTTTACGACCACGGATTAAAACACATGTGGCAACTAACTTTGTCGTTAAAAATGTTGCCGATGATATTATTAAAAATATTAAGAGTCAAACGGCAACGCCAACTGCTGGTGTAACACCAACTAAACCAGCTTCAACTACCGATGATAATGCTAAGCGCAACGCCGGTAAGCAAAATCATAAGTAGTCATTAACGAGATTTAGAAATTCGCTAGATTCACGTGAGTCTAACGAATTTTTTATTACTAAAATATGTTAAACTAGCATTAACGAAAAGGACGGATATAATTATGGAAAAAATTACCAGTAAACAAAATGCACGTGTTAAAGCATGGGCGAAATTAGCAACCAAAAAAGGTCGTGAAGCAAGTGGCACCTACTTGTTAGATGGCTGGCACTTAGTTCAAGAAGCTTTGAACCACAAAGCTAAGTTTCACGCCATTATCGTAACGGATGAATTACTTGCCCAACACCAAGAAGATTTCCCACTTGGAGTACCAGTCTTTGTTGTGCCAGCTGACATTGCCAAGTTCATCGGTGACACTGTGACACCACAAGGAATTTTTGCCGAAGTAACTTTACCTGAAAAAACATTTGACCCAAGTTATGTTCACGATGGTGCTTGGTTGTTACTTGATGCCATTCAAGATCCAGGTAACATTGGTACGATGGTACGGACAGCTGATGCCGCTGGTTTCCGTGGAGTTGTGCTTGGTGAAGGCTCTGCTGATGTCTTTGGACCTAAAGTTGTACGTGCAATGCAAGGTAGCCAATTCCACTTGGAAGTTTTAAAGGGTGATTTGGCCACTTGGACGGATGCTTTACAAGCTAATAACTTGCCAGTTTACGGTTCAGAATTGAACCCTGAAGCTAAAAACTACCGTGAAATTGATCCAACGCTTGATTTTGCCTTAATCATGGGTAATGAAGGTCAAGGAATGACGGAAGAATTAGCAGCCAAAACAACCGCTAACTTGTACATTCCAATTACGGGTGATGCAGAATCACTTAATGTTGGGGTGGCCGCGGGTGTCTTGATGTTTGCCTTAAAACTCTAATTTAAATCAGTTAAAGACCTGAACGAAATTAAAATTCGTTTAGGTCTTTTTTATTTCATGATATTTTAACGAGTAAATTACGACAATAGTTACCAAGGATTAGGTCTTTTGGGCAACATATAGTACCATTAGATATAAGAGATGATAAGAGAAATAATAACAGTTAGTACTAATAAAATTTATTTTGAATTGAGGTAGATAGCATGGAATTTATTATCGGGGTAGATTTAGGAACAACATCAACTAAGGTTGTTTTATTTGATTTGGAAGGCCAAGTCCACGGTTATGCCAATAAATTATATCCTTTATATCAAGATATTCCAGATATGGCAGAAGAAGATCCAGAAGAAATCTTTCAGGCGGTCCTTGAAGGAGTTCGTGAAGTCGTGCAAAAAACAGATGCTGCAAGGGATACTATTCGTGCCGTTTCTTTTTCCAGTGCTATGCACAGCCTCATAGCCTTAGATAAGGATTATCAGCCCTTGACGCGCGTGTTGACGTGGGCCGATAATCGGGCGGAGCAATATGCAACTGATTTAAAGACCAACGGAATTGGACAAGCAATCTATGCTAAAACCGGAACCCCAATTCATCCGATGGCGCCCTTAGCTAAATTACTTTGGCTCAAAGCGGAAAAACCAACGATTTATCAAGCTGCGGCCCATTATATGGGAATCAAAGAATATGTATTTTATCGCTTATTAGGCGTCAATAAAGTTGATTACTCAATTGCTTCAGCAATGGGAATTTTTAACATTTTTAATTTAGATTGGGATGAACAAGCGTTAGCCATTACGGGTCTTAAACGGGAACAATTACCAACCCCAGTTGCGCCAACTGATTATGTAACGGGTTTAAAACCTGAATATGCACAATTTATGCAGTTAGCTGCCGATGTGCCGTTTGTCTTTGGGGCGTCAGATGGGACCTTATCAAACTTAGGGGTCAACGCAATTAAACCAGGTGTCGTAGCCGTTACAATTGGGACATCAGGAGCAGTCCGAGTAGTGACTGATAAACCAGTTATTGATCCCAAAGGGCGGACTTTTACCTACTATTTAGACCAAAATATGTGGGTGGTTGGTGGCCCAGTTAATAACGGGGGAGTCGTTTTTCGGTGGGCCCGCGATAATATGTTTGATGCTGAAAAAAGTACCGCGAAATTGTTAGGGATGGACGCGTATGATTTATTAACAGATATTGCCGCGAAAGTTCCGGCCGGTGCGGATGGGTTAATTTTCCATCCATATCTTGGTGGTGAACGGGCTCCCATTTGGGATGCCAATGCCCGCGGTTCGTTCTTTGGATTAACCCAAAAACATACGCGGGCACATATGCTCCGGGCAGTGCTTGAAGGGATTGTGTATAACTTATATTCAGTGACGTTAGCATTAGAAGAAGTAGTTGGTAAGCCAACCGCAATTCAAGCTACCGGTGGATTTGCGCGCTCAGCGTTATGGCGGCAAATGTTAGCGGATGTTTTTGAACAACCGGTGACTATTCCTGATTCTTTTGAGTCCTCAGCCTTAGGAGCTGCGGTAGTTGCAATGAAGGCGTTAGGGATTATTGATTCCTACGAGATTATGGAAAAAGTGATTGGCACGACGAAAACATATCAACCAGAACCAGCTAATTATGGTGCCTATCGCGACTTAATGCCCATCTATATTCGCCTTGATCGGCAATTAAAATCAGAGTATGAAGCGATTGCCGATTACCAACGAAAACACGTTAACAAAAATTAAACACAAGAGTTGGTTTTGGCCGTGAGATATTGTATTATTGCCTCAGTGGGAGATTCCACATGCGAAGGTGAGGTACACATTTGAAAAAAATAAATTGGCAAGATGATCAAGAGTACAATATGTATGTGGCTGATTTATTAGCGCGGCCAGAAGTTTTACGGTTGCAAAATTATGTCCAACATCATCATTCTGATCGGTTAACACACTCAATTTCAGTTTCTTATCAAAGTTATCTGTGGGCAAAAAAATTAAAATTAGATGCTAAAGCAGTTGCCCGCGCCGGTTTGTTACATGACTTATTTTACTATGATTGGCGCGAAACTAAATTTGAACTGGGGACGCATGCCTATATTCATCCACGGGTATCACTACGTAATGCTGAGAAATTAACGCCTTTGAGCCCAATGGAAAAAGATATCATTTTGAAGCATATGTTTGGTGCAACGTTAGAATTACCGCAATATCGCGAAAGTTTTCTGGTTGACATGGTTGATAATGTGGCGGCTGTGCAAGAATATTTTGCACCTAAATGGCAAGCGGTTAAGGCCCGTTTTAATGGTTAACTAATAGTATAATAAAATAACAGTTTTAAGATTTAGACAATGTAAATTTTATGCATGCGTGCTATAATCATAGTTGACTAAAAGTAAGTGATTTACTTGAAGGTATATTATGAAAGAAAGTTGCAGGTATGAATGAAATGGGAATTAAAGAAGATGGTAAGCTTTGTCCAAAGTTCATGAAAACTTTCGAAATTCTAGGTCGCAAATGGAATGGCTTAATTATTGAAGTTCTCTTGAGTAATGGACCATCACGTTTTAAAGATTTGACCGGGGCAGTGTGTACGTGCTCAGATCGGGTTTTAGTAGAACGCTTAAAAGAGTTAGAAGAAGAAGGTTTGGTTGAACGACGGACATATGTCGATTCAGCATTAATTGAATATGCCTTGACTGAACGCGGTGAAGCGATGCGGCCATTAATGGATGAGATTCATCGATGGGCTGATCAAACTTACGCGACGACAGTCTAATCAAAGGCCGGCCGTTGTGTCGGTCTTTTTTGTTGCAAAAATTAAGCTGAAGCAATTTTTAAAATGTGCTATACTTACTGAAGTATATATAGCAGCGTTGAAAAGAAATAGTAAAATTAATGATTAATCCAGGGATTTGTTAGCATGACTGAGACTAACAATATTATGTTAATTAATTTGAATTCACTCTTGGAGCAATAATTGGAACGAATTATTCGGTAACAATTATCGAGCGTCACCCGTTACGTGACAATTGAGTAGTCAATTGACTAAAGATGGGTGGTACCACGGTGAAGCGTCCCTGTGTAATTTTTTACACAGGGGCTTTTTTTGGCGCTAAAACAATAAAAAGGAGCCTTATATGTCACTTCAAGATCGTTTAAATGAATTAAAAGCAACTGTATTGACACAAATTAATGATACCAAGCATTTGGATCTACTTAACGAAATCCGCGTTAACACGTTAGGAAAGAAAGGACCGATTACCGAAGTATTACGGGGAATGAAAGACCTTTCAGCCGAAGAACGACCAGTTATCGGGGCGTTTGCAAATGAAATTCGGGATTTACTTAAAGATGCCTTAGAAGTTAAAAAAGCAGAATTAGAAACGTTAGCCTTAAATGCCCAATTAGCGGCCGAACAAATTGATGTTAGTTTACCAGGGGCGAACTTTGAACCAGGACATGCCCATGTGATCCAACAAATTATTGAACAACTTGAAGATCAATTTTTAGGTATGGGTTACCAAATCGCTGAAGGACCTGAAGTTGAAGAAGATAAGTATAACTTTGAAATGATGAACTTGCCTAAAGATCACCCAGCCCGTGATATGCAAGATACATTTTACATTACACCTGAAATTTTAATGCGAACGCAAACATCCCCAGTCCAAGCCCGGACAATGGAAAAGCACGATTTCACGCAAGGGGCCTTAAAGATGATTTCACCCGGTCGGGTATATCGTCGTGATACTGATGATGCCACCCACTCTCACCAATTCCACCAAGTTGAAGGATTGGTAATTGACAAGCACATCACGATGGCTGACTTAAAGGGGACTTTACTTAAAGTGGCCCAAGAATTATTTGGTGAAAAACACCAAATTCGTTTACGGCCTTCATACTTCCCATTCACGGAACCATCTGTTGAGGTTGATGTGTCATGGAATGACGTTGATGAAAATACAAAACCAGAAGATATTGAATGGATTGAAGTATTAGGAGCCGGTATGGTTCATCCCAATGTCTTAAAAATGGCGGGAGTTGACCCTGAAGTATACGGTGGGTTTGCCTTTGGGCTTGGACCTGACCGCTTTGCAATGTTGAAATACGGTGTTGATGATATCCGGAACTTCTATTTAAATGATGTTCGGTTCTTATCACAATTTAAATAAAAGGAGTCAAGCAAGTGAAAGTATCTCTTAATTGGTTAAAAGAATATTTAGAAATTACTGGTGATCCAAATGTTTTAGCAGAACGGATTGCACGGACTTCAGTTGAAGTTGAAGATGTAACGCAACCAGGAGCTGGAATGAGTGGAGTTGTCGTTGCCAAAGTGATGTCAGTGAAACCCCACCCTGATTCAGATCACATGGTAATTACCCAAGTTGATGCGGGTGAAGACGACCTCATCCAAATCGTAACGGGGGCCCCTAATGTGGCGGAAGGTCAATTAGTTATTTTAGCTAAGCACAATTCACGCATTGCAAATGGTCAAAAGATTAAAAAAGGTAAGTTACGGGGCGTGGCATCAAACGGGATGTTGTGTGCTTTACAAGAACTTGGCTTTGATGAAAAAGTGTCACCTAAAGATTTTGAAGATGGTATCTGGGTTTTCAATGAAAATGACGGTGTTAAACCTGGGGATGATGCCTTAGTCGCTTTAGGCATGGATGATTTTATCTTCGAAATGGGTATTACGCCTAACCGTGCTGACATGTTGTCAATGAATGGTACGGCTTGGGAAGTTGGAGCCATGTTGAATCAAACCCCAACCTTACCAACGGTTCAATTAGTTGAAAATGGTTCAAAAGCAACGAGCGAATTAATTAGTGCAACGGCGGATGAACAATTAGCACCTAAATATAAAGTCCGTATGATTGAAAATGTTACGGTGCAAGATTCACCATTGTGGTTACAACGTAAGTTATGGAATGTTGGCATGCGCCCAATTAATAATATTGTTGATATTACTAACTACGCTTTGATGACTTTTGGCCAACCAATGCACGCTTTTGATTACGATAAATTAACGACTAAACAATTGGGTGTTCGTTTAGCAACTGCCGGGGAAACCTTAGTGACACTTGATGGTGAACAACGTGATTTACGGGCGGACCAAGATATCGTTATTACAGACGGTGCGACGCCAATTATGTTAGCCGGTGTCATGGGTGGTCAATCAACTGAAATTGATGCTAACTCAACAACGATTGTGCTTGAAGCTGCTAACTTTAACCCACGTAATATTCGTTCATCTGCCCGCCGTCATGATTTACATTCAGAAGCTTCACAACGCTTTGAACGTGGTATTGACTGGAATGCGACTGAACAAGCCCTTGATTTTGCCGCTCAATTAATTGCTGAACTTGGTAATGGTCAAGTGCAACCTGGCGTAGTAGTCGCAACTGATACAGCGCAAGCTAAAGTTGAGGTCGCTGTTACGTTATCACGGATTAACCACGTGTTAGGTTTGAATTTAACGGTGGCTGATATTACGACCATTTTTGCGCAACTGCAATTCCCAACCCAAGTTGCCGATGAAACCTTTACGGTGACGATCCCAAGTCGTCGATGGGACATTAGCATTCCTGCTGATTTAATTGAAGAAATCGCGCGGATGTATGGTTACGACAATATTCCAGCGACCTTGCCAGTAACGACGGCAACAGTTGGTAAATTAACTTACAAGCAACAAGTAATTCGTAAATCACGGCACTTCCTTGAAAGTCTTGGCTTGAACCAAGCAATTTCATATGGTTTAACGACGGATGAAAAAGCCCAAATGTTCACCTTGGATGCAACGGCTAACATTACTAAGTTAGATTACCCAATGACGCAAGAACGTACCGCTACTCGGATGAGTTTAGTAACCGGTTTGTTGGATGACGTAGCTTATAACGTGGCCCGGAAACAACAAGATGTGGCTTTATATGAACAAGGACGCGTCTTCTACCGCTTTGGGGATGCCGTGCGACCAACTGAAGTTGAACACATTGCCGGTGCGATTGCTGGTAAATTTGGTCGGGATACTTGGCAAGGTAAGGCCAAAGAAGTTGATTTTTACACCGCTAAAGGTTTAGTAGCGGCTTACTTGAATCAATTTGATTTTGTGGCGCCAATTTCATACCAACCAAGTGCTGAGTTTAAAGAAATGCACCCAGGTCGAACGGCAGCAATCTTTGTTGGGGAACAAGTGGTTGGGTTTGTTGGGCAAGTGCACCCAACTATTGCCAAAGCGTTTAAAATTAAAGCCACATATGTTTTTGAGCTTGATTTACAATTATTACTTGATCTTGCTAAAAATGATCGTGGTTATGAAGCCATTTCAAAATTCCCAGGGATGAGTCGTGATATCGCGATTTTGGTTGACGAAAATGTGGCTTATACCCAAATCGCTGAAATCATTCGTGAAAATGGTGGTCAACACTTAGTTGATATTGATTTATTTGATGTTTACCAAGGTAGCAATGTTGCTGAAGGCAAAAAATCATTAGCATTTACGTTGACATATCAAGATGTAAATAAGACACTAGTTGAAGAAGAAGTTAACTCAGCATTTACTGACGTTGTTACAGCGTTAGAGGAACAATTAACTGCTGAAATTCGCTAGGGGAGATTTACTTTGAAAGATAACAATAACTTTGATGGACCATTAACACGTCGTTCGGGCATGACAAGTGGGGGACATGGGGCCAAACTTCGCTGGATAATTATCACAATTATTGGCTTAGGCGTGTTAATACTGTTAGCTGTGGGTGGAACTTATTTACACGAACGAAGTGATTTTAGTGCTAAAGATCTTAAGAGTACTAAAATCATCGAATTTAAAGTGCCACAAGGGGCCAATGCGGGCATGATTGGTCAGCAATTGCAAAATGCTGGGGTTATTAAATATGCGAGTGCCTTTAAAAATTACGTTGATTTGAATAACGTTAATAATTTAAATGCTGGTTATTTTGCCTTATCGCCTAAGATGAGTATTGCAACCATTGTCGCCCAATTACAAAAGCCAGGGGCACTAACGCCTAAAGAAGGTATGCTTCAACCAGGGTTTGTCCTCATGCGTGAAGGTGAAAATGCTGCCCAATTTGCGCAAACGGTCGCTAAACAGACTAAGTTTTCGGCAAAAGCATGGTTGGCGACCCTTAATGATCAAGCATATTTACAAAAATTAGCCAAACAATATCCTGATTTGTTGAACTCGGCAATTAATGCGCCAACCCGTTATAAGTTGGAAGGATATTTATATCCGGCAACCTATGATGTACGGAATGCCAAGACACCAGCGGATATTACAACTCAAATGGTTGCTAAAACGAACCAAGTCTTACAACCATATTATGCTGATATCAAAAAGCAAAAATTAAGCGTGCAACAAATTTTGACGTTAGCGTCATTAGTTGAGCGTGAAGCAGTTACGCCACACGATCGGGGCGTTGTGGCCGGGGTCTTTTTAAATCGGATTGATGACAAAATGACCTTAGGTTCAGATGTTGCGGTTAAGTATGCGTTAAATACTACCAAAACTAATTTATCAATTGCGGATACTAAAGTTGATTCACCGTATAATCTTTACAAGAATCAAGGTTTTGGTCCGGGACCATTTAACTCACCATCATTGACATCAATTTTGGCGGTGTTACATCCAATTGATCGGGATAAAAAGTATTTATTCTTTATTGCTAATTTAAAGACAGGGAAGGTGTATTTTACCCAAACCATTCAAGAACATGATGCTTTGAATGCTAAATTAGTCGCACAAAATAACAATACCAAATAACTATTTAAAGCTACCTGGGTGGAATTATGCCCAGGTAGTTTTTTTGAATTTAACGGAGTTCATAACGTTTGATTGTTTATAGATACAAAATTATGCTAAAATTGTGATTAGAATATTTTGTGCGAGTAAAAGTGAGGATAACCTCACAAAAAAATTTTTTAGAGGTAAACAATGACGAATAAATTATCAATTATTCCGTTCGGAGGAGTACGCGAAAACGGAAAGAACATGTATGCAATCACATACAATGATGAAATTTTTATATTTGATGCAGGGTTAAAATACCCAGAAAACGAATTGTTAGGAATTGATGTTGTCATTCCTGATTTTCAATATTTAGTCGATAACGCGGATAAGATTGCGGGGGTCTTTTTAACGCACGGACACGCCGATGCAATTGGGGCGTTACCATATTTATTAGCCCAAATTAATGTCCCAGTCTTTGGTTCTGAAATGACGTTGGCCTTAGCTCGTTTGGCGGTTAAAGCAGAAGAGTTAACTAAAGATTTTGATGATTTCCATGTGGTTAACGAAAATTCAATTATCGATTTTGGTAGTGTTAAAGTATCATTCTTTAGTACCACCCACACGATTCCCCAATCACTAGGGTTAGTTTTAGAAACACCAGAAGGTCAAATTGTCTACACCGGTGATTTTAAATTTGATCAAACGGCCAAAGAAGGCTACCGGACCGATTTAGCTCGTTTAGGTGAAATTGGTAAAAATGGTGTTTTGGCCTTATTGGCTGACGCAGCTGGGGTGGCATCGGTTGGAGATTCTGTTAACGAATCGGTAATTGAAGATTATATTTTGGATACGTTCCAAAACCACCACGGGCGAATTATTGTCGCGATGGTCGCTTCAAATGTTCAACGGGTCCAACAAATTATTAATGCAACATATGCTACTGGGCGAAAGATTGTCTTATCTGGGAATGATTTAGAAAAGGTTGTCCGCACAGCCCTTAAGTTACGGATGTTGGAATTACCAATTCCTGAAAATGAATTATTTGTTTCATTTAAAAATTTAAATAAATTAGCCCCTGAAGAAACCGTGATCTTAGAAACTGGGCGGATGGGTGAACCAATTAAACATCTTCAACGGATGGCTAATGGTGATGACCGCCACATTAAGATTACGGAAGGTGATTTGGTATTTATTACCACAACGCCAACTTCAGCAATGGAAGCCTACGTTGCCCGGACCCGTGACTTATTATTTAAAGCGGGTGCACATGTTAAAGCAATTTCGCAAGATTTACGTTCTTCAGGACATGCATCGGGTAATGATTTGCAATTAATGATAAACTTTATGCGTCCAAAGGTTTTCTTACCAGTTCAAGGTGAATATCGGGTATTGAATACCGCTAAGCAATTAGCCATGGAAGTTGGTATCCCTGAAGATCATATTTTTATTACTAAAAAAGGTGATCAACTTCAATATGATGGTGAGAATATGTACTTGGCCGGTTCATTTGAAGTTAATAACACTATGATTGATGGCTCTGGCATTGGTGATATCGGGAATATTGTTTTACGTGACCGTAAAGTTCTGTCCGAAGATGGGGTTTTTGTGGCCGTTGTGACAATTGATCGTCGTCGTAAGAAAATTGTTGCCAAGCCAAAGATTACATCACGTGGTTTTGTGTATGTGAAGGCTTCACGTGATTTAATTCGTGACAGTAGCGATATTGTTGAGAAAACAATTTTGGACAATCTCGCCAATGTAAAAGATTTTGATTGGACAACTTTAAAAACCGCGGTTCGTGATAATTTAAGTCACTTCCTTTACGAACAAACCCGTCGTCGTCCAGTTATTCTTCCAGTTATTATGGAAGTTAACCAAAACGGTGGTCGGTTGGCGCGCCATAACCGCACAAGTAAGAGCGGTGAAGGTAAAGCGAAAGCTAAAAAGTTGCCAAATGCTCCGAAGCAAGTTAAAAATGTTGAAAATGCCGAAGCAAATAAGCCTAAAAAAGCGAAGAAGCCTCGTCGTCGGAAACCCAAGCCTGCTCAAGGAACAACGGAAACTTCAAATAATTAATGATGGCGAAGAGATTGATTTTTTAAGTAAGTCAATCTCTTTTGTTGTCTAAAAATAAAAAGGGGGTTGCTTAGGATGGAAGAAAATAAACAAGATTTACTCTTATTACAAGCGCAGCAAGCAGTTGATGAACGTGCCTGGTCACAAGCGTTAGCCTTATATGAAGAACTGTATCAAATCGAACAAAATTTGGCAGTGAATCAACAACTGGTTAACTTAGCGGTCCGCTTAGAACAATTTCAGTTAGCCCAACAATATTTATTGGACTATGTTGAAAAGTATTTGGGGACCAATGATGATGTTGACAATGTGATTTTAATTTTTACTAAAAACCAAAACTATATTTTATGTCATGAAATTATCAATAAAATTACGAGCCCAACCCTTTATCAACATACACAGCAAGCATTAACTTTGAAGGAAGATGAGGCCCGCACAATTTTGCAAGCAACCTTTAAAGCCCGGGCCCGGGAATTTAAATATTTAGGGATGCACGATTTTGCCGCCCAATATCATAGTTATCAAACTGGTTTACAATTGCCATTACGTGAACATCTCGCGATTGCACGTAATCTATTATTGGATGAAGATGTTAGCGATTTAGTGCGTATTACAATTTTAGCCTCATTTATGGCGCTAAAAGTTAAAGACGAGGTCAGTTTTTTATGGCTCGATAATACGGTTTATACGCGTAAGTTCAGTGAATTAGTGCCACCATTGGCAACTGAAACGGCCTTTATTATTCAAGATACGTTGTATGAAGAGTTAGAAAATACCGATCCAGTAACTTTAGCAGGGCTAGAACAAAATATTATTTTACGAATTCGGGCAGCTTTTCCGTTTGTGGAACAAGTGATTACTGATCCAGTAACATGGACTAAATATCAAATTGCCCGTTTCCGGGGTGAAGAGTTACCGGATTTAAATGAAAATGATATTCGTTGGCTGTTAAAATTTGACGCATTATTTGCCAAAATTGGTAATTAATCCAGAAAATAGCAGGAATTTATTTTTTACAGTATGTTTTTATTTACAAAGTTAGATGGTATTTATATAATAATTAAGGCTTTCCAAAAGATATCAACCAGAAAATTGAATTTTCTTGTTTGTGTTCTTGGTGGATTGTAGTATAATTGAATGCATAGGATTGAGATAAATCAATCGCTTTGCAAATTTTAGGAGGATTTTCATTTTGGCTAAAGAACATTATGAACGCACAAAACCACACGTTAACATCGGTACTATCGGACACGTTGACCACGGTAAAACTACTTTAACTGCCGCTATCTCAAAGGTATTGGCTGACAAAGGTTTGGCTAAGCAAGCTGACTTCGCAGCTATCGATGCTGCTCCAGAAGAACGTGAACGTGGTATCACTATCAACACTGCTCACATCGAGTACGAAACTGAAGCACGTCACTACGCTCACATCGATGCCCCTGGACACGCCGATTACGTTAAGAACATGATCACTGGTGCCGCACAAATGGATGGTGCCATCCTTGTTGTTGCCGCTACTGATGGTCCTATGCCACAAACTCGTGAACACATCCTTTTGGCTCACCAAGTTGGTGTTGACTACCTTATCGTATTCTTGAACAAGACTGACCTTGTTGATGATGAAGAACTTATCGACCTTGTTGAAATGGAAGTTCGTGAATTACTTAGCGAATACGATTTCCCAGGTGACGATGTTCCATTTATCCGTGGATCAGCTCTTGGTGCCCTTAACGGTGATGCTGAACAAGTTAAGGTTATCGAAGAACTTATGGATACTGTTGACTCATACATCCCAACTCCAGACCGTGACACTGACAAGCCTTTCTTGATGCCAGTTGAAGACGTATTTACTATCACTGGTCGTGGTACTGTTGCATCAGGTCGTATCGACCGTGGTGTTGTTAAAGTTGGTGATGCAGTTGAAATCGTTGGTTTGAAGGATGAAGCAGCTTCAACTACTGTTACTGGTGTTGAAATGTTCCGTAAGACTATGGACATGGGTGAAGCCGGTGATAACATCGGTGCATTGCTCCGTGGGGTTTCACGTGACGATATCGAACGTGGTCAAGTTTTGGCTAAACCAGGTTCAATCCAAACTCACAAGAACTTCAAGGCTGAAGTTTATGTTCTTTCTAAAGAAGAAGGTGGTCGTCACACTCCATTCTTCTCAAACTACCGTCCACAATTCTACTTCCACACTACTGACGTTACTGGTGTTATCGAATTGCCAGAAGGTGTAGAAATGGTTATGCCTGGTGATAACGTTACTTTCACTGTTGAATTGATCAGCCCTGTTGCCATTGAAAAGGGTCTTAAATTCACTGTTCGTGAAGGTGGCCGTACTGTTGGTGCCGGTGTTGTTTCAGAAATCGAAGACTAATCTTTTAGTTTAATCGGTTCTTGATTTAACAAGGACAACTTTCGAAAAAGGATTTGCATTTTATGCAAATCCTTTTTTTATTGCTTTAAGGGCGAAAGACACGGTTTTTTAAAGCCGTGATGAAAGCCCATATCTTCAAATTATTTTTCCTTATAGTTCTGATTAAATATGTTATAATCTGCCTATTCAAAGTAAAGGAATTGACGAAATCATGCTTAACTTAACATCAACAACGGAATATGTCTACGTCCGTCACTATCGTATCGTAACTACCCCAGCGTTGATGTTAAAGCATCAGCATGGGTTACACGTTCAAAATAAATTGCATAACTATGCCGTTAAATATTTGGAAAAAACATACGGACGTAAACACGTGTTACGCCCTTTCCCCAGAACATTAACCGCTAAACAGTTTTTAGTTGCAGAAATTGCCGGCAAATTTGCTAAAGATTGCTATGCTTTAGATCGTTGGAACGCTAATAAAATTGGCTTGCACTCGCAAGGTGCACGGTTGTTTTTGCTGACATTACTAACTAATTTTAGCCAGTACCGCAAAACCTTGTTTAAAGCTTTTAAAATGAGTAGCCAAGAAAAGAGCGACTATAAAAATAATGAACATGGTAACAACGCAAAGCATAGGTCGTGGTATCGTAAAGGCTCACTCAACTTCTTACGTAAAAACAATTCCTACAAAACGATTTCATTGCCTGATAACAAGCAAATTAAAGTGGTTTCAAACCACGGTATTAAGATACAAGATTTTGGGGTACTACAAGTTGTTGAAAATATTAAAAACCTTGCTAATAAACAGATTGTGATTTCTAAATTAAAGCTAAAAGGCAATGGACACTACGAATTACAATTAGTAATCCGTGAACAAGTTGCGCGTAAGCAACCTGATAGCAAAATCGGCGTTGATTGGAATATGAAAGATAATAAAATTTTTCATACTTCAGCGGATCAAACGCATTATCTTGCCACTGCGATTGCAGACCAGGCAGATTATTTAGAAGCCCAAATTAATACTGTAAAATCCAGACGCGACAAACTGATTTGGTTGGGGGGCACTAGCCAACGGTTGATTAAGCTAAATCAGCAGATTAAATATTTAAATATTAAACGGACCAATATCTTGGATGAAACTTATAAAAAATTAGCACGGGCGCTGTTCCAAGCTACCGATTTAGTTGTTGTTGAACAACTCGATAGTAAGGAAATGCGGGCCGTAAAACGAACCAATACGGGGTTAAACCGGAAACTCGCAAAAATCAAACCTTATCGGCTCATGGCATTAATTGAAATGACCGCTAATAAAACCGGTAAAACGTTGATCCGCGTTGATAGTTACAAAACATCTCAAGTTGAATACGGTACCGAATTTGCAGAAAAACACCCCGTGGCCGTACGTGAATGGCGCTCAAAACACACTGGAAACATGATTTCACGAGATTTAAATGCTGCTAAAAATATTTTGGCATGGGGCTTAGACCCAGAAAAACACATCAAATTAAAAGACTACCCAGCGATTAAGCCAAGTAGTCTGATTGCAATAAATTAGTTTTAAGATAGGCGAAACAGAACCTGGTCGTCTTGAAAGGCTTTGAGGGCGGATATGTGCGTATCACTTTGAGCGTGCAAAATAAGTGCGATATATCCAACGAGTTCCAATGTGGAAACCACTTGTAAAAGTGCATTGCCTAAACGTTTTCAATTAAAAATTGAAGCTCGTTCATTCATGGACGAGTAGTTCACATCAAAATAACAAAAAAGGCCGAAATATCGGCCTATTACTGGTTTTATATTTGCATATAATAGTTAGTATGTTAAACTATTATTCGTATGTATTAAACATTGAAAACAATGAATTAGCTGCAGCAATTCATTTATTGGAGGAATTAACGCATGGTTGCAACAAACGCACAATTTACTAAGGGTGATGGTAACAAAGGTACATTATCTTTTGAAATCCCAGTTGAAGTATACACTGATGGTATTAACAAGGCTTTTGATCGTGTAAAGGGTCAAGTTAACATTCCAGGTTTCCGTAAGGGTAAAATGCCAAAGGCACTTTTCATCAAGCAATTTGGTGAAGAATCATTATACCAAGACGCATTGAACATTGTTTTAGGTGACATTTATGAAGCCGCTGTTCTTGAAGCTGGTATTAACCCAGTTGGTCAACCAAACATCGACGCAGATTCAATGGAAAAGGGTCAACCTTGGAAGTTGCACGCTGAAGTTGAAATTGCACCTGAAATCGAATTAGGTGATTACAAGGGCTTAGCAGTTCCTAAGCAAAGCACACGTGTAACTGCTAAAGAAGTTGATGCTGAAATTGAAAAGTTACGTGCTTCTCAAGCTGAACTCGTATTGAAGGAAGATGCAGCTGCTGAAAACGGCGACACTGTTGTAATCGACTTTGACGGTTCTGTTGATGGCGTACACTTCGATGGTGGTAAGGGTGAAAACTTCTCACTTGAATTAGGTTCAGGTCAATTCATCCCTGGCTTTGAAGACCAACTTGTTGGCCACAAAGCTGGTGAAGATGTAAACGTAAACGTTAAATTCCCAGCAGATTACCAAGCTGAAAACTTAGCTGACAAAGATGCTTTGTTTGAAGTTAAAATTCACGAAATCAAGACTAAAGAATTGCCTGCTTTAGACGACGAATTTGCTAAGGATGTTAACGAAGATGTTGACTCACTTGACGAATTGAAGACTGTTACTAAGGCTAACTTGAAGGAAGCTAAGCAACAAGCTGCTAAAGACGCTATCGAAGAAGCTGCAATTACTAAGGCTGTTGACAACGCAACTGTTGTTGGTGGTGATGTTCCTGCCGCAATGATCGAAGCTGATGTGCACCGTCAAATGGACCAATACCTTGGTAACATGCAACAACAAGGTATCAACCCAGAAATGTACTTCCAATTAACTGGAACTACACAAGAAGACTTGCACAAGCAATTCGAAGAAGGCGCAGCCAACCGTGTTAAGACTAACCTTGTTTTAGAAGCTATTGTAGCTGCTGAAAACATTGAAGGTACTGACGCTGAAGTTGATGCTGAAGTTAAAGACTTAGCTGCTCAATACGGTATCGATGAAGAAGCTGTTCGTCAAGCCTTGACACCAGCAATGTTGAAACACGATATCGCAATCAAGAAGGTTGTTGACTTAATCGTTGATTCAGCTAAGGAAGAAGCTTAATTTTAAATTAGCACTTCAATCGTTATCAAATACTTGATAATTTAACCCCGCATTATCCTATTGGATAAATGTGGGGTTTTTAATAACAAAAGCGACTTAATTTTACGAAAGTTTTTAATAGTAGTTAACTTTAGTTGTGATATGGTACAATTTAACTAATGAATTTTTTGACAGGAGGCATTGCCAATGCTTGATACGACTGATCCAATGGGACCAATCATCTGTTCATTTTGTGGTAAGTCACAAGATGAAGTGCAAAAGATAATCGCTGGACCAGGGGTTTTCATTTGTAATGAATGTATTACCCTTGCAAAATCAATTATTGATGAAGAAGTCCGCCACGATGCCGCTGAGGAGGTAATTGATTTACCAACGCCGCGCCAAATTGTGGATGCTTTAAATAAATATGTTGTTGGTCAAGAGAACGCTAAACGCACATTAGCCGTGGCGGTGTACAACCACTATAAACGGATTAATGATACTTTAGTTGGTGAAGGTGATATTGAGTTACAAAAATCAAATATCGCCGTTATTGGACCAACTGGGTCAGGTAAAACATACTTGGCACAAAGCTTAGCTCGAATTTTGGATGTGCCATTTGCGATTGCAGATGCGACAACCTTAACGGAAGCCGGGTATGTTGGTGAAGACGTTGAAAATATTTTGCTTAAGTTATTGCAAAATGCGGATTACGATGTTGACCGGGCCCAACGGGGAATTATCTACATTGATGAAATTGACAAGATTGCTAAGAAATCTGAAAATGTTTCAATTACCCGGGATGTTTCTGGTGAAGGGGTTCAACAAGCCCTCTTAAAAATCCTTGAAGGTACCATTGCCAATGTACCACCTCAAGGGGGCCGTAAACACCCACAACAAGAATTTATTCAAGTCGACACGACTAACATCTTGTTCATCGTTGGTGGAGCCTTTGATGGTATCGAAACAATGGTTAAAGAGCGTCTAGGGGATAAAGTAATTGGGTTTGGTACTGACTCAAGTAAATTAGCACAATTGCATTCATTGGAAGAAAAAACGATTATGCAACAAGTTATTCCAGAAGACTTGATGTCATTTGGTTTGATTCCTGAATTTATTGGTCGGTTACCAATTTTAACCGCGCTTGAAAAATTAGACGAGGATGATTTGGTTCGTATTTTAACTGAACCTAAAAATGCCTTGGTTAAGCAATATGTAGCGTTAATTGAAATGGAAGATGTTGAACTTGAATTTACGACGGAAGCATTACATGCAATGGCGCACTTAGCGATTACACGTAATACTGGGGCTCGTGGTTTACGTTCAATCATTGAAGAAGTAATGCGCGACATTATGTTTGATTTACCTAGTCGCGATGATATTAAAAAAGTGATTGTGGATGAAGACACTGTCAATCGCCATGCTGAACCACAATTAGTTTTGGCTAGCGAATAAACATCAATATTTTAAGTAACTAAATTCGAGGGTTTGTGACCGAACCAGTTAGCTAGGAGTACGCTCTGCTAGTATGGGATTTGTCACAAGCCCTTTTTTTGTGTTTGATAACAAATATTGCTAAATATGGTAAGATTGTCTGGTATACTAGATAAGTTAATTTAAATCGATTTATTGTAGTCAAATTTTAAAACATAGATGGGAGAATATTATGGATGTACACAACGTTGCCTTAACAATTAGTGCGGTAGGGCCTAAACAATATCCAACAAATGAATTACCAGAAATTGCGTTAGTAGGACGTTCAAATGTTGGTAAATCATCACTTACAAATACTTTAATTAATCGTAAAAGTTTTGCGCGGACTTCATCACAACCTGGTAAGACTCAAACTTTGAACTTTTATAATGTTGAAGATCAAGTTTACTTTGTCGACGTTCCAGGTTATGGTTACGCGAAAGTTTCTAAAACGGAACGTGAAAAGTGGGGCTTCATGATTGAAGAATATCTAAGCACACGGCAACAATTACGTGGGGTTGTGAGCTTAGTTGATGCCCGTCATGCACCATCAGAAGATGATATCAATATGTACAACTGGTTATTGTATTTTGATATTCCCGTGTTAGTCGTGGCTACTAAAGCGGATAAAATTGCCCGTGGTAAGTGGAATAAAGCGGAATCAACCATTAAAAAAGCGCTCCAATTTGATAATTCAAAGAGCGATTTTATGATGTTTTCTTCAGTTACTAAAGATGGTAAAGATGCCGTTTGGAACTGGATTGAAGATCGGATGGCCGATGAAGTGGTTGAAATCGCGGGTCCTGAGGAGATTGATTAATTATGGAATTTAATGATTATCAAAAAGCCGCTAACCGGACATTATTTGGGACCGAAACGGTTTTAACTAATTTAGGGCTAGGATTAGCTTCTGAAACTGGTCAAATTACCTACATGATGAAACAATACAGTTTTGAAGGGGCCCAACTTGACAAGACTGCCTTGACGCATGAAATTGGAGATGCTTTGTGGTATTTATCGCAAATTGCCGAGTGGGCTGATATTGATTTTGAAGCCGCTGCCCAAGAAAATTTGGCAGCCCTTAACCAACGCTATCCAGATAATAAAACAAATTAAAAAAACGAGCGCGATGCGCTCGTTTTTTATTTGCAAATATAAATTATGCTTTTTTATCAGTCGTGTTCGTTGTGGGTTGTTCGCTACGGCCGAGGGCTTTGTTTTTAGCATCTTTATCCGCATCATCAAGGGGTAAAGTGATAAAGTCACCAAGCATTTTATCAAAGTTTGTTTCGCGTTTTACAGTTAAAGCCATATTAGTGGGTACTCCTTTAAATTTAGCTATTTGCCATAGTGTAGCATCTTTTAGATTAAAATGATAATGAAAAATTTATTACAAATAATTACTAATTTTTTGTAAGCAAACTACTAGCCTAAATGCGCAAACGATGATAGAATAATACTCAATCGAAAGATAATGACGGAGGAATTTATAATGGCTGTTTTAGAAACTACCGATGCAACATTTGAAAAAGACACCGCAACTGGTGTAACGCTTACTGATTTCTGGGCTACTTGGTGTGGTCCTTGTCGCATGCAAAGCCCTGTTATTGATGCTTTATCAGAAGAATTAGGCGATAAAGTAACTTTCAACAAGATGGACGTTGATGCTAACCAAGCTACGCCACAAGAATTTGGTATTATGTCAATTCCAACTTTACTTGTTAAAAAAGATGGTGAAGTTGTGGAAACAATTATTGGTTACCACTCAAAAGAACAACTTACACAAGTGTTGGATCAATACATCGACTAATTTAAAGTTAATTTAAAAAAAGAAGCAAAACCTTAAAGGGTTTGCTTCTTTTTTTTGACCTTTTTGCAACGGTCCACGTATTTTGTTGAAGATTAAAAAGGAGGTAAGCAAGGAATGAAATGGTGGGAAAAACTAAAGCAAAATTATCGAATCATGGCCTTTGGAGTGATTGCGTTATTGGCACTGATTAGTCTTGTGATTGGGATAATCGCGAAACCAACAGCACATGAGCCCCATAATGATTTTAAATCATTAAATAAGGCCGCATTGGCAAGCACAACACGGGTAAGTTCAGCTGCAACTGCGGCCACTTCCAGAAAAGAACAAGTCCGAGCCTATGTTGACGTCAAAGGAGCGGTAGCCCATCCAGGTGTGTATCCGCTAGTGACTGATGCACGGCTGGAAACGGTACTTGCTCTAGCTGGGGGGGCTTTAGCAACGGCCGATTTAAATCAACTAAACTTGGCCCAAACAGTTAAAGATCAACAGATTGTGTATGTCCCTAAAAAAGGTGAACAGATACCGGTTCAATTGCAAATGAATCAAGGCCTGTCAACCGGAAATACTAGCAACGCAACCGCTAACCTAGGTGGGGGCGCTAGTGGTTCAAACCATAAAATTGTTAATTTGAATACAGCTACGAAAGAGGATCTCCAAACACTGACGGGTGTTGGGGCACGTAAAGCTGATGCAATTTTGCAATATCGGCAAGAACATGGCCAATTTAAAACTATCGACGAGTTAAAGGAAGTCGATGGCATTGGTGAAAAAACGTTTATTAAACTGAAACCATACTTAGGCGTTTAAACGATGATATGGGTGCCTAAAACGATGCAGTTTGCTATAATAAAAACCATATTTTATTTTACAGGAGAAAACAGCATGCAAGAACGAATTTCATGGGATGAATATTTCATGCTCCAAGCAGTTGCATTGGCATCACGTTCAACGTGTACCCGCTTATCAGTCGGGGCCGTCTTAGTGCGCGATAAACGCTTGATTGCTAGTGGGTATAATGGCTCAGTTGAAGGAGACGCCCATTGTATTGACGAAGGTGATTTAATTGTTGATGGTCACTGTATTCGGACGATCCATGCCGAACAAAATGCTTTATTACAATGTGCTAAATATGGAGTACCGGTTGAAGGCGCAGAAGTTTACGTAACTGATTTCCCATGTGCCACTTGTACAAAAATGTTGTTACAAGCCGGAATTAAAAAAATTAACTATCTCCGTAATTATCGGAATGATGATTTTGCGATGCATTTAATTAATTTGAAAAATGTTGAATTGAATCAAGTTCATTTTTCACCAAACTCACAGGACGCTGTGGATTTAGCTAAATTTACTAATTAATGACCAATCGTTGGATTTTTCCAGCGCTAGGCACGCTTGTAATCGCTGTCTCTATCCTCGGACAGTATTGGTGGGCAAGCGTGGCGGTCTTAGTATTATTTGGTCGATTATGTTTTTTAAAAGAACCCCTGGTTGTAATCGTAACTATGATGATCGGCGGTTTTTTTTATTGCTGGATTAACAATTTTGTCAATGCTAATCAGCTTGAATTACAGCAAGTGCAACAACAAACTGGCCAAAGCGTGACAACGCAGCTGACAGTATGGGTTGATGAATATGATGTTGATGGTAATGTCGTTAAGTTGATTGCCCAGTTACCATCAACTGATACCAAACTCGTTATCAATGCCCGCATTGTGGAAGCAAAAATTCAAAAACAATTACAACGTGCGACGGGTCAAGTTACGCTTACCGTCAAAGGACGCTTGCAAGCCCTTGATGCGGCGACTAATCCGGGCCAATTTGATAGTCGGCAATTTTATGCTTTGCAAAAAATTAATGCGACGTTAAGTAAGGCGGAAGTAATTGCCGTTACGCAGCCGCCAACTTCCCAATCGATTAATGGATGGATTCATCAGGCCCGGCAAAACGTGCTTCAATATTTTGAAGCATTACCGCCGGCGTTAAGGTATTACGGTGAAACGTTAATTTTAGGCTATATTCGGGCCGATTTTTATCAAGCTAATCAAGGTATTCGCGAATTAGGGTTACTACATTTATTTAGTATTTCGGGTTTTCAAGTCACGATGTTGATTAGTTTATTAACGTGTTTTTTTGGTAAATTACGTGTCCCAACGGCAATTACCGCAGTCCTAATCTTGAGTATTTTACCCCTTTATTATGTATTTTCAGGTAGTATTCCGTCATTAATCCGCGCTATTATCATTGGGATGTTAGCCCAAGGATTAATTTTATTAAAGTGGCGCGTATCAGCCTTAGATACTTGGAGTCTAAGTTTACTAGGGGGCGTATTTTTTGAACCGGGTATTTTAGGAATGCTTGGAGGGCAATTATCATATTTATTGGCCTTGGCGTTAATTTTTATGCGCGGATTAAAATTTTGGCAAGAAATTGTCATGATGAACTTAGTCACGTTGCCGGTATTGTTGTATACCACTTATCAAACCCATTTGCTGGCATTCTTAGCCAATTTTATTTTTATCCCAGTGTTTACCCACTTAATTGTGCCCTTAACTACTTTAGGGGTCATTACTTATCCAATTGTGCCCCCCGTTGCCCGTGGAATTGATTATTTAATTGCGCAGTTAAGTAGTTTAATTACGTGGTTAAGTAAATTACCGGGGAACATTATTTTTGGTCAATTTAATTGGGCGCTTGCATTAGCGGCGACTGGTTTGACCTTTTATTTAATGCAGCATTTTAAGAGTCGCCGGGGTTGGGTGGGGTTGTTAAGTTTATATGCCATTGGGTTTATTGGCCTAAAAATACCATTACACGGGACCGTGGCTTTTGTTGATGTTGGTCAAGGGGATAGCATCGTCATTCAGACGCCTTATCGCCGGGAGGTCACATTGATTGATACAGGTGGTCGCTTAGCATTACCAGTCGAACACCAATGGCAACAACGCAGTAAACAGGCTAAAAGTAATGCCGAGATGTTTTTAGTGCCATATTTAATGCAGCAAGGAATTGCTAATATCCAGCAAATTATTTTAACCCATGCGGATGCCGATCATGCCGGCGATGTTGAAGTGCTACTCAAGACGTTTCGAGTTCATTATTTATATGTCGGTCAAGGGATGGAAAGCATGTTAAAATATCAGCAATTAGCACTAAAATATCATGTGCAATTAGTTGGTATTCATACAGGCCAACAACTGCCGCAACTACCGTTACAAGTTTTATGGCCCAAAATACCGGGACAGGGGAAAAATGAAGATTCAGTGGTGACCCGCGGTAAGTTTGGTCGCTTAACTTTTTTGTTTATGGGTGATTTAGATCGCGCCAATGAGTTATGCATCCCGGCAGTGCAAATTAAGAATACCGATGTAATTAAATTAGGCCACCATGGGAGTAAAACGAGTAGCGGCGCCCAGTTTTTAGAAACCGTTCAACCACAAGTGGCGATTATTTCTGCCGGCCGCGATAATCGGTATCATCACCCCCATGAAGAAACGTTAATGACATTAGCCCAAACTAAAATTCCGTATTTTAGTACCGCTAGAGATGGTATGATTAAATATGAATGGTCACTAGTTGGTGATCGTTGGTCGAAAATGAAAAGTGAGTAACAATTTATGAATATACAAGATTTAACCAACCAAATAACGAGTTCGCCACAGCCAGTCTATTTAGTGCAAAGTGAACAGTTATATCTTTTAGAAAAAGCTCGGCAAGCCTTTAAAAGTCTGATTGCACCCGAAGAACAAGCCATGAACTATGCTAGTTATGATATGGATGAAGTTGATTTGGAAATTGCGTTAGCTGATGCAGCGACAATTCCGTTTTTTGGTGACCGCCGCGTGGTAATTTTAGAAAAACCGGTGTTTCTAACGGGTGAAACTAAAAAACAACGGGCTAATCATAATTTAGAGGCCTTGCTGACTTATTTGGAACACCCGGAACCTGATACTGCTTTGGTATTTTTAGCACCTTACGAGAAGCTTGATAAGCGTAAAAAGGTGGTTAAGACATTACTAAAAGAAGCCACAGTTTTTGATTTTGGTAATATATCTGAACGGGATATTCAAACATTAATTAATAATGATATTAGCGAACATGGCTTTAAAATCGACCAACAAGCCCTGAATCTCTTAATTCAACGCACCAATGCTGATTTAACGATTATTATGCAGGAGTTGGGTAAGTTATATTTATATTGTTATCAAGAAAAGATGATTACGGCACCAGCAGTGGCGGACTTAGTTACGAAATCATTAACTGAGAATGTGTTTGATTTGGTGACAGCCGTATTGGCCCGTAAAACAAGTACGGCCTTAACGCTGTATCATGAACTACGTGCGAACGGTGAAGAGCCAATTAAAATGAATGCATTATTATTAGGTCAATTTCGCTTACTTTTGCAAGTAAAAGGGTTAATGCCAAAAGTTCGCAATGAAAAAGATTTAGCAACCCAATTAAAAGTTCATCCATATCGAGTTAAGTTGGCTAATCAAGCTAGTCGCAAATTTTCATTACAAAATTTAAGTCAAGCGTATCTTGGTTTATATGACTTGGAAAAGCAATTAAAGAGTACCCAACGGGATCCGGAAATGCTGTTTGAATTATTTATGATTAATTTCGTGAATAACTAAATGTTTTACTTGCATTAACCTAAAGGAACGTGTAATATTATAAAGGTGTTAAAGAGCACAGCCTCTTACTTAGTTTATCGGTTCACCGTCGATTTACTCGGTTTTTGGAATAAATAAAGAAAGGTGGAAATAACCCATGGCTATTTCACAAGCACGTAAGAACGAACTTATTAAGCAATTTGGTCGTCACGAAGGCGATACTGGTTCTGTTGAAGTTCAAGTTGCAGTCCTTACTGAAGACATCAACGAATTGAACGCACACTTCTCAATTCACAAGCACGACTTCCACTCACAACGTGGTTTAATGAAGAAGATCGGTCACCGTCGTAACTTATTACGTTACCTCCGTAACTCAGATGTTCAACGTTACCGTGAATTGATTAAGGCACTTGGTTTACGTCGTTAATATTTATATTAATTTCGTGAATTAACTGCTATCTAACAGAAAAAAGACCAGGAGGAATTATCAATGCCAGTTATTGAATCTTCAATCCAACGTGTCCGCACTAACGAAAAAGCGCAAGCTCGTCGTGCTTCTCAATTGAGCTCATACCGTACTCAAGTTAAGAAGTTCGTTGCCGCTGCTGCTGCCGGTGCTGACAATGCTCAAGACTTATACGTTGCTGCTTCTTCAGCAATTGATAAAGCTGCAAGCAAAGGTTTGATCAAAAAGAACAAAGCATCACGTGACAAGTCACGTTTGGCTGCTAAGTTAAGCAAGTAATTGCAATTTAAGAAGTTCTATGATGAATTAGTTCATCGTAGAACTTTTTTTGTGCAATAAATCATTTTAATTAGCTATACCGGTTGCCCCGGCTTTCGCTTTAATGATACTATTTTAAGTAGAAATTAAAAGAAATCAGGGATACATATAATGGATGGACATAAATTATCGCAACGCCTTGCTGCGGTTGCGCAAATGGTACCAAAAGGGGCTCGTGTAGCCGATATTGGCTCAGATCATGCCTACTTACCAGTAAATTTACTTTTAAATAATAAAATTGATTTTGCTGTTGCTGGTGAAGTTGCGGTTGGACCAATGAAAAATGCTGCTTCAGAAGTTAACAAGCAAGGTTTTCAAGATAAGATTATCGTACGCTTGGCTGATGGTTTAGCTGCTATTGAACCAAGTGATGCGATTGATACAGTTGTAATTGCAGGAATGGGCGGGATTTTAATTAGCAAGATTTTGGATGCCGGTCCCCGGTTTGAAACATTAATTTTACAACCAAATACTGATGAAGCAACCGTACGTGAATGGTTAGAAAACCATGATTATCAAATTGTGGCGGAAGATATTATCGCCGAAGATAATCATACTTATGAATTAATTAAAGCGGTTCCCGGTGCCATGAATTTATCAGCCCATGAAAAACAATTTGGCCCATATCTAAGTACGGAACAATCAGCTGTTTGGCGGGCTAAATGGGAACATGAACTAAGTCGGAAAGAAAAGGTTTTAGGCTTCTTACAAGCAGCAACCCCAGTCCATGAAGATCGGATTGCTGAAACTAAAGCCGAAATCGCTACGATTCAAGAGGTACTCAAATGACAGTAATTCGCGGATATGAACTTGTTCAACGTCTAGAAGAATTTGCACCGTTGGCCCTTGCAGAAAGCTGGGATCATAGTGGGCTCCAAATTGGGGATTTAAAAAAGCCAATTCATAAAGTAATGACAACCTTGGATGTCCGCCCTGAAGTGGTCCAAGAAGCAATTGCTGAAGGAGTGGACTTTATTTTAGCGCATCATCCGGTGATGTTTAAACCCGCCTATGATTTAGATTTAGCAAATCCCCAAAATCGTATGTATGCAGATTTATTACGGCATAATATCACGGTGTATGCCGCACATACTAATTTGGATAAAGTTAGTGATGGGATGAATGACTGGTTAGCGCAAATTATTGGCTTACCAGAAACAACCCCGCTAATTCCTGAAGCCCACCAACCAGAAATTGGGTTAGGTCGCATTGGTAATTTACCAGCCCCAACGTTATTAAAGGACTTTGCGAGTCGGTTACGGCAAACGTTTAAAGTTGAGCATGTGCGTTTAATTACTACGGATACTGATCAATTTATTAAGCGTGTGGCGATTATTGGGGGTTCTGGTTCCGAATTTTATACCGAAGCAAAAGCGCAAGGAGCCGATGTTTTAGTAACGGCTGATGTGAGCTATCACGTCGCCCATGATATTTTATCAAGTGGGGTTTCTGTAATCGATCCAGGTCACCATATGGAATTTTGGATGAAAACAGCAATGCAACAATTTATTAAAGATTGGGCAAATGATGCCGAATGGGAATTAGATGTAGTACAATCTAATATAAACACGGATCCATTCCGATTTGTTTAAGTCAAAGAAAGAGGTATAAGCAATTGGCTAAATACGAAAATTTAGTACCACGTTTTATCAAATATGCGAAAGTTAACACTCGCTCAAATGAGGAGTCAACGACTGTTCCATCAGATCCTAAGGAAGTTGCGTTCTTAGCAGATTTAGCAACTGAATTAAAGACAATTGGTTTGCAAAATGTGCGAACTATGAAAGATGGTTATGTTTTTGCCGAGTTAGCAAGTAACATCGATAAAGATGTACCAACGATTGGTTTTATTTCACACGTTGATACTGCCGATTTCAATTCTGAAAACGTGCAACCACAAATCCACGAAAACTATGACGGTAAGTCAGATCTTAAGTTGAGTGATGAATGGACTTTGAGCCAAGCCGAATTCCCTAACATGAAGAACTATGAAGGTCACACTTTAATTACTTCAGACGGTAGCACTTTACTTGGTGCCGATGACAAAGCTGGGGTAGCAGAAATTATTGCTGCGATGGAATACTTGATTGCTAACCCTGACGTTAAGCACGGAACAATCAAAGTAGCCTTTGGTCCTGACGAAGAAATCGGGATTGGTGCTGATAACTTTGATACGAAAGAATTTGGGGCTGACTTTGCCTACACGGTTGATGGTGGTCCATTGGGTGAATTGGAATGGGAGACTTTCAATGCGGCTGATGCTAAAATCTCAGTGCAAGGTAAAAATGTCCACCCTGGTTCAGCTAAAGACACAATGATCAATGCAATTCAAGTTGTGATGGATTTCCACGCAGCATTACCAGAACACGATCGTCCAGAACACACTGAAGGGACTGAAGGTTTCTGGCACGTAATGCAAATTGGTGGTTCACCAGAAGCAGCTACCATTCGTTACATTGTTCGTGACCATGACCGTCAAAAATTTGAAGAACGTAAGCAATTACTTCTTACAATCGCTGACAAGATGAATGCTGACTTTGGTACTGACCGAATCAACGTCGAAATCAAAGACCAATACTTTAACATGGGTGAAGTTTTAAAAGACGACATGCGTTCAGTTGACTTAGCAGCTAATGCCATGAAAGCTCTTGATATTAAGCCATTAATCGAACCAGTTCGTGGTGGTACTGATGGTTCTAAGATTACTTTCCTTGGCACACCAACACCAAACCTCTTTGCTGGTGGTGAAAACATGCACTCACGTTTCGAATTTGTTTCTGCTCAAGTTATGGAACAAGCAGTTGACACTTTATTAAAGATTTCAGAATTAAATATTGCTGACTAATTGCTAGCAAATAAAAAAAGTTCGGGATATCCCGAACTTTTTTTATTGTTGTTTGTTGGCACCAGTTGAAATTTTTGAAAAGACAATTGCCCCGGCAAGGCCAATAACAATGGCCCAAACGGCGATGAAGGCTGGTGAGTATGCACCACCTTCAAGAGCGTGGCCAATGTAACCAATAATTTCTCCGAAAATCAATGCCCAAAAAGCACCCATAAAGTATTTCATAACTTTCACCTTTTCGTTTATTAATAATTTCACTATTAGTTTACGCTCTCTATATTTAAATGCAAGTGGAAAAGTTTTTGCTATAATAAAATTAACAACTCAGATGACGACTTAAATAATTGAAAGGGGGAGCGATAATGAGTTATTTTCCAATCCAAGCATTAAGCGCCTATAGCTTATTGAAAAGTCCAACAACCCCCCAAGGGTTAGTAACAAAAGCTAAAGCACTCGGTTACCAAAATATTGCCTTAACGGATATTGATGTGATGTATGGAGTGGTTGATTTTTATAATGCGGCAATCGCTGCTAAACTGAAACCAATTTTAGGTTTAACCTTAAAAGTTAATGGGCTTGTTAATCAAAACACAATTGGCTCGATTATTTTAATTGCCAAAAATGCTCAAGGTTATCAAAATTTGATGAAAATTTCATCATATAAGATGACGTTAACCAATCCCGCAGAGGCCAATTTAGCCGCCATTGCACCATTTTTAAGCGACCTCTTTGTGATTAGTCCCGTCGGTGGTGAAATTGATCAGCTCATCCAACAAAGCCAGGTTGAATTAGCAACCCAAGTAGCCCACCACTTAATGGCGCTATTTGATGCTGCTGCCGTCTATTTAGGGATTAACCTAACCCAATCAGCTAAGCACCGGGAACAATTACAAGCGTTTAGCGCCCAAGTCAACTTGCCGTTAGTAGTTGATGAACCAGTCCATTATTTAGAACCTACCGATTATTTCGCTAGTAGGGTGTTACAGGCAATTGATGCCAATATTGTTTTAACTAATTTAGGCCAAAGCCGTGGTGAAGTTGGCGCGGACTATTTAAAACCCTTTACTAATGTGCAAACGGCCTATGCGAATGCCGGTTTGACGACGGCTTTTAATAATAATACCCAGTTAGCAGATCAAATTGCGGTGGATTTAAAATTTAAGCAACCGCAATTACCGACGTTCCCCTTACCAACCGGTACGGATACGCGCGAGTATTTAGCTGAAATTAGCCAGGCTGGCTTGCGCAAACGGGGCTTAACTAGTTCGGAGTATCAAGCACGCTTGACCCATGAATTAACTGTAATTGATCAATTGGGTTTCAATGATTACTTTTTAATTGTATGGGATGTCATGGAGTGGGCCCACCAACAAAAAATTCAAACTGGTCCTGGGCGCGGATCAGCAGCGGGGTCATTAGTTGCCTATGCTTTAGCGATTACGGATGTTGATCCAATCGCATATGATTTATTGTTTGAACGGTTTTTAAATCCTGAGCGGGCGCAAATGCCCGATATTGATTTGGATTTACCTGATAACCGGCGTGAAGAAGTGTTGAATTATGTTCACGATAAATATGGGCATACCCATGTCGCCCAAATCATTACGTTTGGGACGTTAGCGGCAAAACAAGTTATTCGCGATACTGGCCGGGTTTTTGGTTATACGCAACCGCAACTAGCACAATTGGCCAAAGCCTTGCCAAATGCCGCACATGTTACGTTAGCGAATGTCATTGAAAAATCACGGGCCTTTCAAAACGTGATTAATGATTTACCAAACGGTCCCTTACTATTAAATGTGGCTCAACAGCTAGAAGGGTTACCCCGTAATTATAGTACGCATGCGGCGGGGGTTGTGATTTCACAAGGCCCATTGACCGATATTGTCCCTGTGCAAACGGGACCAGATAACCGGTTAATGACGCAGCTACCTAAAAACCCTGTTGAAGCATTAGGGTTGCTTAAAATGGATTTTTTAGGGTTACGAAATTTGACCTTGTTAGCAACGACCCTTAGTGCAATTCATACTAGCCAACCAGATTTTGATTTAGATAAAATTCCTTATGATGATCAAGCAACCTTAGCGCTTTTTCAAACGGCCAAGACTAACGGGGTTTTTCAATTTGAATCTGACGGTATCAAACAAGTTTTACGGCAATTACAGCCTGATTCATTTGAAATGATTGCGGCTGTTAATGCTCTGTTTCGACCAGGTCCGATGGAGAATATCTCTCAATTTGTTGCCCGCAAGCATGGGCAAGAGCCGGTGACATATCCCGATGAAGTTTTAGCCCCTATTTTAGCGCCGACTTTTGGGATTATTGTTTACCAAGAACAAGTTATGCGGGTCGCATCAGCCTTAGCGGGATTTACTTTGGCGCAAGCTGATATGTTACGCCGGGCGATTAGTAAAAAAGATGCTCAGAAAATTAATGTTTTGCGGCAACAATTTATTGATGGCGCCAGTGCGCTAGGCCATGCCCGTGAAGTGGCAATCACCGTGTATGATTATATTGAAGCATTTGCTAATTATGGTTTTAACCGGTCACATGCCGTGGCATATTCGAAAATGGCCTATCAACTAGCGTTTTTAAAAGTTCATTTTCCACGGGAATTTTTTATCGCCCTTATTAATGCCAATGCTGGTAATGATGCGAAAGTTGGCGTCTATATCCAAGAACTCCGGCAAGCTGGGGTTACGGTCGTGGGCCCTGATATTAATCGTAGTACGCGCGACTTTGCGAGTGCCGATGGAGCGGTCCGCTTTGGATTGTCCGCAATTAAAGGGTTACGCAGCGATTTTATTAATGAGCTATTGATAGAACGCGATACCAATGGCCGCTTTGAAAGTTTACCAAACTTGATTAGTCGGTTAAGTGATAAATGGCGGAATGAAACGCTAATTACGGCCTTAATTAAAGCCGGGGCTTGCGATAACTTAGGCTATAATCGTAAAGAGCTTTTACAGGCGTTAAATGGCATTCTTGAAGCGGTTGGGCTATCAGGTAGCTCGATGTCGTTATTTGCCAGCATGGCCCCTAAAATTGCGAAACTACCAGATTTTTCATTAGCGGAAAAATTAGCCATGGAAGTTGAGATGCTCGGTGTTTATGTCTCAGCGCACCCCGTTGAACAATACCGTAAATTAGCACAACAAATTGATTTAACAACGATTAATCAGTTACACGTTGATGAAAAAGTTAATTTAGTGATATTAATCACAAGGATTCATACAATTCGGACCAAAACCGGTAAAGAAATGGCATTTTTAACGGCCACTGATCAAACAGGAGAAATTAGTATTACACTCTTTCCTAACTTATATCAACAACTTAAAAAGCAAATTGCAACCGGCCAAGTGTTTGTTTTACGTGGTAAAGTTGAGCAAAATCGGGAGCTACAAATTGTAGCAGATTACATGAAATTAGCGCGTGACATTAAAGTTAAAAATAATGCTAATATAAGTGAAAATCCGCAAGGACAGTGGTTTTTGAAGATCGCCAAAGATAAAAATCAAACCGTAATTGAAAATGAATTACGGCAAATTTTACAAGCAAATCCTGGTGAAAATCCGGTGATTATCGTCTATGAAATTGATAATCGTAAAATTTTAATGCCAAAGCAGTGGTGGCTTAAAAAAAATCAACAATTGATGCAATCGCTTACATCGTTGTTAGGACAAGGAAACGTGATTTTTAAGGAAAAGTAAGTCGGATTTTTTAGTCAAGAAGGCTCATATTTAGCAATAAAATGTGTTATCATACACAAGGAATGAAAATTTATAGTTATATCTAAGGAGATATGTTACGTCATGAAAAAGACCAAGATTGTTGCTACACTTGGACCTGCAAGTTCTGATGTCGATACTATTGTTAGCTTGATTGAAAACGGTGCAAATGTTTTCCGTTTCAACTTCTCACACGGTGACCACGAAGAACACCTCGGCCGTATGAACGCGGTTCGTGAAGCTGAAAAGATCACAGGAAAGACTGTTGGTTTCTTACTTGATACTAAGGGTGCGGAAATCCGTACTACTAAGCAAGGTACTGAAACTGGTAAGATCGAATTTAACGCCGGCGACCAATTACGTATTGGTATGGATGCTACTGCTGAAAAGCTTGGTAGCAAAGAAAAGATTTTTGTTACTTACGAAAACCTTTTTGACGACGTTCAAATCGGTGGCCACGTACTTTTCGATGATGGTCGTATTGACATGCAAATCGATTCTAAGGACGATGCAACTCGTGAATTAGTTGTAACTGTTCAAAACCCAGGTCTTCTTGGTTCACGTAAGGGTGTTAACGCACCTGGTGTGTCAATTAACTTACCTGGTATCACTGAAAAAGATGCTGATGACATCCGTTTTGGTCTTGACCAAGGTATCAGCTTCATTGCTGCTTCATTCGTTCGTAAGCCTGAAGACGTGCTCGAAATCCGTGCATTGTTGAAGGAAAAGAACAAGGAAGACGTTCAAATCTTCCCTAAGATTGAATCACAAGAAGGTATCGACAACTGGGCTGAAATCGAAAAGGTTTCTGATGGTTTAATGATTGCTCGTGGGGACATGGGTATCGAAATTCCACCTGAAAATGTTCCTTTGGTTCAAAAAGACTTGATCCGTTCAATGAACGCTGCTGGTAAGGCAGTTATCACTTCAACTGATATGTTGGACTCAATGCAAGAAAAACCACGTCCAACTCGTGCCGAAGCTTCTGACGTTGCCAATGCCGTATTTGATGGTACTGACGCAACAATGCTTTCAGGTGAATCAGCTAACGGTAACTACCCTAAGGAAGCTGTTGCTATGATGGCTAACATCAACATGAAGGCTGAATCAGCATTGGCTGAAAATGGTCGCATGGTTGATAACTTGTTTGACGCAACTGATGTTACTGAATCAGTTGCTGCGGCCGTTGCATCTGCTGCGAAGAACTTGAACATCAAGACTATCGTTGCTGCAACTGCTTCAGGTTACACTGCGAAGATGATTTCTAAGCACCGTCCAAATGCTGACATCTTGGCAATTACTTTCAGTGAACGCGTGCAACGTGCCTTGACTATGTCATGGGGTGTTGAACCGGTGATCACTGAAGAACCTGCTAACACAGATGAAATGATTGCCTTGGCTAAGAAGGTTGCGGTTGAACGCGGTCTTGCTAAGAAGGGTGATAACATCATCGTGACTGCTGGTATTCCAGTTGCTACTACTGGTACTACTAACATCATGACTATCCAAACGATTGATTAATTAAAGAAAGCAATGTTTGCTAATTTAGTGAACATTGAAAAAGCCGATTACATTTTGTAATCGGCTTTTTATTTGCTATTTTTTTGCTTAGCTTGGCAAGTCGGGCAGACCCCAAAGACTTCGACGGCCGCATGATCAATTTGATAATCAGTATGCGCTTGGGCGTGGTCTAAGAGTGGATTAAAACTAAAGTCAAAGACATCTTCAATCCGCCCACAAACACTACAGATGACGTGATAATGGGGGTGTGCAAAGTAATCAAAATGCTGCTTATCATCATTACTAGCTAAATTGACCACAAGATGATGCTCAATAAATAAATCTAACGTGTTATAGACAGTCGCTAAACTAAGATTAGCATCTGCCGCTTTTAAGGTGTTAAATATCTCTTCGGCCGTGGGATGATTATGTTGGGTAATTAAATAATTTAAAATGAGTGAACGTTGCCTAGTAATCCGCAGTCCTTTTTGGCGGAGGAAGTCAAGGGCGTTTTCGAGTTCGTGAGTAGTCAATACGAGACCTTCTTTCATATAAATTAGACCTTGTACTTTTTATAAAAAAGTGCTATTATTTTATTTAGAATAATTCTAAATAAGAAATATACTAACTCTATTATAGCGTAAGAAGGGCGAAAAATGAATGTAAAAGAAGAACCGATGCAACAAGTTAAAAAAATTAGTTTGGCACAAAAAATTAATATTTTACGAGCTAGCGTGATGGGGGCCAATGATGGTATTTTATCCGTGGCTGCGATTGTTATTGGGGTTGCAGGGGCCCGGACAAGCAGTTTTGCCATTTTGATTTCGGGATTAGCGGGCATGCTTGCCGGAACGGTTTCGATGGCAATGGGTGAATATGTATCGGTTAATTCACAAAAAGATACCCAAAAAGCGGCTATTCAAACCCAAGCGGCGGCATTAAAAGCTAATTATGCAGCTGAATATCAATTTGTGGAACAAAAATACATTGCACAAGGGATTTCTACAAATTTAGCCCATAAGGCGACTGAAGAAATGATGACCGGGGATGCATTAGCAACAGTTGTTCGGGAACGGTATGGCTTTGAAATTAATGATTTTACTAATCCGTATGCAGCAGCGTTGGCTTCGATGATTTCATTTCCCTTAGGATCAATTTTACCGTTAGTTGCGATTACCTTGTTGCCAAAAACATTTAATATTGGCGGGACATTTATCGCGGTGGCCATCGCCTTATTAATTACTGGTTACTTAGCGGCGCGTTTAGGGAATGCGGATCCAAAACGGGGGATGCTACGGAACTTTGTAAGTGGTGTTATAACGATGTTGGTGACTTTTTTAATGGGTTACCTTGTAAGCTTATAATGGAGTGAAATCATGGCTAAAAAACAAAATATGGATGAACGTTTAAACGCAATTCGGGCCGGTGTCTTAGGCTCAAATGATGGAATTTTAACAGTTGTTGGCGTGTTATTTAGTGTGGCTGCAGCTACGCCTAATCGGTTTACGATTTTATTAGCTGGCTTTGCTGACTTAGTTGCATGTGCTTTTTCAATGGCTGGTGGTGAATATGCTTCCGTTAGTTCACAAAGTGATACCGAAAAAGCAGCCGTTGCATTAGAAGAACGTAACTTAAAGGACGATTATCAAGGCCAATTAGGCGCAGTGGCTGAGCACTATGTTAGTCGGGGCGTTAGTCAAGGAACTGCCAATGCGATTGCCGCCGAATTATTGATGAAACAACCATTAGCAACCGTGGTGAATGTTAAATATAATATTGATTTAGGCCATTATATGAATCCGATTGAAGCGGCGGTGGCATCGCTTGTATCTGCTGCTTTAGCAGGGTTACTACCATTAATTGCGATGCTTTTTTTACCGCCCGATTTACGGTTTTGGGGCACAATTATCGTCACAGCATTAACTGCGGGTATTATCGGTTATTTAAGTGCAAAAATTGGACAAGGGCTTGTTAAACGTGCGATTATTAGAAATGTAATCATTAGTTTAATTACTATTGCGATTCACTATGGCATTGGCTTACTTTTTTAAAAGTTATGCAAGGTTTCTGTTTCGTTTTAGTAATATATTTTACAACAACTAGTATTATTCGGTATAATTATTGTTGTCGTAGAAATTACGATGCAGAATATCTGAAAGAGATCGTAGTCTGTCTGCAATTGGAGTTATGCAACGAATGTTCTCGAAGCGCATTAGATTGCAAAGTAATTTACTTTGTTCGACACGTACTAGGAATTTCCTTTCAAAGAAGGAGGAGTTCATGACGAAAGAAGAAACACAAAACAAGTTTGCACTTGATGAAGATGCAGCAAGTTTGGAGGAAGTCAACGGATCCGTTGAAGTACCAAAAAATGCCGGTTTTTGGCGCACGCTGTTTGCATTTAGTGGACCAGGTGCCTTAGTTGCCGTGGGATATATGGATCCAGGTAACTGGATTACCTCAATTGTTGGGGGGGCCCAGTATCGTTATCTACTCTTATCTGTTGTTATTATTTCCGGAATTATCGCGATGATTATGCAATACATGGCTGCTAAATTAGGAATTGTAACACGGATGGATTTAGCCCAAGCAATTCGTCATCGGACTAATAAACCAATTGGGTTTGTTTTATGGATTATGACGGAATTGGCGATTATGGCAACGGATATTGCAGAAGTCATTGGGGGTGCGATTGCCCTTAACTTACTTTTTGGCTTACCGTTAGTTGTTGGGGTGATGTTAACAGTATTAGACGTGTTCTTGCTATTATTATTAACAAAATTAGGATTCCGTAAAATTGAAACAATTGTTATTACATTAATTTTATCAATTCTTGGGATTTTCCTTTACTTGGTGATTCTTTCAAAACCAAGCATTGCCGGTATCGCGGGTGGTATTTTACCCCGTCCCGAAATTTTCCACCATGATCAATTATTATTAGCATTGGGTATTATTGGGGCAACTGTGATGCCTCACAATTTGTATCTCCACTCATCAATTGCTCAAACGCGGGCAATTAATCATGAAGACCCAGCTGAAGTACGAAATGCTTTACGTTTTACTACGTGGGATTCAAACATTCAATTAATTGGGGCAACCTTTATTAATGCATTGTTACTTATTTTAGGAGCAGCGTTGTTCTTTGGTCATGGTGATCAATTGCAAGCGTTTGGGGATTTGTATCGCGCCTTGAGTGATAATAATATTGCTAAGGGAATTGCCTCACCAGTCCTTTCAACCTTGTTTGCGATTGCTTTGTTGGCATCAGGTCAAAATGCAACCATTACAGGAACTTTGACAGGACAAATCGTTATGGAAGGTTTCATTCATTTGAAAATTCCAATGTGGGCCCGGCGGTTAATTACCCGGGTAATTGCCGTTGTACCAGTTATCATCGCAGCAATTGTCTGGGGTGGTACAGAAGGTGCGATGGATAATTTACTTGTCTATTCACAAGTCTTCTTATCAATTGCTTTGCCATTTACAATGATTCCATTGATTTGGTTTACTGGTTCAAAGAAAGTAATGGGTGAGTATGCTAATCCACTCTGGATTTCAATTATCGCTTGGATATCAGCAATTGGATTGACAATTTTGAATTTCCAATTAGTTATTAATATTGTCCAACAGTTAATTCGACTCTTTTAGGAAAGAAGGCCATGATAAATGGGTGAAAATTTCTCATTACCAAAGCATAAAAATATTTTAGTGGGGGTTGATGATTCAGCGGACGCACAATTTGCATTTTTAAATGCGGTTAGCCACGCCCTCGAAGATGATTCACTATTACACATTGTAACGGTGTTAGAAACAGACACGCTAAATGTCTTTGAAGCTTTAGATAAAGAAAAGTTGACGGAAAAACGGGCCAAAGTCGAGCAACGTTTACATGATTATAAACACCAAGCTCTTGAAGCCGGAGTTAAAGAAGTTCACGTTGTTTTTGCTGAGGGTGAACCCGGTGAAACGATTGTGAAGGACGTTATTCCGGATGTAAAACCTGACTTAGTGGTTGTCGGTGCGGCGGCCGCTAAAAAAGGGCTTGGTAAATACATGGGTAGCCAAGCGGGATATGTGGCGAAGTACTCACCAGTATCTGTCTTGGTAGTTCGTTAAAATAAAAGAGCTGTGACAGAAGTCAGACGATATCGAGAAATACACTAAAAATCCTCTATGAAGAAAAGTCTTCATAGAGGATTTTGTCGTATTACGAATATATTGGACTTCTGGAGTGCGTTTTGGTAGTAATTTAGTACTCGAAAAGCGTTATGGCACAAGCCCGTTATTTTATTTTTTTGCGAGACGGTGGGCTTTTTCGGTATTCGCAAAATGTAACTTAGCATACTGACTTAAATCAATGCCTTGTAAGATTAATTTCGCCGCAATTTTATCAACGTTCTTACCAGCACCAACGGGTAATTCACAGTGGGCTTGGGCGCTGAGTTCTTGCATGGCTTTAAGTTCAACGTAACGTGCAATAATTGAAGCCGCCGCTACGGCAACGTGTAATTGCTCAGCTTTTGTGGCAAAGTAGACGTTTTCTTTGACTACGTAATCTAATTTACTTAAATAGCGCCAATAAGTGTTCGCGGGCGTGAACTGATCGATTAAAATGGCCGCCGGTTTTTCGGGGGCCATTTTAGCCAAGACAGCTCCTAACGCCCGGTTATGCCCATGAGCTTTAATTTCATTAGCATTTAGCGTTTGATTATATTGGTTATAAGCAGGTGGCATAATATTAACAATGTGGTAGGGGAGCATACTGATTAATTTTTCAGCTAAGGTTGTAATATTAGCATCAGTGAGGGTCTTTGAATCGGCAATGCCCAGCCGTTGCAAGGTGGCAATGTGTTCCGGGGCAACGTAGACTGCTACGACAGTTAACGGACCAAAATAGGAACCAGTGCCAACTTCATCAGAGCCAAGGACGCCTAAGTTAGCGAGGTTCGCTGGTAAGTTAGCAGTTACTTTAGTTGGTGTTTTACGGGCGTTAGCAGTTGTTTTGGTAGTTGATGTATTTGATGTCGCTGAAGCCCATTTTTGTGATTCAATACCTTCATTTTGGCCTTGGAACATCACTTTACCTGATTTATAACCAGTGACCATAACCCCGGTACCTTTGTAGCGGAAAACTGCGCCGGCTGGAATAGTGGTATTTGATGAATAGTGCTGCGCAATCGTGGTTAATTGCTTGGCGGTAGTTTGAATAACAATCGACATGGCTGAGCTCACTTTCTTTTTGTAGTAATAATTCTAATTATACACAACAAAACCATTTAAAATTGGGCATTATCATGATTATGTTTGGTTCAAAGGCGGTTTTTTTTGTATAATTAAACTTAGGTGTGTAGTAAACAAAAATATTTACTACTAAGATAATAAAGGACGGTTTGAAGATGGCAGATGAAAAGCGTAGATATCGGGCTCGTTTAGGTGATCGCGATTTTACGATTGTCGGCAATAGTAGCGTTGAGCATATGGCTGCAGTAACAAAAAAATTAAATGATGAACTTGACCAAATTCAAAAACTGGCGCCAAAATTATCACGACAAGACCAAGCATTATTATTGGCATTTAATTCGATTTCTGATCAATTAAAAATTCAAGATGAATTGGAAGAATTAACGGCACCCGATAATGTTAATTTGATAGATGGAGAATAGGTAATGATCATAGGTATTATTTTTGGCTTGGCGTTGATATTAGCATTTATGCAAGGATATCGCTATGGGCTCGTTAATACAATTGCACGGGTTATTGGATATTTTTTATTAGGGATTGTGGCACTGCTATTTGCCCATCCATTAGGTACGCTGTTGACTAATTTTTTAGGTGATACTTTTGTAGCATTTCGCCCTGGCGCCCCTAATCAATTAGTCAATCAAGGGTCACAATTTTTAGGTGCCGGTTTAGGGTTTACGGTGATTTACTTTATCGGTGGATTATTTGTGCACTCGATTTTACGGAGCTTGCATTTTATTAAGAAAATCCCGGTTGTTAGTACCGTTAATGCCCTTTTAGGTGGAATTATCAACTTAGTTTTAACGTATCTGATTGGTTTCTTTGCGTTACAACTATTATCAGTCATGAATATTGCATGGGTGCAACAACAATTTATTGCGGCACCATATTTGAATACGATTTTAGATCAAACGCCGATTTTATCACACGCCATCTATCAATGGTGGTTAAATGGTAATTTTCGCTTTTGATTAATTGAAAGGGTTAAATTGTGAATAAACGAGTATTAGAAACACTAGAATATGAAAAAGTTAAAGCCCAACTTGCAAGTTATTTGACTTCGGAAGCTGGACAAAATGAGTTAGCTAAATTACAGCCAACTAACAATCCTGATTTAATGCGTAAATGGCTCGCTGATACGCACGATGCGGTCTTAATTTATCGCGTGGCGGGGGGGATTATTTTACCCAAATTAATGAATATTACACCCCATATGAAACGACTAGAAATGGACGCTAGTTTAAGTGGAACTGAATTATCCCAAGTCAGTCGGGTCTTGCAAGCATCCGGTAGTATGGTGAATTTCTTTGATGAATTACGAGAAGATAAGCACCTTGAACTATTGCGGTTGTATGATTTGGCTGCTAAAATTATTACCTTACCTGCTGTGACCAAACGCTTAAACACGGCGCTTGAACTTGATGGTCGCATTACTGATGAGGCTTCATTTGAATTAAAGCAAATTCGCCAAAAAATTACGACGACTGAACAAGCGATTCGCCAAAAAATGCAAGAATACACGCGCGGTAAATCAGCGGATTATTTAACTGATGCATTGATTACGATGCGTAATGAACGTTATGTATTACCAGTTAAAGCTGAATATCGGAATAAATTTGGTGGGGTCGTTCATGACCAATCGCAAACGGGGCAAACGTTATATATCGAACCCCAAGCAGTGGTTGATATGAATAATCGCCTGCGCCAAGCCCAAGTCGCGGAATTACATGAAGAGCATCGTATCTTGATGGAATTGTCAGAATTAATTCGCCCCATGGCTAATGATATTTTAAATAATGCCGTTATTTTGGGACACTTTGATTTTGTCAATGCCAAAGCAATGCACGCGTATGCGATGAAGGCAACCGAGCCATTAGTTAGCGAAGCAAATCATATTAACTTACGGCAAGCCCGCCACCCATTGATCGACCAACATAAAGTGGTCGCCAATGATATTGTAATTGGTGAGGACTATCAAGCGATTATTATCACGGGACCAAATACTGGTGGGAAGACCATTACTATTAAAACTTTGGCAATCTTACAAGCCATGGCCCAATCAGGGCTCTATATTACCGCTGATGAGTTTTCAACTGTTGGTATCTTTGATGAAATTTATGCCGATATTGGGGATGAACAATCAATTGAACAATCTTTATCAACGTTTAGTTCGCATATGGTTAATATTATTGATATTTTGGCTAATGCTGATGAAAAATCATTAGTAATTGTTGATGAGCTTGGAGCGGGGACTGATCCGCAAGAAGGGGCTTCATTAGCGATTGCCATTTTAGACGCCCTTGGTGAAAAAGGTAGTTATGTGGTTGCAACGACCCACTATCCCGAATTGAAAGCATACGGCTTTAATCGTGCGCAAACCATCAATGCCTCAATGGAATTTGATGTTGAGTCATTAAAGCCCACATATCGCTTTATGCTTGGGGTGCCAGGTCGTTCAAATGCCTTAGAAATTTCAAAACGGTTAGGACTTGATCAAAGTATTATTGATGAAGCACGTTCATTAACGAGTCAAGACTCACAAGACTTAAACGAAATGATTGCTGATTTAGTCGCTAAACGTCAAGAAGTTATTGCCAAAGTGGCTGAACTTGATGAGAAATTAGCCCAAGCCAACGAACGGGCCGCAACGTTGGAAACGCAACAAGATAAGCTTGAACGGGCCAAAGATCGTGAATTAATTGATGCCAAAAAGGAAGCTAACCATATTGTAGCCGACACTAAAAAGCGGGCTGACAAGATTATTAGTGATTTACGCAAAATGCAACTTAATGCCGGTCAAAACATTAAAGAAAATGAATTGATTGCCCAAAAAGGTGCAATTAATTCATTACACCAAGATGTTGACCTTAAGAAAAACAAAGTACTGGCGCGTGAAAAACGGAAACATGAATTTAAAGAAGGCGATGATGTCTTAGTTAAATCATATGGCCAACAAGGGGTCTTATTGAAAAAACATGGGGCCGATGCTTGGCAAGTCCAAATGGGAATTTTGAAGATGGTGGTTGAAACCGAAGATCTTGAAAAGCAAAACTTACCCAAAGAAGCTAAGCCTAAAGCAGCCCCTAAACAACGTGCAACAGTTAAAGGTGGTGTACGCCAACGAATTAGTGCGTCACTTGATTTACGCGGTAAACGTTATGATGCTGCGATGGGTGAAGTGGATCGCTATATCGATAGTGCTGTCTTGAGTAATTTAGGAACGATTGAAATTATTCACGGTAAAGGAACCGGGGCACTACGTAAGGGGGTACAAGAATTACTACGTTCACATCCACGCGTTAAGTCGTTTAACTACGCGAATGCAAATGCTGGTGGCGATGGGGCGACGATTGTTACGTTGAAGTAATTAATAGTAACTAAAAAATAAAACGTGTCAATAAGCGAGTGCTACCGAGCAATACACTAAATAAACCCCTTGAAGAAATATTCTTCGAGGGGTTTATTTAGTGTATTTTCGAATATATTGTCGTGTTGATACGGATACTAGCAATAAATTATGCCTAAAAACACGCACCAACACAATACGATTTTTATTTACGATAGGGGGCAAGTAATTTTTGGAGTTCTTGCTGAGCAGCAGTATCACCAGAAATTGAAAATTGATCTTGAGGTGCTACGGCATTATCACTGGTATATGAACCATCATCGTTAAATTCACCTAAACCAGTTGAAAGGGCAACTTGATCACCGGGCTTTTGTAATTCATAAACCGTCCCGTTGTCGCCAAGTAAATATTTTGAAATGGGTTTATCAGGCCGAGCAACGACACGATAACCTTCTGCAAAGTCGCCTTTAAGGTCGGTTTGAACTCCGAGATTACCATCGATTGGCGTATAGAATGCTACTCCGCCAATCGCATGGATTTTGAAATGATTAGGTCCAGGGTTATTTTGATTTTGCACTTGAACGAGCCCGTCTGGGGTAGCTGCGAAGAAGTCACCGAAACCGGCAGCCCCATGATCCATATAGTCATCAGTGACAGCCATGCCCCCAATCCGTGCTCGTTGGCCAGCCCAAGCTAAAAATTGTGCTGTGATTTGTGCTTGTTGGGCTTCAGACAAGGCGACGCTTTGATGATTAGGTTGTGCTGAACTCGACGCACTCGAAGTAGCGTTTACTTGTTGAGAACTACTAGTTGGTGCGGTGACGTTGGAACTATTAGTATGCGTTGAACTACTTTTTGAACTGTTTGCTGAATTACTAGCGGAACTACTTTGATTATTTGCGGAATGTGAAACACCACAGCCCGTTAATAAAAATAATGAACCGGCGATGATGGCCGTAAGTGGTAAGGATTTGTGCATGATATCTCCTTGCATGGACTAAAATTTATTATTTTTAATTATACGCTTATCGACTTTTTAATTAAAACAATCGTTGTTGCAAAGATAATATGTGCCTAATAGCACAAAATTAGGTATGATATGAGTAAGAACGCACAAGGGAGGTTTGCTAATGAAAAAATGGGCATTAATAGTATGTAGTGTGCTCGTAAGTTTGTTTGTGTTTCACATGAAACCAGTATATGCTGATGACGATTATGAAATTACGCATTTTAATGAACACATTAACGTTAATGCAGATGGTAGTGCCGCGTTGAATTATCAATTAACGTATAAATTTGATGATGCGATGCATGGTTTTTTAATTCGGCAAGGCTTGGAAAAAGGTCTGCAAGTTAAAGGACCAGTCGTAGCGAAAGTTAATAACCAAGCTATTGGAAAATATACTGGTGGTAATCAAGGTTTAGAAATCGTAAATGGGGATGCTTCACAAACCTTTAAAGTCCATTATCCAATTAAGGCGGGCCAAACATACCAATTAAATGTGCAATATCAATTAGGAAATTTTGCCCAACGCTACACCGATATTGGCGAAATCAATAATTTTGTGATCGGTGAAAACTGGGAAGTTGATTTAAATAACGTTGATATTACGGTGCAATTACCCCATGGACAACAAAAGTTATTTGGTACCTACACGCACACTAAGAGTACTGGTAAATTTGTTGGCGATGCACAAGCTGGGCTTTATAAATTAACGGCACCGCAAATTGATGCCGGTCAAGCCGTTGAATTACACAGTTATTTTGATCAACAAACGCTCGTGCAAGCACCGCAAATTAAGCACGCTCAGTTAGCCCATTTTAAAGCGGTTGAAGCTAAAATTGCGGCTAATATTAAACGAGCTCAACGTATCGTAGTTTTAGCGCAATGGGTTGCCGGAATTTTGGTGATTTTAGGCCTTATCTGTGCCATTTATGCACGCCAATACTGGGTTAAACGGCGTAATCGAGCACTCGGTAGTTATGTGCCATTACATAACTATGAGTTGCCTAGTCAGTTAGCTCCCGCGATTGTCGCTAATCAATTGTATGATAGTGGTGTGGATGTTAATGAAGCCTTTAATGCTACGATGATGGATTTAACCGCGCGCCATTATTTGGCAGTTGGGCAAAAAGTTGATCTGGGTAAATTTGTTAATTCTCGTAAAGCGACGAATAATTTAGAATTTACGTTATTAAAACTCGATGATCATTTGCTACCATTTGAATTATTAGTCATACAAATTTTGTTTGGTGAAGATTATACTAATCAAATTGGGGCAAAAGTTGCCGTCAAAGACTTTAAGCATGCGCACAGTCCGGTTGTTAAACGGTATGGCAAGTTGTTAAATAAATTAAGTGACACACTCCGCACAGATAGCCAAGATAATAAAATTATTGATACGCAAGCGAACTTTTTCTATCGGAGTATGAAAGGTTTTGCAGCCGTATTAGCAACCATTGGAGCGATAATTTATGGCGGCTTACTGCTATTAAGTACTAACATGGTTGTTAATTCAGTGACCATTATAAGCGGGATTCTACTCGTAATAATTGCGATTGGGTTGATTGGATTTGCCGCTCGACGCACATTGCTCTATCAAACGGATCATTGGCGGATTGCACAAGATTGGTTTGATTTTGGTTCAATGCTCAAAAATGTCGGTGAATTTGATATTAAGCAAGTTCCCGATGTGACACTCTGGGATCGGTACATGGGTTATGCCGTTGTACTAGGTGCCGGGGCGGAAGTTATGCATGCGTTGGCGAAATACGTGCCAGCAAATGAAGGTCTGAATGATAACTTAGTACCGATGTACTTAGCATTTAATGCGATGAATACCAATAATGCCTACATTGGTTCAACACTTGCTAGTAGCGGGTCAAGCAGCAATGGTGGCTTAGGCGGTGGGATGTCATCTGGTGGTGGCGGTGCCAGCAGTGGTGGTGGTGCTTTCTAAATGCTTGCTAAACCTAATATTTTAGTCTAAACTGGAGATAACAATTAAAAAATCGAGGTGGCGTAATGAGTGTGTTAGCACAATTAACAGAAGACATGAAAACAGCAATGAAGGCAAAGGATAAAGAAACTTTATCAACTGTCCGGATGCTTAAATCAGCAATTCAAAATGAACAAATCAATGCTGGTCATGATTTGAATGATGAGGAAGAATTGACGATTATTGCACGTGAAATGAAGCAACGTCGTGATTCAATGGCTGAATTTAAAGCCGCTGGTCGTGAAGACTTAGTAGCACAACTTGAAGCTGAAATTGCCGTTGTAACTAAATACATGCCTGCTCAAATGTCAGAAGCTGAAATCAAGCAAGTGGTTGCGGATACAATTGCTGAAGTTGGCGCAACTTCAAAAGCTGATTTTGGTAAAGTAATGGGCGCTTTGATGCCTAAAGTTAAGGGTAAGGCTGACGGTAAAATCGTTAACGAAACTGTTAAAGCATTACTTGGTTAATAACGACGACTTTAGTCAGGTCGACCACAATAGCTGTAAGACTGGAAAAAGGCTGGTAGAATCTTTCTACCAGCCTTTTTAGTATTAGTAACTACCTGCTTGAAACCAGCTTGATTTTACGGTGTTTGCTAGAAATTTAAAGCTAATTAAAGTACAATAAACAGTGTATTAATAATCAAACACCTTAAAGGGGGCAAGTATTTGGCAACAGGACAGATTCGACAATTATTAGCAGGATATTACGATGTCGCAACGAGTGACGGGACGATTTATCGGACGCGAGCACGCGGGAATTTTCGCAAGCGTGGCATTACACCATTGGTTGGTGATTTTGTTGATTTTCAAAGTGATAATCAAGAAGAAGGCTATATTCTTGAAGTTCATCCACGTAAAAATAGCCTCGTGCGCCCACCAGTTGCCAACATTGATCGTGCCATTGTTGTCACGGCTGCTGCTGAACCGGATTTCTCAGATAATTTACTTGATCGCCAATTAGTGGCCGTCGAGGAAATGAACATTGAACCGGTGATTTACTTTACCAAGACTGATTTATTATCGGACGAACAATTAGCTCATTTACGAGAGGTTGCCGCGGGGTATCGCAAAATTGGTTACCAAACTTTGGTACCAGATGATGCTTTTGCACCAGCAGCCTTAGCGGAATTGAGTGCGGAATTTACTGATCATTTAGCTGTTTTTATGGGGCAAACTGGAGCGGGTAAGAGTACGCTGTTAAATCACATTTTACCTGATTTGAATTTGGCCACGGGTGAGATTTCCCAAGCCCTTAGTCGGGGACGGCATACAACGCGGATGGTTGGATTACATGAAATTAACGGCGGCTTGGTGGCTGATACACCGGGATTTTCATCATATGAAGTCTTTAAAATGCCGGCTAATGAATTAAGTCATTTCTTCCCGGAATTTTTAGCGGCAAGTGCCGATTGTCGGTTCCGGGGCTGTGTGCACATTAATGAACCTGGTTGTGCCGTTAAAGATGGCCTTGAACAGGGTGAATTTATGCAATCACGTTACGATAACTATCGGGCCTTTTATGATTTGATTGTTAACCAAAAACCAGATTATCGCAAAAATAAAAAATAAATAGGAGTCTTTCTTATGTCAATCAAAGTAGCACCTTCAATTCTCTCTGCCGATTACGTCAACTTACAACGGGATGTTGAACTCGTTGAAAAAGCTGGTGCTGAATACGTGCACATCGATGTGATGGATGGTATGTTTGTGCCTTCAATCTCTTACGGTGCTGCATGGGTTAAAGCATTAAAACCTGTGACTAACATGGTTTTGGATGTTCACTTGATGGTGGTAAACCCAGAACGTTACATCAATGAATTTGCAGATGCGGGTTCAGATATTATTGGGGTGCACTACGAAGCGACACCACACATTCACCGTGCTTTACAAATGATTAAAGCTAAAGGCGTTAAAGCGGAAGTTGTTATTAACCCAGGGACAGCGGTTGAATTGATCAAGCCAGTGCTTCACATGGTTGATCAAGTGTTGATTATGACGGTTAACCCTGGTTTTGGTGGTCAAAAGTTCTTGCCAGAATCAATTGATAAGATTAAGCAATTAGCAGCTATCAAAGCGGAAATGGGCCTTGATTTTGATATTGAAATCGATGGTGGTGTTAATGGTGATACTGTTAAAGCCGCTTATGATGCTGGTGCTACGGTCGCTGTGGCCGGTTCATATGTTTATGACAAAGTTGATCCAGCTGCTAAAATTGCCGCAATGAAAGAATTAACTAAGTAATTCAGGATAAATTAATAAGGATTGTGGCAAGACAATGTGTTGGCACAATCTTTTTTAGTATCAGATGGAAAGTAGGATGTGGGATGCAACGACTAAACATTTTAGTTGGAGGGCCAACTGATTTATGGCCCGAAGCGTTAGTGGCAGGTGAAATTCCTGGAGACTGGCTTGGTGTTGATCGTGGGGCCATTCGGTTATTGGAGCATGGAATTACACCATTAGTAGCGATTGGTGATTTTGATTCAATTAGTAAGGATGAAAAAAATACGGTTGCCCAGCAGTTACGTGACATTCGCGTGGCTCAACCAGAAAAAGATGATACCGATACGCAGTTGGCATTAACGATTGCCATGACGGAGTTTGCGGCTGAAGAAATTTACGTGTACGGGGCAACTGGTGGCCGCATTGATCATTTCTTAGCGAACGTTTGGACTGTGACGGAAGCCCGTTTTGCCCCAATTGTTGAACGCGTCCGCATGATTGATAACGGTAATTCACTCCGCTTTTATTTACCAGGAGAACATGCCATTACCAAGGAAGTGGATAAAAAATATTTGGCTTTCATGAATTTAACCCCCGTCACTAATTTGACATTAATTGATGAATTATATCCATTAACTAATTGGAGTTCTGTTGCCCCAAAAGCGTGGACTTCAAATGAATTTACGAGTGCCGTTAATCACTTTAAATTTGACACGGGGATAATGTTAGTAATGCAGTGCCGGGATGTACAAAAAATATTTTAAATAAATTACAGCCGAGACATTATGAAAGATTATCGCTACGATGGGGCTTAACATCGGTTGCTTGAAAAAAAACAGCTGTAAAGTTATTTTACTTTACACTTTTTTATTGCAATGTTGCGCTATGTCTGATAATATTATCCAGTAATGAAATTTAATCAATTAGATTTCTAGAATCGATAAAATAGACAAGGAGGGTTATACTCATGGCAGTTGATGCAATTACTGGTAAGCGTACTCGCTTCGGTAACAAACGTTCACACGCCCTTAACTCAAGCACACGTAGTTGGAAGCCAAACTTACAAAAGGTTACTGTTCGTATTAACGGAGCAGCTCCTAAGAAGGTTTACCTTTCAGCACGTACTTTGAAGGCTGGTTTGAAGAACGGTTCAATCGAACGTGTTTAATAAGTTTTAACAAATGGTCACCATTTTGGTGGCTTTTTTGTTGCACAAAAAAAGAAATAGATGTATATTTTCTAAACGCAAGTTAGTCGATTTTTCAAGAATGTGGTAAAATTTAATAGATATACAATAATAGAAAAATTAGATGCTAAGCGGTTAATATCAAGTAATTAATATTAGCGCGGGCTAACTGAGGAGGAATTAAGATGGCGGTAAAAATTAAGTCACAACACGGTACGATTGATATCAATAACGATGTCATTGCGACAGTCGTTGGAGGTTCAGCAACTGAACAATACGGAGTTGTTGGGATGGCTTCTAAAAAAGCTTTACGTGATGGCTTTAACCAAATCTTGAAGCGCGCTGATTATACACGCGGCGTGGTAGTTCGCCAAGAAACAAATGGCATCTCAGTTGATGTTTATATTGTTGTTGGCTACGGCACCAAGATCTCAGAAGTTTCAAAGAGTGTGCAAGCAAAAGTTAAGTACAACTTGAATGCTATGTTGGGAATTGACGCAAACGAAGTGAATGTAATTGTACAAGGAGTGCGAGTATTAGCTGACTAATATTCGTTTACCCTCTAGGAGGATAATAGGTTGGAAGTTGTAACGAAGATTTCGAATATCGAATTCGGGGCAATGGTTAATGCTGCCGCACAAAAGTTAACCGAGAATGCCGAAAAAATTAATAAATTGAACGTTTTCCCTGTGCCCGATGGTGATACAGGAACAAACATGTCCCTATCAATGAATAGTGGGGCTCAATACGAACGGGATGCCGTTGACACATCAGTGGGAGCCTTAGCTCAAGCAACGGCTAAAGGTTTATTGATGGGAGCACGTGGTAACTCAGGTGTTATCTTGTCACAAATTTTCCGTGGTTTTGCTAAGTCAGTTGATGGTAAAGAAACATTAAGTGCGCGTGATCTGGCGGATGCCTTAATGTCAGGGGCTGAAACGGCTTATAAAGCGGTTATGAAGCCTACTGAAGGTACGATTTTAACTGTTATCCGTGAAGCTGCTAGTGCGGCTAACCATGCTGCTAAGCACTCTGATGATGCGGTTGTTGTGATGGGTCAAACAGTGGACGCCTCTGAAAAGGCCTTGGCATCAACGCCAGATTTATTACCCGTCCTTAAAGAAGTTGGGGTCGTTGATTCTGGTGGTCAAGGACTAGCGTTTGTTTTACAAGCGTTCTATGAAGCCTTGTCAGGTGAAATCACAGCGAGTGATATTCATATTCCAGATAATGCCGAATTAGAAGAAATGGTCAAAGGCTTACACGCTGGTGCCCAAGCGCAACTTGATCCAGCCGATATTAAATATGGCTACTGTACAGAAGTCATGGTTGAAATTGGTAAGGGAACAACCTTTGATCACGCCTTTGATTATGATGAATTCTATGCTTACTTAGCTGATTTAGGGGATTCATTGTTGGTTATCAATGATGATGAAATCGTGAAAATTCACGTTCACACTGAAGATCCCGGTGCAGTTATTTCATGGGGAACGCACTATGGTTCATTAGTTAAGGTTAAAGTTGATAACATGCGTGACCAACAACAAGCTGTGATTGATGCACAACATGTTGAAGATACTAAACCAGCCGTTAAAGAAGCACCGGAAACAGCTATTTTAGCTGTTTCAGCTGGGGCTGGTTTAACTGACTTGTACTTGGCATCTGGGGCCACAGGCATTATTGATGGTGGTCAAACTAATAACCCTTCAACTGCTGATATTTTAGCAGCAATTGAAGCTAGTGGTGCTAAGCAAGCCATTATCTTGCCAAATAACGGTAATATTTTCATGGCTGCTGAACAAGCCGTGGAAGTAGCTGAAATTCCAGTCCAAGTGGTCCACACTAAAACATTACAACAAGGTTTGACGGCATTGTTTGCATACAACCCAATGAATGATTTAGACACTAATGTGGCTGCTATGGAAGAAAATAAATTAACAGTTACATCTGGTCAAGTAACGACAGCTGTCCGTGAAACAACCATCGATGGACTTGCAATTCACGAAGGTGATTTCATTGGAATTATCGATGGGAAGTTGCAAATTGCCGCCGCTGATTTACAAGCAGCAAGCATCCAAATGGTGCAAAAAATGCTTGATGAAGATTCAGAAATTATTACGATTCTTTACGGTGCGGATGCTACTGAAGCCGATGCCGAAATTTTTGCCGAAGCAATTGCCGAAATTGATGAAGATCTTGAAGTAGAAATTCATCAAGGGGGCCAACCGGTCTACCCATTCTTAGTAGCAGTTGAATAATAAATATTCTAAATAGCCATTTGAAGAAAATTCTTCAGGTGGCTATTGTTGTCTTTGGAGACTAAATGTGGGTTAAAAGTCGAATATTCAAATGCATGTTCGTTTGTTATAATTAAAATACAAACAAACAGGAGGGAAATTGATGAGTGAGCTAGCTAAAACACCCCAATCCCTTGAAGACAATATTACCGTTTTAAGTGGGGTTGGTGAAAAACGGGCCCAAGGTTTGAATGCCCTGGGAATTTTTACCATTGCCGATTTATTGGAATATTTTCCGTTTCGCTATGATGATTTAGCCGCTAAGGTTCCAACGGCAACCCAAGATGGTGAAAAAGTCACATTTAAAGGGATTGTTTCTTCAGAACCGGTGTTAGTACGTATGGGATTTAAAAAATCACGCTTAACTTTTAATATTTTAATTGGCTATGAAAATATTAAAGTGAGTTTTTTTAACCAACCATGGCTAAAAGAGCAAATAAAACTGGAAAATGAAATCGCGGTTTATGGAACATATGACGCAATACACCAAAGTTTAGCTGCAATGAAGGTGATTCAACAAGCAGCTGATAGTTTAGCTGGTATTTATCCAGCATCTAAAGCAGTGCAAGCGAAAACTATTCAAAGTTTGATTGAACAAGCCTATGGCAAATACCATCAACTAATTGCGGATTTAATTCCGGCCCCATTACGGGAAAAATACCGCTTATTAGATCGCCAAACGATGATTCGTGATATGCATTTTCCAACCGATATGCAAGCAGCCCATGCAGCCCGGCGGAGTGCGGCCTTTGAGGAATTTTTCCTATTTCAAATGAATTTACAGCTTGTAAAAATGGCCGATACTAAAAATCATGGCCGTAGTATTAATTTTGATAATCAATTAGTGCAAGCATTTATCAAAACCTTACCATTTGAATTGACCGCCGCACAAAAAAAGGTGGTTAATGAAATTGCTTTTGATATGAAACGCCCCTTACATATGAATCGCTTATTGCAAGGAGATGTTGGTTCGGGTAAAACAGTTGTTGCCGCAGTTGAAGCGTATGCGGCCGCTACAGCGGGAATGCAAACGGCAATTATGGCGCCGACGGAAATTTTAGCGCAACAACACGCCAAAAGTTTTGGTAAGTTTTTTGCGGAGATGCCCGATATTCGCGTGGAATTAATCACAGGGGCGACTAAAGCGGCCGCCCGACGGCAAGTATTAGCGGATTTAGTTAGTGGTGAAATTGATATGATTATCGGAACACATGCCTTAATTCAAGATGGGATTGAGTTTCATAATCTAGGGTTAGCCATTATTGATGAACAACACCGTTTTGGGGTTAAGCAACGGGCTGTCTTACGTGAAAAGGGGATGAACCCAGATATTTTAGCGATGACAGCCACGCCAATTCCTCGGACTTTGGCGATTACGGCGTATGGGGAAATGGATGTGTCAATTATTGACCAACTACCCGCGGGTCGTAAGCCAATTGAAACGCGGTGGTTAAAAACGGATGCGTATGACCAAGCAATTGATTTTATGCGCCAACAAATTAAGGCTGGCGCCCAAGCGTATATTGTCACACCGTTGATTGAAGAATCAGAAGCCCTTGATGTCCAAAATGCCACGGCAATTTATGAAGAATTAGCCGACTTTTTGGCGCCGGATATTAAAGTTGGTCTATTACATGGGCGGATGAAAAATGACGAAAAAGATGCGGTGATGCAAAAGTTTAAAGCCAATGAATTTCAAGTCTTAGTGGCGACAACCGTGATTGAAGTTGGGGTGGATGTCCCTAATGCGACGGTCATGTTAATTTTAGATGCTGATCGCTTTGGGCTGGCTCAACTCCACCAATTACGTGGGCGAGTTGGTCGAGGGGATAAGCAATCATACACGCTATTGCTTGCAGATCCTAAGACTCAGTATGGTAAAGACCGGATGGATATCATGACCAAAACGACCAATGGGTTTGTCTTAGCACAAAAAGATTTGGAGTTACGTGGTCAAGGTGATATTCTAGGTCAAAAGCAATCGGGGATGCCTGATTTTAAAGTTGGTGATCCCGTTGCCGACTTAAAAATGTTGGAAATTGCCCAACAAGAAGCGATTACAATTATTACCCAACCTAACTGGGATAGTGTTCAAACGAACGCAGCTTTGGTACAATATTTATCAAACAGAATGGCACGATACCGTAACTTAGATTAGTGCTAGTTAAATGGAGAAGAGAAAACGATGAAAATTGCAGTTGATGCAATGGGTGGCGATTACGCCCCATTGGAAATTGTTAAAGGGGTTGAAAAATCTCGTGACCAATTTAGTGATATGGAATTTATTTTATTTGGTGATGAAGCCAAAATTAAAGCGGTCTTAAAAGATACCACCCGCGTAACAATTCACCATACCGATGATATGATTGAAATGGGTGAAGAACCAGTTCGTGCGATTCGCCGTAAGAAAAATTCATCAATGGTTTTAGCCGCGAACGCCGTTAAAAATGGTGAAGCAGATGCATTTTTCTCTGCTGGTAACACCGGGGCTATCTTGGCCGCCGGGATTTTTATTGTTGGTCGGATTAAAGGTATTGATCGCCCAGCATTGGCCACAGTATTGCCATCAGTTAGCGGTCCCCACGATTCATTTGTGATGATGGATATGGGAGCTAATGCTGAATCAAAAGCGGCCCACCTGTACCAATATGGTTTCTTAGGTGATTTCTATGCTGAAAAAGTTCTTGGTTTTGAAAATCCACGAGTGGGTCTTTTGAATTTAGGAACCGAAGAAGATAAGGGTGATGAAGTTCATAAAGAAGCTTGGCAATTACTAAATAAAGCACCGAAATTGAATTACATTGGTAACGTGGAAGCCCGCGAATTACTTAACGGCGCAGCGGATGTCGTTGTTACCGATGGTTCAAATGGGAATACTGCTTTAAAAGCGATTGAGGGCACGGCCTTAACAATTATTAACTTATTAAAAGAATCAATCCTTGGTGGCGGTGTTAAAGCTAAACTTGGTGGTTTGTTAATTAAAGATGCATTACGTGGCATGCGTGATAAAATGGATTACACTAAGGCTGGTGGGGCCGTATTACTCGGAGTAAATGCCCCCGTTGTTAAGACCCATGGTTCAGCTAAAGAACAAGAAGTTGCAAATACATTTGCACAAATTCACACGATGGTGCAAAATGGATTAGTACCAGCAATTCAAGATTACATTGCTAATCATGCTGATGTAATTAAAGCGACGACAACTGAAGAAGATAAGGGATAATCAAATGACTAAACAAGATATTTACAACACAATTAGTGCCTCAATCATGGAACAATTTAGCTTGAGTGCTGACAAAATCACGCCATCATTGAACTTTTTGAATGATATTGATGCGGACTCAATTGATTTTGTAGAATTAGTATTAGATTTGGAAGATCACTTTGACGTTGAAATTCCTGATGAAGATGCTGAAAAATTAGTTACTTTACAAAGTACGGTTGATTACATCGCCGATAAAAAAGGTATTACCGCTTAATGTTTATTAAAGGGGTTGTGACATAACGCTTTTCTGGTAGTAAATTGCTACCAAAACGCGTTCCAGAAGTCCGATATATTCGAAATGATATGCACCCCAAAAGTTGGACCAAGAAAGGTCAACTTTTGGGGTGTTTTATTATGAAAAAATTTTCAAAAGAATTTAAACTAAAAATGGTACAAGAATACCTTTTAATAACCCATAATTTTAAAAAAGTGGCCGCCAACAATAATCACATTGTGGCAGCTACAACGATAAAAAGTTGGGTGCGTATTTTCAATTCTGAGGGTATCAGTGGTCTAGAAAAAAGACGGCACCCTAGAGTTTACGATGGTACATTTAAGCAAGCTGTTTTAAAATGGAGAAAAAATAATAACGCCTCGTACTATGATGCAGCCAAAGAATTTTCTATCAGAAACTGGACCACTATTCAAAGGTGGCAGGAAAAATATGATGAACTGGGTCCAGAGTCGTTCTTTATTTCAAAAGGAAGGCACGCAAATATGACACCTAAAAAAATTAAAGCAGCTATGAAAGCTCAAAAACAAGAAAAATCTGAAGTTGAGAAATTAAAAGAGGAAGTTTTACGCTTACAAGTTGAAAATGAATATCTAAAAAAATTAAAGGCCTTAGTTCTGTCACGCGAAAAGAAGTAGCTAGAATAGTTACTGAACTAAGGCGAGAATTTAATTTCACTTTAAAACTTATCTTAAGTGTCGTACACATGGCTAAAAGTACGTATGCATACATCGTTAAACATGATGACGGCATCGATAAAGATGCCGAATGTAAAGCGGCAATTACAGCTATTAAAATAGTGGCACCCGCCGCTGGTTATCGTCAAGTAACAGATCAATTACACGAAGATGGGAAACGTATCAATCATAAAAAGGTTTTACGGATTATGAAAGAATTGGGTATTTTATCAACCGCATACGAACATCAAGGTCGTAAATATAGTTCTTACCGAGGTAATATCGGCAAAATTGCGAAAAATAAGTTAAATCGTCATTTTTACACTGATCGCCCATATCAAAAATTAACTACTGATGTGACAGAAGTTCGTTGGGGTGCAAAGACTAAAAACGAGCGCGGTTATTTTACGTGCATTTATGACATGTTTTCTGGTGAAATTCTTGGATATGAAATCGCCATGAAACCGACAGTAAAATTCACACTATCAGCCTTAACTAAGGCAATAACAAAAATCCCTTCCAATTTAGGATACCGAACATTAGTGCATTCTGATCAAGGGTTCCAGTATCAAACGAAGCAATGGCAAAACAACCTGAAGGATAATAGTATGATTCAAAGTATGTCCCGAAAAGCTACCTGCCTAGACAATGCCGTAATGGAAAGCTTTTTTCATCTTTTAAAATCAGAAGCTTATTACCACAAAATAATTAATACGTTTGAGGATGTTTGTGCCGCAATTTCACTGTGGATTGAATATTATAATAATCGTAGAAGTAAAACAAAATTGGGTGGCAAGAGTCCGGTAAAATACCGGCTACTTGCCACCCAACAAACAATATAAAATTCGGTCCAACTTTTGGGGTTCAGTGCAAAATACGACAAAATCCTCTATGAAGAATTTTCTTCATAGAGGATTTTTAGTGTATTTCTCGATATCGCCCGACTTCTGTCACAGCTCCTTTTTATTTAGCATGGTTTAGCGGAGGATATTATTTTTAGTAACGAATTTAGTAAGCAAGTTACCACTGAAAAAGCGGATTATTGCCGTGTGAATGCCTAATTAGGCAGAAATCAGCACGTAATTAGTGGTATAATTTAATATGGCATTTGTATGCATTTTTACTGCCTAATCGGGGAGGAATATAAACGTGTTAGATAAATTACAAACACAATTAAAAAAACAATTTGGGATTAGCTTTAACGACCCTAATTTACTCGTTGAAGCTTTTACTCAAGGAAATTATTTGAATGAACATCCAAAATTTAACGGGCGCGATTATCAACGGCTCGAATTCTTGGGTGATGCGGTCATGCAATTACAAACCGCACAATATCTATACAAAAACTATCCATCATGGGATGAAGGTCAATTGACTGAATTACGGATTGCCATGGTGCAAACGCGCTCATTTGCTTTATTGGCCAAGGAACTTGCGTTTAACGATTACATTTTATTGGGCCGTGGTGAAGAATTAAATGGTGCTCGGCATCGGGATTCATTATTAGAAGATGTTTGGGAAGCTTTTATCGGCGCTTTGTATCTTGATCAAGGGGCCAACACGGTGACCGAATTTTTGACGCAACATATGTTTGCCAAAATTAATACGGGCTTTTATGATCAATTCATTGATTTTAAGAGTAAGCTACAAGAACTTTTACAAAAAAATGGGGCAGTGCAAATTAAGTATCAAAAACTTAGTCAAACGGATCTTGATGAACACAATCAACAACAGTTTACGGTGGCCGTGGAAGTCCAAGGTAAAGTCTTGGCAACTGGGCATGGTAGCTCACTAAAAAATGCTGAAAAAGCAGCTGCACGGGCAGCTTATCAACAATTAATGCAAAAGTAGGAACGATATGAAGCTTAAATCTTTGGAAATCAGTGGATTTAAATCATTTGCTGATAAAACAAAAATTGAATTTAAGCCAGGGATGACCGGGATTGTTGGTCCCAACGGATCGGGAAAATCAAACATTATTGAAGCAATTCGCTGGGTAATGGGGGAACAATCAGCCAAAGGTCTTCGTGGTGATAAGATGCAAGATGTTATTTTCGGTGGTACGAGTAAACGGAGCCCGTTGAACCGTGCTGAAGTAACAATCATCTTTGATAATAGTGATCACTATTTAAAAACAGATTTTACTGAAATTCGGATTAGTCGGCGCTTGTATCGCTCTGGTGAATCGAATTATCTCATCAATGGGCAAGATGTTCGCTTACGTGATATTGTTGAATTATTTATGGACACTGGTTTAGGCCGTGAAAGTTTTTCAATTATTTCGCAAGGCCGCGTGGAAGCCATTTTTAATTCGAAAGCTGAAGATCGGCGGACAATTATTGAAGAAGTTGCGGGTGTCTATAAATACAAGCAAAATAAAGAACGTGCGCAAAAAGAACTTAAGCAAACCCAAGAAAATCTTGATCGGGTCGAAGATATTTTAGAAGAAGTGGCTAGTCGGGTTGAACCATTAGCCCAACAAGCGGCGATTGCCCAAGATTATATCGAGCAAAAGCAACGATACGATGCTTTGGAAAAATCACGCTTAGTAATTGAAATCGATGAATATTTAACGACCCAAACGACTAGTTCGATTAAGGCCGCTCAGTTAGAAACCATAATTGGGCAACAACAAGCAGATATTAAACAAAAAGCCGACCAACTCAAAAAACTTAAAGTTACGCAACAAACGCTTCACGCACAACGCGAGCAATTACAAGCCCGGTTAGTGACATTAGCGCAAACGACGGAACGGTTAAATGGGTTACAAAATATTACTGCGGAACGAGAACAAACTCGGACTAGTAGTATTAACGAGTTAACTGGTAGTTTAGAACAAGTAACGCAACATTTAGCACAGTTGACCACGGAATTGACGACTAAACAAGCAGCTTTAGCTAGTCAACAGGCTGAAATTGAATTGGTTGAAATTCAATTAGCCGAATTAAGTAATCAAACGGTTGCTAGCCGGATTGAACAATTGCAAGCAGAAGTGGCAGTTGCTGAACAGGCGCATTTAGCTGATTTAAAAACGCAAGTAACGCTCCAAAATGAAGTCCAAAATGCCGTTAATAATTTAAAGCAAGTTACCACCAATGGGACTGATTTAAAAACGCAGTTAGCCACTAGTCAAACTAAATTGAGTTTGGCTCAAGCCGAACAACAAACGTTAGCTGAACAATTAAGCGCGGCACAAAGCAAACAACAAGCAACACAAGTAGCCTTTGATACGCTAACAAATGAGTATCAAGTCGTCCATGCGCAACAAAAGCAAAATCAACAAGCGTGGTTAGATGGTTTAGCCTTAGTTAAGCAAGCTCAAGCCCGGTTGGAATCGTTACAAGCAATGGATAACGAGTATGCCGGATATTATCAAGGGGTTCGTAACTTAATGCGGCAACGTGAACAATTCCCCGAAATTGCGGGGGTCGTGGCCGATTTATTGAATGTACCAGCGGAATTAAGTAAGGCAATTGAAGTTGCCCTCGGGGGTGCTTTACAACAAGTCGTCGTGGCCAATGAACAAACGGCTAAAGCAGCTGTTAAATTTTTAACGCAGCAACGCCTTGGACGGGTAACCTTTCTACCATTAACGGTGATTAAAGGGCGAAGCTTACCAGTGCAACAGTTACAAGCAATTCAAGGCCTCGATGGTTTTCAAGGGGTGGCGAGTGACTTAGTAACGACCGCACCTAGTTATCAAAAAGTTTTAACCCACTTATTGGGTACGACGGTGATTGCAACGGATTTGGAGCGAGCCACCGCAATTGCCCATGCCGGTCAACATCGGTTTAAAATTGTGACGTTGGATGGTCAAATGATCAATCCCGGCGGTTCAATTACCGGTGGGGCGCAACGTAATGATAATAATGGGGTCTTGCAACAAAAAACGGAAATTGAGCAATTAACCCAAGCAGTTGCTACAATGAAAGCAGAGCTAGCGAGTGCGGAATTAAAAGTCCAAGCATTTGAACAACAAATTAATGATGTTACGGAGGCCGGCACGGCCAAACGAGCAGAGTTGGCAATTTGCAACGAAAATGTGCAAATTTTAACTTCCAAAGTTAAGTTAGCCGCTGAAAACAGTAATCACGTGCAACAGCAGGTTGAGCAGTTACAAGCGCAACAAAAAACGGTTGATGATAGTGTTACTAGCATGACCCAATCGGATGCTGCCAATAAAGCTAAATTAGCAACTTTAGAAGCCAATTTAGCGCAATTACAAACCCAAATTAGGACGGCCAAAGCAGAAATTAACGAACTAGCCCAAAGTCAAACGAGCTTGAGTGAACAAATTTTTGCCAAACGGGAATGGTTAGCAGGCCAACGGGCTACGGCGACCGCCCTAGCCAACGATATAGCCACGTTAACGCAACAAGAAGCCAGTGCTGTTAAAAATCGCCAACAATTGGAACAACGATTAGCATTATTTTCCGCTGGTGGTGATGAATTAGAACAAGCTCGGGCCCGCGCGCAAAAAGATTTAGTAGTGGCGCAAGCTGACTATCAACAAGCGACAACGGATTTAGCGGTCATAAAAAATGAGTTAGCGCAAGCCGATGCGGCCATTGCGGCGTTAGAGGAACAACTCGAACGCGTGCAAGGGACGCAACGTTTAAGTCAACAAGAATTAAGTACGCTTAATTCACAACAAGCCCGCAATAGTGCCCTTTTAGAGCAAGCCCAACACCAATTGACAGAAGAATATGATTTGACAATTGAGGCTGCCAAAGCGGAATTAGTTAACATGCCGATTGCCGAAATTAAAACGCAATTAAAATTGATTAAACGTGGTATTGACGAATTAGGGGATGTTAACCTAAATTCAATTGCCGAATATCAAGAAGTCGCTAGCCGTCATGAATTCTTAAGTCAACAACAAGCTGATTTAGTAGCCGCTCGTGATAATTTATTTGCGACGATGACGGAAATGGATGGCGAAGTATCACAACGTTTTAAAACAACTTTTGATGCGATTGCTAGTCAATTTAATGATATCTTTGGCCGCATGTTTGGTGGTGGTAAGGCTGAATTACGCTTAACCGATCCAGAGAACTTATTAACAACAGGAATTGATATTATGGCACAGCCGCCTGGTAAAAAATTCCAACAAATGTCACTGCTTTCGGGTGGTGAAAAGGCCTTAACGGCGATTACATTATTGTTCTCAATTTTAGCGGTTCGGCCAGTGCCATTTGCAATTCTTGATGAAACGGAAGCGGCTTTGGATGATGCAAATGTGACGCGCTTTGCGCAATATCTACACACATTTGAAAATGATACGCAATTTATCGTGATTACCCACCGTAAAGGAACGATGGTTAATGCGGATATGTTATACGGGATTACGATGCAAGAATCAGGAATTTCAAAACTTGTCGCCGTTAACTTAGCTGATGTTAATCAATAAAAAAGTGAGGAAATAAATATGGGATTATTTGATATTTTCCGTAAGAAAGATTCAGAAAAACAACCAGAACCAGTTGTTGAATCAACTGAGGAAGCCCAAACGGCCAATGAACCAACCGCCGTTCCAAGTGCGGCGCCTATTGAAACATCTACTGAAGAACCAGCGGTTAAAGTTACTAATGGTATTAAGATTCCAATTACTAAAGCAACCCCAGTAGTTGAAGAACCAGTGATTGAAGCAGTTCCCGCAACTGAAGAACCAGTAGTTGAAGCAACCCCAGCAACTGAAGAACCAGTGATTGAAGCAGCTCCCGCAACTGAAGTGCCAGTGGTTGAGGAAGCCCCAGCAGCTGAAGAACCAGTAGTTGAAGCAGCTCCCGCAACTGAAGAACAAGCCTATGATAAAGGGTTGGAAAAATCACGTAAATCATTTGGGGAACGTTTGAATGCCTTCTTTGCTAAATTCCGTTCGGTAGATGAAGACTTTTTTGAAGATCTTGAAGATACCCTCATTCAAGCCGACGTTGGTTATCAAACGGCGATGCAAATTAGTGATGAATTACGGGATGAAGTTAAATTAAAGAATGCTAAAAACAAAGACGCGATTCGCCAAGTAATTGTCGACAAATTAATTGAAATTTATGAAGCCAGTGGTAATGGTGAAGATATTTCAATGCATTTTGCACCAACCGGGCCAACGGTAATTTTATTTGTCGGTGTTAACGGAGTTGGTAAAACGACGACGATTGGTAAGATGGCCAACCTTTACAAATCAGAAGGTAAAAAAGTCTTATTAGCGGCGGCAGATACCTTCCGGGCCGGTGCGACGCAACAATTACAGGAATGGGGTCGTCGTGATGGGGTTGAAGTCGTCTCAGGTCCAGATCGCGTCGATCCAGCATCAGTGGTTTTTGATGCGGTTAAAAAGGCCAAAGAAGATGCTTATGATGTCTTATTTGTTGATACGGCTGGTCGTTTACAAAATAATGTTAATTTGATGCAAGAATTGGCTAAAATGAAACGGATTATTAGTCGTGAATTACCAGACGCGCCCCATGAAGTGTTGATTGTGCTTGATGGAACAACGGGCCAAAATGCCTTACAACAAGCTAAATTATTTAAAGAATCAACCGATGTTACGGGGATTGTTTTAACTAAACTTGATGGAACTGCTAAAGGTGGGATTATTTTGGCAATTCGTAATGAAATGCATTTACCAGTTAAGTGGGTTGGTCTTGGTGAACAAGCAACTGATTTACGGACCTTTAGTCCTGATCAATTCGTGCAAGGTTTATTTAAAGGTTTAATTGATTAAAGGCGAGGGTGCTAATGGAAATTGAAAAGAATAATCGCGTTAACTTGTTATTTGAGTTTTATCAACCGCTTTTAACAGTTAAGCAAAATGAATATATGGATTTGTATTATGGCGACGATTATTCTTTAGGCGAAATTGCTGAAGAATTTGCTGTTAGCCGACAAGCCGTATATGATAATCTTAAACGGACCGAAAAATTATTGGAAAGCTATGAAAATAAACTTCACATGTTGGCTGATTTTGAGCAACGCACGCGCGTTTTACAGACGCTAAATCAATATGTGGATGAACATTATCAAACTGACCAACAATTACACCAAATAATTACACAAATTACAAAAATCGATGAAGAATAAATGAGGTATAAAAAATGGCTTTTGAAGGACTAACAGAACGTCTCCAAAAAGCAATTTCAGGATTACGCCGTAAGGGTAAAGTGACGGATGCTGATTTACGCGAAACCATGCGGGAAATTCGCTTGGCGTTACTTGAAGCCGACGTTAACTTTGAAGTTGTTAAAACATTTATCAAAACTGTTCGTGATCGCGCTGCCGGCACGAATGTTTTAGAAGGACTTAATCCAGCACAGCAAATTGTTAAAATTGTTGATGAAGAATTAACCAAGATGATGGGTGAAGAAGCGGTTCCGCTTAATAAGAGCCCTAAAGTACCAACGGTTATTATGATGGCCGGGCTCCAAGGGGCTGGTAAAACAACGACGGTTGGTAAATTAGCTTTAAAACTTAAAAATGAACAAAATGCGCGGCCATTATTGATTGCCGCCGATATTTACCGACCAGCTGCCATTGACCAATTAGAAAAACTTGGTCATGACATGGATATTCCGGTCTTTAGCATGGGAACTGATGTTAATCCACGTGAAATTGTTAAACAAGGGTTAGCTCAAGCCGCTGAAAATAAAAATGACTACGTGTTTATTGATACGGCTGGTCGTTTACAAATTGATGAATTATTAATGGATGAATTGGCGGACATCAAAACGATTGCCCAACCAGATGAAATCTTATTAGTAATTGATGCTATGACTGGGCAAAATGCGGTCCAAACAGCCGAAGGTTTCGACCAACGTCTTAATGTGACTGGGGTTGTCCTTACGAAATTAGATGGTGATACCCGTGGTGGGGCTGCCCTTTCAATTCGGGCCGTGACTGGTAAGCCAATTAAATTTGTCGGTCAAGGTGAAAAAATGACTGATTTGGATGTCTTCTATCCAGATCGGATGAGTTCACGGATCTTAGGCATGGGGGACATGTTAACGCTGATTGAAAAAGCGCAACGTGACTTTGATGAAAAGCAAGCCGAAGAACAAATGCAAAAGATGAAGGAAAACACTTTTGACTTTAATGACTTTATTGAACAATTAAACCAAGTTCAAAGTATGGGACCATTGGAAGATATCATGAAGATGATTCCCGGAATGGCTAATAACCCAGCGCTTAAGAACATGAATGTTGATCCTAAAGATTTAGAACACATTAAAGCAATTGTCTTTTCAATGACGCCAGCTGAACGAGAAAATCCTGATTTATTAAATCCAAGTCGCCGGCGTCGGTTAGCAGCTGGATCAGGACGGCCAGTTGTTGAGGTTAACCGCATGATTAAACAATTCATGGAAATGAAAAAGATGATGAGTGGTTTAATGAACGGTAAGATGTCACCCCAAATGCAAAATATGATGAATATGATGGGCCAAGGCGGTGGAATGCCCGGTATGCCAAATATCCCAGGGATGGGTGGTCTTGGTGGTAAAGTTGCCAGTGGGTTAGGTAATTTAGCGATGAAACAAATGGCACGTAAGCTTAAAAAGGCCAAAAAACGTCGTTAGACCCAAAAATTAGCACCAGATAATAACTTTTAAATAAAAATGCTTTCAATTTTTCGAGAATTTCAAAAAATTGAAAGCATTTTTATTTGGATTATGGCCTATACTAAATATTGTTAAGAAACGAGATAAGTCAATAGAGTAACAGCATTGTTCAACATTATTAGCTGGGGGGCTAATAATGTTAGTTCGGGGGGATTGCCGTTAAGGTAGGATGATGTTTTTGTTGCGGGGGGAAACTTGTTTTAAGTCTTAATAAGTTATGAAATCATCGCATGAACTTTTTTTAAAAATAAAATTTTATACTTGCCAAATTCGGGGGGCAAAACAAAAATGATTCAAAAAAATTTTTTTGAATCATTTTTTGCTAAAAATCTGTTGAAGTGCTTAAACTAATATTTTTTTGATTTAACTGGTATTATGTTAAAGGTATTTATTTGGTTTAAATTTGCAAGACAACATAAAGGGGGGGAAGCAAATGGACTTCCTTAGTATTTTACCTGAACAAGATCAGTTAAAGATTAACATACTAGAGTTAGTACTAAGCTTGAGTAATGATGATGTTCGTATTGATATTATTCGTGAAAAATTAGCCATTTCAAACTATAAATTTGAAGAGGCTATTAACGGTATTAATGCCGATACGCAGCTGATTTTAAATCAAGCGGCGTTACGTATTGAACAAAATTGGCTCGTTGTCGAACCAATTTTATCGCGGGCCTTAATTCAACAACTACGTGCATATTATTTTAAATTTGCGCCGTTGCAAATGTTAATTGGGGAAACTTTAGTTCGTAATCGTTATCCGCGCGCCCAAGAAATGGAATTAAGCTATGGGTGGAGCCGTACATACTATTCAAAACAAAAGCGCCTATTAAAAGATTTACAACTTGATCAGTGGTATGCCTATCCAGAAATAGCAGTCCGCCAATTTATTTTTGCATTATACACTTTTTTTGGGCACAACTTAAATATTGAAAATAATGTTGATCAGTTAAAGGTTAAAAATTTAATTAAATTAACAGCCGTTACCAACTTAAGTCCTAATCAACAGCAACAGTTAGAATTAATAATGACCCTTGCTTTGATGCGGCTGCCGGTTGCAACCGAAGAGCTCAAATTGACTAACTTATGGTTGACGTCCGCACCCAGTTTTGTGAGCACTTTGGCAACAACTTTGGGCTGTGATGCACAACGAGCAACGATTGAAGCGCAATTATTGGTGCAAGGATTATTTGAACAAGGATTATTAGCACCAACCTTACGGGAGGATTTACAAATCAACCCCGCCTACGGGACTGAATTATCGGCAATTATTGCAACTATCACAAGTAACATGGCAACGTTATTAACAACTGGGTCCCAAGCAATCCAAGCCGACTTTGTTACAACCGCCGCTCAAATTATTTTGTCAGAGAAATATACGGAAGGTTTTGCATCGGAATTTGATATAACGCGTACCCGCTATTTTGAAGACATATATCCGACGTTAAATCGCTTAGTTGTTAAATTCGTACAAGCATTATTGGCTCAGCACATTTTAACGGAACAATATCAAGTTGATCGAGTATATTTTAAGTTGATTTCTTATATTTTAGTATCTGATTTTGATATTAGTGGTTTTGATCAAGTTGAAGTTTGTTTTGATTTTTCAGGTGGTAAATATGTTAACCAGTTTATGATGGAAATGTTTAAAACCTATGTCAATATTAATGTCGTTACGACAACCACTATAACGAGTACGACAGATATCTATCTGGGGGATTACTTTAAGCCACAATTATTAATAGAACAACTAATTTGGGTTAAACCACCAACGGCACTGGATTGGTCAAAGTTGGGGGATATGATTGCCCAAGCAAAAGTTAGCAAGTATGGTCACGTCAAGGAGGAGTAAGATGACCCATGAAAGTAAATTCAGTCATTTATTAATTTCTGCTGCCTTAACTGGGTTAGTGGCCCAAGGCTGGGTGACCATCGTACCGCGAGTCATTCATGCAACTGCCGTGCAATCAATGACCGGTAGTGCAGCCACAGATGGCACTGTGCACGTTTCGCCGGAGGATTTTTCGAAGTATTTTAACCTTAATCAAGATACAATTTTAGCGGGCCAACCCAGTAATGGGCACCAGTTAGTAACTTTAACACCAAATCAAGCCCATCAAGTTGGTAATTTTACTTTAAACAATAAGATTGATATGGATAAAAGTTTTACTTTGACCGGGCAATTAAATCTTGGTGATAAGTCCCAGGCCAAGGGTGGTGCTGATGGGGTTAGTATCATTTTTCATCCCGGACCGATTGACGAAACTGGTGTCGGGGGTGAAATGACTGGTTTTGGTGGGATTCCCGGGGCCTTTGGGTTCAAATGGGATACGTACCATAATCCTAATGATCCCGCCCAGTTTACAAATAATGAATCTTATGCCGCCTTCGTACACAACGATGAGCAAAATACCCCGGTAGTCGACCTTGATTCAGCCCAAAAAATTGCTAATCCAACTAATAATCAATTTATACCGGTCAAGATTAGTTATGATGGCTCAACACATATGATGACGGTAACGTATGGTGACCAGACGTTTAGCCGTAATTTATCAAATTGGATAGGTGATAGTCATGCGCTCGCTTTATCAATGACCGCCTCAACCGGGGAAGAGTTTAATTTACAACAATTTAACTTTGAATCATTTGATTACACGCCCACGGTGGTTAAAAGCCATATTAAAATTGAATATCAAGATGCTACTGGTAGCAGTTTGCAGCCTAGTACATCAATTGAAGGGGCCGTAAACAGTCCTTTTACCATCCAACCCGCTGCAATTGCTGGCTATCAATACCAACGTAGTAGTAGCCAATTAACAGGGAATTTTTGGGCGACTGATCAAACGATTGTTTTAACATATAAACCGATAACAACGCATGTTAAGATTAATTACCTTGATCAAAATGGTAAACAATTAACCGCAAGCCAAACGCTAACGGGTGAGTTTGGAACTACGTATCAAATTCAGCCAACTGTTTTACCAGGCTATACCTATATGGCTAATTCAGTCGCCTTAACCGGGACGTTTGGCTCCACTGATACCAATGTGAATTTAATTTATCAACGGCTTATGGGCCACGTTAAAGTGGTTTTCATGACAAGTAACCACCATCCTATCTTACCGAGTCGCCAAATTAGTGGCTATTTTGGGGATGACTATCAAATGACGGTGCCCGAAGTCAAAGGCTTTACTAGTAATATTAAGGTGCTTAGCGGTCGTTTTAATGGCGCTGGCGAACAAGTTGAGGTGATCTACACACCAATTAAGGCGCAAACTTTGAACGTTCATTTACAGATTATTAATCATGTAACCGGCCAAGTCATCCGCGTAATTTCATTACAAGGTAAAGTGGGCGAACGCATCAGTTTTAATGAAGCATATTACTTAAAAATTCTGGCCCAATACGGTTTACAGCCTAGGGGTTGTGACATAACTACCTCTTAAATAAAAATTCCAGATGGAAATGAGTATCATTTCCATCTGGAATTTTTTTATTTTGAAAAAAGTGAATAAATTAGCGAGCACTCC
>NZ_CAKKNT010000004.1 GCF_918814755.1 Periweissella ghanensis | reverse complement strand
AGCTATCTCTATTTTTGTACTCTTTTTTACGAAACAATACAATTAGAATAAAAAATGGTACTGACACCCATGACTTAAGTCATGGCCATCAGTACCAAAAAGTATAGAACCAGAAAATACATCGTTTTCTTAGCTTTTTTATTTATCACTTAATAGTGTGCGAGTAACTTTGATAAACGGTTTAAATTATTTTTCATAAGTTATATTTTATTTAAATATGAAAATATACTATATAGAATTGACTTTTTCTTAACTTTAGCTTAATATTGTAAGCGATTACAATATTGAAAATACAAGGGGGGAAATTAATGGTAGATGTAAAAAAGCTATTTGATTTAACTAATCAAGTAGCTCTGATTACCGGTGGGGCATCAGGACTAGGTTATTATTATACACAAGCGTTAGTGGAAGCAGGTGCAGATGTATGTATTGTAAGTCGCAGTACCAAAGGATGGGCTACAACACGCGATTATGTATCTGCCCATGGCCGCCGGGTTGAATTCATCCAACAAGATATTACCGCCGCGGGGACTGCGGACAAAATAGTTGATCAATGTGTCAAAGTATATGGGAAGTTAGATATTTTAGTGAATAATGCTGGGATTCAAATTCGCAATAACTTGTTAGATTTTGAAGATGCCGATTGGTTAAAAGTCATCGATACCAATTTAAATGCGTTATACTTTTTAGCCCATGAAGCTGCCCGGGTGATGGTACCACGGCATGCAGGTAAAATTATCAATATTGGTTCAATGCAATCTTTTCGAGCCGGAAAGTATATTTATCCATATGCTGCTAGTAAGCATGGGGTAATTGGTTTAACGAAAGCCTATGCCGATGCATTAGCCCCCGAAGGGATTCAAGTTAACGTCTTGGCGCCGGGGTATATTAATACCGAAATGACGCAACCTTTACAAAAGGATCCAATCCGGAACCAAGAAATTTTAGCTCATATTCCAGCTGCTCATTGGGCTGATCCAACCGAACTTAAAGGGGCGATTGTATTTTTGGCGAGTGCTGCTTCTAATTATGTTACAGGGGCGACGATACCGGTTGATGGTGGATACTTGTTACGCTAAACGACTTTAAAGGAGAAAACTTATGCCACTTATTGCAGTTTTGATTGGGGTCATTTTATTAGTTATTTTAATTACCAAATTTAAGTTAAATACGTTTGTTTCATTGGTTATTACCGCATTTGTTGTTGGTTTGATTTTAGGGATTCCAGTTAGTAAATTACCAACCAGTATTGAAACTGGGATTGGGGGCCAGTTAGGTCACTTAGCCATTATCTTTGGTTTTGGATCAATGCTTGGGAAGCTCCTTTCTGATACGGGGGGTGGTTTTCGCATCGCCCACAAATTAATTGAAATTTTTGGCCGTAAACGGATTCAAATTGCCGTGATTATTGCATCATTTATTATCGGTTTAGCGTTATTCTTTGAAGTTGGGTTAGTTGTGCTATTACCAATTATCTTTGTGATTGCCCGTGAAGTTGACATGCCATTACTATATCTTGGAATTCCAATGGCCGCCACTTTGAATGTCGCACATGGTTTTTTACCACCGCACCCAGCACCAACTGCTGTGTCGGATGTCTTAAAAGTACCATTGGGCCACGTTTTAGTAATCGGTATCTTGGTTGCGATTCCAACAATTATTATTTCGGGACCAATTTTTAACTATTTTTTACAAAAAGTATATCCCAAGGTATATAAGCGGGACATCAATATTTCGGTCCTTGGTGACTACAAAGAATTTAACATTGATGAAACGCCTAAATTTGGGATTAGTGTCTTAACTGCTTTATTACCCGTTATTTTAATTGGGATTGGGACCATCTTAGATTTCATCTTACCTAAAGGGACATTGATTGGTAATACGGTTGCCTTTATTAGTTCACCAGACGTTGCGATGTTAATTTCATTAATCTTTGCGGTCTTTACGATGGGCCTTAACCGGGGCTTATCAATGCAAGAAATTGGCGATAAAATGGCGGGGTCCGTTAAACAAATTGCCATGATGTTATTAATCATTGGTGGTGGTGGCGCCTTCAAACAAGTCCTTGTTGATGGTGGGGTTGCCAAATTTATCGGTGATTTATTTGGTCAATCAAACATGTCACCAATTATCGTGGCCTGGTTAATCACCGCCTTATTGCGGATTAGTCTAGGTTCATCAACGGTGGCTTCAATCACTGGGGCAAGCTTAGTGACGAATATTGTTACTAATTCAAGCGTTAACCCCGTGTTGATTGTCTTAGCAATTGGGGCCGGTAGTATCTTCGCCGATCACGTTAATGATGCGGGGTTCTGGATGATTAAAGAATACTTTGGTTTGACATTGAAAGAAACATTCCTTTCATGGACAACGTTGACGTGTGTGATTTCGCTATCTGGCTTGGTATCGATTCTAGTCGCGTCATTATTCATTTAAACGTTAATTAACGTGTATAGCTTAAAATTGAAAGCGAATGAAATTTAATATTTCATTCGCTTTTTTCGTGTTTGGCATTTGAGATATTAACGTGTTAGGACGGCTGTATATGCTAAAAACTAACCAAATAAATGGGATTGTTGATAAATTTAAATTTATGGTAAAATCATAAAATTTTATCATTGTTATTTAATCGTTTTATCATTTATGCTAGAATTAACTTAATTTAAGTGGTGTTTAGGTTAATTTTATTACTGATTAGCTATACAAAAATGCGATTAAGGATGGTAATTATGAGTAACGATAAGCAAGTGATTGATGTCTTGTTAATTGGTGCAGGCATTATGAGTGCAACCCTCGGAACGTTATTGAAGGAATTAGATCCAACTTTGAATGTTCGGATATTAGAAAAAATGACTGAACCAGCCCAAGAAAGTTCTAACGAATGGAATAACGCGGGGACTGGTCATTCTGCTCTTTGTGAATTGAATTATACGTCGCTCAATAAAGATGGCTCAATCAACATTGATAAAGCTTTGAACATTAATGAAAAGTTTCAACTTTCACGGCAATTTTGGTCATATTTAGTTGAGCGAGGGGATATTAAAAATCCGACTGATTTTATTCGGGCTATCCCCCATATGAGTATGGTTCAAGGTGTTGATAATGCTGATTTTTTACAAAAACGAGTCGCGGCCTTAACTAAAAGCCATTTATTTGACGGGATGAAGTATACTGATGATCGGGCGACTTTAACTGAATGGATGCCGTTAATCATGCATGGCCGTAATGCCGACGCTAAAATTGCGGCAACTAAAATCGACTCCGGGACCGATGTTAACTTTGGGGCTCTCACACGCTTGCTATTCGCTCAATTACAACAACAAGGGGTTGAAATTGATTACGGTCACACTGTTAAAGATATTCAACGATCGGCTAATCAATTGTGGAAAGTTAAAGTAATTAATGAAGCCGGACAAGTTGAGTATTTAACGACTAAATTCCTATTTATTGGGGCTGGTGGTGGGGCCTTACCGTTACTACAAAAAACTGGCATCCCGGAAGCAAAGCACATTGGTGGCTTTCCAATTAGTGGATTATTCTTAGTATGTAAAAATCCAGTAATTGCTAAGCAACACCATGGAAAAGTTTATGGAAAAGCGGCTGTGGGAGCTCCACCAATGTCAGTTCCCCATTTAGATACGCGCTTTATTGATGGACAGAAAACGTTGTTATTTGGTCCGTTTGCTGGTTTTTCACCTAAATTTTTAAAAACTGGCTCACCGTGGGACTTAATTAATTCGGTTAAACCGGATAACTTATTAACAATGTTGGCATCCGGCACTAAAAATGTAAGCTTGGTGCAGTACTTATTAAAGGAACTAACTTTGACGAAAGCACAACGCATTGCCGAACTTCGTGAGTTTATTCCTACAGCCAAAAATGATGACTGGGAACTAATTGTTGCTGGTCAACGTGTCCAAGTTATCAAGGATACTGCTGCCGGCAAAGGTATCTTACAATTTGGAACCGAAGTTGTTACTGGTGGGAGTGGTTCAGTGGCGGCTTTACTAGGAGCTTCACCAGGTGCTTCAACTGCTGTTTCAGTGATGTTAAATGTCATTGAGACTTGTTTTGCAGATCGTATGGCTGAATGGGCTCCTAAAATTTTAGCGATGATTCCCTCGTATGGCCAAAAATTGAATGATAACCCTGCATTATTTGCCGAAATTCAAGCATACACAACTACGACGTTACAGTTAGATAACCAATGAATTCTGGAATGATACTTGTAAAAATTGAAGTAAAATGCTAATCTTAAACTCGTAAGTGTTATAACAATTATATAAATGTGTTACTAGGGGTGTGATGTACGTCACTGAGATCAGTCAGACTGGGACCCTTGAACCTGTTGAGTTGAAACTCGCGTAGGGAAGTACTGAATGCAGACCTTTTTAGTAGGTGTCAGTCCATGCGTGGATTGGCACCTTTTTTATTTGGCACCTACGTCATGTGCAACCTAGCCCTTAATTGTTGCTTATGATAATAAATTTGCTGGAGATTCTTATGTCTAAATTTTCTGAAACCTTGGTTGAACAAGCCCAACCAATCTTACAAGCCGTGATTTCACATCCATTTTTACAAGAAATCATCACGGGTGAGATTAGTAACGATGCGTTAATTACGTATGTCCAACAAGATGAATATTACCTAGGTGAATATGCAAAAGCGTTTGCGAATGCCTATTTATTGGCTAATGATGACGCACAACGGGCTTTAGTTGCCCCAAGCATTACCACCGAAGCAGAAATGATTGCGCATGAATGGTTACTTGAACATGCTGGGACCACGTTAGCAGAAGTTGGATTAGCTAAGCCCAATCCAAATACCGTAGCGTATTTAAATCATATTAAAGCTAGTGGCGCGCATAATTACTTTTATCAAATTACGGCTGTGCTACCATGTATGTGGATTTACCGTGAATTTGGCCGTATCTTAGGGCCTGAAGTTGGTATTGATACGTTACTTGGTAAGTGGTTGCACTTATATGCCAACGATATGCCGGAGTACTTTGAAATGTCAATTGTTGATGATGTGTTTGCCATGCTTGATAAGCATATCGACGAATTATCAGCTCACGATCAAGCTAACTTAATTGAGATTTTTTTACGTGGTTGTGAATATGAATACCATTTCTTTGATGCTGCTTATCGGCAACAAAAATGGCTGTATGAAGCCTAATTTATGTCAGGTGCTAAAAAATAAAATTTAATCCTAAAAGGAGTTCTACCATGTTAAATTATCAATTATTAGATCAAGTTCGTGCCACAACGCCAGTGATTGTTACGTTTGCGAATTACGTAACGCCGCAAATCGTTGCTAATGCGGTTAATGTTATTGGGGGCTCACCAATTATGAGTCTTGAACCAGCTGAAGCACCGGCCTTAGTAAGTATGGCCACCGCCGTTACATTAAATTTAGGTACGGCGCAAAGTGCAGAACTTGATTTCGTTGAATTAGTTGCTTTAGGTAAAGCCGCTAATGAGTTAGGCTTGCCCGTAATTATTGATCCCGTTGCGGTTAGCGTACCATTCCGGAGCCAATATGTTGCTCGGTTACTTAAAGAAATTCAAGTCGATGTAATCCGTGGCAATGCTAGTGAAATTGCGCACTTTGCTGGCGTGGCCGCTGAATCACGGGGGATTGATGCCGTTGGGGAAGTTGATATTGAAGCCGTGGCTGTGGCAGCTGCGCGCAAAACCGGTATGTTAATTGTATTGACGGGACCAACCGATATTGTGACGGATGGGCATAAAGTCTTTAAAATCAAAAATGGTCATGAATTGCTAGCCGCTAATGTTGGTTCAGGTGATATGCTTTCATCAGTGTTAGGAACCTTTTTACTTAAGGGGCAAGACCGTTTAGAAGGTTTAGCCTTAGCCACGCTTGCTATGGGGGTGGCTGGTCAATTAGCCGGTCAGCAAAACGAAGGTAAACCAGGTACGTTTAGTGCCGCTTTATTGGATGAACTTTACCAATTAACACCAGCTAAACTTGAAGAATTTGGTGATTGGGAGGAATTAGATGTCTAGTGATTTACAACAATTTCCGCAAATGTTAACCGTAGCTGGGATTGATTCAAGTGGTGGTGCCGGGATTAATGCTGATGTGGCGACCGCTTTTGCACACCATGTCTACCCAGCCACGGTGGTTGTTGCTGTTACAGCACAAAATACGTATGGGGTTCAAGGAGCGACGCTACTTGATACTAATATTATTGAACAACAATTTGCCAGTATTGCCGATGATTTAGCCATTAAAGCGGTTAAAACCGGGATGCTTGGTGATCGCGAACATGTTGAAATTGTTGCAGCAGCGTTAGCCAAATATGATTTAGGACCAATTATTATTGATCCAGTGATGGTTGCTAAAGGGGGTGCCAAATTATTAACCGATGATGCGATTACTGCGGTTAAAGAAAAGTTACTACCATTGGCCACTTTAGTAACGCCGAATTTATTAGAAGCCCAACAATTAACGGGTATTACGATTAATACGCCCGCCGATTTAGCCGCCGCTGCCCGAGCATTACAAGCGTTAGGGGCACAAAATGTTTTAGTTAAAGGTGGCCATGGGGCGGGTGATGAATTAACGGATTACGTCTTATTAGCTGATCAAAGTGCATTTACGTTAGTTAATCCGCGTTTAGATACTACCCGGACGCATGGCACGGGGGATACCTATGCCGCTGCAATCGCTAGTAACTTAGCCTTAGGGCATGATTTAAAGACGGCCATCACCTTGGCCAAAGATTATTTATATGCAACCGTTGCCAATGAAATTATTGTCGGTCACGGTCATGGACCATTAAATCATTGGGCTAAAGGAGAATAAGCAATGCAATTTGAAGCGAAAATGTTACGTTCATATTTAGTGATTGGGACCCAGGATTTATTAGCTGGGCAAGATTTATTAGCATTAGTTGAAGCTACTTTAAAAGCTGGTGTGACAATTGTTCAATACCGTGAAAAAGGGTCAGCTGCAATTCAAAATGCTGCCGATAAACTTGCGTTAGCACAAAAATTAAAAGACTTAACGACCAAATATCAGGTGCCATTAGTGATTGATGATGATGTCGACTTAGCTTTAGCGGTGGGAGCTGATGGCATTCATGTTGGTCAAAGTGATCAAAAGATGCAACAAGTTGTGGCTAAAATCAAGGCTAGTGCGCACCCTGAAACTTTTGTGGGCTTATCAGTTAGTAATTTAACCCAACTTGCAAATAGTGACCTAACAGGGGTAAGCTATCTAGGTAGTGGTCCGATTAAAGCGACTAGTTCTAAAGCTGATGCTGATCCTGTTATTGGGTTAGCAGGCTTAACGGCCTTAGTGCAAGCAACTGAATTACCAATCGTGGCCATCGGCGGGGTTTCTTTCACCGATGATACGGTGATTGCGGCTACTGGTGCGCATGGGTTAGCGATGATTTCCGCTTTTACTCATGCTAAAGATAGCGAATTAAACACTTGGGTACCCAAAATTAACCAAGCATTTAGTAAATAAACGAAATTTAGGAGTGAAATTATGGAAGCAAGTATTGCCATTCAAGTATTACCAAAAGCTGAAACGGACGAACGATTAATTGAAGTTGTTGATCAAGTAATTGATTACATCCAAAGTACGGGTTATAACTATCAAGTTGGGGCGTTTGAAACTAGTATTGAAGGTGATTATGAAGGATTGATGGAAGTTGTTAAGAACTGTCAATTGATTGCCATCAAAGCAGGCGCACCGGAAGTATCAGCGTACGTTAAAATTACGTACCGTCCAGAAGGTGAAGTTTTGACGATTGAAAAGAAAACTAAGAAGCACGAACACTAATTAACTTAATAATTACTAACTATAAAGAGCCAAGTGAAATTGCTGATTGCACTGGGCTCTTTTGTATTTTACTAATATTGGTAACTACAATATCTTGAGATAAAGCCATATCTTAGGGGACTTAGTAAGGTTTAAATTGCGGATTTTAAATTTAGTTGGTATGTATAAATTTTCTTAATAAAGTTAAAAACAACTTAATTGCGCTTTAGAGTAACAATCGGTAAACTCGAAGTATATAGATGAATTATTATGCTTATTTTCTAATGTAAAATATTTTTATAAGCTTGTCGATTAAACGTCCATAACGTAGAATGATAGCTAGCTTACTTTTTTAGATTAGTTAAGTGCAAATACAGAAATGGTTCGAGAGAGGGTCATGGAAAGAAAAAAAGAATTAGTATCGTTGGGAACAGCGTTAGTTGCGATTGGAATTGTGTATGGAGATATTGGAACATCACCACTCTATACAATGAATGCTATTTTAGGGCACCAAGGCGTTTTTGGTAATTTAACTAAAGACTATATCTTTGGGGCAATCTCATTAGTATTTTGGACAATTACCCTTGTTACGACAATTAAGTACGTCTTGATTGCCTTGCAAGCCGATAACCGTGGTGAAGGTGGGATTTTTGCACTGTATGCGATTGTTCGTAATCGGGCCAAGTGGTTGATTGTGCCAGCGGTGATTGGGGGGGCAGCCTTATTGGCTGATGGAACGTTAACGCCTGCCATGACGGTAACTAGTGCGATTGAAGGCCTGAAAGGTCAAAAAATTGGTAGTTTAGTATTTAGTAACAATCAAAATGTGGTGGTTGCAGTCGTTGCGGTAATTTTATTAGCGTTATTCATGTTGCAACGTTACGGTACCAATGCCATTGGGAAGTTGTTTGGTCCTGTTATGTTTATCTGGTTTGCGTTTTTAGGCCTAATGGGTATTATGAATATGGTTCATTATCCTGACATTTGGCAAGCTTTGTTACCACAGTACGGGGTTAAATTATTATTTAGTCCCGAAAATAAAGTTGGTATTTTCATCTTAGGAAGTGTCTTCTTGGCCACTACAGGATCAGAAGCCTTGTATTCTGATATGGGTCACGTTGGTAAACGGAATATCTACTTTACTTGGCCATTTGTTTTTGTAACTTTGATTTTGAATTACATGGGTCAAGGTGCGTGGACCTTAGCGCATATGAAAGCTGATGAATTCCAAAATTTAAATGTTGTTAATCCATTCTTTGCGATGATGCCTGATGCTTGGCGTATTTTTGGAATAATCATTGCGACTTTGGCAGCGATTATTGCGTCACAAGCATTAATTACCGGTTCATTTACTCTGGTAACAGAAGCAATCGGGCTAAAGATTTTACCCCGTATTCGGATGCGTTATCCTAACTTCCTTAAAAGCCAAGTCTACTTACGGGTGGTTAACTGGTTAATGTGTGCTGCAAGTTTAGGCATTGTCGTACTATTCCGCACCTCCGCACATATGGAAGCCGCGTATGGTTTGGCGATTACAGTGACGATGTTGATGACCACTTTGCTTCTATTCGAATTTATTACGATGAAACGTGGTCGGACGATTGCGTTGATGGTCGCAATTTTCTTCGGTGCTTTAGAAACACTCTTCTTAGTCGCTAGTTTAATTAAGTTTATCGATGGTGGGTATGTAACTGTATTGATTACATTAGCCATTATGTTAGTAATGGTGCTTTGGTACTTTGGTAACAAAGCACGGGATAAGTACGTTGATGAAAGTGAATATGTCTCATTACGTGATTTCCGTAAGCAATTAGTGAAATTAAGTAACGATACGACGATTCCAGAATATGCAACGAATTTAGTTTACATTGTCAATGTTAAGCAAAATTACACTATCAAACGATCAGTATTGTACTCGATTTTAGATAAACAACCTAAGCGGGCCAAAGTATATTGGTTTGTTTCAATTCATGAAACGAATGAGCCATTTGAACGCCGCTACACGGTTGATATGATGGGTACCCGCAATATTGTCTGTGTCCACCTTTACCTTGGATTTAAAGTTAGCCAAACGGTGAGCTTGTACTTACGTGAAATTGTTAACCAATTAATTGCCGAAGAAGCAATTGATTTACAAATTCAAAAATACGGTACTTGGAAAGGCCGTAAAATCGGGAACTTTAGTTATGTTGTGATGAAGCAAAAATTAGCTGATTTACAATCATTACAAAGTTCATCATTTATTGATCGGACCTTGATTGCCGGCCGATTATTCTTACAAGAAAAAATGACGGCGCCTGCCATTTGGTATGGTTTGGAATTTAGTGAAGTACTTGAAGAACCAGAACCACTCTTTATTAATCGTAAATTATCACGAAACTTACACAAAGACTATATTAAAAATACGGTCCCAGCGGATAAGTTGGTGGATAATAAGGTTGATGAAAAAGGATAGTTAAATCGTTAGAAAATCACTTGAATGATAAAATTCAGGTGATTTTTATTTTGATTAATTGCAAACAAATGTTCGTATGAGTTATAATGTTACTTAAACAAGAACAAATGTTCGCGAGGTAGAATTATGTATAACTATGCGCATGAGCAACGCGCGGTCGTATTCGTGATTGACATGAAGTCATTTTATGCCAGCGTCGAGGCGGTAGCCCGCGGATATAATCCATTACAAGTCCCTTTAGTTGTCGCTTCCCAAGCTGCCAATACTGGGAGTGGGTTAATTTTAGCAGCTAGTCCGATGGCTAAACAAAAGTATCATATTAGTAATGTTTCGCGGGTTCGCGATTTACCGAAACATGATGATTTAGTGGTTGTCCCACCGCGCATGAATTTCTATATCCAAAAAAATATCGAAGTAAATGCCATCTTTAAAAAATTTGTGGCAACCGAAGATATGCATCCGTATTCAATTGATGAGACGTTACTTGATTTAACCAAATCGTGGCATTTATTTGGTCAAAGTCCGCGTGAAGTGGCCCGTAAAATTCAATTATTGGTTAAAGAGCGCCTTGGTTTATATGTAACGATTGGGATTGGGGATAATCCCACTTTAGCTAAGCTAGCGTTAGACTTACTAGCCAAGCACCACGTTTCAATGATTGGTGAGATTCATTATGAAGATGTCCCGGATGTTTTATGGCCCGTGACAGATTTGGCGAATGTTTGGTCAATTGGTAAAAAGACTGCGTTAAAACTTCAAGCATTAAATATTAAATCATTATATGATTTGGCCCATTACAATCCGTACAAATTTAAAAGTAAATTTGGCGTGCTTGGGGTCCAGTGGTTTTTGTTAAGTTGGGGTATTGATCGGGCGGTGATTAGTGAAGCAAGCCATCCCAAAGAAAAATCCTACGGTAATTCGCAAGTGCTACCACGTGATTATACCCAACGTTTCGAGTTACATATTGTGATTCGTGAAATCGCGGAACAAGTGGCTGCTCGTCTACGTGCACACCATGTTCAAACCAGTCAAATTAGCTTAAGTATTGGTTTTTCCCGAGCAACAGTGACGGGGCATGGTTTTACGCAACAATGCCGCCTTCCCGCAACTAATAGTAGTAAATCTTTAACGCAGCAGTTGTGGCAAATCTTTGATACGCATTGGGCGGGGGAACCTGTCCGTAACATTAGTATTAGCTATGGACAGTTATCGGCGGATACAAGTCAGCAATTAGATTTATTTACGCCCGTGACCGAACAACTTAAACCACACCAGGTTGATCAAACGATTGATGCAATTCGGCAACGCTTTGGCTTTACGGCAATTGTTAAAGCTAGCAGCTTACTTAATGGGGGGACAGCCATTAGCCGGGCAAATTTAGTTGGCGGTCACGATGGTGGGAGGAAACCAGATGAACGATGAATTTTTGAATGAAGATATGTATGATGCTGATCGCACAGCACGGTTTATTTTAGCGGCCCACGATCGGGGTATGGTTAAGTGGCAAGGTTTTTACTTAGCTGATCATACTAAAGTGATTGAACAACTAGCAATGAGTGAGCAACGGCAAGAGCAATTAGTCCCTCGCCAATCATTAAGTGAAATGAGTGCCATTATGGGGGAAGCGATGCATCGACATCAACAAGTCTCGATACAACGGGCCATGGTAAATTCAGATCAAATCACGTTACCAAGTATTAAGGGGTATGTGCAAGGTTATGATGATGAAGGTTTTTTTGTTGATAACTGCCATATTGCGTATACTGATTTATGGCATGTAACACGAGATATGTAAGAAAATACAATAATTTTTTATTTATTTATAAATTAAAAAAATCATTGGATAAATGCCGATTTAAAGGCATTTTTTTGGATTTTCGCAAAAAATTAGCAGCTTATTTAAATAAAATACATTGAAAAAGATAGACAGCAACTAATAACAGTGCTATTATCTAACTTGTAAATGAAAGCGTTTACAGAGAGCGGTTACATTTTACAAAAACTTGAAGGGTAGATAAGATACATGACTTATAGATTAGCCGATGAATTTTTATGGGGTGGCGCGATTGCAGCCCACCAAGCAGAAGGTGCCTGGAATGTTGACGGAAAAGGGGTCTCCATTGCTGATATTTTAACAGCAGGTGATGCTAAGACCCAACGCCGCGTAACAGATGGTGTCCAAGAAGGTAATAATTATCCTAATCACCACGGGATTGATTTTTATCACACTTACGCTGAGGATCTTGAATTAATGGCTGAATTAGGGTCGAATGCTTTCCGGACATCGATTGCCTGGACACGTATTTTCCCTAATGGCGATGATGAGCAACCAAATGAAGCGGGTCTAGAATATTATGACAAAATGTTCGATAAAATGCACGAATTAGGTATCGAACCAGTCATTACATTAAACCACTTTGAAATGCCATATCACTTAGTTAAGGAATATGGTGGTTGGACTAATCGCAAGCTCATTGACTTGTTTGTGCACTATGCTGAAGTTGTTTTCAATCGTTACCGCGATAAGGTAACTTACTGGATGACGCATAATGAAATCTCAAATCAAGCCGGCATTAATCTGGGTGCACATGCACAATTCTTTGTTTGGACGAACTCCGGTTTTGTTTTCAATGGTGATGAAACCTTGAATGAAAAAATCGCTAAGATGGTTCAAGCCGCACACTATGAATTGGTAGCTTCAGCTAAAGTGGTGGCATTAGGTCACAAGATTAATCCTAACTTCAAAATCGGAGGTATGGTCAATGTAGCACCATTCTATCCAGCGTCACCATCACCAAAAGATATGCTCGCGTTCCAAAAAGCACGCCAATCACGTGACTGGTTTAGCGATGTTCATATTAATGGTGAATACCCAGTTGAAATCGAACGCTTGTATGAGAAATTTGGTTTCCGACCAGATATTACCGAACAAGATCGGGCCGATTTAAAAGCTGGGACAATCGATTACTTAGCGGTTTCATACTACAGTTCAACAACCGTTAAAGCAGTCGACAATCCAGATAACTTCAAAAATGCGTATGCAAGTTATGAAGTTACTAGCAATCCATATATTGAAACCAATGATTGGGGTTGGGGCCTTGATGCTGATGGGTTACGTTACTCATTAAATGAATTGAGTGAAATGTATCCACACACTCCAATTATGATTGTTGAAAATGGATTAGGAGCTTATGACAAGCTCGAAGATGACCAATCAATTCATGATCCATACCGGATTGATTACTTAAAACACCATATTCAAGCAATGGAAGAAGCAATTGTTGAAGATGGCGTGCAAGTAATTGGCTACCTTTCATGGGGCCCAATTGATATCGTTTCCGCCGGAACTGGTGAAATGAAGAAACGATACGGATACATCTATGTTGACTTGGACGACTTCGGTGAAGGTACTGGCCGGCGTTTCAAGAAGGATTCTTTTAAGTGGTATCAACAAGTGATTGCCTCAAAGGGCAGTGACTTATAATACAAAAATTATTTAAGTGAGGGATTTATCATGGCAGAAAAAACTATTATGCTTGCATGTGCAGCTGGAATGTCAACTTCATTGTTGGTTGAACGGATGAAGCAAGCCGCAATTACAAAGGGTAAGGATTACGAAATCTTTGCTAAGTCAACCGCAGACATCGATGCGCAATTGAGTAGCACTGATGCTAAACCAGACGTATTGTTACTTGGACCACAAGTGGGTTACATGAAGGCGGAAGTTAAGTCAAAGACTGATGCTGCTGGTATTCCAATGGACGTAATTAACATGACCGACTACGGTATGATGCGCGGTGACAAAGTCCTTGACGCTGCAGAAGCATTATTGAAATAAGATATACGTTTACTAGTTAAACAAGGGGAGAATTAGAATGAACGAAGAACACATGGAAGTTGTAATGGGTTTGATTATGCATGGTGGCAATGCTAAAGGCTATGCCTACCAAGCAATTCAAGATGCTAAAGCCGGCAACTTTGATGAAGCAGACCAAAAGATTGAACTTGCTAATCAAGAATTGAAAGCAGCACATGATACCCAAACAGGCATGCTTACCCAGGAAGCCCAAGGTAATCACGTGGAAGTTGACTTGTACATGGTTCATGGCCAAGATCACTTGATGAATGCAATCACATTCAAAGATTTAGCAGTTGAAATCATTGAGTTATTGCGTCGTCTCGATGAAAAATAAGGACTTGCCTAGAGAAGGCGTAGAACTCGTATAAACAAATATTATTACTAACAGCTATAGATAATTTTATTTTAAAGAAACGGGTGTACGGACTTATGAACACATTTATTAATGAAAAACTCTTACCACCGGTAATGAAGTTTGTTAACACGCGGCCGATGACTGCGATTAAAAATGGGATGCTTTACCCAATTCCATTTATCATTATTGGGGCGATCTTCTTGATTTTGGGAAACTTCCCATATCAACCAATTGCCGATTACTTAACTAAGATTGGTTTAAGTCCAATCTTTGCCCAAGCGTATAACGGTTCATTTGCGGTCATGGCATTACTTGCCGTGTTCGGGATCGCTTACAGTTGGGTGCACAATGAAGGTTTTGAAGCCGTATCAGCTGGTTTACTAGCTGTGATCGTTGACTTCATTCTTCAACCAAACGTTATTACAACCGTTACTAATGTTGCTGACCCAACTAAGACATCAACTAAGTTCATGGTTTCAAACGTTATTGACAAGACATGGCTTGGTGGTAAAGGTATGTTGATGGCCATCATCGTTGGATTACTTGTTGGATGGGGTTACAGCTGGTTCCTTAAAAAGGGAATCACAATTAAGTTACCTGAACAAGTACCAGCTAACGTGGCAGCATCATTTACAGCGTTGATTCCTGCCGCTGCAATTATTGTGGCCGCTACGGTTATCTACGGTATCTTTAGCCTTGGTCTTAACACAACCATCGTGGAATGGATTTACGCCGTTATTCAAACACCACTTCAAAAAGTTACAGATGGTCCGGTTGGTTTGTTTGTAATTACATTCTTACCAGTGTTCCTTTGGTTCTTTGGGGTTCACGGATCATCAATCATCGGTGGGGTTATGGGACCTCTTCTTCTTGCTAACAACGCCGATAACTTAGTCCTTTACAAGGCTGGTAAGTTAAGCCTTGCTAATGGTGCACACATTATCACTCAATCATTTATGGACCAATTTATTACCGTTACTGGTGCCGGGGTGACCATCGGGATTGTCGTCTTCATGTTACTTGGTGCTAAATCAGCCCAAATGAAGACGCTTGGTAAATTGGAAATCGGACCTGCTTTGTTTAACATCAATGAACCTGCCTTGTTCGGTGTGCCAATTGTATTGAACCCACTTCTTGCTGTACCATTTATCCTTACACCAGTTGCTATTGGTATCTTAAGTTACTTAGCAATCTTATTTGGAATTATTCCACCAATGAATGGTAGTTTTGTTCCTTGGACAACACCAGCCGTTATTTCAGGTCTTATCGTTGGTGGTTGGAAAACTGCTTTATGGCAACTTCTTATGTTGGCAATGACAGTTGTTATCTACTGGCCATTTGCTCGTAAATACGACCGTATCTTATACCAACAAGAACTTGATAACGCAGCTGCTGAAGGCATTACACCTGAAGCATAATACTTCATATCAATCTTATATATCTTATCGAAAAAGCGATTGCTCCGGCAATCGCTTTTTTATTACCTTCCGTCTAAAAAGTAATAATTACTATTTAGTTGACATTAAGATTTGTTTCCGCTATGATGTTTTTACAGTTAGTTAACTTATTAATTAAAAATGTTGATTGGAGAAATATCATGAATCAAAAAATATCATTAGCAACGGCCTATCGTCAATTAAAGAGCCCTAATATCAAAACGCGGGAACGGGCCTTACAAATCATTCGCGCTGCCAAACGCCAAGTCACAGCCAAATAATTAAATTAATCGTAGGTCAAAACATGCTCCAGTTGAGTGAATTTTTAGTAATGATCCCAATGATTATTAGTGTTGGGGTGCTATACTTAGACTATTTTCCTGTGCACCAACGCCAACAGTTAGGGAAACAATTTATGGGGTTACTAAGCATGGGGTTTGTAATTTGGTGGTTATGCGGATACCCGTTAGCGACTGGTAATTCAGTTAGGAGTGGTACGACGCTAACCGTCTTAATACAATTTGAATTTTATGCGTATGCCTTAGCCATGTTTAGTGGCACATTTTTTAGTCACTATACTAGTAAGCACGCGTTAATTTTTGTGCCGCTTTGGACGGGATTAGTATACTGTCCGATTGCTTGGTTACTATGGGCCAATGATGGTTGGTTATTAAAATTAGGTGCGCTGGATTTTTCCGGTGGGCTAGTTGTCCATGTGACGGCCGGTATCACTAGTCTAGTATTAGGTCGCCGGTTACTAAACCAACAAAGGAGGTTTCAACAGTTACCACCAACTAATCAAGGCCGGCATATCATTGCCATTGGGTTAATTACATTAGGTTGGTTTGGCTTTAACGCTGCCCCAGCTAATGATAATGTTGAACTAATTAAGCAGACGATTTTAAATACGTTAATGGCGATTGGTGGGAGTGTTTTAGGGGTTAGTTGGGTTATGTGGTGGCAAACGCGTAAGTTACAGTTAACTGATATCACTACCGGAATGTTAGGTGGTTTAGTAATTAGCACGATTTCAGTTGGTTACGTAACTCCATTGATTAGTCTACTGATTGCTTTGGGTAGTAGTATTGGCATGGTTTATCTTATGCAATGGAGTCATCAACAGCAGGTGTTTTTTGATGCGGTTGACTCATTTGCGATGAATGCCGGTGGGGCAATATTGGCAACATTAATTTTTATGCTCGTGGCATGGTGGCAGCATCCATCAGGCTGGGCGTGGATTGAAATAGGAGCTGTCGGCGTAGTTAGTCTGATAACGTGGTTGGGTACTGAAATTGCGATTGGCATCAGTATTTGGTGGCAACAAGTTATATTGGAGAAAGACAGTATATAATGGAAAGAAAAATTAAAATTGTTGTGATTGGCGGTGGGGCAGCAGGGATTGGATTTGCTAAAGCCCTCCAACAATATGGTGAAACGGACTACTTAGTCATTGAGCAAGCGACGATTGGAAGCAGTTTTACGCGATGGCATCCGCACACCCAGTTCATTTCCCCGTCATTTACAAGTAATCAGTTTGAAATGATTGATTTAAACGCAGTCAGTCCGGATAGTTCGCCGGCCATATGTACCCATTGTGAACATCCGCATGGACATGACTACTGCCAATATTTACAAATGTTAGCACATGATGCCCAATTAAAGATCCAAGAACACACTACGGTTGTTGGCATAACGAAGCTATCTGATGGGTGGTATCAGTTACAATTAAGTACCGGTGAAACGGTGGTTACAAAGTATGTAATTTTTGCCCTTGGTGACTTTCACAATCCAACCACTGGAGACATTAAGGGACACGAACATGGGATTCATTACTGCGACTTTGATATTGTGCAAGCGGATAATCAAGTTGACCACGTAATTATTGGTGGTAATGAAGCGGCCTTTGATACGGCGATTCAATTAGCGCAACGTGGGATTAAAACAACCATCTATACCACGCAAAATAATTTTAAATTAGCGGAAATCGATCCAAGTAAACGCTTAGCCACTTACACTTATGAACGTTTTAAGCAGTACGAAGCGTTGATTACCATTAAAACTGGCTATTGGTTAACCGAAATTCAGGCAGCCAATGGCGAGTATCTATTACAATTTAAAAATGGGTTAACACATTCGAGTACACAGCGCCCAATTTTGGCCACGGGATTTAATATTAATCATAATCCATTAGTCCACCAATGGTTTGCGAGTTCCAAGCAACACGTAATATTAGATGAAAATGATGGTTCAACATTAGCGCCAAATATATTTATGATTGGACCTGCAGTACATTTTAAAGATACCATTCTATGCTTTATTTACAAATTTCGACAACGCTTTGCGCCGATGATTGAGTTAATTTTTAAACGTGAAGGGCAAGTAATTCCACAAGCCGCCCATGATTTGTATCTGCGTAATAATATGTTCTTACAAGTTTAAATAAGCATGTGTGTTTGATAAGTGTTAATCGGCAACTGCGGTCAAAACACGTTCCAGCAGTCCGATATATTCGTAATACGAAAATAACCACCTTGAAGAGTATTTCTTCAAGGTGGTTATTTAGTGTATTTCTCGATATCGCCCGACTGCTGTCACGCTCTTATTATTTAGGTTTGATGATTAACCGTGAGAAAGCGGCAGCTAAGCAAACCCCAAGTCCCATTGGTAAGTAGGCATCTGAGCCTAAGTGAGTAACTTCAATAATCATAAACAAAGCCATTAATGGTGCTTGTTGTGAAGCGGCCAATAATGAAACAGCACCTAAGAGGGCCCCTTGTTGTGGTTCAATTCCAAAGAGGGGACTCGCTAAGGCACCAAAGGCAGCTCCAATCGCAATTGACGGCGTCAAGGTACCACCAGCAGCGCCAGCCCGGATGGTAAAGACCGTTACAACGGCTTTTAAAATTGCGCCAATGGCTAGTAAGTACAATAATTTAGTCCCAGTATTACTAATTGATAATTGCGCAAGGGCCCGACCATTACCCATGATTTGCGGTAAGATGAAGGCGGCAATTAAACCGGTAACCACACTGACAACTGGTAATTGCCAAAGAACGTGCTTAGTGTGCGTTTGATTTTTTTCCGCCCATTGGCAAGCTTGGCGGAATAAGGCTCCAAGAATCCCAGCAAGGGTGCCAACAATCAAGACAAAGGGCAGCAACGCCACGGAAAATTTAGTATCAGTGATGAAGTAGTATGGTTGGAACCCTTTTTCAAGCGAACCAATTAACATCGCAATCGTTGACATTGATAAACTAACGATCACCGTGCGCATTGATACTTTCTTAAGTAGGATTTCAACAGCGAACAACATCCCAGTGATGGGCGCAATATATACCCCGGCAAAACCAGCCCCGGCCGCACTGGCAATTAACAATTGTTGACTTTCAGTTGAAAGGGTATCTAAACCGGTTTTGGCCAAGATTTGGTTCCACTTGTTAGCGATTAATGCCCCGGCTTCACGGGGGGCAAGTTCACGACCAACTGAGCCACCAACCCCAACGTAAAAAATTTGCGTAATTACGTGAATGACCATTGGTAAAACCGGCATGTTTTTACCTTTGAGGGCGGCATTGATACTAACGGGACCTTGTGTTTTACTGCGAAGAAGGTACCACACAATCGCAGCGATAATACCACCGATAACAACGGAACCAAAGCGATGCCAAGGTAACGTTGCTACTGGGGCGGGGTTAAGCATAGTTTCTTTGAAATTAAGAAAAACGTGCTCAACTAATGATAGCAATAAACTTAGTACAACTGAGCTACATCCAACCAAGACCCCTAAGACAATGGTAGAAATGGCTAAGACAAGTGACTCAGGCATACGGCGTGTTGCTGAATTTTGGTTTAGCATAACTAAAAAACTCCTCAATTTAGCTTAAAATATAATAAAAAGTCATAAACGACCAAAAGTTAAGTATACACGCCCAAATTTTGTAAAACAACGCACAAGCTAGGCTTAAGTAAAACTTATACACCAACGATAGTTAGCAATTACCCACACCGCACTCGGTTTAATGTAATTGGTTACCAGCAAAGGCCGAGTAGGTCACCGGTGTTTGGCGCGTTACAAATTCAGGCGTACAAGTGGCGGGCGTTAATAAGAAGGTTGCTTGATTGCCGATTTGCGGCCATTGTTGGTGACCATTTGAATCAAGCGGCACAATCCCGTCAGTAACTAAGCCCAGTAATTGTGTAAGTTCGATTTGATCTTTAATGCCGAGAATTTCACCTAAGCGGGCGAGCTTTTGTTGCAAGGAACCATCGCCATATGGTGACCAACTATCATAGACGTTGTCACAGCCTAAGTGTACTGGCACTCCCGCTTGACGTAATTCTTGAATCGGTGGCAGGGTGTTACTTGATAATGGCACACTTGAGACAATATGAATTTTAAGGGCCGCCAGGGCAGGAAAGACTTCCGCGCGTTCCGTTGGGGTAAAGTCATTGAGCCCAAAGGCATGACTAATAAAGACTTGATCTTGGAGGTGGTGTTTGGCAGTTAAGCGGATAATTTCACGAATGGTTTGCGTACCGGCGACACCGCGATCATGGACATGGATATCAATCCCAACATGATACTTAGTTGCTAAGCGGAATGTTTCAGCTAGGGACGCTTGATAATCACCATCAAGTGAGTATGGATCAACACCTCCGATGAATTTAGCACCGCGTTGGAGGGCGGCTTCGACTAATGCGCTCGCATGTGAACGCAACAAACCGTGCTGTGGAAAGGCGACTAGCTCGACGGCGAGATCTTCACGTTGGGCCAGCGCTTGAATTGCATCAAAATACCGTAATTCAGTCATCGGTTCAATATCGATATGCGACCGAAATTGGGTAGCACCAGCTGCTAACTCGCGCTTAATTAAATTTGTGGCGCGTTCGGTAATGGAAAGTTTTAGTGCATCGAGTTGCGGAATTTCGGTTTCAAAGCGCTCAACCAAGGTCGCGGCTGGTGTTACGGGTTGCCATGGCGTACCTAATTTACTCTTATCAAGGTGACAATGTTTTTCAACTAATCCCGGTAATAATAATTGATTTTGACCATCAATTACAGTAGTGGTACCATCAAGTTGCCACGCTTGCTGCGCAACAATTTGGGTAAACTGACCATCAGTAACTTCAAGTGCAACACATTGCGTTGTCGTACCATTAACCCAATCATTTTGTTGCGTGTAACCAGTTTCAATATGAACGTTTGTTAACCAATAATGCATGTTAGACTCCCTTACATAGATCAAAATTTTTAATAACTCTTTTGTAAACGTTTTCATTTTAATGAAAAATTGTTAAATATGCAATTCTACTTTAAATCTTACGGCAAATTGTTGATTTAGCAAGCTTTTTAGACCTTTAAACCGCGTTTATTAGCTGTTTGTCGCTTGATTAGCATTATTTTACCGGTTATTATGGATATTTGATCGGAATTCACCCGTCAAATATGCCAAATTTACTCAAATCAATATCTGATTGCTGGTTTGCTGACTTGGCTAATTAATCAATCAGCAATCAATTTAACGCACCGATTTTAGCAAACGTTAAATTCAACAAGTTCAAAATTCAATTTAAAATTGCTGAAAATTTGGTGATTTTAAAACGCAAAATTTCAAATGCAATTCCTAAATAATTGATGCATGCAGTCACACAACGAAGCGCGTGACAACAACGCCAATGAATTGATCAGCTGCTGGTGATTACAAAACTGGCGAACGAAAAAAGTAAACGGGGGATTGTGGGTTTAAACATAACTATTTTATCTACTTTCTAGTTTACATAATATATATTATCCTAAGTTATAACTAACGAAATCATGGCTATAAATTATTGCTTTTTATCGCTAAAATCCGCCTTATTTAGCTAAAAACTCCCCCGATTTATTGCCATTTGATTTTTTGAAAAATCAATCTGTTGGTTGCTGGTCAGTCTTGATAACGGAAACTGGTGGTTTTTTAGGTGCTTAATCAGCTATAAATGCTGTTATATCAACGTTTATAGCTGATTTTATCTTTTAAATGCCAGCTAAACATGATCATACCAGCGTGTTAATTTTTCAAAAAATCTGTACTTTTATGACTTATTTACTGACTTTAGTGTCTTTTACGCCTAAAATACCGTTAAACTACGCTTACCAAGCTTGCTAACTCACTAGCTACGGTTAACTGATCTATAGCGGTTTGTTAGCAACTAATATGGCTACTTATTGGTACTTTCAGGACGTTATCGATTTAGTTGCTGCGGTACGCTGGCTATTATTCAGCTGACCGTTAGTAAAAATCCCTACTTACTTGTGAATTTTTCACAAGTAAAACGAGTTGTAGCGACACCGATGGATCTAACAACGCGCACGCAATTGCTAGCTAAATAAAAAACCACTAGCATGCACTAGTGGTCAAAAATATCATTGATATTAAACAACTGCTGCGACTAACCGTTCTTGCCATAAGCGTTCAAAATAAGCAACGGTTTGCTCCGCACTCATGTATTGGTTATCATGGGTACTTGTTAAACCTTTGTGTAATTGCACTTCATACCCTAGCCCGTGTGCCATCGTCATGGTAACATCAAGGCAACCTTCTGTTTGGGTGCCACAAAACTCAATTGCTTCAACTTGGTGCTCTTGTAAAATTGCTTGAAGTTTAGTGCCATAAAAAGCGTTACAATGTGCTTTTTGAAGATAGTAATCTTCGTCTGAATGATGAACCTCATTGAGAATATTCCATGGATCAGTCTCACGAACTAAGTTACTATCATTATTTTGAACAAAAATGATTGGTTTGTCATGTGACCAATATTCGCGAATGCGGTCATTAATCCCCGTAATTAATTGGTCCAAATTTGCTAATGGCTTGTCCCCGCGACAAATTCCATTTTACATGGCCATCACTACTAATGCGTCTGCTAACATAAAAATCCCCCGATACTATGCGCTATGCGTATGTTGTTTGAGTAAACTATTAGTAACTGCTACTAATAATTCATACAAATAATATACCATTAAAATAGTGTTAAAAGTGGGATTTCTATGAGTAAACTTGGTATTTTTTTAATTTATACAAACATTATCTATAAATTATTAATTTTTCATTAATCGTAAAGATATTGAATTACTAATAAGTATTATCTTTTTAATAATGTAATATTAAAAAAACCAACTATTAACTTAGTTGGTTTTAATTTTATTCAAATGAATTACTTATCACCCTTTTTTAACATTCGTTGGTAGACCACAACCGTTAAAATATAATACAACACGTAAAAACTAACGATAATGAGTAATGAAGACGTTAGCCCGATATATGGATTAACCATTACCGCTTTAAACATCGGTAAGCCATAAACGACATCAATAATCCCAATCGTTAATGGGACGATGAAGATAATCGCAATTTCAACCGCATTGGCTAACATCCGTTGGCCTGGTGTCGCCCCAATCATAGCAAGAATTTGATAACGGCGGCGATCAGTTTCAACATTGCTTAATACTTTAAACATTAAGGTACTTGCCAACATAACTAAGAAGGCAATGGCTAAGAAAAAGCCCATAAATTCAAGACCGCCAAAGACCCCTTTAGATATTACTAAGAATCCATATGCCCCACTAACACCAAGTGTTGCTAACGTTGGGAAGCGCTTAGTTTGCGCTGCGGTAAGTTTTTTAAGAATTTGCGCATTTGGTTGTGCCGTCATATTTTTAACATGCACAATTGTAACCCGTTTGATGGGTGCCGTACTAATAGCAAACTTCCGCGCATCGACTGTATTACCAACACTTAGATGATTAGGATTAGTAGCTGTGGCTAAATTCTGTAATGTCTGGCGAATTAAAAATTCCGATGAATTCGGCTTATTAATTTGTTGGGCAGTACCAAATTGAATTTTAGGAACACCCGCGGTCAGCGTACTATTTTCGGCTTTATAATAAGGCAATGGATCCCGATTAAATTGAGCGGCATCCCAGACAATCTCATGCGTAAGTTGCTTATATTGATAGGTTTTGGTGTAGGTCACACCTTGTAATTGACTAATTAACTGCTTATCTTGCTTTGAAGGTTGATTAATATTAATGGTAAATGGTGATGATTGTTCAGCGAGCGTTGGGGTACTAAGTTCATAGCCACGGCCAACCGTTAAAGCCCCTAATGCTAAGGCAAAGAGTAACGTAACAATCGTTAAAATTCGTTCAAAAGCCCGTAGACGGAAACTAAGTTGACCCAAGGTGAATTTACGCAAGCCCATGTTTGCAAATGAACTACTTTGTAACAAGTTTAAAACCAGTGTTAAACTACTGCGAATAAACAAGTAAGTTCCACTAATATTCAACCCAATCGCTAATATCAAGGACATGAAGATCATAGTCCCTTTAGCAACTAATTGAGTCATTACAACAAAACTTAAGATCAGTAAGGCAATCCCAATAATTCCGGTAATGAAGTTCGCAGCTCCCGTTTTAGGTGTTTTTTCAGCTGCTTGATTTGCTTGTAGTAGTTTATTAATATCAGTTCGATTGATATATAGTTGGTTAAAAAAGCCGTTTAAACTAAAGACGATAATAAAATAACAGATGGTTACGATAAAACCAGTGCTATTAAAGATTTGCCAATGTGGTAATGTTAAATCTAGTTGTTTTTGTAAGACGCTCCCAGCGACCGCCGTTAACCCAGCGCCTAAAAAACTACCTAAGACTAGTGAAATTAAACCAAGTAGGAACGTTTCCATAAATAGTAAACGACTGATACTTAGTTTGTTAGCACCAAACATCATTAAGAGGCCGTATTCGCGTTGGCGTAATTGGACTAAAAAGCGATTAGCAAAATTTAGATAAACAAAGGTAATTAAGCCTAACAAGACTTCACCAATGATAAAAACCACAACGATTGATTTAATTGAAGTGTTGGCAGTTAGGAAAGCTTTATTATTTGCCACTGTACTAAACATGTAGAAGATAGCGGTTGAAATTACTAAACCAGCAAAGAGAATTAATAAATCTTTCCATTTTGTTTTAATCGTTTGGATGGCAATTTTAGTTAACATACACGCACCCCCTATTCTTCAAAGGTGCCAAGGAAATCAAGGACGGCTCGGTAAAACGTTTCCCGACTTTGATTACCCCGCTCTAACGTTTGCACAATTTGGCCATCACTTAAGAAATGAATTTTATTGGCGAAACTAGCTGAGAAACCATCGTGAGTCACCATTAAAATTGAGATGTGTTGTTCAGCATTAATTTTACTTAAATAGTTCATCATTTCGCGGGCATTGGCTGAATCAAGTGCCCCGGTTGGTTCATCACCAAAAATCAGTTTTGGTTGGTGAACTAAGGCCCGGGCAGCCGCCACCCGTTGCTTTTGCCCTCCTGATAATTCACTTGGAAACTTGTTGAGTTGTTCGGTTAGGTGTAAGAGTGTTGCGACATGGTTGACGGCAGCTTTAATAGTCGCTGTTGGTGCTTTAGCTAAGCTTAACGGTAAGGCGATATTATCAAAGACACTCAAGCTTTCAATTAAATTGTATTCTTGAAAGATAAAGCCTAGCTTTTGTCCGCGGAATTTGGCTAATTGATTAGCATTTAGTTGCCAGATGTTTTGATCATCGATTAAGACCTCACCATTTGTCGGTGCTTGCAGACTGGCCAAGACATTTAATAATGATGACTTACCCGAACCAGATGGCCCCATGATGGCAACAAAATCACCATCGGTAACTTGTAAGTTAACATCCTTTAATGCGTAGAATGGTTTTTGACTATTTGCGTTGTAAGTCAAATTTAAATTTTTGACATCAATAACATTTTTCATTATTTTAAAACCCCTTTTTTTAATGGTGTAGGACACTGTGTATCTCGTGTGCTATCTGTATTAATAATAGTAGTACACTATACATAATAAAACAACTATTTTGTTTAAAAATGTAAATAAAAAACCGCTCAAGCTGATAAAATACCAGTTTGAGCGGTTTTTAATTCATAATTAGTCAGCGACAACGGTGGCTTGTTTAACTTTAATTAAGTCTAAGCGGTGTTTGAGGCGTTTGAAAATATGCTTATCAGTCCAGCCAATAACGGCCCCTTGGAAAAATAACGCAATAATTGTCCCAACGTTAACAGCGACAACTTCTTTGAAAAGAACCCACAAGACAATGATAACCATTGATGGAAAAGCAAAGTTTAACAATTGCGCTGCCACGGGGTTCCCCTTAACATACTTGAAGCGAATGATATTTGTCATATCATCATTTGGATGTAAAATCACATTGACCCGTTGATAGATTGAAATGGCAATCCCTAAGCAGACAATTCCAAGCACATCGAGGAGAATTCGGGTTGGAATTGATAGACTAGCAACCCCTAATGAGCGGAAGAAATTCGCCCAAAATGAGACAAAATAGCCATACGGGAAAATGAAAATCAAATTTCCAATGATCCGATGCCAATCCCAGTGTTGGAGTAAGATTACATTGACTAAAATACTGACCACCCCATAAACAATTAGAATCGTCGCAATACTGAAATGGAAATCATGTGCGATATTAGCTGCTGAAGCAGTCCACATCGCACTTCCCATATTACAAGCAACAGTTAATCCATTACCCATTGAGTTAAGTAAAAGTGAAATAACCAAGAAGGCAATTACTTCACGAAGATACAATTTACGTTCAGTTCCATCTGCCAATGCATACATATAAAATATCCTTTGAAAGTTATTTTTTGAAGCGTAACTGTTGTTGTGCTAAATAACTAGCCAATGGGAAAATAACCAAACCAGAGACAATTGCTAAAACGAATCCCTGAATTAAGTTAAATGGTAAGACCATCGCAATAATCCATTGCCGTAAGTTTAAGCCCACAGCTTGGAGACTAAAGTTGGCAAATTTTTGATAGAGTGGAATTGCATACACCCAATTTAAAAGTGCCATCGCGCCAGTCATTGCTAAAGTACCAAATACTGTTCCGATAACATAGTTTTTAACGCGTAAACCTTGATCTTTGTTGGTGAAGAACCAAATAACACTGATAAATACTGCCATTGCGACAATATTCATCGGCATACCAACCCAATCAGATACACCACTATTAAATAATAGCACTTTTAGTACTGAACGTAACAATAAAATTATAAGCGCTCCCTTAAGATTTAGCAAATACATCCCGATGAGGACAATCACGATTGAAAAATCTAATTTCATAAAGCCACCAAACATTGGAATGACAGGGAAAATCATTAATACAGTTGAAATTGCTGCCAAAATAGCGATTAAAATTAAACGACGTGTTTTACTAGCTTGATACATATGGTTGAACCATCCTTTTCTGTTTTTCAACAGATCTTCGTGGACTGGTTTTAAAAACAAAAAATCCATTGAGCTGCGTTTGGGCAAGTCAATGGATTGGTTAGAATTGTTCACAAAAAAACCAATCTTCTGCATACCAGACTTTAACTGTCGGTGCTGGAGTTTCACCAGCTCAATCAATTGCAAGTACAATTGAGGTCGCGGACTATACCGCCGGTCGGGAATTACACCCTGCCCTGAAGATTTCTGTTAAATATTAAATTATTTCGATACCCTTATTATATTAACTTACTAAAAATAAGTCAATATAAAAGTGGCCTTTTAGAGACGACCTTGAACTTTTAAGTTGGCCTTACCGTTCTTAAGTGCTTCAACTTCTTCAAAACGTAATTCACGGTAGTCACCGGGTTGTAAACCGTGTAAGTCAAGGAAACCGTAACTTTCACGCCGTAAACCAACAACTTCATGACCAATGTGTTTAAACATCTTTTTAACTTGGTGATTCCGGCCTTCGTGGATCGTAATTTGAACCAAAGTTGTGGTCTTTTTATTTTCGTTAGTCTTAGTGTTTAAGATTTTAGTCCGTGCAGGCTTAGTCATCTTACCTTCTAACTTGATTCCGTGACGTAATTGCATCAATTCATCATTAGTTGGAATGCCTTCAACTTTAGCTGTGTAGACTTTATCGACTTCGTATTTAGGGTGTGTTAAGTAGTTCATTAAGTCCCCATCGTTAGTCATGATTAAGGCCCCAGTCGTGTCAAAATCCAACCGACCAACTGGGTAAACGCGTTCGTCAACATCCGTTAACAAGTCAACAACTGTCCGGCGGCCTTTTTCATCTTTAGCAGTTGAAACAAAACCGCGGGGTTTGTAAAGCAAGTAGTATACTAATTTTTCTGCTTGTTGAACCGGCATCCCGTCAACTTCAATTTTGTCTTTTGGTTGGACTTTGTAACCAAGTTCAGTCATTACTTGACCATTAACGGTAACGTGTCCAGTTGCAATAAGCTCTTCTGATTTGCGTCGAGATGCGACACCGGCTTGAGCCATAACCTTTTGTAAGCGATCTGCCATTATTATTTCTCCGTGGTGGTTGTTAATTCCATATCAGTGGCGAATGGAACGGGGTCTACATCCTCAGTAACTATTGTACTAGCATTTGGTTGTAAACGGTTATTAAAGGCGTTTAAGAATAAATCACCTGATAAACTTTGCTCATCATCAAGCACAGCTGCTTCTGCTAACGGTGGTAACTCAGCAATATTTGCTAGCCCAAAGTAATCTAAGAAGTAGCTTGAAGTCCCATACATAATTGGCCGACCAGGCTCGTTTTTACGGCCAACATCGGTAATTAAATTTCGTAACTGCAATTTTTGAATAATCGAGCTTGATTGGACCCCACGAATTTCATCAATTTCAATGCGGGTCACGGGTTGCCGATAAGCAATAATTGCTAAAACTTCAAGCGAGGCTTGGGTTAAGTGCGTTGATAACGGTGCTTCAAAGAATTGTTTGACTAATGGGGCCACGATGGCTTTAGTGGCCAAACGGTAAGTTGCATCACTGTGTAGCAGTTCGAAGCTACAATCGGCATCCGCTTGGTATTTATGAGCTAACGCATCGAGAAGTTCGCTAACAGCTGGCTTTTCAAAGCCAGTCAAAGTAACTAATTCATCAAGTTCAATTCCTTCGTCACCGGCGACGAAAATTAAACTTTCAATTTGGGCTAAATTTGTCAAAACAAAATCCTTTCCGGTTATTAATAATTATGAACGTGGTTGAATGATTAACTCATCTGCCATATTCGGTTGTTGAATCAGTAATTCTTGGTGTTTAGCCATTTCAAGGATTGCTAAAAATGTTGTTACATATTCATCGGTGTTACTATCCGCCGTAAATAGCGCCGTAAAACTTACACCATCTGGTTGGGCCTTTAAGCGTTGTTTAATACTTTGACGTTTTTCAGCAATCGTAAAAGTTTCTTTTTGAACAGTCGTAAAGATGGGTTTAACCGCTTGCTGCCGGGCCAACATTTTACTAAACGCCATTTGTAATGCGGTCAAATCAACCCCAGGCGCGACAATATTAACATCTAAATCCGTTGGCATCATCGCAGGTGCGCGGGTAAATTGTTGTTGGCGGGCTTCTTCACGAACCCGTAAAGTTTGCGCAGCATCTTGATAACGGCGATATTCAAGCAATTGGTTAACTAACCCTTGCCGCGGATCTTCATACACTTCATCACCAGTCTCTAAATCAATCGTTGGCCGACTTGGTAATAAGTAACGGGATTTAATTTGCATTAAACTAGCGGCCATCACTAAGTATTCGCCGGCTAGGTCGAGGGCTAATTTATCTTGGTGTAAAAAATCCATATATTGTTCTGTAATGGCGACAATCGGAATATCGTAAATATCCATTTCAGAACTTTTAATTAAGTGCAGTAATAAATCAAGTGGGCCTTCAAAATCGGTCAACTTAATTTGGAGTTCGTTGTTCATTGTGCCTTCTCCAAGCATTAATAATCTTTTGACCGGCAATGGTCCCCATAATCATTTTATCCGCATGGTATGCTTGCAAGGCATCCAAGACCGTAAACATTAAATCACTGTCGCGTAATGCGGGAGTGATTGAGATATGCCGTAGTAACAACACGCCGTAGACATGTTCAACGCCGACAATCGCAGTAAAGTGACCGTCGTTATCACGCCATAACAGTAATTCACGTTTCGGGGTGGCATCATACCATGAAAATTCAGCATCCAAGTGTTGCATGTTGCGCAAGCCTGGTACATATGATAATAACCCTAAGGCAATTTTTTTATAATCAGGACGATATCGTACTAGCATAACTGCTCCTTTTCAATTAAGCTCGCGGATGAGCTTTTTTGAAGACTTGTTTGGCCCGTTCATTAGTAATGTGGGTATAGATTTGAGTTGTTGATATATCAGCGTGTCCAAGGAGTTCTTGAACAATCCGTAAATCGGCCCCGTTTTCTAAAATGTGGGTCGCAAATGAGTGGCGCAGCGTGTGTGGTGAAACATCTTTGGTAATGCCTGCTTGCAAGACGATTTGTTTAATAATCTTCCAAATCCCTTGGCGAGTTAATTGCCGCCCATGGTCATTTAAAAACAAAATGGGATTATCGGCACCTTTAAGTTGCACGGCCCGGACATCTTGATAATAAGTTAACACCCATTGCATCGCGACATCCCCGATTGGGACAATCCGTTCCTTATTTCCTTTACCAATCGTTTGTAGTAAGCCAAGCTCAAAGTGTAAATCCGCAACTTTAAGGTTAACAATTTCAGAAACCCGTAAACCGGTTGCATACATAACTTCAAGCATCGCGCGATTACGAATACCTAGTCGCGTACTCGTATCAGGCGTCATCAGAATCTGTTCAACATCCTGGACGGATAAAATATCCGGTAAGTGTTGTTTTTTCTTAGGCATCCCCACTTGCTGCATGGGATCATCGGGAATGTATTGCATCCGTTTTAAAAATTGGAAAAACTTCCGTAATGATGTCACACAGTGAATAATAGTATTTTCGGCATTGCCTTGCGTGGTTAAATACTGCAGAAATTGATTAATAAAGAAATTATCAAGCGTAGCTAAATCGGTTACTTTTTGTTGCTGTAAGTAATTTTGAAATTTAACTAAGTCTTGGTGATAACTAGTAATCGTGTTCGCGGATAACCCACGTTCAACTTTGACGTATTGGAGGTATTCATCAATTAGTTCATTAACTTCCATGATGGCGCCCTACTTAGTAGTAGCGTCGGTGTTCTCCGTAGTAGTAGCGGGGACAAGAACTAACGTACCATCGACTTGTTGAATACGACGTTGTTTAAGTAAGTTACCAACCGCTCGTTTAAATTGACCTTTTGAAATTCCGAAGTATTCTTTGATTTCTTTAGGATCACTTTTATCTGAGAATGGTAACGTATTGTCTTTGCTGTGTTCAAGCATTGCTAAGAGCATTTGGGCATCTTCACCAATCGCTTCATAAGCTCGTGGCTTAAGACTTAAGTTAAGTAAACCATCCGGACGAACGCCAATTACCCGTGCATTAACAACTTCACCAAGACGGGGTTCTTTATCACGTTCACCTGGGAAAACAAATCCCATGTAGTAGTCGTCGGTTAAGATAAACGTTCCGACCATTTTCAAGCGAAAGACCGTTCCGGTAACATTCATGTTTTGTAAACCTTGCTTAGCTTTAAGCGTGACGGCTTTAAAGATTTGCTCATCGGCTAATTGTGCCCATAAACGGCCTTTTTCATCAACGCGTAAGCTGACCATGAGCTTATCACCTTTTTGGGGCCAGAGTGCAGGAATCGTTGGTAAGTTATCAAGGGATACCACGATATCTTTATCTGGTAAGCCAATATCAACAAAGACACCTAAGTCCCTTCGTTGAGCGACAACTTCACCCCATGCGTAGTGGCCAATTTGTACCTTAGGGATTTTACGGGTGATTTGCATTTGGTGGTGCCCGTTTTCATAAGCAAATCCAGTAATTAAGCCACCGATGTGAAGTTCTTTACCTTCGGCTTCCATTTCACTTTTAAGTAATTGGAAGGTAACTCCTTTTAATTGGACAAAGTAATACTTGTCATTGGCATCAGTGACCTTTGCTTGAATAACGCGTCCTACTAATTCATTCATTATGCGTTTCCTCATTTCGTTCCATAGTTAGCTACTGTATAGTATAGCACGAATGGTTTACATAACCTATAGAAACTATCAGCGCACTTAATGAAAATCAAATAAATACGGCTTTTTTGAGCTATGTAGTTTACAAGACTAGATGAATTGGATATACTAACCTTATCAATTAAATTTTCGAGGTACACGATATGCAATATCGCGAAACGAAACGCTATCTAATTTTATATGAAGTCTTAAATGCCGTCACACACGGAATTGGTTTTCTGTTAGCTGTTGGTGGGTATGTAGTTTTACTAGTTTTAGAAGCCATGCAGCATCGTGGTGGTTTGGCAATGACGGCCTTTGCCATCTATGGCGCGAGTGTGTGCTTATTCTTATTGATGTCAACCCTCTTTCACTCGTTAATCTTTACAAAAGCTAAACGGGTCTTTCAAATTTTTGATCATGCCGGGATTTTCCTCGTGATCTTTGGTTCTTACACCCCCTACTGTTGGTTAGCCATTGGTGGTTGGCAAGGTTGGACGATTTGGTCGGTTATTTTAGCGATGACCATTGCAGGAATTCTGTATGAAATCTTTTTTGTCGGCCGGTGGTTATGGTTATCAGTCATTATCTACATCGTGATGGGCTGGATGATTTTACTAGCAATGCCAACTTTATGGCACTCATTGAGTCGCCTAAGTTTCTGGTTACTATTTGCCGGGGGTGTTACTTATACATTAGGTGCTGGGGTATATTCAATTAAGAGCATCCCCTTTGGTCACGTTTGGTGGCACATCTTTGTCCTTGCAGGTGCCGCTTTGATGTACTTCTCAATTCTCTTTAGTGTTTAGTATATATAGCATTATAGAAAACAATAAAAGCCGATTAGCAAAATGCTAGTCGGCTTTTTATTTATTGGGCAAAATACGCTTGGACGATTGCTTGATATTTAGTGATCATATCTAGATAGTTATCAATTTCAACGTATTCATTAACTTTATGAGGTAATGTTGATACTCCAGGACCAAAAACAACTAAATCAAAGTGATGCTGACTTTTAGTGAATTGGGCGGCATCAGTATTGGCTGATAATCCAACTAATGGGAGTGGTTGGTTAAAGACTGATTGAATAGCATGAATTAAACTCGAATCCTTGTCAGCATGTACTGGCGCTTTGCTTGAATCAATCGTCAAGGTTAATTGATGTTGTGGTTGTGTATTTAATTTGGCAACGACGTCTTCTAGAACTTTAATTACATGCTCGTTATCAAATTCTGGAATCGTACGAATATTACCGAGTAATTGGGCTGAACCAGGAATGGTATTAACTTGTTCACCACCATTAATTACCGTAACATTGTGAATGGTACGGGGTAAAACCGGATTAATGTATTGTTCAGTAATTGCTTGCATAGCTTTATCGGCGGCAATAATATATTCAGCTAATGGACTAATCGCATTAATACCTTGTGCAGGCATTGAGCTATGGGCTGCTTTACCAAGTGAATCAACGTGATAATTAATGGCACCCATATGGGCATACATTAAATTGTAGTTTGAGGGTTCGCCGATAATTAACGCATCTAAATCTTCAACAAAGCCTGCCTTTGTGAGTTGCAAGGCTCCGACTTCTCCAACTTCTTCACCGACGGTCGCCAATAGCTTAATTGTCCCCGGTAAAGAAACGTTGCGGTCTTTAAGTTCTATCATCGCAATTACCATGGCCGCTAAACCACTCTTCATGTCAGAAGATCCCCGCCCGTATAATTTATTCCCATCAATTGTAGCTGAAAATGGTGGATATAACCAAGCACTTTCATCCCCCGCTGCAACAACATCCATATGCCCAGTGAAACCAAGGACCTTATCACCTGTTCCTGGTAGGGTCGCTACTAAGTTACTGCGGCCGTCGGCGTATGGAATTAATTGACTTTCAATGCCGTGCTGCGTAAATAACCGTTGTAAATACTCCGCCACTGCCGCTTCATTACCATTGACTGATTCAATTTTAATAATATCTTGCAAAATTTGTAGTTGTGTTGCTTGATCCATTACATAACCTCCCAGTAAAAATGATTTAATTTACTGTATTTTAGGCTATTTTTTTAAAAAAAGTCAAAATAAGTTTTATTTAAATTAGCAAGATGGCACATAAAGATAACAAAACACGCTACCAGAACAAATGTTCGAATAGCGTGTTTTGTGCTATTTATTGGCTTGATTTTGGCGCCATTCACGCTCTAATAGCCCATATGAGTAGCTATTATGCCATTTACCTTGGTGATAAACAGCTTCCCGGTTGGTTCCTTCACGAACAAACCCGCATTTTTCATACAATTTAAGCGCGGCCGTATTATAGGCATGAACGGTTAAAGTAACCTTATGGAGGTTTAAGTGATCAAATGCATACTCGAGTAATAAACTAAAGGCTTCACGGCCATAGCCTAATGAGCGATCACTAACTTGAGGAATCCCAATACATAGGTCACCACGGTGGTTGCGTAACATGATATCGCTAATACCGGCAAAGCCAACTAACATATCATCGCTAGTCCGGCGAATAGTAAACATAATATCACTATTACTGTTAGCATCCCCGAAAAATTCGGTCCATTCTTTAACGCCATACGGGTGCACGACATCTTCTGATAAACCAAGGAAAAATTGCTCATCCCATTGCCAATCAGTTAAATACTCGGCATCCCCGTCAAATACATTGGCTAAGTACACTTTATTACCGCGTAGCATCATATTACCTCCATAGAATCTAAATGTGTTAGTTAACTTCGACTGTCATAACGCCTGGGAGTTCTTTTAACATACATTGAATTACTTGATGGTTAATCCCGAGGGCTTTAACCAAGACCGTTACTTCACTAATTAGCATTGTCTCCTCGGTTGGTAATGTGTAACTAAGGACCTCATTAGGCATTAACCGCTTTGTTTCAACATTTTTTAATAAATCAGTTACCGCCGCGGTGGTTTGGCATGGCTTGAAAACGACATTAATCGCATGCGTTGATAATTCAAGGCGGTGCGTACCAGCATATTCATTAATGGGCACTTCTTTGATAGTATCGCAAGGTGCTTGGTCATCAAGTCGGAAATATTGGTAGCGTTCTTGATCACTTAAATAGTATAAATCCATATCAATGACGTAACTTGGTAGTTCAACGGCAATTTCAAGAATTAAAGCCTCATCCGTAATGGTCTGCTTGGTAATCGTAAATTTTTGAAATTCATCTTTCGCAAAGCTTTTAGTATAGTGGGCAACCCACGCTAATGCTCGTTGGGCCGTAATTTGTTTTTGTGGAAAAATCATGCCATATGCTTCACACATATAACTATCAGTATCATCATCGAAGTCATCCCCTAAATTAAGGGCAGTACACATGGCATGAAAACGAGTAGTATCTGTGAAGTTATCGACCTTTAAAATTAAGCGTAATTGATCGGCGTGTTCAGCTAACTCATCAATTATAATACTTTCGCCATCAATGAGTTGTGCTTGATATTGACTGACTAGTGTTCGTAATTCACTAGCCGTTAACATATGTGCGTCATAGTTAAACGTCACATAGCCTTTTGTTTTAATCATGGTTTATATCCGCCTTATGTTAATACTGATTATTATAACGGTCTTAGTTTGGTGATTCAAATACAAAATTACAGTAGACCTATTAAATAATAAAAGCAGTAAGAAGATAATGTTCTTACTGCTTGGTAACTTAGTTCGTGATAATAGTTCCTAAGCCGGATTGTAAATAACCAGTCACATTGGCCAATGATGTAATAACGGCGGTTTTATTGGTACGACGAACAAAATTCATTGCCGCTTGAATTTTGGGTTGCATCGATCCGGGGGCGAAATGACCAGCATCAAGATATTCTTGAGCCTGCGCAACGGTTACATGCGTGAGTTTAGTTTGTTGGGGGGTATCATAATTTATATAGACATTTTGCACGGTTGTTAAAATTAACAAAATATCCGCACCAACTAATTCGGCTAATTTAGCCGCTGAATAGTCTTTGTCGATTACGGCATCAATCCCTACATAAGCACTGCCGGCGCGAACAACTGGAATCCCGCCACCTCCAGCTGCAATTAAGGTGACACCTTGACTTACTAGTTGTTGAATAATCGGCGCTTCAATAATATCTAGTGGTTGCGGCGATGGTACCATGCGGCGATATCCGCGTCCGGCATCGGATAAAATGGTCCAATCCGGATGTAAATCTTGTAAATGTTCAGCCATTTTAGGTGAATAAAACGGACCAATTGGCTTAGTTGGCCGTTGGAAGGCTTTATCTTGGCCGTCGACGAGTGTCCGGGTTATTAAAGCAGCGACTTGATGATCTAAACCGTGTTCCATGAAAGCTTGATTTAAAGCATTCGCTAGCCAAAGACCAATTGCACCTTGGGTCATCGCCCCAACGGTATATAACGGCATCGCCGGAATATCTGTATTACTCCCCCGCTGTTGTTGTAATAATAAATTCACTACTTGGGGCCCATTGCCATGTGTGATAATGACTTGCCAGTCGCTATTAGCAGTTAGCAAGGCCGCCAACTGATTAGCGGTTTTGATAAGCGCTATTTGTTGTGCAGTTGCTGAGGCATCTTTTGTTAAAATCGCATTCCCACCTAAAGCAACAACAATTCGTTTTGTCATCGTGCACCTCCGTATTAAATTGTGATTGAACCAGTAAATAAAGCAATAATCGCAAAAACGGCGATTATGGAGATAAGTCCCATTCCAAACCATTCATAATGTTTAATGGTTTGATGATGCTCTTTTTTGGCTCTGATATATAAAATGAAACCTAATAAATAGGCAATGGTACATAACCACAGTAATTGCCAGCCCGCCAGCATAATCGCGGTAATTTCAAACAGGCAAGTAATCAACCCGGGGATGATAATTCGTAGCCGCCGTTGTTGTAAGCCAAGCTTGAGCTCATATGCGCCCACTAAGACATAGCAAACAACAATCGCTGCCGTACAAAGTGAATAGGCAAAATTATAAGCTTCAGTAGTAAAAATTAAGGAGATTAAGAATATTTGGACCAAAATTTGGGTTAGCCATAGCGAATTAGCCGGAGCGTTAGCTTGATTAAGTTTACCAAACCACTGGGGTAATAGCTTTTGCTTGGCCATTAATGAAGTGGCTTCAACTGGTAGCATGGTCCAAGATAACCACGATCCCATAATTGAGATAATTAAACCAATGCTGATAAAGGCCCCACCTAAATCACCAACCAAAGTTTTAAATAAGTACACTAATGCTGGATGATGTAATTTTAGTAGTTGATTTTGGGTAAGATAACCATATGGGAGTAACGAAATTACTACGTATAGGGTTAGTAAGGATAATAAACCAATAATAGTTGCCCGCCCGGCGTCACTTTTTTTCTGCGCTCGCCCAGCCATCATGGCCGCCCCTTCAATTCCGACAAAAACCCACATCATTGATAAAATACAGCCTTTGATTTGCGCGATGATCCCAGCGGTGGTCGCCGGAGTGAAGATGGCTTGATTGTGGATATTGGTACTAAAATTCACCCAAAAATGCGCGGTGAAAATACCAGCTTTAAAGCTTACGAGGGCCACAATCGCAAAGGCAAATAGCGGAATTAACTTACAAATCGTAACGACAGTATTAATAACGGCCGCCGCTTCAACCCCGCGGGTAACTAATAATGTTAACCCCCACGAAATGATTGAAGCAAACACGATTACACTAATACTATTCCCCGACTTAAGACTCGGGAAGAAATAGCCAAAAGCTGACATCATAATACTAGCAAAGGCAACATTGCCTAACCAAGCTGATAGCCAATAACCCCAGCCAGATAGAAAACCAGCAAAATCACCAAAACCAGCGCGGGCGTAATCTGCGACCCCCGTTAATTCCGGTTTATCCAAAACTAAGTGTTTCAAGCTAAGTGCTAACATTAATATGCCAAGGCCCGTAATCAACCAAGCCACCATTACTGGTCCGGGAGTAGCTACTTTGGCAAAAGTTGTTGGTAAGTCAAAGATGCCAGCCCCAATCGCACTACTGATTACTAATGCAACTAGCGCGGGTAAAGCAATCCCAGGTGTTTTATTTGGTGTATTCATATTGTCACCATCCCCTACAATTTTGGTACTTCGGGGATGAATAAATTCCCTAAAGTTGCGGCCATGATGGCTTTAATGGCATGTTTGCGATTTTCCGCTTGTTGCCATTGGCGCGCATATTTACTACGGAAAACTTCATCGGTGACTTCCATTGCGGTAATGCCATAATCAGCTTTGACGGCTGCGCCATATACAGTATTGGTATCATGAAAGGCCGGTAAACAATGTAGAAAAATCAAGTGTTCAGCCGGCGTGTTAGTCGCTGCTAAGACATCCATGGTAACTTGATATGGCTTGAGTAAGGCTAACCGATCTTGCCAATCCGTTTCCCCCATTGAAACCCAAACATCTGTATAGATAATATTGGCATTTTTAACTCCCACAGATAGTTGATCAGTGACGACTGGTATAACATTAGTTGGTTTAGCAAGCTTTTGCGCGAGTTTGATAATTTCAGCAGGTGGTTGCAAGTCTTTTGGTGCGACAATATGCACGGATACGCCTAACATTGAGCCGGTGATTAGTAATGATTTGGCAACATTATTCCGGCCATCCCCAATATAAGCTAAAGTTAGGCCTTTTAAATGACCAAAATTTTCTTTAATCGTCATAAAATCAGCAATCATCTGGGTTGGATGCCAATCATCAGTTAAGCCATTCCAGACAGGTACCCCACTATGTTTAGCTAGTTCAGTCACGTCACTTTGCTTAAAGCCCCGAAATTCAATACCGTCAAACATGCACCCAAGAACAATCGCTGTATCTTCAATTGACTCTTTTTTTCCTAATTGAATATCATTAACACCTAGATATTCGGGATGCGCACCTAGTTCAATTGCGGCCGTCGTAAAAGCGGCCCGAGTACGAGTTGATGTTTTTTCAAATAATAAGGCAATGTTTTGGCCTTCCAGATAGCGGTGAACAATATTATGGTGGGCTAGATATTTTAAATGTAGGCCAAAATCAATTAAATATTGTAGTTCAGCCGGGGTGAAGTTTTTTTCAGCTAAAAATGATCGGCCCTGAAAGACAGAATTGATGGTATTAGTATTAATGGTTGTCATATAAGATGCCCCCTTTATTTAATCATAGATCACTTATAAATCTTCGCGCCAAAGTGGTTGTGACATACACCGTGGGCCGCCACGACCGCGTGATAATTCGCTTGAACGAATTTCATGGACTAGGATACCGTGTTGGCGGAGTAATTCATTACTAACATAATTCCGGTCATAAGTAATCACTTCACCCGGTGCGATGGCTAAAGTATTAGAACCATCATTCCACTGCTCTCGTGGTCCGATAATTGCATCCCCATTACCAGTTTCAATTACATCTATTTCTGAAAGGCCAAGTACTTCTTTGAGGGTTGCTGCCAGATTATTACGATGGGCTAATTTAATTGTATTGTCAGGCCCAGGTGTCATAATAAAAATATTCATTTGCCCATTGGCATCCATAATGCCAGGAAAGACTGAAAATTGATCATGGTTTATCATGGTAAAGACCGTATCTAAATGCATCATGGCGTGGTTATGTGGAATTTCAACGGCGATGATGGTATCAAATTTAGAGCTAGGATTAGCAAACAATTCCCGAGCCAATCCTTCAACTGATTTAGAAGACGTGCGTTGTGAGACGCCGATGGCTAAGACGTGATCATTTAAGACTAATTGATCCCCACCTTCAAGGCGCGTTAAATTATCACGATTCCGCCAAATATCAACTTTACCGGTAAATCGGGGATGGTGATGGATAATAAATTCACTAAATAAAGATTCTGGTTGTCGTGCTTTATAAGTCATCCGATTAATCGTGATGCCATTCCCAATGGTTGCTTGCGGATCACGTGTAAAGTACGCATTCGGTAATGGATTAAGTAAATATGGATTAGCAGCATCCCGTCCGGCTAAATCATGCAAAGAATCATTGGTAAAATCAAGTTCGTTTCGCCGTATGCCCGCATATAGTTTCGTAATGAGCTCATTATTGGTAAAACTTTCTAAGTATTCACTTAACGCATTGTGAGTAGTTCCTAACCCGTAGCCCGCTTCATCCAAAAAACGTTGTAAAAATGCCGTTTTAAGATCAGAACTTTGATTAAAGACATCTTCAACTAAATCATCAAGATAGACTACTTCAACATCGTGATCGGATAAAAGTTGCGCAAAATAGTCATGCTCAAGTTGGGCATTTTTTAAATACGGAATATCATCGAATAAAAGCCGGGCCATCGTATCGGGTGTAATATTTTCAATTTCAGCACCGGGCCGTTTTAATAAGACCGACTTTAATGTTCCTATCTCAGAATTAACATTAATTACAGGTTTTTGCATTAAATTTTCCTCCTTTTAAAACACGGATTAATTTTTAATATAAATGCTTATAACCCTTATTTTACGCAATTGTTGTTCCTTGAGATATGGTATAAAATGAAAATATAGTTAGCCAAATGGTTAATTATATGAGCGCTTTGGCCAATGAAATGGAGGTGTTTATGACAGGTGAAATTGAAGCATTTTTACAGCAATGGCTAACGATTGCGGACACAGATCAGCCAATTTCGGTGTCTTTTGCACAACAAGCACATGCTCGTGGGGTTGATTTACGACAAGCCTACTATGCCATTGTTGTAAAACATCCGCAGATTAGAATTCCAACCACCCATATCCAGTTAACATTTAGTTTAGACACTGAACATCGCATTTATATTTTGCGTCAATTTGAAGATGCAACCCTCGTAACCCAATATTTTCCCGCCCCAAATCAAATTGGCATTGGTAGCAGCCACTTTGATTTATCTGGGACGATTAAAGAAGCCTTGCAAGCACTATGTTTTACCGCCCCAAATACTTTTAATCATCAAGCAACTTTTCAAATGACCCAACAATTTGAACCATTACGAAATAGTGGCCTGGCGAATGAGTACTTAGTGACAATTATTAATAACTTAGGTAGTGGGCAAGATGAGTTAAATCTCTTAAATACGTTTTGGGTATTTACCCTGACAAATCATAATATCGCTAAAACTGCGGCCATCATGCATGTCCATCGTAAAACAGTTGGATATCGCTTAAAGCGCTTAGCAACTATTACTCAACATAATCCGCAAAATGTGATTGAAAATATCGATCTACTAGCGGCATACGTCACATGGCGCACGCAAAAATTAGGTTTGTTATTAGCTAAAGTCGCTAGCATTTCAAAGCACATGTTACCGCGTGATACTCGGGTGACAGAAATTTGAAGTGTTAGTAGCCAAAGATACTAAAAAAGCTCTACTGAATTTTTTTAAATTCAGTAGGGCTTTTTTAGTTGGATGATTTAACGACCTTTCGTTGTTAAAGATTGAGTTCGTGAATTTTTTGGATAACTTGTTGATTTTGGCTGCGTCCAATTGTTAACCATAAAAGGATGGTTGCTATTAGCATTAAGCTTCCGGCCATGATTAATAACTGACTTGCGGGAATTGCGTTTAATAACCCAGTATAGATTAAAATGCCGAGTGGTGAAAAAACTTGGGTAATCCCGGATATAGCACTAAAGACCCGGCCTTGTGCATTTTGAGGAATACTTTGTACCAAATAAGCAGTTAATGGCACGTTAGCAAACATTATCACGATACCAAATATCACGTTCATTAAGACAACTGTGGTAAGTAAGACCGTCGCTTGGCGAATCACGATACTGGCACTGCCGATACTAATAAGAGGAATACAACAAGCTAGGCCCATCAAGCTAGTTAATTTGATAGGCGCCTTAAAATTAGAATGGCGGGCAACTAACAGTCCACCAATTAATGAACCAATCCCAATCCCTGCTGAGCTAAGCCCTAATGCCGTTGCCGATAGGTGTAAATCTTTGATGATAAGTACGGAAAGTAGTAACTCTAAACCACTTAAAATAAAATTTACGATTGGTGAGAAAATCGTTAAAAATTTAAGACCCGGATATTGGGTAAGCGCTTGGCGAATAAATTGCCAATAGCGGATGCTTTTTTGGTTTGACGGCTCTTCAACGACCGCTACTTTACTGGGTACTTGTTGGAAAGCATGAAAGTTTAAAGCCATCGTGGCGCTTAAAACGACAAGACTTTCGATTAAAATAATCAAAACTAGCATATGAAAGCTAACGACTGCGTATAAGATTCCACCAAGAACGGGGGCAATAATCCCAGCTAACGACACGGAAGCTTGTTCAAGCCCACTTAGCCGTTGGACATCTTTAGTGGGGACTAAACTAACCACACTGGCCTGATAGGCAACACCACTAATCCGACTGGATACGTTTGTCCAAATCACAATCAGAATTGTCCAAAGATATAAGTGCCTAGGAAATTGGTTGACGAGAACGATATAGACACCATACATGACCAAATTAATTAATTCGGCACTAATAATAATGTGCTTGTGACTATATGTGTCCGCAATCTGACCGATTAGGCTACTAAATAGTAGTGCCATAACGGGACCGACCATTTGCAAACTCCCAAACGCTAAGATTGAATTAGTATCTTTTAAAACATGCAGCCCAATGGCAAAGCTAAAAATACTGCCGGCGGTAACGGATAAAAAATCAGATGTCACGGCAATCGCGATTTGTCGTTTGACGAAACGCTTTATTTGGTGCTCGGTTAATAATTGCATGATAAACTACCTCTTTTTCTAATCACTTGTTAATTTTAAGAATACAGTATGCTATGCTTATCCAAATGATTGTTTCATAATTGAAACAAAAAAGGAGTCGTTAATGGAATTTTTAGGAGCAACAATTAAAAAGCTGCGCGAAGAAAAAGGTTTTACCGTTAAAGAAGTCTATACTGGTGTCGTATCACGGACGACGGCTTATCGTTTTGAAAATGATTTTACCGATATTGGATTTAGTAACTTACGTGAAATTACACACCGGTTAAATATTTCATCACTCGATGAATTGGTTTATTTACGCAACAAGTGGTTTACCGTAACTGAAGGTGACGATAGTCTGCTGAGTGCCGTCAATAAAGAAATCACGATGCACCAAACGCAGGCTTATGATCCCAAATGGGAAAACGTGAGTATCTATCAGCAGTTTAAAGATTCGCCTAATTCCAAAGAGCGGTTCTACGCCTATTTAATACATTTTGTTGCGTTATTGAATATGTGGCATGTTGATCAAGATATTGTGACATTTCCAAGTGAATTTACGGCCGAATATCAATTTATGCAACAATATCTCTTAAAAATGACGACTTGGACCAAGGATGAACTTGAAATTTTTCCTGTGATTGGTTGCTTTTTTGAACCGACGAGTCGCACGGTTCTATTAAAACGTTTTAAAGTCAATTATGCTAAATACCATGAGCATATTGGTCAAAGTTGGTATGATAGTTACATTAATCACTTACTTAATTATGCGTTATCAATTAATACGTATGATAAACAGCTAGCCACGTATGTTGAAATTGACCAAATTGTCAGTGAAATCAACGCCTTATATGACAAGCAACCAGATTTAAAATTGAACTTGATAAATTACCAGCGGCTAATTCTTTTAAATGGAATTGTTGGTGCAACTAACCAAGATTACCAACGAGTCGCGCTTAGTTTTGAGATGTTTCAACAATTAAAAACGTTCTTCGGTACTAATATTGGCGTTTTTGACGTCGGAACTGATATTGGGGTCTTTGAATATCTTGAAAATTATTTAACTACTGAAACCCAGGCCCTTTTTCCAGCCTATTTTAACCAAATTTAAGTCGCAAAAAAGCCCCGCTAGCAATGCACAGATTGTTAGTGAGGCTTTTTAGGTTAGTTATTGTTCGTTAACCGGTCTATTTAAGGACGCGTTTAACCGTTTTGGCAATATTGGCGACCAACGCATCAATGTCAGCGCTAGTCGTATACGTACCAAAGCTAATCCGGAGTGATTCTTCAATCCGTGGTGAAGTTTCACCATACATCGCTGTTAAGACATGCGATGGTTCAAGGGAACCAGCCGTACATGCGGAACCACCTGAAATGGCAATCCCCGCCATATCAAGATTAGTTTGCATGACATACGTTGACACCCCTTTGATCCAAATGTTTAACACATGTTGGAGGGTATCGTCTTTAATGGCACCGTTGACTGCAACATCAATGTCAGCAGCCGCTAAGCCACTTAACACTTGAGCTTTAAAGGCGGCGTATTTGGCTTGGCGATTTGCTTTTTCCGCGGGTGTAATTAATTCAACCGCGGTTGCAAACCCTGCAATGGATGGAATATTTTCCGTCCCGGCCCGGCGTTTTTCTTCTTGATCGCCACCTTTTAAATAACTTGGAAAGACCAAGCCATCGCGGCGGTATAAGAAGCCTAATTGCTTAGGACCATTAATCTTGTGAGCAGATGTTGAGAGCATATCAATATGATCACGCTTAACATCAATATCTAGTAAACCATATGCTTGGACCGCATCGGTGTGGAACCATGCTTGGTGATCTGCTAAGACCTCTCCGATTTCACGAATCGGCATATGCGAGCCGACTTCGTTATTCCCCATCATAATGGTTACTAAAATCGTATCATCACGCAAAGCCGCTTTTAGGTCAGCCACACTTACTTCACCGGCTTCATTAACTGGTAAGTAAGTAATTTCAAAACCGTGTTCCGCTAACCACGCTAATGGTTTTAAAACCGCTTCGTGTTCAATCGCGCTGGTAATAATGTGTTTACCTAAGTGTTGGCGCGCTTCAGCGGTCCCAATAATGGCCGTGTTATCTGATTCCGTTCCACCAGAGGTAAAGACGATTTCTTCATCTTTGGCGTTAATCGAACGGGCAATAACTTGGCGCGCATTTTCAAGCACCATGTGGGCTTTGCGACCAAAGGCGTGCGTTGATGAGGCATTCCCAAACGTTGATTGCATGGTTGTTAACATCGTATCAATTACTTCGGGGGCCATGGGGGTTGTCGCAGCATTATCTAAATATACGACCCCGGTATTTAAAGCAACTTCTTTCATTTTTCCATCCTTTTCAAGACACAACTAGCGATAATTACTTAGCAGCTTGGTTTTTGAAAAGTGCAATTAACATGTCAGCTGATTGTTTACCAGCTTGCACAATGAATTCGTCAAAAGTAACCCCAGCATCGCCATCTGCGTTGTCAGACATCGCCCGTACAACGGCATATGGAATCCCAAATTGGTGCGCGACCTGCGCAATGGCTGCCCCTTCCATTTCAGAAGAAATAGCATCTGGGAAGTTCGCTTTGATACGGTCAACTTGTTGCGCACTAGCCACAAATGAATCGGAAGTTACGATTAACCCCGTCACAGTGTGTAAACCAGTATCTTTAGCAGCGTCCATAATTTGTGCAACCAAGTCTTTGTCAGCTTCAAAACGAGCTGGTTGTTGGGGGACTTGACCGTAATCGTAACCAAAGACCGTGGCATCAACGTCGTGGTAGGCTGTTTCAGATGCAACCACGACATCCCCAATCTTTAAGCCTTCACCAATGGCCCCAGCGGAACCTGAGTTGATAATAACATCAACGTCAAAGTTAGTAATCAATAAAGCAGTAGTTAAACCAGCTTGAACTTTACCGATTCCTGATTCAACAACGACCACGTCTTGACCCGCAATGGTTCCAACGTGAAAATCAATGTGCTTAATGCTCTTGATTTCAAGGTTTTCCATCGCTGCTTCTAAGTTAGCCATTTCTTCAGGCATGGCGTTAATAATTCCGTATTTCATTTTTCAAATTCCTCTCAAAAATCAATTTAATAAACTAGTTAATCGACAAAACGTAAAACTAAAAATGTGGCAATAATTAATAACACTAAAATCACAATGGTGACATTTAAACGGAACTTAAGCCGTTGTTGCTTACCCAGAGGAGTTAAGCGGCCAAAGTTATCGGTTTCATAGCGCTTATTTTTGGCAAATCGTTGCGCAGTTTGGCGCTCGCTTTCACCTTGTGGTTCTTGCGCAAAACTATCGGCCCGCGTATGAATCTCACCATTTTCATCAACATAGCGGCCATCATGCATCCGCCGCATACTTGGATCATCAGTCGTGGGCGTTTCGTTTTGATGTTGTTGTTGATATTCACGGTATGCTTTACGCGTAATAGGATCTTTATCCATTGATTAACCCCTTTACATAAGCTTGGTTAGCTGCCCAATACCAGTAAGCTACTTGCGTTTTTGAATCATCAAGTAAACCTTGGGCATTTAAAGCGGCTAATTCATCAAGGGTGTACGTACTGAGGGCGAGATTTTCATCATCATCTTGGGGTAATTCATTAGTCACTGGGGTTAAACCAGTGGCTAAGTATAGATGCATTAATTCATCGGCATAGCCCGCAGAAAGATAAAAACTACTAATTTTTTCAATGTGCGCTGCTTGCATCCGCGTTTCTTCATTTAATTCGCGAATCGCCGTTTGCAATGGATCGGTATCACGGTCGTCAACTTTACCGGCGGGAATCTCAAGGGTTTCCTTAGCTAAAGCGGTCCGCCATTGACGCATAATCACAGCTTTGTTGTCATCAGTAATTGCTAAAATGGCAATTGCTGGACAGTGGTGGACAATATCACGGGTTGCTGTTTGGCCATTGGGTAATTCAACCGTTTGGACCTCAACGTCAATAATGGCACCGTGATATTTTAATTCACGCCCAATAACTTTTTCTGCAAAATCCATAATAATTGCCTCCGCTAATTAGTCTGCAATCGGTGCATCATTAGTTGGTGCATCGATAACGCGTACTTGGGCAGCTTGTGGGCCACGGACCCCTTCAACCACAACAAATTCAACATAGTCGCCAACCGTCAAGGCCTTAAAACCATCGCTAACGATTCCTGAGAAGTGGACGAAAATATCGTCTTGGCCGGTAATTTCGATGTAACCAAAACCTTTTTCTTCGTCCCAAATTTTAACGTATCCGTGTTCCATAATTATTCCAACTTTCTTACTATTGATTGCCTTATCTTAGCATATTTATGCCCTAGTTTGTGATTATCGCTAGGATTCGTGTCTTTTTTCAAATATTTTGGTAGTTTATTAAATAGCAAAAGACCAGCAGACTATCAAAATCTGCTGGAATCTTACAATTAATGTTAAACGTATTGGAGTTCTTTTTCGGCATTGTAAGCGCGGTCAATGATGGCTGAACCAAAACATTCAGCGCCATCATAGAAGACGACGGCTTGCCCTGGTGTAATAGCTTTAACTGGTTCGTCAAAGATGACAGTTGCCAATGTCTTATCCGCATTAAGTTTAACGGTTACGCCGGTATCCTTTTGACGGTAACGGAACTTCGCAGTACAGTGGAATTCTAAACCACGATCAATTGGTGTTGTGAAGCTTACTTCAGACGCTTCCAAGTGGGTAGCAAACAAGTACTTGTTGTCATCCCCTTGACCAACGAATAAAGTGTTCGTTTCAAGGTCTTTACCAACTACGAAGAATGGATCTTCATTCCCCTTTTGACCACCAATTCCAAGGCCTTTACGTTGACCAATTGTGTAGTACATTAAACCAGCATGTGGTCCCATGTCACGACCATCAAAAGTCATCATGTGGCCTTCTTTGGCTGGTAAGTAGTTACTAAGGAATTCTTTGAAGTTACGTTCACCAATGAAGCAAATCCCAGTTGAATCCTTCTTCTTAGCAGTTGCCAAGTTGTTTTCTTCGGCAATCTTACGAACTTCACTCTTTTGCATGTGGCCAATTGGGAACATAACTTTACTAATTTGATCTTGTGATAATTGTGAAAGGAAATAAGTTTGATCCTTATTATCATCACCACCACGAAGCATGTGGGTGATGCCATTTTCATCCTTTTCCACTTGGACATAGTGGCCAGTTGCGACATAATCGGCCCCAAGTTCCATCGCATAGTCCAAGAATGCCTTGAACTTGATTTCCTTGTTACACATTACGTCCGGATTAGGTGTCCGGCCCTTCTTGTATTCGTCAAGGAAGTATTGAAACACGCGGTCCCAGTATTCCTTTTCAAAGTTAACTGAGTAGTACGGAATCCCAATTTCGTTGGCAACTTTAGCAACGTCCTTGTAATCTTCCGTCGCGGTACAGACACCGAATTCATCAGTGTCGTCCCAGTTTTTCATAAATACACCAACGACGTCATAGCCTTGGTCTTTGAGTACTTGCGCCACAACTGATGAGTCAACCCCACCAGACATACCGACAACTACACGTGTTTGACTGTTATCTTGTGTCATAACAATACCATCATTTCTTTAGATTCTGAGAATCATTACAATTTGAAGGTTGTAAAATTTCAGTAACCTATATTATACACGAAAATGCTTATTAAATACAAGCACCACTACTTACCAATCAAAAGCTTTCAAGTATAAATTAACCTTGGCTTGGTTTTCTGCTTGCTTCACCTTTTTGGTCCGCCGGGTGCGTTTAACAACGGGGTGCGCAGCTTTTAGTTGTTGGCGTTCAAAGCGAGCAAACGCATTCCGAATCGCGTACGTATCTTCAACCGTTAATGGTAAATCTACTTCGGCGTATTCGCGCGTAAATGGTGAGTAACTATGGGTATCTTGGGCTAGTAACCAAGTTTTAACAGCGGGATTCAACTTCACCCCCCGGCGATACCGGCGCAACGTTTCATCTAAACCAAAGTTAAGCTGATGAATTTGGGTTTGCAATTGGCGCATGATGGGTTCAGGAATTTGGGCGTGGTCAGCAAAGTGACTGATTCCGAGTTTCAGTATTTTGCCACTAGTCTGATTTTGCAACATGTATTGGTGCTTTAACCGGCGGCCACAATCACAAAATAATTGCTCACCTTGAACATTGTCGTAGTTCTCATTTAGTTGGTATGCGACAAATTCCCAGTCAGTACTTTCACCTAGCAAATTACTATTAGTGAATAATGAAGTTTGGCGATAACGCACATGTTCATTTAAGACGGCTTGCTGTGCTGGGGTTAACAACTGCCAAATGCGTTGACGCTCTTCTTTACTTAATACGGTTTTTTTCGTCTGTTCTTTTTTCATAGGACATATTATACCAATGTGAACACATGTTCGCAACGCTGAGTTAGCTTACCTAAGTGTTTCTTGGTATACTAAGCACGTAGTAGCAAGCATTAAGCAATGCATTCAAAGGGGGATGAATAAACAATGGACTTTATTATTCTGTTGGGGATTATCATCATTGTCTTGGGGGTACTCGTGATGATGGTGACCCCGCGTGAGCGGACATGGGGGAGTGTGTATCGGTCCAAGAATCCAGCGATGGCAGCCACTGCGGTAATTTTAATTATCATCGGATTGGTGATTGTTATATTGAAAGCTTGGTTAAATGGCCAAGTAAGCTAAAAATAAAAAGAACTGTGCGAAGACTTTCGCACAGTTCTTTTTTTTTAACGATTATTATTATTGGTATTAGCCCCAATTTGTTGGGTAAAGTAATTCAATTGGGCTTGTGCTTGCATCATAAAGGAGTCCAGAGCACTAAATTGGCTAACATATTGTTGCCGTTTAGCGGTTAAGCGATCTTGGAAATTATCAATTTGTTGATTTAAATCCTTAATCGTGGCATCAAAACTCGTGGTCTTAGTTGCAATGATCCCAGCTTTACCAGTTGAAGTTGATAAATACGCATTCGCAAATTTACTTAAGACCGTCGTATAGCCTTTTTCATTGGTAGCTGCTCCAGTTACCGGCGCAATGTCAGCGGAATAAAAGAAATCTTTGACGGCTTGTGGATTATTTTTTAACGCTTTTTGGAAAGTAGTTGTATCAAATCCTAACGTGCCCTCTTTATCAACTAATGAAATCCCGACACTATTAGCTGATAAGGTTGCTGACCCTTTACCTGTACTTGATGGTGTGACAATGCGTTGTAACTGAGCTTGCAGTTGAATTAAATCACTATCACCAGCCAGGGAGCCGGTTTGGTTGTCTGCTTTACTTGGATCTCCAACACTTAAATCAGATTTAATTAAGCCCATTAAGCTATTGTATTGACTCACAAAGTCGTTAACGGCGCCTTGGAATTTACTATCATCATTTTTTAAGCCAATGGTTGTTGGTTGGAAATCAGCTGTGTCGCCATTAGTCGCTTTTTGACTTACACCAGTTAAGGTGATGGTTGCCCCATCCAACACGCCGGCGATGGTATTACTATTACGTGCAGTTTCTAAACCATCAATTGAAAAAATCGCAGCTTGACCGTGGGTTGTTTTCAATTGATCAAGCCCTAGTTTGCTAGTTAAGCCATCGTCACTCGTGGCATTAATATCATAGTTACCGGCTAAATTACTCTTAATAACTAAGTGATTGTCAACAACTGAGGCTTGAATGTTGGTATCTTTACTTTGGGCATTAATCTTATCAACGATACTACTAATCGTATCGGTTGCGGTAATATCAAGTGTTAAGGTGGCTTTATTGTCGATTCCTTCACTTGCCGCATCAGTTGGAATTACTAATGGTTGGCCGGTGCTATCTTTAAGATCGTCATTATTTTTAACAAGCGCTAATTTTAACGTTCCCGTCAAATTGAGGGCGTCTTTACTACTTTTAACGTCTGAAATCCGGGCCCCGGTAATTTTGCTATTCGTCGCTAATTGCTTAACAATTAAATCATGACTTCCTTCGGCGGCGGTACTATCACCACTAATTGTGGCAACTTTATCATTTGAACTGTTGGTAACTTTGGAATTAAAAGTTTCCGGCTTTTGCAACGTATTAATTTTATTAAGTAAGTTATTTAAGCGTGAGCGGATATCACCCCAGGCGGTTTCCTTACTTTGAATTTGTTGTACTTGGCGTTGCATTAACAACATTGGGGCTGATTCGGCTTGCACCAATTGTTCAATAGTTTGATTGTTAATACCAGAATATTGACCCATGTAAGCGCCACCTAAACCACTACTACTAACCATATTGTTACCTCTTTTCTTAAGATGTTTAAGTATGTATTATTCTCTTTATGTTTCCTTAATAAACACTATCGGCCATGCTTGCAATTATTTAAGGCCAAAATAAAAAAACGTCAGAAAAATTTCTGACGTTTTTTGCACTATGCTTCTTTACCTTGGAGGTCATACATTTCTTTGTATTTACCATTTAAAGCGAGAAGTTCCGTATGGGTTCCTCGTTCAATTACTTCCCCTTGATCAAGCACTAAAATTAGATTGGCATCTTCAATCGTTGATAAACGGTGGGCAATGGCAATCGTCGTGCGGTTATTACGCATCTTAGCGAGCGCTTTTTGAATCGTGACTTCAGTTTCTGTATCGATATTAGCGGTTGCTTCATCCAACACTAATATTTTGGGATTAGTAACGATCGTGCGCGCAAAGTTTAGTAATTGTTTTTCACCAGCTGAGAACGTTGCCCCGTGTTCAATCACGGGTTCAGCGTATTTCTTTGGTAATTCTTCAATGAAGCGACTAGCTTGGACAAATTCGGCCGCTGCTTTAACTTGTTCATCGGTAATGTCGTGGTTAAACATCCGAATGTTGGAACTAACATCCCCGTAGAACATGAATGATTCTTGTAATACTAAACCGAGTTTTTTACGAATTTCGGCAATTGGATATTCGCGAATGTCTTGGTCGTCAATTAAAATCTGCCCTTCTTGGAAATCATAAAAGCGCATTAAGGCATTAATCGTTGAACTCTTACCAGAACCAGTGTGCCCGACTAAGGCGATGGTTTGACCAGGCAAGGCCGTAAATGACAAGTTCTTCAAAATTGGGTGAACGCCATCATATGAGAACGTTACATTTTTGAATTCAATTTTTCCTTGGGTGATTTCACCGTGGGGATGTTCAACTTGGGCCGGCGCAAGTTCTTGATTTTCAAGAATGCGTAAGACCCGAACTCCAGCGACGGAACCATCTTGGAATAACGCTAATTCTTGCATGATTTCACTCATTGGTGCAAAGAAGTTATTCAAATATGAAATAAAGGCGTAGACCGTACCGGCCGCGACAGCCGCATTCATTGAATCCCAACCAAACATGCCTAAGATAATAACAATCCCTAACCCATTGAATAAGTTCATCAAAGGATTAAGTAACAATGATTCGGTTTTGATCATCCGAATCCGGGCCATTTGATATTCATCGTTGGTCACCGCAAAATCTTTTCCCATCCGCATTTCTTGGCGGAATTGTTGAATCACATTAATTCCGTTAATTGATTCAGCAATTTTGGCATTTAATTGGGATAGCTTTTCCCGCATCCCACCATAAACTTTGGAACTTACTCGTTGGTAGTAGAACACGGCCCCGAATAAGAATGGTAAGAAAATTAGTAAGGCTAAGGCAATTTTGGCATTAGTGACAAACATCGCGTAGTATGAAGCCACCAAACCAAACGCCCCCATTAAGACGAGCATGAATAAGCGCCAAACTTCAAACAAGGCTTGGGTATCATTAGTCACCCGTGACAAGATTGATCCGGCTGGATTTTGGTCAAAGTACCGCATCCCAAGCGTATGAATATGCCGGTAAAGTTGTTCACGTGTATTAACTTCTGCATACGCCCCACCAAGTCCATATAAGTATTCTTGCGTGAATTGGAACACGGCTTTAAGGAGTGAAACCCCAAAGTAAACGGCCGCAAAAATGATTAAAACTTGGAACTTAGTATCAAGATGAACTAAGTACTTGTTCATGAATTCTTGTAAAATTCGTGGGAGTAAGACATTAATCGCTGATACGACTCCAATGGCAATAATGGCACTAAAGAAGTACCATTTATACGGCTTAGCAAATGGCAATAAGCCTTTAATGACTTTAACTTGGTCTTTAAACGTTAATTTTTCCGCCCAAATTGATTGTTCTTTGGCCATTAAGCTTCACCTCCTTGGATGGTAGCGTCCATCCCATGTTGTTGCTGTTGGTAAATCATCGCATACCAACCATTTTTGGCTAATAAATCAGCATGGGTGCCGCGTTCTTTGATTTGCCCATGATCAAACACAATAATATTTTCCGCATTCATGACTGAACTCATCCGGTGCGCGGCAATAATGGTTGTTTTATGTGCCCGTTCACGTTTTAAAACATCTAAAATAGCGGCTTCGGTCCGGGCATCAACCGCGGATAATGAATCATCCAGAATTAAAATTTCTGGATCAATTAACAAGGCCCGCGCAATCGCTAGCCGTTGCCGTTGACCACCGGATAAACTAATCCCATGTTCACCAACTTCGGTTTCATAACCAGCCGGCATGTTCATGATATCGTCATGGAAAGCGGCTTTTTGCGCCGCAGCCTGGACTTGGTCATCACTCGCATCAGGCCGGGCAAAGCGAATGTTTTCTTTAATCGAAGTACTAAATAAGAACCCTTCTTGGGGCACATATCCGATTGAACGTAAGTATGTGTCTTGGGGGAATTGGCGAATATCTTCACCATTTAAAGTAATGACACCCTCGTAGTTATCGTATTGACGCAAGAGTAACTTCAATAATGAAGTTTTCCCGGCACCAACTTGGCCAACGATTCCAAGCGTGTGACCAGCTTTAACCGTCACATCAATATCTTGGAGTGCAATTTCGGCATCATCGGGATATTGGAATTGCTTGATAGCAAAATGAAGATCACCTTGTGCTGGAATCGTAACGGGATTTTCAGCTTCTTTGATGTGGGTTTCATTATCTAAAATGTTCATAACCCGATCATAGGAAGCATTCCCACGTTCGATGATGTTGAATAATTGTCCAATCGCAAACATTGGCCAGATTAACATTGATAAGTAAGCAATAAATGAGACTAGTTGCCCGATATTGATTTGTTGATGTAAGACTAACCAACCACCATAGATGATCGTAACCACATACGCCAACACAATAATCATCGTCGTTAATGGATCATACAACGCACTAACAAACTCAACTTTTTTATAAGCCTGCATCAAAGCGCCATTATGCGCGTTGAAATCTTCAATATCTTGCGCTTCTTGACCTAATGTCTTAATGGCTTTCATCCCTGAAAGTGATTCTTGAACCTTATCACTTAACTTAGAAAAGGCGCGTTGTTGATCACCAAAGGCATTGTGCATCCGGTGACCTAATTTAATTGACATCACAGCTAATAATGGGAATGGCAAGATAGCGACTAATGTTAAGCGCCAATCTACGACAAAGGCCATCGTAATAATCGTAACCGTTCCAGTCGTCAATGAGTCAACTAAGGTTAAAATGCCCATCCCCGCAACTTGGCGAATCTGAATTAAATCATTAGTTGCCCGCGTCATTAAGTCCCCAGTCCGATATGTTTGGTAAAACTTGGTGTCCATGTGCATAAAATGCATGTACAACCGTTGCCGTAACTTCCGTTCAAGGTAGGTTGCCCCACCCCAAATGTGCACGGCCCAAATGTATCGGAATGCATAGAGAGTCACAGCTTCAGACCCGACCCCCAGTAAAATTAAAGCTAACTTCATCGGTGTCAAACTATGGGCGACAATTTGATTGACGGTATAACCGATTAAAAATGGCGGAATCATATTTAAAAATGCCGTCATCATTAATGCAAGGAGCCCACGAATGTACATCGCTTTTTGTTCTTTGAAGAACCAAGTTAGCTTGCGGAATATTTCCATAAAAAAACCTCTCTCTCCATGTAAATCATAAGTATCCTAGGCTGATTTTTGTTTTAATCAAAATACAATACTTTTAATATATCATTCTCTAATGCTATCAATATATAACTTAATTTACAAACATTTTCTAATTTTAAATTTAAAAATTATGGATATTTAGCTTAGTTATCAAAAAATGTCGAAGCAAAGATACTTCGACATTTTTAAAGTTATTTATTTTTACGAGTTAAACTAGTAATTCCAAAACCAGCAATCAATAAACTTGTAAGACCAGCAAAAATGAGCTCATCATCAGGCTGTTCATCCGTTTTTGGTAACAACTTGGTCTTGTTTTTTTGTGAATGATAAAGTGTCATGCGGCTTGGTACTTGGGATGTGTTACCACCGTTACCCGGTGTGTTACCACCGTTACCTGGCGTGTTACCACCGTTACCCGGTGTGTTACCACCATTACCCGGTGTGTTACCACCATTACCTGGCGTGTTACCACCATTACCCGGTGTGTTACCACCGTTACCTGGCGTGTTACCACCGTTACCCGGTGTGTTACCACCATTACCTGGCGTGTTACCACCATTACCCGGTGTGTTACCACCGTTACCTGGCGTGTTACCACCGTTACCTGGTGTGTTACCACCATTACCTGGTGTGTTACCACCATTACCCGGTGTGTTACCACCATTACCCGGTGTGTTTTTAGCTAATTTAATAAAAAAAGTATGATTTGGACGATTGGTATTATCGTAAGAACTACCTTCAACAGGAAATTCGTTGTCAATTAATTTATAGCCTTGAGCTTCGTAGTTAGCTATATCAACTTTGGGATTATATGTTGTAACCCCACCAAATGAACCAGTAAGAACTTTAGTTTTAAGTATCCTACCATTCGTAATATCAAGATATTTTACATTAATAGTCTCAGGATCTGGTGAATAAGTAACGTTTAAGGTATCAGTATTATTTGGATCAAGTGTTTTTCCTTCAATAAGTTTTTGATCTGGTGAATAACCAGTAATTTTATGAGGGGTAACATTAGCAAATTTTGTAGATCCATCATTACTAATCCAAGGTGAATGAGATATTTTACCAGTAACATTATTAACGGTTTTAATTCGAGTCACAGGAACGATGATGGAAGCATTTTTAATTGCTAACTTGTTTGAATAAGCATAATCAATATATTCAATTGCATTTGCATGTTCAGTTGTTTGTGTAGTACTTTCGTTGAAAACAATTGTGTAATTATTAGTAGCTTTATTATAAGTTGGTGACGCAGTAGTTGGAAAGTCACTACTTACTAATGTATACCCTTTCTTTGTCAAGGCAGTAATTGTTTGTTGTAGATTATAATTAATTGCTTGGTCATAGCTTCCGTGTAATTGTTGCGTTTGAATTTTTGTGTTATTGGTCGCATCAATATAGTTAATATTTGCATATGATACATTGGGCTGATATGTAACTGTGAACTGAGGTTTAGGGTCAGCAAAAGTTGCTGGAACAAACCCACTTTGTTGGTGATCTGGTGTGTAGCCAGTAATTATGGGTGAGTTAACTGGAATAAATTCAGTATTTTCATCTTTTTGCCATTGTGAATAAACAACGTTATGACCCCAATCAAGAGAGGCAACTCGATGATAGTTAACTTGATTAGTTTGTAAATCTGGATGTGCTTGCTGCCCATTAGTGAAACGATAATGAATAGTTCCTTGAACTGAAAGTGATAAATTAGTTGTAGCTGTAAAAACATACGTTACATTAATTGGGGTACCATTTAACTGACTAATAGTCTGCTTTAAATTATTGTAAGTTGCATTTTAATCTCCGTAAGAATTAACGAAGCTATAGCCTGAATTCTTGATGTTAGTAATAACATTTTTAATAAGTGCATTATTATTTAAACTATAGTTAGTTGTACTGGCTGTTATAGTGGCTGCATTGAGAATTTGACCATCTTGATTAACAAAGCGAACATTAATTATTTGATTAACCGGAGACTTTACGCTACTTTTTGATAAGTTCAATCTTTTATTATTGTGTAAATAAGGGTGATTTAGATTTTTCGTTAGTTGGATAGGTGCATGGTTAGTTATTGTAGTGGTTTGTTGATGGACAGTATCGCCATGAACATCAGTATGGGTTGTATAAATAGCAAGACCTGCTGCTCCAGGAATCATAACCCCTGCAATCAACCAGTGTTTACCTGATTTATATAATTTGTAGTGAATTTTATGCTCCATTATATCTCTCCCGTAATTATTTTAAATAAATATAACATAATTACGTATATTTAAAATTAAAAGTTATATAAATATACAAAAAATTAAAAATCGTGCGTTATACCATATATTCGTCATATCGAGAATATACTAAATAGGCCCCTTGAAGAATTCCTTCAGGGACCTATTTAGTATGTTGAATTTATTGTTCTTTTTTAATTCTAGATGTTTACTTTATAAACATGTTTTTCGTCTTGAATTCCTGCTAAAACAAATCGATTAGGATCATTTGTCAAATCAAACATCACATTTTGACCATCCGTTGGGGCTTTATCGGCAAAAATTTCTTCATATTCAGGCACACTTACTTGGGTGCGATTAGCAAATAAAGTATTAAAGTCAGTTTGTAAGCCATGCTTAAAGCCAGCTTCAACAGTAGCTGAGTAGAATTCTCCTTCAGCCCCGGAACCATAACTAAATAAACCAATCCGGTCACCAGCTTGCACGGAACCGTTTGCTAATAATGAAATCAAGCTTAAGTAAAGTGAACCAGTATATAAATTCCCAACACGGCGGTTATACACGCGACTAGCTTCAAATTCAGCAAGTAGCGCTGCTTGTTGGTCTTCAGTTGCTTCGGGCAAGATTTCGCGTAAGCCTTTTAAGCCCATCTTAGTAAATGGCAAATGGAACGCAAAGGCTTTGAAATCATTAATGGCATGACCGGTTGTTGCTCGGTAACGATCCCATAATTCTTTAAAGAAGTCTTGATAGATTGTGGCAGAAAAGTGCCCATCTACTAAGGCTTCACTTCGATAAATTGGGCGCCAAAAGTCCATCACATCATCTGACATGTAAACGTTATCGTCATTTAAACTAATAACTTGTGGATTGGCTTTAACCAGCATTGCCACTGCCCCCCCACCTTGGGTAACTTCCCCAGGTGTGTTAATACCATAGCGTGCTACATCAGCAGCAATTACTAGGACTTGTTTATCTGGATGACTGGCAACAAAATCCCGTGCGAACATCAAACCAGCCGTACCAGCATAACACGCTTGTTTAAGTTCAAGGGTGCGGGCATAGCGATTAATGTTAAGGAGCTTTTGCACGTACACAGCGGCTGATTTGGAATTATCAATGCCGGATTCAGTAGCTACTAAGACCATATCAATCGCATCACGATTGTTATCGTTAATGATTTGGGCCGCCGCATTCGCCCCCAGCGTGACAATGTTTTGCGTCTTAGCAATCACGGCTTGTTCACTTTGACCAATCCCGATTAAGAATTTGTTGGGATCAGTATCCCGGGCAAGGGCTAATTCTGTTAAATCAAGATATTTATCGCTTGTGGCAAAGGCGATTTGATCAATACCAATTTTCATTTGGTCCTCCTAATTGGATCTCATGGGAATGAAAATGGAAGATTCCGATGCGGGAATCTTCCATTAGCGTAAATATGAAATCTCCATCTGATAAATATTTTACCATATAAATGAAGAATCAAAAAAATAGCAATCAAATAATAAATAATATCACTAGCTATTATCAAAAAATAATTAGGTTTTATGTTAGTTTACTGAAGTGTCTTGCACCCAGCCAAGAGCTAAAGCGCCTTGACCAAGGTGAGTACCAATAACTGGACCGATTTCAGCAATTTCGATTGATAATGTAGGATAAGTTTGTTTCAATTCAGCAAACCAGTCTTCTGCAACTTCTGGAGCATTAGCATGGTAAACTGTTAACTTAATTGTGTATGGGACTGTTGCCATTACTTCAGCAAACAATTCTTCAACACGTTTACGTGCCTTTTTCATTGAGCGAACTTTTTCAAAGGCGACAATTTCATGGGTAGTATCATCAAAAGTAAGCAATGGCTTAATCTTTAATACCGAACCAATAAAGGCACTGGCGTTAGATAAACGGCCACCACGCACCAAGTTTTGTAAATCATCAACAACGAAGAATTCTTTAATCGTTTGGCGAACTTTATCTAACTCACCCAAGATTGCTTCAGGTTCGATACCTTTAGCGGCCATCCGGGCAGCATCCATAACTAATTCACCCATTAAACGCATGGTGATTTGGCTATCGTATGGATAAACGGTTACCCCTTCAATTTGGTTGGCAACGTTAACAACCGTATTGAACATCCCGGAAATTGTTGATGACAAGTGAATTGAGATAATCGTATCAAATCCTTGATCACGTAATCCTTCATAGACCTTAATTAATTGTCCAATGGCTGGTTGTGATGTTGATGGAAATGATTGTGAGTGCGCCAACATATCATAATATTGAGCGTTTGAAACTGTTACGCCTTCTTCGTAAACTTGTCCGTCAACAATCACGGGAATTGGAATAACGGTAATGTTATTATTCGCAATTTCTTCGTCGTTTAAGTAACAAGTACTATCGGTAACTACGGCGATTTTCATTCAATGACCCTCGTTTCTTTAAATGTCGTAATAAATTTATTTTCAATATCAAAAATTTTCAATATGAAAGTATTGTTATATAATACTGTCTTTTTAAACAGATTGTCAAATTTGTAAATAAAATTTTAATTATTCAGCAACTCGGCCCATTGATTTTTCTAATCGGTTTAGTAAAATTCGGAGCATATTAATTTCTTCATTCGACCATTTATCAAAGATGACCCCTTCGAGTTGTTGGTATGCGGCATTAATGGCCAAAACGGCTTCGGTCCCTTGAGGTAAGACTGAATATACTAATTGGCGGCGATCGCGACCAGTAGCAACCTTATCAACAAATTCTTTGGCAAAGATACTCTTTAATTGGCGTGAAAGTGTTGACGTGTCTAAACCCGTTTCCGCTGATAATTTATCTTGCGTATCAAAGCCCGCCATCATGGTCGTTAATAATTGCCACTCAGCGATCGTTAAGTTGTATTGTTTTGTAATTTTCATTAGTGCGCTACGTTGAATTTTTTCACTGTCACGCAATGCATCCAAACTTGATTTCATAATACCATCTGTACCTCGGTTAACTAAAATTGATTTTCTCTTAGTTTATCATAATCTTGGCTTATTGTGTATGCCAATCAATTAATTGCTTGATTTTGTAAGCTGAATTATTTGACAAATGTCGTTCATGGTTAATTTGTGGACGCTGACTGGTTGGTATTCGTAACTTTATCAACAATCATCCTAAAATGCGGTATAATGGTAACTATCGAATTATTTACTGACGGAGGAACATATTAATGAGTTTTGATGGTTTATTCACTCATGCAATGGTTACTGAACTCCAAGGGTTATTAGTTGGTGGTCGGATTGCCAAAATTCACCAACCATATCCCCAAGAAGTTGTTTTAGTAATCCGTAGTAATGGGAAAAACTACCCACTATTACTTTCAGCCCACCCCACATTTGCGCGGGCTCAAATTACCAACATCCCGTATGCTAATCCAACGACGCCCCCAGCTTTTGCGATGATGTTACGCAAGCACTTGGAAGGTGCCAAAGTTGAAAAAATCGAACAAGTTGAAAACGACCGGATTATTAAGTTATCTGTTTTAACCCATGATGAACTGGGTGATTTAGAAGAAGTTGTTCTAATCCTTGAAATGATGGGGCGTCACTCTAACTTGTTCTTGGTTAATCAAAAGACCAATAAGATTATTGAATTAATCAAACACGTTTCAGCCGATCAAAACCGGGTGCGCTCACTATATCCAGGAGCACAATATATTGCCCCACCCAAGCAAGATGTTATTAATCCGTATACTTCATTACAAGGTTTGGCAAACTTTATTTTGGATATTCCTGATCAAAAGGATTTAGCTAAAGCGATTCAAGGTCACTTCCAAGGATTTGCTTTTGATTCCGCGCTGGAATTAGCAACGGTGGTTCATGAACCAGGGGATGCAATGGCGCATGCGCAAAACTGGTTGGCGAACTTTAGTACCCCGGCGCCTCAATTAATTGATTTAGCCGCTAATAATAAAGTTGTTTTTGCGCCGTTTAAGTGGTTAACTTTACCTGGCACGGTGCGTGAATTTGCGACTTTGGGTGAAATGTTAGATGTTTATTTTGCCGATCGTGCTGAACGTGACCGCGTGCAACAACAAGCTGGGAATGTGATTCGCGTTGTACGCAATGAAATTAAGAAGAACAAGACTAAGTTAAAGAAGCTTGAACAAACCCTTGATGAGTCAGCCCATGCCGATGAATTTAAAGTTAAAGGTGAGTTATTAACGACCTACCTTTACCAAGTTGAACGTGGAATGACCGAGATTACGTTGCCAAACTACTACGAAGAAGAAAAGCCACTCAAGATTCCATTAAGTAATCAAATTGGACCATCACAAAATGCACAAAAGTACTTTACGAAGTACAACAAGTTAAAGAAAGCCGTGGCGTATGTCGATGAGCAAATTGCTTTGACGCAGCACGAACTTGATTATTTGGAAAACATTATGGCCCAAATTGAAATTGCTAGTCCAAAAGATATTAACGAAATTCGGATGGAATTAACCGCTGAAGGCTACATTCGCAATAAGGCTAAAAATAAAAAAGCCCGTTTGCAAATTTCGCAACCAGAAAAATTCTATGCAACCGATGGCACGTTAATTGAAGTTGGAAAAAACAATTTACAAAATGATAAATTAAGCCTTAAAACCGCCGCACGCAACGATATCTGGTTGCACGTGCAAAAAATGGCCGGATCTCACGTTATTATTCATGATAGTAATCCTAGCGAACAAACCTTATTAGAAGGTGCCACGCTAGCAGCTTACTTCTCAAAAGCACGTGAATCAGCCAATGTTCCAGTCGATTATTTACCCGCTAAATTATTACGCAAACCCAACGGTTCAAAACCAGGTTATGTAATTTTTGAAGGTCAATCAACAATGTACATCACCCCAGATGCCCAATTGATTGAACAGTTACGTCATAACAAAGCATAAGCATATCTGAAAGTTCAAATTAGCGAATGGCTATTTGAACTTTTTTTGTACAATAAAACAACCATAGTTATGGCCACCTTAAAATTAAGGTTTGCGTTAAAATGAAATTGTATTAAGCTGATAATGAAAGGAAGTAAGATTATGGAAAATACCCCACTCACTAAACGCCGCCCTTTTACCCCGGATGATGTCGTAATTTTGATGGTTGATTATCAAAGTGGGATTGCAAAATTTGCACAATCCCAACCCATCAAGGAAGTGATTGATAATGCCCTAAAATTACTAGCACTAGCTAAAGTTTATGATATTCCGGTGATCTTTACGTCAAGTGAAGAAGCTTTAGAACGGAAGGGAAAAATTTTTAATGTTTTACAAACGCCACTGCCTGATGTCTATGCACACCGTGTTAAACGCACCGGCGTAATTGATGCTATGACGGATCCTGATTTTCGCAAACAGATTAATCAAACTGGTCGGCAGAATTTGGTCATTGGTGGGATTTCAACGGAAGAATGTGTTTCGTTGCCAGCGATTAGTGCCCAACTGGCCGGTTACAATGTTAGCGTGATTGCGGATGCCTGTGCGTCATACAGTTCCTTAACTGATAATATTCAATTTAGTCGTTTATTAGCCCGCCAAATTGATGTCACAACAATTCGCCAATTTATTGCAGATATGCTTGGTGATTGGTCAAGTGAACAAGCCCAGGCCTATCAACAACTTAGTACGCAATTACTAGCCACTAACTAATTAACACAAACCCCCATGAAGTGAAATTTCATGGGGGTTTAGTATTTGATATTAATTTTTGGGGCTACGTTAACTACATGGTAATGTACGTGAAAAATTTTTTCTTCTATTATATAGTGTTATTTCACACCTTGTTAGCTAGACTTAAAAACCGCTTCTTATCGAGAAATAACCAAGTAGATAGAATTGCTAAAGCAACAAACGGTGTCGAGTACCAGTAAAGTTGTGCAAATGCGTGATCAAATTGCTGTTCGATGTGGCGATGAATTCGGGTTAAAACGGCAGTAATCGCCGGATTATTGACGTTGATCGCCTGCTTAGCGGCATGTTCATTTGTGATGGCGGTCTTAATTTGGGTGGTGAGTACCTTTTTGGCTGAGGTTGGGACGGCTAATTGACTAACTTGTTGCGTGACGTATGCTTGTGAATTAGCTTTGGCGGTATTGATATTACCATATAAGCCGCTAACGTAAATGGCAACGGCTAAAACAATCCCAATTTCACGTAACACCCCAATAACACTTTGGGAAGCCGCTAAGCGATCACCAGTAAAGTCAGAAGCGGAAAGCACGGTAATTGGGCCCACGACAAAGCCAAAGCCAATGCCGACTAACAGACAGGCAAGGATTTCCATCGGTAAGTAACGAAGATTGATGGTCGCTAGTAAGTAATAACCAATCGTTAGTAAGACCCAGCCTATAAAGATTGGGCGTCGCGGACCAAAGTGTTTGATTAATAAGGCTGAAATTGGCGAAGCAACAAATACGGAAACCGAAATTGGCGTAATTAATAAAGCGGCCTTTAATTCACTTGTACCGACAATTTTAGTGAAATAAGTTGGTAAAATCACGGTGACCGCAACTAAAAACATATTACTAAAAACCATGGCAACTGAGGAAGCACTAAATTCGCGATCGGTAAACAATGATAAATCAATCATCGGCATCGCACATTTGCGTTCGTAAAGCAAAAAGCTGATGAAAGAAGCACTCGCCACCCCCAGTAAAATAATGATGATAGGACTACTCCACCCCCATTCACGCCCTTTGACTAAAGCTAACGTTAGCGTGAATAAGAACACCATACTTAAAATTGAGCCACCAATATCAATACGTGTCCGTAATGGTTGGGCTTTTAAATCGAGCACAAAAACACATAATGCAATACTGATAATAATTAGGGGAATGTTAATTAAGAAAATCCAGCGCCACGTAAAAAATTGGGTCACAATGCCCCCGACAACCGGACCTAAAGCGGCCGCAAATCCTTGGGTAACACCAAGGACGGCCATAACGGTATTACGTTGTGCTAAACTCGCCGTTTGAATCCCAATCGTCATCGCTAATGGCAACATGGTCGCAGCCCCAATACTTTGTACGGCACGACCAATAATGAGGATGGTAACGGAATTTGCTGAAGCGGAAATCAAGGAACCCAACATGAAAACAACTAACGCTCTAATATAGAATCGATTTTGGCCAAATTTTTGCGCCCAGCGACTCAACGGAATTGTTAACGTGGCAAATAAAATCGTGTAAATATTAAGGGCCCACGATAAACTTGTTAACGGCACGTTTAACTCAGTTTGAATGGCTGGTAATGAAACATTCATGATGGTTGTATCTAACAGACACAAAAAAATACCAATGCAGGCACTGAGGATAACTAAAATTTTCTTTTTATTCATAACGCCTTCCTTATTTCTAATCATTATATTAACATTGACAATATAATTCTAGATAATAAAAAAGTCAAGTGACTTAAATAGTTAACGTGAAATTTTATTTAGCTTTTAAGGTCCCTTATCACGTTTTTTTAACCACCTATTATATTTTCAAGTACAAGGCATTGGTGTGATGGTAAGCTTAATGGATTAATTATTAAGAAGGATTATTATGCAAAAGAATTTTACATGGCTAATTGCTGTTGCCCAAACTGGTTTTATTTTAGGTATCCTTACTTGCCTTCGTCACTGGCTATTGCCCTTTGATACCTTTTCAATTTTAGCGCACGCTATTCATCACCATGCCCTACTTTTTACAGTGATTGGTGCTGGGTTAACTTTTGTCAGTTGGTTAATTTGGACCTTAATTATCGGTAGTATTTACTACTTAATTCGGACTAAAATGCGCCAAAGAGGAATTTAAATACTAAAAAAGGTTCTGTTTACGTGATTTAACGTAAGCAGAACCTTTTTATTATTTGTTATAAGCAATAAGTTGAAATGGTAGTGTTTATTACTGGCGATCAGCAATATCAAGGTATGCTTGTTTAAGGACGGTTAAGCTAGCTTCATAGTTAGCGACCCCATATTTGTAGGTAACAATTTGCAAATCAGTAATACCATTACGGATCCACTCATTATAATGTGCTTTAAGCGTACGTAATTTAGTTTCTTGATGGTCAATTTGCGTTTCGATAAAGGCCAAAGCTTGATCAGTGGTTAGATGTTTACCAAAATACATCCGTAAAAGAAAATCTGACTTAATACTTTCATCAGCCAATTCAGTTTGCATGTAAGCGGCAAATTCCGCTTTACCAGCGGGCGTAATTGAATAAATGTTTTTATTCGGTTTTCCTTCTTGGAAGACAACTTCTTTCGTTATCATGCCGTCTTTTTCTAATTTACGGAGCGTTGGATAAATCATGCCATATGTGCCATCAAAAAAATATGCTAAGCGTGTTTCAAAAATATCTTTAATTTCATAACCGGTCCGTGGTTGATCATTTAATAACCCTAGAACAACATCTTTACCTTGCATAGTAAGCTCCTTTATCTTGTTTATAATAACAATATTAATATAAAAACTAAATGCTGCCAATAAAAAAAGTTAATGGCCATGCCATTAACTTTTTTGCGGACTTAATAGTGCATAATGATTCATATCACGTAATGCACCCCGAATGATAAAATCAGCTGGGTGCATCCCGATAAATTGGTAACCACATTTTTCAGCAACTCGATTGCTGGCAAGGTTGGCAACATCTACTTGCAGCATTAATTTATTGAGGCCTAAGGTGTTAAAAGCATAGGCATTGAAAAATTGCAGAACAGTCGTCATAATTCCTTGCCCACTAACATGCGCACTTAACCAGTAACCAATCTCGGCTTTGCGGACATTTTGATTGATATTATGTAAATCAACGGCCCCAATAATGACATCATTTTGAGCAATAAAAAACAATCGTTGGGTTCCTTGAATGTGGGCCATTAGCATACTGCGAATGAAATTTTCTTCAATCCCAGGTGCGACTATTTGTTTCGCCCACGGTAAAAATTGATTGAGATAGTCCCGATTTTGGGCGACTAAATTATAGACCTCTGCCCCCATCGAGACTTCTGGTTGGACTAATTGTAATTCATCATTGATTGGTAAGGTAAACCATTCCCGGCTCATCATAAATCCTCTATTCTATTTGATTTGTTTTAGTATAGGGAGTTATTTAATAAAATTCAACAATTAGTGAACATATTTAATTAGGCGCCACATGGCAATCGTACTGATGAGAGTAATAATGGCAAAGAGCCCGCCAATCCACCAGGTATTTAAAGGATTAATCCCCTCTTTGAGCGTGACAGTGTTTATGATAATAACTAGCATGCCTAAAATTGAATTATTAATAGCTAAAACTAAGACCACCCGGTCAAATGAATTTTGATACCCTGAAATTGGATCAAGTAAGACGGCAATTAGCGCAATTAGTGCTAGGCTAATCATCCCTGTGGCCCCACTTAAATGGTATACAACTGGTGTATGGACTTGTAAAGCGAGTGCCAAGTTAAAAATGGTTGTTAAACACACTAACCCCCACCCAAGCAGACCTTGGAACACGTCTTTAGTTTGGGCAAAAAACCGGCAGATTAAATATGCTGCCGTACTAGCTAAGACCATAAATAAAATAGTACCCCCAAAATCAAAAGTATGTTCAGGGCCTAGCATCTGTGGAAAAGCGAATGCAAGTGCAAAGAGGAGCCAGGCTTTCGTGTAGCTACGCCCAGAGTGTGGTGTCTGTTCTAAATGTTTTTGGGCCAACTCAACAGCACTCATGGTGAAGTACGTTTGACAATCATATTCGGTTTTTTGTGCATTTACAATTTGCCGCAAAACTTCACGTTTATGATCTGCAAGCGCATGGGGTCGGCAAAAAGCCCCGTTTTCATCAAGATATTGTGCAAAACAATGATAATAATGTTCACTTTCTGGATTCAACTGTTGCTGCAAATGCTGATTTTCGGCACTGATGGCTTCAATCGACTGTGCAGGCATAAGACCACCCCCTTTATGGTAGTTACCAATATTTTGAGTATCATTCTAGCACGTTCATCACAGTGCTTGCACGATTTTGAATTACGATATTTACAACTTTCAGCAAAGTTAAATTGGTTTACAAATGTATGAATATAACCTTAATTTGTCTTACAATATTCTTTAAAGCATGCTTACTTATTGATAGTGATTTAAGCATCGTTTATACTTTGGATAATCTTGAAAGGATGGCGACCACACATGGAAGAAAAACTTAACTATAATGCAACAATCGGTGAACAAGTTGGGCACCTTGTTAAAATGGATCAAACGAACTTAGCGGTAACGAGTTTGGAATTAGATTTAATTGAATTAGTGAATGTCTTTGTTTCACAAATCAATGGTTGTGCCTTTTGTACTAATGCACACCTCAAAAAAGCGCGGAAGGTAAACACTGATGAACGTAAATTAACATTTTTACCAGTTTGGAAGGAAGCCCATCTCTATACGGAACGCGAACAGATGGCCTTGGATTTAGCTTATAAAATTACTAATATCCAAAATTATGTTGTGACGGACGGATATTACCACCGGGTACGCACAATTTTTAGCGAAAAAGAATATTTAGAATTAATCTTAGTCATTAACAATATCAATTTCTGGAACCGGATGATGTTAGCAACTGGTAATAGCAGTATTACTGAGTGAAATATTAAAGGCCCCGGCAAGAATGCCGCGGCCTTTAATATTTTAATTCATACTCTTTAATTGCTTACGTGCATTGAAATATTCACGGTAACCAAGATACGCTGCGATAAACGAGGCGATACTGGCCGTTGATAGCAACATAAACGTCACCATAATTTGATATTTAATCGCCCGAACTGGATCAACACCAGCAAAAATCAAACCAGACATCATCCCCGGTAAACTAACAATCCCCACCGTTTTGGCACCATCAATAGTTGGTTGCATCGCAGTTTTGATGCTCAAACGAATAATTGGTAAGGTTGCATCTTTCAAATCAGCCCCTAATGTTAATTTTTCCACAACTTGTTGCCGTTGATCTTTGAAGGCTTGTTCCATAGTTTTAAAACACAATCCAACCGCAATCATCGCATTTGAAGCAATCATCCCCGTAATTGGAATAATTTGGAATGGGACTAATTTAATTGCCCCGGCTAAAATTAAGCCACCTAATGTAATGATTGTACCAATCGCAATGGCCGCTAGCGAAATTTTAAACGACTTAAGAGCACTACGTTTCATCGCATTATAACTGGCATTAAAAATAATTAAAGCTGCAATGATTAAAGTGATCCAAAGTTGATCTAAGTGAATTATGTACCGCAACACGTAACCGACAATGACTAACTGAATGACCGCCCGAATAACCGCGATGATCATATCTTTATCCAGCCCCAGTTTTTCACGCCAAGCAATAAATAGTGCAATCACAACTAACATCCCAGCATAAAACAATGATTGATTATTAACCGCAATTCCCATTTTACTTTACCCCACTTTCATCGACTAATTGACCGCCCACAATGTGAATCAACCGATTGGCCATCGCAATTTCTTCGGTGTCATGTGTAATTTGGATGATGGTAATGTGTTTATCATGATTGAGATGATTAATTAAGTCGTGAATAATCGCCTTATTTTCACTATCCAATCCGGTTGTTACTTCATCAAGAATTAGGACGCGTGGGTCAAATAAGATATTGCGTAATAAGGCAATCCGTTGGCGCTCACCCCCTGATAGTTTTTCTATCGGTTGGTCTAAATAGCTTGCCGGCAATTGTACTTGAGCTAAGTATTTTTCAACGGCAGCAGGATCAAATTTTTGTTTGCGAATTTGGTATGGAAAGGCAAAATTATCACGGACCGTATTACCAAATAAAGTTGGTTGTTGCACACAATATGAAACTTCCCGCCGATATTTTATCGGATCAAGTTGCAAAATATCCTGGCCATTGTAGTTAAGCACCCCTTCATCAGGATCAATTAAGGCAGCAAGTGCTTTAACTAACGTACTTTTTCCACTTCCTGAAGGTCCAGTAATCGTTAAATAATCACCTGCGTTAATGGTTAAATTAATATCAGCAAGTAAATGCTTTTGGTCACGAATGATACTAACATGGTTTAAATCAAATAGCATGTTAATCTCCTTATCTAATTGTGTTAGAACCATCTTATCATAAAATGAATTTGCTTGTTTTGGTGATATTTAGCTTAAATTGCCTAATTAATAAATAAAATTAATATTTGTTTAATTTTATTTAAGAGAAATAACTAGTTATTTCCAAAAAGTATGTTAGACTTAAGTCAATTAGTTAAAAGTTGCAAGAAAGATTCGGGGGAGTTTTCAAGTACTCGTTAAGGATCTTTTTCTAGGGGATTTTGATCCTTAACCTGTTTACAGTTTAGCTAATTATGAAGTACTGGCAATAAACAAATGTCGGTACTTTTTTTATCCGCTTTTAAGTTTAGTGATTTTCAGCTACACTTAGGTGATAAATTTAAATTGTGAGGTTACTTGATTAATGAACTATTCAAACTGTATTTTTTGTCAGCGAGAACAAATTCAATTTGTCCTCGAAAATGATTTAGCAGGTGCCTTTTGGGATCGCTCCCCGGTTAGTACGGGCCATCTATTAATTATCCCCAAAACACATCGCGATAATTATTTTGCTTTGACGACCCCAGAATTAGTTGCGGTAAATAACTTAATCCATGAAGCCAAAGCTCTTCTCGACCATGATTTCCAACCAGATGGGTATAATATTGGGGTCAATATTCATGAAGCAGCTGGTCAAACAGTCATGCATGCGCATATCCATGTTATTCCCCGCTACTTAGGTGATGATGCACATCCGGCCGGTGGTATTCGTAAGATGTTCCCCGGTGGTGGTGAATTTAACTAAAAAAGAATGGAGTAATTAATTAAGATGAAAGTTCGTTATCAAACCCCTAGTGCGGTATTTGCTTTGATGTTTTCCCCGGATGGAACACAAATTTTACTGCAAAAACGTCAAAATACCGGTTACCAAGATGGGGCTTATGATCTTGCTGCTACCGGCCATGTCGAAGCTGGTGAATCGCTACCGCAAGCCCTTTGTCGTGAATTAGCCGAAGAATTGGGCATTACGGTTTTACCAACTGATTTATCCTTTGCCACCATGATTCATAAGCATGATTCCGATACGGATAACGTTTATTTTAACGGGTATTTTAAAGTTCTTAAATACACTGGGACGCCCCAAGTGATGGAACCACATAAAAATGCGGGGTTATCTTGGTGGCCAGTTAGTCAGTTGCCAGCAGAATTAATTGGTGATCGTAAACTAGCTCTTGAACAGTATGCTAAGCAAATTCCTTATAGTGAACTAGGTTGGGAATAACCGTCATTGTAGTTCATGGTAAAGTATGTTACGGTGGCGGTAGTTAAAGGTTAGGAGGTTGTCTAATGAAAACTTATCAATATAGCCACTTACTACCAATCTTAGACCAAGTTATTGCTGATGATGAAGTTAAAGTTCTACCAGAATTAGTGGCGAACATTGAACAATTACGCCAATCAGTTTTAGCAAATGAGAATGGCCAAACCGCAACCCAAATTAAAGCCCTTAAGCAAATGCTTGTGTTGTACATGCTTAGTCATCATGATAATTATCCGCGGGGGCTCCAACCACTTGTCAATGCCTTGCGTCAGATAGAACATACCAATAATTAAAAAAGCCAACTGAAATTTTTCAGTTGGCTTTTTCTTAATCATTAATATATTGGTTATTGTAGTCAGCAAGTAATTCTAAAATGGCGGTAGCAACTTGACTGTAAGCTTCATCAGGTAAATTAGCTTCAGAAACTCGAATGACCCCATCGGGAGTGCCAAAACCAGCCCCGTCCATTACGACAACCCCACTCTTTTCAGAGAGTTGGTATAAGAAATCAATTTGTTCAAAGTTATCAACTAAGTACGCCCGGAATCCTTTGTCGTAACGTTGTTCAGCTAATTGATAAACATCAATTAAGGCATAGTATTTAGAATTATATGGGCTAAGATTGGCCGGAATTCCAAGATTTTCAAACAACGCAGCATAGCGTTTGGCAACAATTGCTTTGGATGCTTCAACGTAATAATCACCATTGTCGGCTTCTAATAAGAAGTTTAATGAGAATAATACTTCCATTAATTGCTGGGGCGTTGATAAACCAGCAGTGTGGTATAGCCCAACTGCGCGACTATCTGCCACAATCCGGTCAATAAATTTCATTTCAGCCGGGGCAAAGACATTTAAAGCATAGCGGGCATCGAGTTCAGCACGTTGTGATTCTGGTAATTGACTAATTAAGCGATCAAAGACATTATCTTCGTGCGCGGCAATCATCCCAACTCGCCAACCAGTGGCCCCAAATAATTTTGAGTATGAATATACGAGTAAAGTATTGTTTGGTACGACTGAATAAACGGTTTGGAAATCGTTGACGAATGTACCATATACATCATCAGTAATAATAATTAAATCCGGATTGTTAGCAACTAATTGCTTAATTTGCGCTAATGCCCGTTCATCCAAGGCCATTGCTCCAGGGTTTGATGGATTAACCAAGAAGAGCGCCTTAATATCAGGATCAGTTACTTTAGCTAATTCCGCGGGTTGAATTTGCCAATCATCTTCCGCACGTGAGCTTAAATCAACTTCAACCATTTCATATTCATTTAAGACCGGAATTTGTAAGTATGGTGTAAAGATTGGGGTACTAACCGCAATTTTATCACCAGGTGCTAACAAATGATTAACCCGTAATGAGTTAAAAATGTAGACAATCGCTGCTGAGCCACCTTCTGTTGGGAAAACTTGGGTTTGTTCAGCTAAATTAACGCCATTGTAGAGGGTTTCTTGTAAGTAAGCATTAAGGATTTTTTCGGAGTGTTTAAGCACGCGACTTGGGACGGGATAGTTGTTACCAATGACACCATCGACCATTTCTTTAACAAAATCGTCGCGATCAATATTAAATCGATTAGCGACGTATTCAAGCGCTTCAAGTAAAAAGTTGTCAGTACTGTCACCCGCATCAAGAAATTCCGCATAGCGCGTTGATATATCAGTCAACGTCGTATACCCAGCTAAGTCCCCTTTTAAAATTGTCCGCCGTGATTCGGCAACCCCGAATTCAATTAACCGGGCGAATGCTAAGCGTGCCTTCGTGTTAATCCAGTTTGGATTACCCCGACCAGCATCCAAAACATCATTATTTTTTTCATTATGTTGGGCCAACTTTAACATCTCTTCACTAATTTCAAAAGCACCAAGTTGTTCTAATTGTTGTTCCATATCTGTTTGATTCATTTCACCGCTCATATGCAGCACACTCCGAAATTCCATTTTTAACGCAACTTAAATTGTTTAAGTTTTTGCATAAATGCAATTTTAACGCAAAAGTTATCTGAATACATATAAATAATAAATTCTTAAAACTTTTACTTATGGATTATATTAGTATCACTTAATTTTGCGTCAAATACATGGCTATTACTTAGTAAATTAGTATAGTATTCACCTAAGAACTCCAATATTTGTTGAGCAATTAGGGGGTAATCATCATCATGTAAGTTGGCTTGGGATATACGTAAAATGCCCTTATCTGAACCAAAGCCGACCCCATCCATCAAAACCGCGCGATTTTTTTGTGAAAGATTATATAGGAAATCAATTTGTTCAAAATTAGCTGCCGAATAATCCCGAAAAGCCTAACGTTTTGAATAGTAAGTGATACCGTTTCCGGACAATTGCTTTGGCGGCCTCAACATATGGATCAACTTCGTTTTGATACACTAGGTAGGTTAATGAAAATAACGCTGCCATAATCATCGGTAATGATAATTAAATCTGGGTTAGCCGCGACCATTTTCTTGATTGCCGCCAACGCTACTTTGTCAAAGGCCATCGCTCCAGGATTTGATGGATTAACTAGAAACAACGCCTTAATTGCTTTATCCTTTAGCCTATTAATTTCAAGGGGGTTTATTTCCCAGTTATTAGCTTCCGTTGAACGTAAATCAACTTCTTGTAATTCGAAATCATTGAGTGTGGGGATTTGGAGATATGGTGTAAAAATTGGGGTGTTAATGGCAATTTTATCGCCAGGTTTAAGTAAATGATTTTCCCGTAATGAATTAAAAATATAGACAATGGCGGCCATACCACCTTCTGTGGGGAAGATGTCTGTGGTGGCAGCTAAATTTACACCATGAAAAAGTGCTTTCGTTAAATATTCATTAATAAAGCTTTCTGTATTATACAAAATACGACTGGGAACGGGATAATTATTGCCAAGGGCCCCATCGACTAACTCCTGAACTAGATCGTCAGGCTTAATATGTAATTGATTTTGGCTGTAATTGATTTTGGCAATACATAATGGCGTCAATTAGGAACGCATCGTACGGGTTAGTTGTGGGTTGCAAAAAGCTAATTAATAGCTTTGAAATCGCGTTATTGATTGTGTAACCGGACAAATCGCCATCGTTTATGGTCCGATTCGATTCTTCAATCCCAAATTAGACGCCTCGATTGAAGGACAAACGGGCTTTTTTGATTGTGGCGGGCTAATTTTAGCATTTCATTAGTAATTTCAAAGGCCCCTAGTTTTTCAATTTGTTGTTCAGATTCGCGTTGTGTCATTTAGATATCCCCCCTATTTTTCAATTGCTATTCTTACCGTTTATTGTAGTGGATTATGCTGGGAAATAATATTGGAAAACTTATCAAAAAAGAGCTACCAAATGCTTGATAGCTCTTTTATCGGCTTTAATAGTGATGGTAAACATGATACTCATGCACAACGTGGTACGTGTGAACGACCGGCGCATGGTAGTATGAGTGATAACCATAGTGGTACGTTGGTTGGTAATATGAATGGTGGAAAAATGGAAAATGGAACCCAAATGGTGAGAAAAAGCTGTGGTAACCAAATGGTGAAAAGAAACTATGATATCCGTATCCGCCATAGTAATGGTGAAAACCAAACAAACTATGGAAGATGAGGATAATGATTATTAGCCCAATAATTGGAATTAAACATCCCAAGGCCCCACAACCAAAGAGTGGCATTTCCCACATTGAGCCACCGTTACGACTTGAAAACCAAAGTGCTATCCCAATGATAGCTAAAATGATGATAATTAGACCCATTTAATAATACTGCCGTCTGTGGCAATCCTTCTAAAAATTTGCGTATGTTGATGCTTGAATAAACACTTTAGCGAACTACTCAGTGAAACTCAAGTTGGTTTAACTAAATTTAAATACTTTAATAAACAAGTAAAATAATTCAATTAATCAACAAAATAAGTATCATAATGGACTGCGCATTTTGGATTAAATACCTGCTGACATACTGGGCAACGACCATTAGTATAACTTGCAAAATTCATTAAGGTTTGACATTCACCGCACATCACGGCTAAATCATTTTTAGGACTTGCCACAAAAGCGTGCTCACGTAAGGCGTCATGACAATTATAGCAAGCAAAAAATTGCTGACAGTCAGCACATTTTAAAGCCGCGATATCCGTTGTCCCATGATAATGAACACAGCGGCCAGCCGCATCTAATTGAATACCAAAAATTTCCAATATTCTCCCCCCTCTTTACGATGTAATTTGTTTATTATCGCATAGCTACTAATAAAATAGTGGTTTCTAGTTGATATTTAAGTAATTAAAAAGAACTCCTCAATTGAGAAGTCCTTTTAGTCAAAATACTTTATTTTCGACGGATTAATTGCCGAAGTTGTTTGTAAATACTTTCATCAGAGTATTCTAAAACATTACGTGCATAGATTTTTAAACCAAATTTTAGCATTAGAATGACGACAATAATCTGGATTGCAATTGCAATTAATGCTTGTGGCATACCCGTGAAATTAAGCGCTAATCGACTAGGGATTAGGGTTTGTGAGATAAATGGTACATATGAAGCAATATTAATGATTAAGTTATGTGGTGCTTGTGCGATGATAAACGAAAGGATATAGCCAATCATTGCTAGGTATGTTACTGGTTGTACCGCCTGTTGAACTTGGCTTTGATCATTAACGAGTGAAGCAATGATGGCAGCTAAGGTTAAATACATCCCAATTGCGAGCAATAACATGATAATTGTCACGACGGCAAAGCTCCAACTGACATTACTAAAAATTGTTCTTGCACTACGGACAATACTGTTATTACCAAAAATTACAAGCGCCCCTCCACCAAAGATGACATACAATAACATCTGTGTGACGGCTAAGGCAAAGACCCCGACAATTTTACCGTAAAACTGACTCGCTGCACTAGTCGCAGCTAACAAAATTTCCATGATGCGCGATGATTTTTCGTTGGCAATTTCTTGCGCAATGATTTGCACATAGAATAGTAAAATTACGAAGAATAAGACCCCAATCCCAATACTAAGCGTACTATTGGCCCCTTGATTACTATCACTGGTTGCATCATGTTGGTTTAATTCTTGCACTTTAAGTTCGACTGGGGCGGTTAATGCTTGCAGTTTTTCAGCTGAAATGTTTAATGCTTGCGCAGTTGCGGCCATCTTAAACTGCGTCAAAATAGTTTTTAAAGTCGCTTGATTAATGGTGGTACTACCGGTAGCTGAAGTAACAAGTTGATAGTCATTATTAGTCTTAACTAAGTAACCATCAATATCTTCGGCTTTCAATTGATTCTTTACTTTGGTAACGGTGCTGATGTCTTTAAGTTTTACATCGAGAGCTTTGGATTGTTTAAGGGCTTGCGTCAATTGTGGTTGTTCGACAATTGCCAAGGTGGCTTTGTCACTACTTGAGCTAGCACTGGCAAAGAATAGCCCCAGGCCAATTGAAAAGGCCACAAGCAACAGTGGTGATAACACTAACATCCAATAACTTAATGATTTGATACGGACGCGATACGTTTGTTTAGCAACGATTAACCAGGCATTTTTCATAATTCCACCTCCGTTGCGGCGACTTCAGTCCGAAAAATTTCATCTAATGATGGTGGGGTTTGCATGAAGGCCGGCACGTAATTATGCGGTGTTGTTACGCGTTCAAAAACGGTGTGCCCCGTTGCTTCATCACGAAGTTTTAAGACGCGACCTAAATTACTAGGCGTGATTGCTTCAACGCCATCAATTGCCAGTAAATCTGTATCACTAATATCAGCTTCTAAGTAGACGCGGGTACGACCAAAGCTTTCACGGATCGCCTTAGTTTCCCCAGATAAGACCGTTTTACCGTTTTTAAGCATTAACAAGTGATCAGATAATTCTTCAACACTTGCCATATTGTGGGCACTAAAGATAATTCGAGCCCCGGTATCGCGGAGTAATTTAATTTCACGCATCATTAAGGATGTGTTAACTGGATCGAGGCCCGTAAATGGTTCATCGAGGATTAATAATTTAGGTTGAAAAATAAGCGTGGCGATTAATTGAACTTTTTGGGCATTCCCTTTTGATAACGTTTGAACTTTATCAGTTGGTTTCCCGACAACTTCAAGCCGGCTAAGCCAGTGCTTTAATTCAGTTTTAACGGCGGCACTTTTCATACCATGTAATTCGCCAAAATAAAGCATTTGTTGTTCAATCGTCCATTTTTGATATAAGCCCCGTTCTTCCGGTAAAAAGCCAATTTTTTGGCGAATTGCTGGTGTAATTGGTTGCCCATCAAATAGAATTGAGCCATGATCTGGTTTAATAAAATCAAGTAACATGCGAAATGTGGTCGTTTTACCGGCCCCATTTTGACCAATTAAGCCCAATACTTCGCCATCGTTAACTGATAAGGATAAGTTATCAACGGCAACTTTGGGACCAAATTGTTTGGTTAAATTTTGTAGTTCAACGGCCATTTGGTTTCCCCCTTTTGGAAGGTAGTTAAAAAGTTATTTATTAATAATTTTATAAGATAAAATCTATTTTGAACAGCAGTATTTAACAAAAACTTAAAATTGATATACACAAAAAGCGTTCAATCATTGATTGAACGCTTTTTGGAATTAGTGAACATATACAGTTAATGCTGTTAAAAGGCCAAAGATAATCCCAGGAAAGTTTGAAATAACTAATGGCCAATCCTTCGTATCTTGAATTAAGCCATAAATCACCCAAAGTGTGGCATTAATTCCGGCAACGAGTGGTTGAATCGGATTAACGGGTTGACCACTAAAATTAGCAATTAATTGTGGGATGTATGAGACATACATCGAAATACAAGTAATCATAGCTAATTTACTGATAACTTGTTCACGGTGTTGCCGTTGTAGTTCAGCCGAATTTGCATTGTTTTCTTTACTCATTATTGCCCCCTTTTAATGAATGTAAACTGTAATGGCCGTTAATAAGGCAAAGATGACCCCCGGCGTACTAGAAATAATTAACGCCCAATCTTTTTCCTTCTTTAGCGCACCATAAGATACCCATAAACTGGCATTAATTCCAGCTACTAATGGCTGCAATGGACTAACTGGTTGACCACTAAAATTAGCAATCAGTTGTGGAATGTAAGCAACATACATTGAAATACAAGTAATCGTTGCGGCATTACTTATTAGAAATTCAAATTTTTTCTCTTGCTTAGTTTTCTCTGACATAAATAACTCCCCCAATCAATTTAATTCCTGTTCACTCATTCTAGCATTGTGTATTTTTTTTTGCTTATTTAAGGATTGGTAAATAATGTATAATGCAAAATTAGGACGGTTTTAATTTAATTAATTAATTTTTTTAAGTCTAATTTAATTCCTAAATATTATCTAAATAGGCATTTTGGTATATACAAAAATAAAAAACACGTCTTTGCAATTCTATTTAAGAATCAGCGAAGACGTGTTTGATTTAATACTATTTTATTTACCAGCGTTGCGTGATGTTTGCACATGCTTTTGAAGAATCGTGAAAGCTTGATTTAGATTTTGAACTTTATTCGTTTTAATTACTTTAGTTGGGACTAGTAGTGCTGGCAACTAGATTTACAGAACCAATAGCAGTTAAACTAATGACGACACTACTGTTGAAAATAACAGGCCAAATTTTTTTCACAATATAATCTCCTTGAGATTGGCTAAGTTACTATACGAATGAAGGTTAACTTGCAGTGCAACCTAAGAGTACATCACGAATATTACTAATGCAATAATAAGCTTAATTTAGATGAAAAGTTGCTAAGTACACAAAAATTACCCAGTTCATTAGTACGAACTGGGTAATTCTGTCAAACAATCAATAGTCCGGGGGGACTGTAATTTGAGGAAATCAGATGGTCACCTTGTTACCATTACCCCTTCCTATCTCACAAGGCCATTATAGCAGTAATTTAAAAAAGATTGTTATTTGCAGTTTTATGACCAGACTATAGTAAATAGCTATCAATATATGCGCCCGGCCCAATATGCTATAATCGGCGTATCTTAATGAAAGAGGAATTAATCATGGCGCAAGAATACGAAGTAGTGGATTTACTAGATAAAGTTAATGTTGAAATTTATGTTGTCGCAAAAGATGGTGGTGATGCTGAATTTGTCGGGGTGGCAGGAATGGCTAATGATGAAGATCTCTATCAAGTCGAATTTGACTATGACGAAATGTCAGTCGTCTTAAATCGCCCCCAAGTGGATCAATATTTAACGGCACATGATATCAACGTTATGGAATTAGGTGAAAGCGAAGAACATCCAAGTATCTTAGTCGTGGGTGTGATGTCTGGTAAAGAAATGAGCGAATTATTCCAAGTTTTGAAAATTGAACTCGATGCTTAAATGTTAAGTTAAAATTAAATGATAAAATAATGTTGCGTTTTTCATTTTACAAGCGTATATTTTAGCTAAGTTATTTAAAGGAGCTAATCATTATGTTAGATAAAAGTATGCAAAAATTGAATAACGCGTTTTTACTCTACTGGTACCTCGCAGATTAATTCTGGATGGCATCAGTCTTTTTTCGATACCATTTAGCTTCGGTTAGAACTGAGTGGTATCGATGGAACTTTGTTATGTGACAACATCGATAAATCCTCTCAGTGGCGACTGAGAGGATTTTTATTTTAGTTTTATATACTTGGAGGCTTAGACCTATATGGAAAATTTCAAAACAAATACCCGGTTGGAACAGTTACAACCATCATCAATTTTGGCCTTTGATGCGTCAATTTCAAAGATTCCCGATATTATTAAATTAACCCTTGGCGAACCCGATTTTAATACCCCTGAACATGTAAAGGATGCTGGTAAAAGTAGTATCACGGCTAATGCCAGTCATTACACAGATTCATCGGGGAAAATTGAACTCCGGACGGCTGCGGCTGATTTTTTACGTAATAAATACCACGCAACATACGATCCAAACAAGCAAATTGTCGTAACTGTTGGAGCAACTGGCGCGATTTACTCAACAATTACAGCCTTAACGAATCCAGATGATGAGATTATTATTCCGATTCCTATTTTCCCCTTTTACATTCCCGTCACCCTACTTAACGGTGCTAAACCGGTCTTTATTGATACAACTGCTGATGGGTTCAAACTAACCCCTGCAAAGCTAGAAGCAACCCTTGCCGCTCATCCGAAAGCGAAAATGCTGGTAATGAATTACCCGACTAATCCAACTGGGGTGACATATGATCGTGCCGAGCTGGAAGCATTAGTTGCACCGCTACGCAATAAACCAATCGTTGTGTTAAGCGATGAAATTTACAGTGAATTAAGCTACAGTCAAACACACGTTTCTCTTGGTGAAATTCTACCTGAACAAACTATTTTGGTGACGGGGGTTTCTAAATCGCATGCCATGACCGGTTGGCGGATTGGTTTTGCCGCCGGTCCCGTTGATTTAATTGAAAAAATCGCGATGATTAATCAATTCACTGTTACTTCGGCAACGACGAATGCCCAAGATGCAGCGACTGAAGCCCTTACAGCTGGGGCTGATGATGGCTTGGTTATGCGTGCAGAATACCTTAAACGGCGGGATTACCTCGTTGAACGCTTGACTGCGATGGGCATTGAAGTTATTAAACCAGCTGGGGCATTTTACATCTTTATGAAAATTCCCGCACAATTTGGGACAGATAGTTTTGCGTTTGGCCATAAATTAGCTGAAGACGCCAAACTCGGTTTGGTTCCAGGTGGGGCCTTTCCAGCAGGTGAAGGTTACATGCGATTGAGTTACGCGGCTAGTATGGCCAATATCACAACCGCCATGGATCGCCTCGAAGCGTTTCTTAATGCTAATCAATAATAGGAGTTAATGAAAATGAAAATTTTGATGTATAGTGTTCGTCCAGATGAAAAACCAGCCATTGATGCGTGGGCCCACCGGAATCATGCCCAAGTCGATACCACCCCATTGCCATTTGTTGACAATATTGAACTAGCCACCGGTTATGATGATATTTCAATTTTACAACACGCCAGGATTGATGATTTTAGTGTATATGAACGCTTAGCGGCATTGGGCATTAAGCATATTTCATTACGTATTACCGGTTACAATACCATTAACTTTGCGGCAGCCGATGCCAATGATATTATTGTAACCAATGTGCCAGCCTATTCACCACGCTCAGTGGCAGAAGCGGCCTTGATGCATACAATGGTGCTATTGCGGCAGCTTGAAAATACAGAAGCACGCATGCGACACCACGATTATAGTTGGGATGGCCTCCAAGCCCGTGAAATTCATAATTTGACCGTTGGTATTTTTGGTACTGGTAAAATTGGTGGAACGGCGGCCCGAATCTTCAAGGCACTTGGCGCGCGCGTAATTGCTAATGATTTGGCACCCCGCACGGATTTAACTGATACGGTTGAATATGTAGATTTTGCAACCCTCCTTGCCGAAAGTGATGTGCTTACCATTCATACTAATTTAGATGCGACAACGCACCATCTTTTCAATGGCCCAACTTTGGCGAAAATGAAGAATTCAGCATTCTTGATTAATTGCGCCCGTGGTCCAATTGTCGAGACACCCGCCTTAATTGATGCCTTACAAAACGGTGTTATTGCTGGAGCAGGTCTCGATGCCATTGAATGTGAAGAACTATTTGTTGAACATGATTTAACTAATAATCAAGAACTTGATTTTTCAGTGTATGATCAACTACTTGCGATGCCCAATGTGTCATTGACCCCCCATATTGGATTTTATACCGATGCAGCGGTTCAGAATATGATTGACATTGCACTTGATGATGTCGCCTTAATTATTCAAGGTCAACTAAGTCCCCATATCGTTCATGATTAAAACACAAAAACCGTAACGTATTTAACGTTACGGTTTTTAATTTGATTTTATGATCGTGCTTGAGTTTGTTGGTAAAGCTGCCAAGCAAGGTAAGCAATCCCGATAATTAACGCGGGAATAAATAACGCTTTGATTAATACCCAACAGAAGTATAACAACATCGCTAGAATTAAGTAGGGAATGGCTTTATTAAATAAGTACCCAAGGATTATCACAAGAATTAAAAATGTGAGCATTTAAGCACTCCTTTCATAAGTTATTATGTATTAAATTATACCCCCTTTCAACTAATTTGTCTCATGCAAAAAGCCTATTAAACGTAAAAGTTTAGTAGGCTTTGTTAATTATTATTTACAACATTTAAATTGTTTAACGATGATCATACTGATAGATGATTTGATACGATTTTGTTTCATCAGGTTGAATGGTAATATCACCAAAATCAGGATGATTTACGGCATCGGGTAAATTTTGGGCTTCAATGGCAAGGCCTTCATATGGATGCCCCGTCCCCCGATTTAATGCCATCTGGGCATCGTTTAAATCGTTTGCGGTATACAAAATGATGCCGTTACGGTCGGAATACACATTGATTTGCCGTTGTGACGCATCATCAATTAAGGTTGCAGCAGGTGTATTTAGATCGCCGGCCACGACAAAGGCATCATCCAACCCTTTTTCAACGGTCATTGCTTTAAAGTTTTCAAGCCGCTCACCTAAATTAGTAATGTCGGTGAAATCATACAGGGCATTAACGACGGGCACAATTTCCCCGGTTGGGACTTTATCATCATTTAAGACTAAGCGCGATTCGCTAGCTACTTGTAAACTCATTTGTGTGACATCAGTAACGGCTGGATCACTCAAGTTAAAGTACGTATGCACGGTGGGATTAAAAATCCCGGGCGCACCAGTTTGCGTACCACTTAATGTGATGATAACTTGATCATCATTTGTTAATTGGTATTTAATGTTGACCGCTAAATCACCTGGATAACCGTCAATGGCTTCTTTGGCTTGATAATTTAAACTAACCGCTTCATTTAGAGTGTCAATTTGCCCAGTAAAGACTTGGTTACCAATTCCTTGGGGGCCGCCATGTAAGCTATTTCCTTTTTCATTAGCTGGAACCGTAATTACGCCATTGACCCCCGTCCACTGCGCCTGGCCAATTCGGCCAGCATGACGCCCAATTACGCGATTAAAATTATAACCATTTTCCGTAAACCCGGCTAAATCATCAAAGCTGAGTACTAAGTTAATCCGTTGACCAACATCATTAACGGAAAATTCTTGAATGATGCCGGCATATGATAAAATCCGTAACCGGGTTTGATGCTGATTCTCAATGGTATACCGATAGATTACTTCACCATTATATTGGCCATATTCTTCACTAGTAACTGTCATTTAAGCCTCCTGTTGATTTGTTAATTTAGCTTCCAGTTGTGCAACAACTTCCGCGTGTTCTTTTTCAAATAAGCGCACTTTCCAGAAGAAAACAATGCCGGCAAAGAGCATAAGAATCCCTGGTAAGGCAAAAGCAAATAAGTTAAAGGTGTGAATATCACGTTGGGTAATGTTACTTACGGATGCACTACCACTCATACCGGCTGCCACAGCGATAAAACCAACAATCCCATTTGAAAGGGCCCCGGCAATTTTATCCATCAATGGGCGCAGTGATAACGTAACTGCTTCATTACGCACACCATTTTTCAATTGACCATATTCAACTGAATCGGTAATGGTCATCAGCGCTGATAGGAAAATCCATTGTTGTGGGAAGTAGAATAGGACGGTTGCAATTTGAACCATTAAAAGATTTTGACCAGCTAATATAAAGATTGCGTATGCCAAAATGTTCATAATTAACCCACCGAGGTAGACATACCGGCGTGAAAATTTCTTCGCCAAGAAAGGAAACATTGGGACGGCGACAATCCCTGTAATTGTAGCAATTAAACCAACGAACCAAAATTCACCAACCCGGCCAAGGACAAACTTGTAGAATAACAATAAGACCCCCGTCGTGGCAACGTTAGCAATCGCGTACGCAATGTATGAAAGTGCTAACCACATTAATTGGTCATTTTTAGTAATTACGACAAAGACTTCTTTAAAACTAACCTTTTTGTTTTGTTGGCGCACAATTGATTGATTTTCTTTAGTTGTTAAAGCAGTAATGATGGCCGTCCCTGCGGAAATGATCCCAACAATCACAGCAAACCAGAACCACCCAACGGCCCCTTGTTCATGCCGGCCGGTAAACAGATACGTAATAAACGTTGTTAATGGTACGACTACTAAAGTCGTACCGTTAGCCCCAATTGATGAGCCAAACCGGGCAAAGGTCCCAAGTTTTTCCCGTTCGTTAGAATCAGTTGAAAGTGCCGGAATCATTGACCAAAAGGCAATATCTTTAAATGAGTAAAAACAGTCTAACAAGATAAAGACAATCCCAAATAAGACGATGAATAAGTCATCACCAGTCTTTGCTAAACCAAAGAAATTAGTGAAGATAACCATTAAGAGTAAGCCAGAAACGACCCCACTAACGACTAACCATGGTTTAAATTTTCCATATTTTGAACGAGTATTATCAATAACATTCCCAATAATTGGGTCAAAGATAATTTCAATTAAGCGAATGATAACTACTAAGGATGTGATAATCCCAATTAACCGGGCGGTATCTTTACCAGCCCCTTGGAACATGACACTCGTCACAAAAATAATAAAGTACGTACTTAATGTCACATAATACGTATCATGGCCAAACGCCCCGAGAGCATACCCAATCCGTTGTTTCCATTTATGCGTCGTATTCATTTTTTTAGCCTCACTTATCATAGAGTTTTAAATGCCCACTCTAATCAATTCTGCATCACCAGTCTTATGCCAAACTTGCAATGAAAGCTTTAAATGCTGTCCGCCCAATCGGGGTTCGTTTGAAAACGCCAGCGTCGGTTAAGACCCGTTCGAAGGTCGCCCCAATTGCTTGGTTAATAATAGTGTCAACATTGTTCGCTGTAATATGGTGATTTTGTGCTTTTAACTCATCCGCCCATGCTTGATGAATGGGATTAACTTCCGTACTTGTATTAAGCAAGTATGCTTTGACAGCGGCCATTTCAGACACTAACCGCGGTGGTAAAATGGCTAAGCCCATCACTTCAATTAAGCCAATATTTTCTTGTTTAATGTGTTGGACATCTTGGTGCGGATGGAAAATACCATCGGGATATTGGACGGAAGTATTATTGTCGCGTAAGACTAAGTCGATTTCGTATAAGCCATCATGCATGCGGGCAATCGGTGTCACGGTATGATGGCGCACTCCATCGTTGGTATAGGCAACAATATTTTGGGACTGATAATCAAACTGTTGCCACCGCGTTAAAATTAATTCACTGGCTTGAACTAATTTGCCATAATCCGCATCTTGCAGGCGAATCACAGACATTGGCCATTTAACAATGCCGGCTGCGTGGAGTGCAATCCCGGGAATTTCGATAGCAGTTTCAATCGGTGCTTGCGCCATTGGCATTAGATACCGCCCTGCTTGAAAGTGATCATGCGTTAAAATCGAGCCGCCTACAATTGGTAAATCGGCATTTGAACCGATGAAGTAATCTGGAAATAACGTCACAAATTCAAATAATCGCCGAATGTTAGCCCCACTAACAACCATCGGCCGGTGTTCCTTCGCAAAAACAATCGCATGTTCATTGTAATATGCATATGGTGAGTATTGGAAATACCATGGTTCGTCCCCCAATGTTAGGCCAATCACCCGATGGTTAGCTCGGGCGGGATAATTAAGGCGCCCAGCGTACCCTTCATTTTCCAAACACAATTGGCAAACCGGATAACTATTACTTTTAACTTTTTGCGCCGCGGCAATTGCTTTGGGGTCTTTTTCAGGTTTTGATAAATTAATTGTTATCTGCAAGTTAACATAATCACTAGCATATGGGAATTCAATGTTACGTGCGATTTCGCGGGTTTTGATATAGTTGACACGGCGTGACTGCTGATAAAAAGCATCAGTCGCGGTGCGTGGATTAAGCTTATATTGCTGCCAAAATTGTTGATTAACAATACTTGGTAATGGCAATACCAAATTCATTAAGTTCGCCCCTAGCATATCGGCATTGGTTGCTTCATCATGGGCTTCATAATTTTTAAGGCCAACCGCAACTACTTGATCCATTAATTCAAGTAAATCACCGGTCGCCACTGCCGCTTGATTATCAAAATCAGTTTGCTTAATTTGCGCTAAAATTTGATTAGTTAAATAAATTTCATCCGCTGCTGTACAATCTGAAGCTGCAACCAATGCATGGGCTAAGCCTTTCACTAAACTTGAAGTGCTCATCATGCAAGAACCTCCGCAATGGGGCCAACCCAATGGGCGCCGTCTCCGATGTCGGCCACGTAAAATGATGGGGCGTAGCCGATTTTTTCAGTGTAAGCTTGGCCAACCTGGTCTTCAAACGTGGTTACTTGATCACGTTTGACTAACGCAATGGCACAACCCCCAAAGCCGGCCCCTGTCATGCGCGCACCAAGTACCCCGGGTTGCTGTTGGGCCGCTGCAGCCAAGGTATCCAATTCCACTCCACTAACTTCGTAATCGTCTTTTAGGGATTGATGAGAAGCATTGAGTAATTTTCCGAATTCAACTAAATTACCGGCAGTTAAATACTTAACGGCTTCTTGCGTCCGTTCATTTTCTGTTACGGCATGTCGTGCCCGTTTTAAGACGGTTGGATCCGTGATTAAATGGGCGGCAGCTTCAAATTCAGCACTTGATAATTCGCCGAGAGCATTAATATTAAGTTCCTTTTGCAGACAGTAGACGGCTTCTTGCGTTTCTTTAACCCGTTCGTTGTACTTTGAGTCAACTAAGTTACGCGGTTTATTAGTATTCATAATTACGACGACATAATCGCCGAGTTCGACGGGCACCATGTCGTAAACCATCGTATTCGTATCAAGGTAAATGGCTTTATTAGCTTCCCCAAAGCCAATCGCAAACTGGTCCATAATCCCAGTATTGACGCCGATATATTCATTTTCAGCTTGTTTGCCACACGCAACTAGTTGTAAGCGTGGTACTTTGAGATGGAATAAACGTTGAACGACGACGCTAATCATTAATTCAAGGGACGATGATGATGATAAACCAGAGGCACTGGGGATATTACCCTCAATCACCAAATCAAAACCATGGTCAAAATGATTACCATAGCCCCGCAAAGCAATTAAATCCCCTTTTACAAAATTCGCCCAATTGCCATGGGGTAATTTAGTGGTATCATCAATGGCAAATTCCACAATCCCAGTATCCGGAAAATTAGTCGAATACAAACGTACTAGCTTGTCAGTCCGGGCTGCACCAACCCCATAAGTCCCAATTGTGATGGCAGCTGGAAAGACATGCCCCCCATTGTAATCAGTATGTTCACCGATTAGATTAATCCGTCCCGGTGAGAAAAAGGCATCGGTTGGTGCCGTAGTAAATTGTTCTTTAAAGATCGTATTAAGCTTTGTAAAAACTTGTTTGTCCATTACTTAATCCCTCGCTAAAGTAAAATTATTAAACACGTTTACACTTTATGTAAGCGCTACCATTGTTGGTACACCTATATAATATATTTTGTTTTATGGTTATGCAATCATAATTTAAAACCTAAATAAATTGTAAACTTTACATAACAAAAAAAGCGACCGCGAGTCGCTTTTTTGTACCTATAACTATTTAACTACGCTCCAGTCATCAAGAGTGTGGCCAAACGCATCTTGTAGAACTAACCAACTATTAGTACCAGCAAAATATAAGAAGTGACCAACTTCATTGGGACTTTTTAAAATCACATCACGTGTTGTGTGATTATCGGTAATCGCATCCGCTTGTTCAGCACGTAAGGTATTGGCGAAGCGCGCCACAAAACCTAACGTCCCATCTTGATTTAACGGTGCATTGGGGACTAAAGTAGCCCCGGCGACAATCCGCATTTCATGGCGTTTTTGCCAGTAAACGGTCGCCGTAACGCCGGCATAATCGACATAAAACGGTACCGTGCTCAATTCTTTAGTCCAACGATGCTGGGGCTTACCAGCTTTTTTGACCGGTGGCGTCGGTGCTACGACTGCAGCGGCGGCAGGTGTCGTAAAGTCATACCCTAACCAGTGTAATAATGGCATTACCACGGCCAAATAATCGGTCAACGGAGTGGCGTAATTAGTAGGGATTTTAGTTGGTGTGAGCACCCCTTCTGTTGGTGTCCAACCAGCAGTAAGCGCTTGATTAGTTAGGGCCGCCAGGAGATATGCTGGTTCCATATCCCAAGCTGGAATCAATGTAATAACACGCTCAAATGCTTGGTGATTGAGCGTTGCTTGCCCAATTGCAATTAACTGATGATTTGCAAAATACAACGTGACATCGTTATTAGCAAGTGGTTGATCACTAATAATTAACGTCCCGTATTCATACGGTAAAGTTAATTGTAGTGAATCGGTTGTAACTTCATAATTATTAAGCATATCGTCCCCCGATTTACGTTATTATCTTTGAGTTGTACGCGTGGCAGCTTGATTAATGAAATGGAAACTGACTAATAAGCAGATGATGCTGATGCCGACTAAGATATATGTTACCGTTGGTTGGCCCCATTTAAAAGCCGTTACAACCCCAATTAAAATAACCGGTAATAAATTTAACGCCATGACAAGTAGTAGTTTAACCCGAATTTTGAGATTATGAAAGAATTGCATATAGGTACCTCGTTTGATGTATTTTAACTTTAATTATAGCAAAAAACGGAGCTGTAACAGAAGTCAGGCGATATCGATAAATACACTAAATAACCGCTTTGAAGAATTTTCTTCAAGGCGGTTATTGTTGTATTTCGAATATATCGGACTTCTGGAGTGCGTTTTGGTAGCAATTTAGTACTTGAAGAGAGTTATGTCACAACCCCAATTATTTCCAATTTAGTTAATTTCGACAAATTCACCATCAATTACGATCTTTTCAGTAGCGATATTATCAAACTCGCCATTGATGTTTTTAACAAAGGCATCAACGAGCCGATTACCCATTGGACGATATGAAAGATAAGTTAGCCCACCTGAAATGACCCCACCAATCACAGGGACGACTTTCGTAATTGTTTTCTCAACCGTTTTTTTAGTGACTTTAATACCAATGATTTTACCGATTTGCTTAATCAATGGATACCAAGTTGTATGAGTTAATGCCTGCGAGGCAACCTTTTTTCCAAGCACACTACCAGCTTTATTAGAAACTTTATTTAAAGTCGCAGCAGCACCACCAACTCCAAACATGACGCCTAAATAAACAATTAAACGACCTTTAACTTCATCAGATAAATTATCTGCCTTACCAGTTAATATTTCATCTTCACCAAATAAATACGCAATTTGTTGCGCTAAGTTTAACGCAAATCCAAAGTATTGGACCACATCGGCCCCACCAGCAAATGCCATTGTAAGTGGATTAGATGGTAAGCCGGTTACAAATGAAGTAAACGCGGTTTTATTCGTACTATTTTTGACTAATAACTGGGCACGTTGTTTTAATTCATCTACCGAATAAACTGCTTGGGGGCCGTTAGCTAAAATCAGGGCTAACTGATCACTTTTGCCAAATTGTTGAGTTAAAAATTGTTGCCGATCAACCTTAATAATTGGCAATGCGGCTGCCGCTGAGATTACTTTGACCGCCGTGTCGTATGATTTATCAGTATCTAATTGATTCATGTTGTACCCCTATTTAAAGAAAATTTACCTTTTTAAAAATATCATAATTTAGAATTAAATAAAAGCAGAACTTACAAGCGCGTTGCTGTAAGTTCTGCTTCAAAGATCAAATTAATGGTGTGCATCATTCGTATTACTGTATGAATTTTTCGGATTTAACGCGCGGCCCCCTTGATAAATCAAGGTTAAAGCACCGATTGCGATAAACGGCATTAAGATGTCCCCAAGCCGCCAAGTCCAAGCGCCAATGTAAATCAGATAGCTGATAAAGGCTAGTAAGATAATTGGTAAAATCATCCCCAAATATTTGTTACCTAAATACCCAGTTAAAATCTGAAAAAGTAAGCAACCAATTGTAAAGACAATAAAAATAAAGTTTCCCATTAGTTACCTCCTGTGTTACTTTAGCCACCAATTGCGATGGGAATCGTCAAGTCGATGACCATTTGATCATGTGATACGAGTAAAATTATTTTATCGCTAAAATCCGGACTGTTCAAGAGATTCAGCACTGCTGGCACAAGCTTAAAGGAAATGTTAGAAAATGGTTCATCTAAAACAAGTACAGTTGCGTCAGCTTTAAATAAGGTGGCATAAAGCGTTACTAATTGATGTTCACCACCAGAAAGTTGATTTAGCGGTGTATCAAGGAGCTTCGTTAACATGAAATGTTCGTTGAAAAAGACGGCTTTGATTAATGGATTTGCTGTTTGCATTGCGAGAATCTTAAACTGGTCTAAATATGCTTGCACGGTCAGCTCTGTTGCAACTTCATTTTGCAGCATCACGGCAACATTATTTTGCCGTAATATCCGGGTATTAAGGGTAGCTAGTTCGTGGTTGTCAAACGTTATCCGTCCTTGGTAATCAGGATTTAAGCCTAATAGCGTATACAGAAAAGTCGTTTTACCAACCCCATTTTTTCCAGTCAAAGTGTAGATGTTACCAGCGGTTAGTCCAAAGTTTAAAGCGTGGGTATATAACGGCTGATCGGGTTCAAGGTTGATGTTTAAATCAGTAATCGTTATCGTGGTAACTTTTGCGAGCGTAGTTTTCCCAGTTACTTCACGTGGGAGTGCTAATAACTCTTGTAACCGCGTTTGCGATGCTTGATAGTCTTGGTATTCACTGCCGACATAGAATAAATTATCAACGACATTAATCAGAATCACAAAGTACTGCAAGATAATCGTGAACGTCCCAATTTGCCAATTACCATTAATCACGGCAATGCCCCCGATAATGAAAAAGGCAATCTGAAAGAGCATCGATAAGCTAATCTTAGAAGTTGATAAGATATAGTGCCATTTGAAATTCCCGTGCATCGCCGTAAACATTGTCGTCGCCAGTTGTTGATTTTTACGCTGTTCGGCGCCAAGGAGTTCTTTGGCTTTAATCGCTAGGTAGCGCGTAAACATACTATTGCGATCCGCAAAGTAGTTTGCGCTGATTTCCTTAACATCAAGTGCTGTGACATAGATGTAATAACGGGTAAAAAAGAAAACTAACATATATAACACGATAAAAAGTGTAAATAAGCCCAGAATTTTAATGTTAAATGCTGCTAAGAATATCCCAACGCCGCCAATCGTAACTAGATTCGCGATAAAGTTAGGAACGGTAATATAAATAAACCGGGCCGTTACGGAAACGTCTTCATTCACCCGTGAATTTAAATAGGCCCCATCATATGCCAGCATAGATTGGGAATCAACCTGATAGAAACGGACAATCAATTGATTAATCACGGCGACAATAATTTGCGTGGACGCTGTGCTGATACACAATGGCATTGATGATATGGCCTTCTAAGTACGGCGTATACAATGCGATGATGGTCATGATGACGACGACAATTATTTGGAGGATAAAATCCATACGAAATGGTCGCAGTTCATCTTTTATCATTGGTTGCCTGTTGCCTGTTGCCTGTTGCCTGTTGCGTGAGTTTTCATATACCATCCTCTGACTCTCATAGTATTCTAATTTAATTAAAATATTATAATTAAATTCGTTAAAACGCAAGGTTAATTTGCCGGGACTTACGTACTTATTAGAAGTTATCGTTATACACTGATAAATGACCTATGTTACAATAAACATAAAATCAACATTTCAAAGGAGTTTTAACATGGATAGTAAGCCTAATGAATCTGAAAATACACCCCTGAATGAAGAACTTAATTTTTTTAACTACGCGATTAATAGCGATAACAACCCCAACTATTACTTAGAGCGGGCACTTACATATATTAATGCCCCTGAACCAGAATACTTCAAACAAAATGCCCAATATGCTTTCCGGGATATGTTGACATATTGTTTAACCGAATATCGAACATACCTTGATTTACCAGCCGATAGCACTGAAAAAGCACCGTTATTGGAAAAACTTTACCAAAATATCCGCCAATTAAATGAGTGCTACATCATGCTCTTTGTTGATAAAGCTGATCGCCCCTTCCTTGATGAAATGCGCGATTTGACGTTAGCGACGTTTGCCGAAGAAGATGGTGAACTCCCAGCCGAAGCACCAACCGAGTTATTTTCAAACTACGCTAACTTATTTGCTTTCATTAAAAAATTGATGACCAACGACAATTTGTTTAATACGTTTGCTAATACACTGACTGAAGACCAAGTGGTGTTATTTGATACACCAGATGCGCGGGATTTATTAGTCGCCTTTGTCGATGCGATGGCTAAATACGAACCAGAAAACGTGACTACTGATGACTTAACGCCACACGTATCAGATACAGCTGGTATTACGGATATTTTAGAAAAGGCCGAACCAATTGATTATGCCGCGGAATTAAGTAATCAAGCCGCTGAATTACGGACAGCTGGCCAATATGATCAAGCGATTATCACGTATACGCAAGCCATTAACGTTGATCCGCAACCACAATATTTCTTTGAACGTGGGACGACGTATGTGTTAATTGATACTGATTTACGTTTTAACGCTACCGTAGCCTTTGATAACTATTTTGCGACATTAATTATGTTATTCCGTGACCACCATGACGGTTTGCTCACAATTAGTGAAGCGGAATTTACATCACGGATGCATGAGTTATTCAAGTTAGTTAATTACTGTTACCAACTGCAAATTGAAAGTGCTTCATGGGATCCTGATGGTCAAATTATGCATGATGTCTTGCGAGCAGAATTGTTCCCTGATGCCTATCAAGTAAAGCTAAGCCTTGATCAAAAAGTTGAAATTACCCTTTCAACCAATATTTTAGAATTCATCAACAGTATGGTAATTTCAAATGATGAATTTGTTAACTATGTTAGCTCAACTTCAAATGATATTGAATTACAGTTGAACCAGCCTGGCATGCGTGACTTACTCGAAGAATTACTAGCACAAGTTTGCATTGCTTAAAGAGAGTATCATTTAAAATACACCAATAACCGCCTTGAATAAATTTTCAAGGTGGTTATTTAGTGTGTTTTCGGTTATTGCTTGATTTTTTCCTAAAATTTAAAGCATACCAGTATTCACTAAGCAAATAATTAACCAGATATTTGCCGTTAATCGCAGTAAATTTAACCTCTAATAATTGATATTTGCATCTTACTAGTATCAATTTCTACTTCACCACCCAATGGAAATGTGAAGATTGGTTGTGTGTGACCAAAATCAACATGGTATATAACCGGAATTGTTTTTAAGATTGGAAATTTATCTAAAATGACTAATAAATCATCGCTACTTACATTATTCTCAGTTGGAAAACGACCAATCACAAGACCCTTAATATCAGAATGCATTTGTAAAACTTGTGCTAGGTCTCTTGAAAATTCAAGAGCTTCACTTCCTTCAGCTTGTTCAATAAAAATAACTGGTGTTTTAACATTAGGCAAATATGGTGTCCCAGCCTGGACGCTATAAGTTTGGATGTTACCACCAGTAATAGTCCCTTGTGCATAACCTTGGTTATAGACATGCCATTGATTAGGCATTATGTGGCGAGATTTGGATTGATCAAACCACAAATCACTTGACCAATTATTACTTGGTAGTAATTGATATGAAGAATTACACATGCTATGTTCCCAATTAAATGTTTGATATTCTTGCAATTCCTTCATTTTGAACGCAGAATAACAAGGACCGTAATAAGTAACCAAACCTGTTTGAGCTCGAATAGCATTATGTAAACTTGTGGTATCAGAATAGCCGATAAAAAACTTAGGATTATTTTTAATCAAATCCCAGTCAATGTAAGGTAGCAACTCATTAGAATTTAACCCGCCAATCGTTGTTAGAATTGCTTTAACGTTTGAATCAGCAAATGCATCATGTAAATCATCAATACGTTCTTTAATTGAGCTTGAGCCAAATTGATCATTAGCAGCAATATTTTTACCAAATGTTACTTTAAAACCAAGTGATTCTAATTGCTGCTTAGCAGGTATGTTATTTTCAAAGCCACCTACTCGTTCCATCGATGAACTGGGTGAAATAACGCGAATTTCATCTCCAATTTTTAAACGCTTTGGAAAAACTTTTATATGTTGCATATACTAACCTCCTTTAAAATTTTATTAGTGGATTCTAATATTGTACACCACTTCCACTAACTATGCTTATATGAATTTTATTAGTTAATTTTAATAATCATACAAACTAATTAACAGGCATTTCACATCCACTTTACAAGTAGTTTGCTTTTGCCAAATCACATTTACAGCCAGTCAATCATCCACTTATAATGACGATGGGATCCGGATAAAGGAGGATTTTATAATGCAATTAAATCAGTTAATTGACCACACGTTACTAAAACCAGATGCCACCCAAACCGACATTGATCAACTTATTACGGAAGCGCTAACCTATCAATTTTATACCGTTATGGTCAACCCGTATTGGGTATCTTATACTCACAAACGTTTGAAAGGTTCATCGGTAAAAATTGGCACGGTTGTCGGTTTTCCATTAGGGGCGAATACAACAACGACTAAAGTTGCAGAAGCTCAAGATGCCATCTACAACGGTGCCGACGAAATTGATATGGTTTATAATCTGGGTGAATTTAAGGCCGCACATTACAACAAAGTTCGCCAAGAAGTCCAAGCACTCGTTGACATTGTCCATGGTGCCGGTAAGGTGATTAAAGTTATCATTGAAATCGGCTTACTAACGGATAATGAAATTGGGATTGCGAGTCGTTTAGTTGCGGATACGGGGGCTGATTATGTCAAGACCTCAACGGATTTTACTACCAGTGGTGCGACTTTAGCTGACGTTAAAATCATGAAAAATGCCGTTGATAAGCGCATCAAAATTAAAGCCGCCGGTGGAATTCGTAATCGTGAAATGGCGGAAGTCTTAATTGGTGCTGGTGCTGATCGATTAGGAACGAGCAGTAGTTTATCAGTTTTAGGGATTGTCAATGACGAACCTAGTAAGTGAGGTGGCTAATGCCTAAAATAACAATTATTGGGTCAAATATGTATGAACTAACAACCTTTACTGATCATTTACCCAAGCGGGGTGAAACGGTTGCTGGATATGATTTTTCCGAAGGCTTTGGTGGCAAAGGTGCTAATCAAGCCATTGCTGCAGCACGTTTAGGGGCCGATGTTGATTTATTAACGGTAATTGGTAAGGACTACTTTGGTCGCCAACAACGGCAAAACTATGCTGATAATGATATCAATTCAGCGGGGATTATTAACGGGAGTCGTGGCAGCGGAGTTGCATCCATCTTTGTTGAATCTTCGGGTACTAATCGAATCTTGGTCGTCAAGCGAGCCAATGATGAACTTACGCCAAGTATGATTGATGCTCATCAAGCGCTGATTCGTGATGCACAGATAATTCTATTACAACAAGAAATTGCTTTAGCAACTAATTATCATGTAATCGAATTAGCTAAAAAATATCACGTCCCGGTCATGTTAGATCCAGCACCAGCAAATTTAGAACTAGATATTAACTATGTGGTGCAAGTTAAATTTTTTACACCAAACGAACATGAGTTGGCAGCCGTGACAGGCTTACCAACATATGATTTAGCTGATATAAAGCGTGCTGGCCAGACATTAATTGCTGCGGGGCTAGAAAATCTGTTAGTGACACTGGGGAGCAAAGGTGTTTTGTGGATGGATCAACACCATGCGCAATTAATTCCGGCCTTCCCCGTCCAAGCCGTTGATACAACTGGCGCTGGGGATGCATTTGCAGGGAGTTTTGCCTATTATTATACGATGGGAGCTAGTATTGATGCCGCGATTAAGTTTGCTAATCAGTATGCGGCGTTATCTGTGACTAAATACGGCACGCAAAGAGCCTATCCAACGAAAAAGCAAATGGCTAAAATGGATCTTCCTTTTCAATTTGAATAAGCAATTAAAAAGAAACGATACCAAGAAGCGGTTAGATACGATATAAAAGTGAAATATACGATATAAAAGTGAAATAATCTGACGAAAAGATCCGTGAATATAATATCCACGGACCTTTTGTTTTTATTTTGTTTCGAAGTTCAATGAATATGCCTGCCCAGTTGCCCGGTATTGTTGGTACACTTCCCAGACGGCTTTGGCCGCAAAGGTTAACTTAGTCGTTGTCAACTCACTAGCTGGGACCCACTTTTTGGCATCAATTTCAGTTGTGTCAATTACATCGCTTTCAGCTTCCCACTCTTCACAAAGATAGGCATTGGTAAACAATTGCGTTGTGTCGCCATTCGCGTATTTTGCAATATAATTTTTACCGGAAACATTCCCAATTAGTTGCAGTTTGGTAGGATCAATTTGAATACCACCCTCTTCTAATGCTTCGCGGGCGGCATTTTCTTGCCATGAAAATTCGGGTTCATTGTAACCACCCGGAAAAGCCCAGGCATCAAAATCGCGATTATAGATTAGTAGAAGTTCGTCCGCTGAATTTTTAATGACCACATCAATTGTTGGCATCACTAATAAGAAGTCATGGCCGACTTTTTCCCGCACTTTTGCAATATATGAATCTTGGTATGGCATCGTAATTCTCCTTTAAGGTCCCGTAGTTTTATTACCTTCATGATAGCTATTGGAGGTATCTTCGTCAATATGTGAGCTATCCGTCAGAAGTATAACTCAAATGTTAGTAATCTTGGGTGAGTACATGTCTTAATTCAGTGGATTTATATCCAACGATATTGCTGAGCATATTCATCAATATCGTTTAAATGCTGGCTGAAAGTGGCTTCATCAGCGGCAGTAAAGCGTAACTTAAACAGTAAGTCGGTAATACTTTGACTAGCTTGCGTTTGTGTATCAACTTGCACCATTGGATAAAAAGCACTAACCCATGGCAACGATGGTAAATAACTAGTTGGCATAGTCGTTAAATAACCGGCTTGCGCAAATTTCTTGTACCACGCAACAATTTGCGTTGGCTGCAATTGAACTGGTCCCTCATCTGAAATAACATCCCCATTTTGGCGTAACCAATATTCTTGGGCAATATCAACGCCCGTTTCGGCAACAATTAATTCTAAAATCCCGCCACCACCAAAGCGTTTACCAAGTTCACAAAATGCTAAATTCCCACTATCATCGTAAAATAGCTCCAGATGAAATGGCATTACTTTATCACATGAATTTAACGTGCTAATAATCGTTTGCGTCAATGTAAAAATTTTAGCCAACATGCTCGTATCATTTCGACTGTAGAAATGTGCCGTTCGGGTTACTAACGCTTGCTTAGCTTGCAAACTAGCCAAGATGGGCGTGACATATTCATGCACAATAAAGCGGGTAATTTGACCATCAATAGCATAGCCATCGACGGTACACATATGCGGATACGGATTAAAAGTTTCCAACATGTAGCCATCTGGACTACTAGCTAAAATCGTTGTTAGTTGTGTTTGAATAGCTGCTAATGATTGCATGTTCACATCGAGTACTTGGACCCCACTAGCTGAATCATCACGGCGCGGTTTAAGAATGACTTTTGCGTGTGCTTGGACAAAAGCTAAGGCAGATGCAATATCTACGAGCGCCAAAAATTCTGGTTGTGGGACAATCCCTGCAAGGACCGCGCGCATATAATACTTATCTTTGCTAAGCGTATTTTCAAGATACTTTGAGGGCCGCTTAAGAATGATATCTTCAATTAACCCGACCCACATGCCATCGGGTTCGCTTAATGTATTGACGCTGGTAACATCCGAACGTTGGCGTAAAGCTGCTAAGACGGTGTCAAAGTTAATTTCATCTAAGAATAGCATGGTTGGTAGTTGCTTGCCAAAATATTGTTCATAAGCAGTTTGCCGATTACGTGGGGCCACAATTACAGTGTTGGCTAGCGCTTACGCGTGAATGCTTTGAGGCGAGTATTTATAAACAAAATAATTCATAAGGCCTCCTATTTTGTGTATTTAATTGTCGTTGCTAAATATTGTTCAATTTCCCGGAGTTTTGCATAGACGATGGCGGCGGTTGTATCCCGGACACTAATAGCAACAACGGCTTGGTTAATCGAGTTACTGCCATCATAGACTTTGCCCACCTTCCCAAAAACGTGGTAATCATAGATGCCATCCACGGGAACAGTTGCTGGTAATGCAGTTAATCTACCATGTTCGGGTGCGATAAATATAAACCCGTGAAGCGAATCATTTTTTGGAACAACCACCTCAGGCTCATTAGTAATAACCGCATGTAAGTAGCTTTTAATCGGCCAAATACCGTAACGATCATGGAGTTCTTCATTAATGCGGCCACCACCTAAGCGGTTACCGATTTCACAAAAGTAAATTGTTTCGGTGTCAGGTTCAACAAAGACTTCTAAGTGAAATAGCATGGCATCATCGTGCGGTAAAATGGTTAACAGATGCTTAACATAGACTTCAATTTTAGATGCCAGAGCTGTCGTGCGATCAATTTCAACTGAACCAGAATTTTGCTGACTTAAGTAGTTAATGCCACCTTGGCCAAGATATTTAGAAGTATTTACATACGCTAATTGCTTTCCTTGTACAAAGCCATCAACGTGATATAAGGGCCAATCGATATATTCTTCAATAATGTAGCGCCCGCCTGCTTCAAGTGTGATTTCAGCCAATTCAGTTGTCGGTGTTAAGACCGTAATCCCTTTGGCCCCGGCGCCATCAATCGGTTTTAAAATGCTTGTCCCATTAAAGTTTGCTTGCCACGTAGCCACATCATCCAGTGACAAGACTTCTTGATACTTTGGTACGGCAATCCCGTGTTGGGCAACGTATTGTTTCATCAAAAACTTATTCCGATACAACGTCGCTTCTGCTAAGCGTTGACCTGGGATATTAAAGACTTCGCGCAACTGGGCCGCCACTTCAACGTCATGCTCATCGTAATGAATTAAATGATTTATTGGTGTCGGCTCATTAATGGTAGTGACGGCATGCAATAAGTTTGGATAGTTCCATTCAGGGACAGTGATAATTTTAATATTGGCTTGGGTAGTTTGATAATTATGCTCTAAGCGTGCTGAAACAAGATACGTGTACGTATTGTCATCAACAGGTGCCCATGTTAACGCCCCAATGTAAGAATTACTGAGTGGTGATAAAATTACAATGTTCATTCGTGACTCCTTTTTTGATAGCGTCGATCAATCATAATCCACATTAAATTGAAAATAACAAACCCGACGGCAACGACAATTAACGTTAAATTCATAGAAATCCCATTAATATAACCAAATGATAGGTTTCCAATTGGTGAGGCAATATTGGCAAAAATAAAAATCGCGGAAAAAGTCTTCCCAATTAAAGCACTATCAACTTCACGCTGGACAATCGTTTGCGACGCAATATTGTAGCGAGATAAGACAATACTAATTACAACGGCGACTACAAAGATAAACGCAATCGTTTGGAGGATCGTTAGTAGTAATAACACTAATGAAATTACCACTAAGCCAATGCGTTCAAATGTTAAACTCTTGGTAATCGGAATTTTGGAGATGGAGTATGAACCCACAATTCCTCCGACGGCTTGACTCGCTAAAACCGCCCCATACAAATGTCCTTCGTGTAATTGTCGAATCACCATAATCGGAAAGAAGATATTAAGTCCGGCCAAAAAAAAATTTAACATTACGCCCATAAATAAGAATTGCAACAAGGTTGGATTACTAAAGATGTTTGTAAACGTTTGGCGGTAACCAACAAATTTATGACTTGGTTGCTCGGTCAATGTAAATGGTTTTAAGAAGAAAAACGCCCCGAAAAACGAAAGACCATTTAGCAGAAATGCCATTGGTAAGCTTAACCAATGCCAACCGTACAAGAACGTACTAATTGGTGGTACCGTGACACTTAACACTTGCGTTCCTAGTGCCATCGTTTGATTAAAAGTCATAATCGCCTCACGCTTAACAAAGAAATTCACCATTTTTTTAAAGATTGGCGAACTCAAGTAAGCATTGACATTCAATAAGAAGACCGCTGTATTGACTTGCCATAAATCAAGGTGCGTTTGGTAATGATACAGCCCGACAAAAGCGAGGCATAAGATTCCTGAAATAAGGTTAATCCCTTTAATCACGGCCAATAAATATTTCGAATCCGCAATATAGCCACCAAAGATACTACAAATAAAAGTTGCTGAACTCGCGATGGCCATTGTTTGTCCCAAAATGTTAGACGAACCAAACGTATGGACAATCCATAGATCAATAATTGTATTAAATACTAAGGTCCCACCATAGGAGACAAACTTAGCGTACTGAATGTGTTTAGAAATAAGCGCTTCCTCCTGACTACCTAACGATAAGTTAACGGATTATGATATTGATTAGTGGTAACATCAAAGTTAAAAGCGAAATTTTTGTGTGGTACTAGCTTTGCTGGGATGGTGGCTTCGATGGCATATTTATGTGCTTGTAACCATTTAACTGCTAATACTGGCGGTAAGCCATACGATGTATAGACACGATCTAGCAGCGTAGCATCAACTTGCAAATCGGGCTGTTGGCGGATGTATTTGCTTAGTTGGCGTTCTCCATGGGTGATGCTTTTTGTAAAACTAACTAACTCTTGTTGTAAACTGGCTGTTTGATGGGCATTTAACTGGGCCACGTGTGCAAAGACATCCCAAATAACTTGCGGATCAATTTCAGCCGCCATTAATTCGGTTAAGACGTTCCGGATTAAGCGCCGGAGGGTATAAGCGTGTTTTTTCGCGCCCGTTCCGGTTGGCAGTTGTTCAAGTAGCGTCAAAGCAGCGGTTAACTCACTAATTGTCAAATGAACGAGTTGCTTAGTTGGCAAAACCGCCCCTAATTCCGTAAACAGTTGTTGCGTTGTCGGAACCTCATATAAACTCAAACCAGCTTGTTGGAGCATTGTGAGCCGTTCCGGATAAAAGACACTATCTAACAAGCAATTATCAGCTACGGTATTATAGGCCACTAAAACAAAGTTAGCGATGGTCACTAACCCAGCATGGTATTTAACGACCACTTTGACATAATAATGATCCCCGGCAAATGGGAGCTTACAATGCAATCTAGTAGCTGGAATAGGCATCACATGCTCGGACCAAATGGTCTTAAAACCAGCCACCATATTAGGAATGTCCGGCACAATTAAGTAGATATCGTCGATTGAAAATCCAAGGTCATTAACTAATAAGGTCGTTAGTAAATTGTGCAATTTTTGGTACGGGGCTTGCCGCTGGGTATCGTGGTAACTATAGAGAACTTGCAATGGAGTTGCTAATGGATTAACGGTATCACTCGGATACACATGGCGAAAGCACACTTGGCGTTTAAAATATTGACCGGGATGACCTGGTTCCGTATACAAATATTCGACATCTTGAATAGGTGAAAATGTGAATAAGTGTTGCTCAGATCGTACTAATGGCGATGCCGGTAAAAGTTGCGCGTGCTTAGTAAAATAAGTATTTAGGTGTTGCTCGACAGATAGCATTTAACGCTTCCTTTCAAATGTATTTCTAATTATTATATCATTTTAAAACAAAAAAACTAATTGTATTTTAATTTTAAAGGTAAAGTTTAAACGGTTTAATAATAATTTTTTTCACGTTCCAACGCGTAAAAAAGGGTTCTATACTTTTTGGTACTGATGGCCATGACTTAAGTCATGGGTGTCAGTACCATTTTTTATTCTAATTGTATTGTTTCGTAAAAAAGAGTACAAAAATAGAGATAGCT
>NZ_CAKKNT010000003.1 GCF_918814755.1 Periweissella ghanensis | reverse complement strand
ATTAAAATTAAATACTCTTAATTTTAATTGATTGAGGTGGCTCAATGTTATTGATTATTTTTGGTATACATTTATTGACTAAAAATGGCTCACTTTAGTTTAGCAGTCACAGCTCAGCCACCGGATATTTTACGGTGGCTTTTTTGTATTATTTCACGCTAATGTCGCCGTCGGAATTTAATCACATGTAATTAAAGAATTTTACGACGATTGATAATAAGCGTAAAAATCAACTTTCATATAACCACGGTAATTCGAAATTAGCTAAATATGGTGTTGCATACGTATTAGATACTTTTGAGGAAGCATTGTTTAATATTAGTGCGATTATTTAAAGCTTATTCGATATCGGATAAGCTTTTTTAATTTATTTGCAAGTAATTCGTGAAAATTACTTGCGATTAATAAAACGTTATGGCATACTAATATTTGTAATAACGAAGAGTAATTCAGTTGAATTACCATAAAAAGAAAGGAGATTCCGATGAAGTTAGGTGATATTATCGACATCAAAGTTGGTTTAAACTCATCACGGTTAACGACGGATGATGCTCGCCAACAAACTGGGTACACGTATGACGATTTACAAGTTGATCTAGGTAGTGGGATTAGTGATCAGGTGAACCTTGAGCTTGTAACGAGTCTTGTTGGTTCCCAAACATCTGCGATTATTAGTGCCACTAATCGAGCTAAAGTTCTTAATCAAAATTTTGCTCGGATTAATATGGATGCCACCATCATTGATCCATATTATCTCTGTTATTTACTAAATGAGTCCCATGACATCATGCGGCAAAAGGAAACTTTGAAGCAAGGGTCGACTTTACCGAAGATAACGCCACAAATTATCAAAGAACTCCAAGTAAGTTTACCGCCCATCGAACAGCAACAAAAGATTGGCCGGATTTATTACTTAGCTAATCAGCAATATCAACTGATGCAGCAAAATGCACACCAGCAACACCAGGCTATGATGCGCATCATTAATACCATTTAAAACTAATTACAATTAATAGGAGGGCCCACTAATGGCCGACGCACAAAACACATCAAGCACCTTGTACCAAACTCTCTGGAATTCTGCTGACATCCTTCGTTCTAAGATGGATGCCAACGAATACAAGAACTACTTACTTGGGTTAATCTTTTACAAGTACCTTTCAGATCAAGTATTGTACAAATCAGCTGACTTATTGGAAGAAGCTAGCGATGATTTGAAGGAAGCCCAAGCTACATATAACACTGCCTGGGAAGATGCCGAAACTCAAGCTGACTTAGTTGACGAACTTAAGAATGATTTGGCGTTCGTAATTGAACCACAATTAACTTTTAGCAGCTTAGTCGCTAACATCAATGACGGTACGTTCCAATTGGAAGACTTGAAGCAAGGTTTCACCAATGTTGAAAAGTCAGATGAAATTTTCAACGGCTTATTTGCGGACGTGGACTTGTATTCTAACAAGCTTGGTGCAACACCACAAAAGCAAAACGCAACGATTGCGGCCGTTATGAAGGAACTTTCAACGTTAGACTTCGGGGATCACGCTGGGGACGTCTTAGGGGATGCCTATGAATACTTGATCAGTCAATTTGCGTCTGAATCGGGTAAGAAGGCCGGTGAATTCTATACACCACAAGCCGTCTCAGAATTGATGACGCGGATTATGATTCAAGGTAAAGAAGACCAAAAAGGTTTGAGTTTATACGATCCAACTTGTGGTTCTGGTTCATTACTCTTGAACGCGAAGAAGTACTCACACGAACCTAATTCAATTAACTACTTCGGGCAAGAATTGAACACATCAACGTATAACTTAGCCCGGATGAACATGATGCTTCATGGAGTTGATGCTGCTAACCAACACTTGAGCAATGGGGACACCCTTGATGTGGACTGGCCAAGTGAAGAACCAACTAACTTTGATGGGGTTATGATGAACCCACCTTATTCAGCTAAGTGGGGTGCCGAAAAAGGGTTCCTTGAAGATCCACGTTTCTCAAGCTTTGGAGTGTTAGCACCAAAGTCAAAAGCTGACTTTGCTTTCTTATTACACGGTTACTACCACTTGAAGGATACTGGGGTGATGGCGATTGTCTTACCACACGGGGTCTTATTCCGTGGTAACGCTGAAGGTAAAATCCGTGAAAAGCTCCTTGAAATGGGGGCAATTGATACGGTAATCGGGTTACCAAGTAACTTGTTCTTTAGTACATCAATTCCCACAACGGTTATTATCTTGAAGAAGAACCGGACGAATAAGGATGTCTTATTCATCGATGCTTCCAATGACTTTGAAAAGCAAAAGACACAAAATATCTTGAATGAAGAAAACATTCAAAAGATTTTGACAGCATACAACCAACGTGAAGATGTGGAAAAGTATGCGCACGTTGCTTCATACGATGAAATCAAGGAAAATGACTTTAACTTGAACATTCCACGTTACGTTGACACGTTTGAAGAAGAACCTGAAATCGACTTGAAGGAATTAAACGCTGACATGGCAGCTAACTCAGCCGCATTAGCAGCTAATCAAGCTGAATTGGCGGGGATGCTAAAGGAACTCACAAGTGATGATGCGGAAGTTGTCAGTGAAATCGCGAAGTTTATTGAAATGCTTGAAGGTGGCGTAAAACATGACTAAATTAGTGCCACAAGTCCGGTTTAAGGGCTTTGATGAGGCGTGGGAGAGCAGGAAGTTAGGTGAGATAGTTAATAGGTTAAGTAAAACGAGTGATTCTGAATTACTTCCCAAAATTGAATTTGAAGATATTAAAGCAGGAGAGGGCACACTAAATAAGGATATAAGTCATAAATTTGATAGTCGAAAAGGTATATTATTTGAATCAGGAGATATATTATATGGTAAGCTACGACCATATTTAAAAAATTGGCTTTTAGCTAATTTTTCAGGGATAGCATTGGGTGATTTTTGGGTACTTAGAGCCGTCGAAGGTATACAATTTAAATTCCTATACGTGCTTATACAAGGTAATACTTATCAATCGGCTGCTAATGATACATCCGGAACAAAAATGCCTAGATCAGATTGGAAAAAAGTTTCTAGTACTTTTATAAAAATTCCATTAGTTCCTGAACAACAACAAATTGGTTCACTTTTCCAAAAACTTGACACTGCAATTGAATTGCAACAAAAGCAATTAGATGCGCAACAACAATTCAAAAAAGCCATGTTGCAAAAGATGTTCCCGAAGAAGGGTGCGAAGGTACCAGAGATTCGGTTTGCGGGATTTGAAGATGAGTGGGAAATAACTACCTTGGGTGATAATGGTGGTACATTTACGAGTCTCACGGGTAAAACTAAAGAAGATTTTGGCCACGGAGATGCATCCTATGTACCATACGTAAATGTATTTAATAATGCTATAACTTCAATAGATAAGTTAGAGGCTATTGAAATAGATAGTAAACAACAGCAAGTACAGCATGGAGATATCTTTTTTACAACTTCATCTGAAACACCTGAAGAAGTTGGTATGTCATCTGTATGGTTGGGGAATACCAAAAATGTATATCTGAATAGTTTTTGTTTCGGATATAGAGCTACACAAAAAATAGATTATGTATTCTTTGCATTTATGTTAAGGAATAATGTTTTTCGACAAGAAATGATGTTACTTGCTCAAGGAATTTCACGTTACAATATTTCAAAAGTTGAAGTGATGAAGCTGCCTATTTCGATCCCTTCCCTCCCCGAACAACAACGCATTGGATCATTCTTCAAATCCCTTGATGATCAAATTAGTGAACTTGAAGCCAAGCTTGCCCAAACCAAGCAATTCAAGCAAGCACTACTACAAAAAATGTTTATTTAATTAGGAGTCCGCATGAACGTAACCAAAGAAGCAGTACTAGAAGATAAGTTAATTGAGCAACTCATTCATGGTGACTCACAATGGACGTTACGTGAGGACATTAAAGATGAAGCAACACTATGGGCGAATTTCTTCGCTAAGCTAAGTCAAAATAACACTGACAAGTTAAATGATGAACCGTTAACGGACCAAGAAAAAAAGCAGATTCAAAATAAGCTCAACTTCACCAATTTCTTTGAAGCCGCTAAGTGGTTAGCTGGTGAAAATGGGATTGCCAAGATTGATGTCCAACGTGATAATGCTGATCTTGGCACCGCTCGTTTACATGTTTTAAATCGCCAAGATGTGGCCGGGGGGATGTCTTCTTATGAAGTTGTCCACCAAGTCAAAGTGCCTCGGCAAGTGGGAATTGAACAAGATCGTCGCTTTGACGTGACGTTATTAATCAATGGACTACCATTAATTCAAATTGAATTAAAAAGTAAGGCGGAACCATTTAGCAAGGCCTTTAATCAGATTAAGAAGTACTTGATTGAAGATAAGTTCACGGGCATTTTCTCCGCTGTGCAGATGTTTGTTGTGACGAATGGAGCCGACACGAAGTATATCGCCAGTGCTCAAGGTGACAAGCTAAATGAGAAGTTCTTATCAGGCTGGAGTGACGTTAATAACACGCCGGTAACGGACTATTTGGATTTCGCCCAGCAAGTCTTATCAATTCCACAAGCCCACAAGATGGTTACCCAATACACAGTCTTGGATAGTAACAGTAAGAGCCTAATCATGTTACGACCATACCAGATTCACGCGATTGAAGCGGTTAAAGCTGCTTCCCGGCGGCAAGAATCTGGTTATGTCTGGCATACGACGGGATCAGGTAAGACGTTGACGGCTTATAAAGTGGCCCGCAACTTACTCCAGATTCCATCATTAGACAAGACGATTTTTATCGTTGACCGGGTGGACTTGGACCAACAAACGACGAGTTCATTTACCGCCTATGCTGAAAATGATGGCATTGATATTGATAAAATCGATAACGTTAATGACTTGGTTAAGAAGTTAACTAGCGATAATCGCACAGTAGTTGTGGCAACAATTCAAAAGCTAATTCACTTGATGAAACGGTGTGATGAACATCCGGAAGACAAGAAGTTAGCCAAGATTCGGGCACTAAAGGTTGCCTTTGTTGTCGATGAATGTCACCGGGCCGTTTCAGCTGCTAAGCAACAGGAAGTTACCAAGTTATTTGGACAATCCCTCTGGTATGGTTTTACTGGGACACCCATTTTTGCCGAAAATGCCAAAGCAGCTGTTGGGGATTTAGCCCGGACAACTGAACAACAATATGGCACGCGGTTGCATGAATACACGATTAAGGAAGCAATTCACGATAATGCGGTGCTTGGGTTCCAAGTCGAATACAAGAGTACCTTTACCGAAGAAGACCTCGATGAAGCATTGGTGCGCTATGATTCGTCAATTAGCGTTGATGATCAATCATTGGCTGATAAAGAAGCCCAACTGCCTAAGGATGTGTTCTTGCATGAAGACCACATGTGGAAAGTCGTTGAATCAATCGTTAATAAGTCTAAGCGTAAGTTGCAACTCGGGCGAGGAACTGGGAATACGTATGAAGCAATCCTGACGACCAGCTCAATTGCCCAAGCGCAAAAGTATTACGATATGTTCCAAGCGGTCCGGAATGGCAAAGCACCATTTACGATTAAGCAAGAAATTCGCGAAGTCGCGCCTGATTTCCCGAAAGTTGCAGTCACGTATTCGGTTTCTGAAAATGAAGAGACATCAATTGATAATCAAGCGAAGATGAAAGCGTCAATGCAAGATTACAATGAAATGTTCAATATGAGCTTTAGTATGGACGAGTTACGCGGTTATAACAATGATGTTAATTCTCGCTTGGCCCGTAAGAAGAGTCAGTACGTTAACCGTGACAAACAGTTAGATATTGTGATTGTTGTGGACCGTTTGCTGACCGGATTTGATGCCCCAGCGATTTCAACGTTGTTTATCGATCGGGCGCCGATGAAGCCGCATGCGTTGATTCAGGCCTTTTCACGGACGAACCGGTTGTTTGATAAGGATAAGGCATTTGGTCAGATTGTGACGTTCCAGACGCCTGGACAATTTGAAGCGGCCGTGCAAGAAGCGTTGATTTTGTATTCCAATGGTGGTGAAGCTGAAGTATTGGCACCAACGTTTGATGAGAGTGAAGCGGCCTTGAAAGCCGCCTTAGCGGACTTACACGCAATTGCTTCGAGTCCTGAACATGTTAATGCGCTGGATGATACGCAAAAGAAGCAATTTGCGAAGGCCTTCCAAGCACTCGATAAGGCGATTACCGACATTCAAGTCTATACCGAATTTGCTGATAAGGACTTATTGGCTGATTACAAAGTCGATATGCACGAGGTGGAAGACTTTAAGGGTAAGTATGAAAATGTCCTGGTCGAATTAAAGAGCAAGGTCGAAGAAGAAGATGGCGTACCAGTCTTTGATATTGAGTATGAATTGTCATCATTTAGAACGGATAAGATTGATTACAACTATATCGTCAGCTTGATGCAACAACTTGTGCCAAGTGATGATGCTGAGCCAGAATTAATTGCCGTTGGTGAAGATGGTAATGTCGCTGATCAAAAGCTGGTTGAGATGATTACTAAGAACATCAATGACTATGCTAGTGGTAACAAGGTCCGGGCTGAAATTATGCAAGGCTTGCTGCAAGAATTGCTCGAGGACCGGGAAAAATTCCGTGGTAAGAGCATCTTGACGCTGCTTAACGACATCGTTGAAGCGCGCTATGACGAAGCCGTGCATAGCTTTTCTGATACAATGAAGGTCGATGAAAGCCAAGTGGCTTATGCCGTTAATAACTATCAACCCAATGTCGAACGTAACATGGGTGTCAATGAACTTGTTGATAACGGTGACCTGGATGCGTACAAAGCAGCCAGTGGCGAAACGATTAACAAGTTGAAGTACAAACGTGCCATCCGCAATGGGGTTAAGGATTTAGCCGAAAACGTGATTGGACCGTTGATGGAAGAATAGAATATGTGAGATGAGGTCTGCCTGCGGGTGGGCCTTTTTTGTAGGGAGTGGGTAAAATTTGATTAGGATGTATTAGAATAGGTAAATATAAAGTTTGTTTATATTTAAGTTATAAAATGATAAAATAAATTAAATATAAATAAAGGAAGTTATAGTTGTGACGAGAAATGCAAGTGGATCAATTTTTGGGTGGGAATTTCAAATATGTATGTCTATTATTCTTTCTCTACAATATATAGAAAAATTAAGTAAAATAGAAATAGAAGGTATGGATCAAGATGTAGAATTATATATGAGTGACTCTAGTAAGATATTGTGTCAATCAAAAGGTTATTCTGGACAAGATGTTACTAGCGGAATTACTGGATGGAAAGAAAAATTAGAAAGTGCCATGGATTCACTTTTTCAGAATTATGTTGAAAAAGAAGTATAAATTGATGAGTTAATTTACGCTGTAAATTATACATATCCATTAGGTAAAGGAAAGGCAGTACGAGAAAACTTTGGTGAAGGTTTTGAAGGTAAAATATCAGGTAATGAACTAACGAATATTCAAAAAGAGACTGTGTACAATAATTTGAAGCAAGGTAAGTGGGTTATTGAAAATAGAAATGATATAGTCATGGATAGTCCAATATTTGTAGAATTTCTTGATAAATTAAAAATTATGAATAATAGTTTTACTAATTTTGAAGATATTACTAGAAAATATTCTAAGGTAGTAGTATTAATTGAAAGATTTCTTAGAGTAAATAAGCTTAATGATATTGATGCAAAGTTATTAATGGATCATTGGAAAGGTATATGCTTTGATAATGCAACGCATAGTAAATTACGAGTAGAGAAAAAAGATTTTTTACGATCAATATATACTATACATGTTGTTACTGATAGTAATAATACTGAAATGACAAGAAGTAAATTTTTGTACATTTCAAGCTTATTTCAAGACGTTTTAAATAGTGGCATTCTTGGACAAGAATTTGAAAATAAAATAATGACTGATGCTTTAATGTTTTTTAACTTAGCAGAAATAGATCAATTTCAATATAAGCAAAGTAAAGTTGATGAATTTATTGAAGAAAAGTACGAAGAATATAAGTCGTTTTTTTTAATGGATGATCTTAGAGACCAACAAATTATAGATCTTACAAAATATGCTTTGCAAAATTGGCTTGAAAATATAGAGCTAATAAATTATCTAGATAGTGAGGAAATTAAAGGTGTGGGTTAAGTATTTAGATGCTACAGCAGGATTTGAAGAAATAAAATATACATTAGATAAAAAGAGCAACTTGATTACTTCGAATGGACATAATACAAGAGGTAAAACATCATTTATAAGATTTTTAATTTGGGGATTAGGATTTGATGTATCTTTAACAGATGCATTCGAAGAAGATAACACAAATGTAGAGTTAGGAATTTGTGATAATAATAAATTATTATATAAAATAAATAGATTGGGTAATGTCATTTATATTACTGAGTTTGGAAATATTGAAACAATCACAAAATACAATTTACCAGATCAAGAGCTTGATGTTTTGCAACAATTAACAAAGTCAACTAACAAAATCCTGTTAGAACAGTTAATTGGAGCTTTTTATTTTGATCAAGATATAGGATTAAGAGTGTGGAATAGAGGTAAAGTAGTTCAAAAACTAAAAGGTAAAGAAAAGAATTACTCGTTACAAATTGATAATATATTATGTGCTTTACAGGGGTTAGATTATAAAAAAATAATACATAAAAAAGAACAATTCGAAAATAAGAAAAAAAGTGTTCAAAAATTAAAAGAAGCAATTATTATTTTTAATAATGATTATGAAGTGGACCATGTTGACGAAGAAATAGATTCACTAAATAACAAATTAACAATGATTAATTTTGAGATAAAAAAGACCAAAGAAAAGATTGATCTATACGCTAGTGGGCTTAAAAAACAAGAGAAGTTTTTTGAACTTATTGATGAATTGAATATGGCAGTTCATGATAATGATGGGAATATTGTTCTTGTAGATAGAGAAAATTTAATTTATGACAAAGAAAAAAACAATAAATTGAAAGATATAGAAACGTTTTATCAAAATCATTTAAAAAATCTCTATAATCAAAAAAAAGAAATTAATGCAAAAAAAGATATTCACGATAATAATTTAACAAAAATCGAAAATCCGGAATTATTATATGAAAATTTGAAGAATGAAATTAATTATTCAGGTATAAAAATAAAAACATTAGACATAATATATGAAGAATTTTCTAAAGAGATAGATAAGTTAAAAGATGAATTAAGCTTTATAGTGACCCAAGGTAAGTACAATGATCTTTGGAATAAAGCAACTAAATACGGGAATATATTAAATGTAGAAAATTATTTTTCATATGAAAAGAATAAAATAAGGACAAAAAATTTAAAGTATACTGGTACAAAACGTAATTTATTAGTATTTAGTTATAGACTGGCTATTTACGCAGCAATTATGGAAGAACTTAATATTTATTTGCCTATAGTTTTAGATTCACCAGCAAGTCAGGAAATGGATATTGATAATTTAAACTTAATGCTTAATCTAATTAAGAATGAACTACCAAGTATTCAACTCATAGTTGCAACTAATCAAAAAAATAATTTTAAATGGGGTAAGCAAATAAATATAACCAATGGGATGTTTGGCAATTTAGATACAAATTTATTGAATTAATAAATACGTGGACGAGGGAATAGTGGAATGTCGTTAAATATAGTGGCTTTAGTTGGTAATGGTGTTGATTTAGCTAATGGATATAAAACAAGTTATGAAGATTTTCATTCTTGGCTTAATTCAGAAAAAAAGACTTTAGAGTTGTATAACCAAATTGAAGAGCGTTCCAAATGGATGAGTGTTGAGGAAGAACTAGGAAACATATCATTAAGTAAAGACTATACGGCTGAGGATTTAATAAACGATAAAGAACAGTTACAAGATGACCTAAGAGAGTATTTAAAAGAAATAAATGATGAAATTCCTACTTTATCAGATGAGTTACGAAAGCAAAATGTTGTACGGTTTATTAATAATATGGATAGTAATTTACAAGATATGGATAAAGATAAATTTCAAAATATTCTTAACAATCATAGGTTCAACAGTATTGACAAAGATGTTACAAAAATTAAGTTAAATTTTGTAACCTTGAATTATACATATTTATTGGAAAGATATTTACATTTTAATATTAATATGATCAATACAGAACCAATTGGTTATAGTACATTGATGTCTGGATACGAAATTTCTGGAGTTAGTCGTGTAATTCATGCACATGGTGATTTAAATGAATCATTCATTTTTGGATTAGACAATAGTAGCCAAATAAATAACAAAATAGATGAAATGAATGGTAAGTATTTAATCAAAGAAGAGCTAAATAAAATGGTTAGATCAAGTAAGAGTCAAGAAGCGATAGAAGCAATTGTAACTGAAGGTGATGTGCTTATTATTTCTGGGGCATCATTGGGTCCAACAGATAATTCGTGGCGAAAACAGATAATTGCAACTCTAGCTATGAACAAAAAATCTGTTTTAATAGTTAATGTTTATGTTAACGGTGAAGTGCCAAGACATTCACCAATGAAAATGTCAAAGATAATCAATGATGAAAAGAATAAATTTAACAAATGTTTTGTTTCTTCCGCTGACTTAAAAGAATTTGTCGGTAAAGAAAATATAACTATTGAAGAAATTCAAAACAGAATTTTAATTGCTCTGTTTTCGGAAGAAGAGTCAAATATTGGTAATTTAAAATTTGATACAGTTTGATAGAAAGTCTGCCTACGGGTGGGCTTTTTTGCTTTAGTTTGTCTTTAATAAAACTAAACCTTTTTAATTTTTTATCAATGGTGTATCTTATTAATTGATAAAATAAAAAGAATGGAATATCGAGATGGAATTTACGGAACTAGCTAAAGAAATAAAGAGTATGGCAATTAAGAAGCGGTTGAATTTTCTGATTGGATCAGGGTGCTCAATGCCCGCAATTCAATTGATGAAAGGTAAAGGCGAAAATCCAACTAAGGAAGAAATAGATGCCAATAATAAACAACTAGAAGCAGATATCAAGGCTGTGAGCGAACGTTTGATAGATGATTCATATACGTCTGATCCAGCAGGTACCGACGACAATAAAACCATTAAAGATGTACTCGCTAACTATACAACGTTCCTTAAAACCATCATTGATTTGACGAACGTTTCTAATTCGCGGCAGGTTCCCAAGCGGATTAACATCTTTACTACTAACTATGACTTGTTCATTGAAAAAGCGATGGATGAAATTCTAACTGAAAACATGCATATCGTCTTTAATGATGGTGCTAACGGATACTTCAAACGGTATTTGGAGAGTTATAACTATAACAAAACCACCGCATATCGAGGCCAGTTCCAAAATAATATTAGCGAAGTGCCGTCAATTTCGCTAGTTAAGCCGCATGGATCAATAAATTGGCAAAAAGTCGATGATAAAAAAGTCCAGATCATGAAATCCGTAGCAGCCGAGCCATTTATTGTTAAACCAGACGGACTGGAATCGCAGAATACTTTTGAAAATCAACACTATTACGCCATGTTACGGTTGTTTCAACAAGAACTCGAACATGAATCATCTATTTTGATTGTTATTGGCTTTTCTTTTGGTGATGAACATATTAAAAAAATGGTCACGAACGCACTGGCTAATCCATTTTTAAAAGTCTATATTTTGGCTTTTGATGAAGCTGGTGCAATTGACCTTAGAGGTAAGGTAACGACATCCAAGCAACTACTCGTGATTGAGATGAAGGATTTGTTTAAGTCGGAAGCTACTGAAGCTGAAGCTGAAGTGACCGATGGTGAAACTAAAGATGTTGAAAAAGTGCCTGATGGTGATTTAGTGGCCCTAACTAGCATATTGAGTATTAATAACGTGGAGAGTGATAGCAATGACAAGTCGGAGCGCTAAAAAGCTGGGGGTGATTATCGCAGTAGATGGTGATATCGCCCAAGTTGGGATGTATGAAATGTCCAATGATACCGAATACTTGTGGTACGGGGATGTGCTTTCAGGTGTTAAAGTTGGTGCGTTTGTAACTATCAATCAAGATGATGTAAAAATAATCGCTTCAGTTGTCAGTGAAAAGATAATCGACCAGCAAAATACCATCAAGAGTAAGGAATTTGATAACCGTTATAACCCGAACTCAATTAACCGTATTGTCCAATTAAAGTCCAAAGGGGTTATTAGTGATGGCAAATTTGAGGTCACGAGTAAGTTTGTGCCAATGATTGGGAATGAAGTCTCGGTAACGACCAAGGCTGAATTGGGTGTTATTTATGGGATTAGTAAAGCCATCGCAAGAATTGAAATTGGTAACTCGCTCCTCGAAGGGCAAAAAATTGAACTGCCGATAAATCAGTTCTTTGCATCGCATATTGGGATATTTGGTAATACCGGTAGTGGTAAATCCAATACGCTGCACAGGCTATTTATTCAGCTGTTTAGAACGAAGCACAAACAAGGGATTATTGACAGTGGTAGTCAATTTTACGTGATTGATTTTAATGGTGAATACACATCGGCGGGCCAATTTGCAATTGAAGAAGCGCATAAGAAGGTATATAAGCTTAATACGCGAAACGGTGGAAAGGGTGATAAGTTGCCAATTTTGCAGTCTTATTTATTCGATGCCGATATCTTAGCAATTCTATTTGATGCCCGACCAGCCACGCAGGTACCGTTTCTACGTAGTGCATTAAGTTTATGGAATTCATCGAATTTCACGGGGCAAAGCTTTACGAGATTTGTAGTTGGAACATTAAAGGCAATATTGAAAAGTGGAAATGATGCTACTGCCGATTCAATTGATAACTGGGTTAACGTTGCTAAAAAATACGTTGACGAACAATTATTCGATAACTTAAATAAACTAAAATACAACTCATCAACCGAGGGATATGAAGGTGTAAATGGATTCAAATATATTAATAAAAACACCGAGATATCAATTAATCAAATGAAAGTTTTAAAATTTGATAAGATTGGAAGTCAGATTATTGATGCATTCGATGGTATGGGGGAAATGCAGAAACTTAAAATGCATCTTGAATTTCAGAAGGTTCATGTATCAGCTTGGAAGTCAACAAATATTGAACACATTAATCCATTATTTAAGCGGATAGAAGCGGCATTTGATGCATTGGAGAAGGTCGTTGAGGTCGTCGATATAAAAGAAGAGCCACTCCCATATACAACGCTAAACGTTATTTCGCTAGTTAATACAAATCAAGAAGTCAAACGAGTCATTCCGATGCTATTATCGAAAATGATCTATGATGAACAAAAACGGGATGTAAATGGTGGTAAACCCAAAATGACGAAGCACTTAATTATTGATGAAGCGCACAACATTTTAAATGGTTCACATCACAACGTCGGGGATGACTGGCAAGATTATCGCTTGTCGGTGTTTGAAGAGATTATCAAAGAAGGCCGGAAATTCGGCTTCTATTTGACCTTGTCATCGCAAAGGCCAGCTGATATTTCGCCCACAATTTTGTCACAAGTCCACAATTACGTGATCCACCGCCTTGTGAATGATAAAGATTTACAGATGTTAGAAAACACAATGCCAACCTTGGACAGGGCTTCGTTTCGGATGATTCCAATGCTTGGTAAAGGGGAAGCAATCATTACGGGGAATGCGTTATCCGTACCAACGTTAGTGAAAATTCCAAAAGAGGCCGAGCATCGACCAGACAGTGACGATGTTGAATTGACTGAAGTGTGGACGAGAAGTGGAAAGGAAGATACTGAAAAATTTCAGAAAGTAGAGTAGATTGAATGGGAATATTTAATAATTTTAAACTTGATAATTGGTTAACATTTTGGGCAATTACGTTACCTATTATTTCTGGGATACTTGGTTTTATCGCTACAGGTGTTGTTAATTTTTTTGTGGAAAGAGCGAAAAATAAGCCAATAATTTTAATAACTTATAATATTGAAAAAGTAGATACTGTAGACAGAGTTGTGTTAACAATAAAAAACTATGGTAATACGATGGGATGGATTTCTTCTGTAACCATAACACCAGCTTTTAAGCCGAAAGCTGATAGTCGTTTATTAAATGCACATCCGTTTAGTGAAATGAAAAATTTTCCATTAGCGCCAAATCAAGAAATATCAACTATTATTGGGGCTGGTGAAGATTTAATGTTTGAAAAAGTAAATACCCGCCAATATACAATTATCTATAAACCTGATTATTTTACATTCAAACCTTATAGAACAAGTTATGCTATAAATGAACTTGGTTTTCCAGAAATATTCTCAGATGGAAATTTCCAAATTGTGACACGTCTTGCAGAACTTAATGGTACATTGCATGCAATCAATGAAAATATTAACCCAAGTAGTAAATAGAATATGAGGACATGAAAGTAAATATCATAAAGGTAACTTTGGATGAATATCTTATACTTATTTACTTTACTTCGTACATTATTTAATGATGGATAAAAGAGAACATTTTTATAAATTAATTGATATTAGATAATTAGGAGAAAGTTAGTATGGAAAAAATTGAGAAAAGGCTTTTAGAAAAGAGTATAGAATCTTTCATTCTAGGGCTTGAGGTATATAATAAGCCAACAATAAAGTATCGTATAGAAGGATTTTCTTTTTTTTGCACTAATGCTTGGGAATTGATGTTGAAGGCGTACTTAATAACTAGGGATGGTGAAAAATCTATTTATTACCGTGATAATCCGAATAGAACAATTTCTTTGACTGATGCTATAAAAAAAGTATATACCAATAAGAATGATCCGTTACGAAAAAATCTGGAAACAATATTAGAACTTCGTAATATGAGTACGCATTTTATAACACAAGATTATGAAACTATCTATGCACCACTTTTTCAAGCGTGTGTAATTAACTTTAGTTCTGAATTAAGTAAGAGGCATAGTGTAGATATAACGACGTATATTGCGCAAAATTTTCTGACGCTTTCTATAAATATGGAAGAATTGACATCATCAGAAATAAAAGCCACGTATTCTCCCGTAATTGCCAAAAAATTAATTGATACAAAAAATACAATTGGGTCAAAATTAGATAATTTGAATGGTAAAACTAAATTTTCAATTCCAATCAGTCAAAATATATATATTACAAAAAATAAGGATGATGCGGATTTATTAGTAGCAATTGATAATCAGTCAGATACAAATGTCCAAAAAATCAAAGAGTTAAAAGATCCAACTAAGACACACCCGTACGCGTATAATGACATAATTACAGGTATAAATTCTAAGATTACAGCAACCAACGTCCATTTTGAAGTTACGCAAAAAGTTGGAATACAAACAAAATTCACATCACGTCATTTAAATGCAATAATGAATTTCTATGATTTCAAAAATAATACTAAGTATGCATATAAACATAAGATTGGTTCCAGAGTTGAGTATACTTACTCTCAACAACTTATTGATTTTATATTTTCAGAAATTAAAAAAGGACCGAATTTATTTGTTAATGAGGTTTTAAATGCAAAAAAATAAGACAACCCCAGGAGCAAAGGAATTCTCAGTAGAAATATCTACCTACCCCAATTCAGGGACCCAGCTTTATCCGTCTCAAGTTATCTGTAAAGTAATTATCAAGCAAATTTGATGATTTGTCAATTGATATTGATAAAGGCATGGCAAAGATAATATGCAACATTATTCATTAAGAATAGCTCGAGATGCAAGCCTTAGTGTCCCTAATAGTATCACAAAAGGCAGCCTCCCCACGGAAGCTGCCTTTTCACTTACCCCTCATACCAGCGACGACATTGACGAGCGTTAGGGTAGTGGTTTTAGTTTGGCGTGCCTCAAACAAAAGTAAAGCTTTTTAATGCATTCTTTGTGGTGTATCTTATTAATTAATAAACTAAAAGCAATGAAGTAATTTTTGAGATGCATAATACATTTGACGGGCTTGCGGTTAAAGAAAAAAGCATTAGTTTTTCAGAAAGTGATTACATGTGGTAGTTGTGGTATCGGAAAAGCAAGCGTGTAAGGAAGGAGCTTGGTGACTCAAAAATGAAAATACAAGTTAAGAATATAGCTAAAAAGTTTTCTGGATTTTATGCGCTACAGGATGTGAATTTGACTTTTGATAGTGGTAAATTTTATGGCATTCTTGGTCCTAATGGAGCTGGTAAGTCAACCTTAATTAATATAATTATTGGTAATATTTCGACGGATGGTGGGGGTTGTGAGTGGATTAATGATGGTGATAAGCTCAGTAAATTAGAAATTAAAAGTTCTTTAGGCGTTGTATTTCAAGATAATCGATTGGATCCGCTATTATCTGTGTACGAAAATCTTATGTCTAGAGGAAAAATGTACGGCATGAGCAAAAAAGCAATTAATAAAAAAATTAGTTATTTAAGCCAGTATATTAAGATTGATGACATTATGAAACAGCGCTACGCGAATTTATCGGGAGGGCAAAAACGTAAATGTGACGTTATTAGAGCGCTATTACACAGTCCAGAAGTTTTAATACTTGATGAGCCAACAACAGGTCTTGATCCGCAGACTAGGTCAGGCATGTGGGAGGCGATTTCCAAAATTCATTCAGAAAACAATCTTACTGTGATTTTAGTTACACATTATCTTGAAGAGATGGCAAATTGTGACCAAATTTCGGTGATATTAAAAGGTCATGTTCGTTATACTGGTGATGTTGATCGTTTCATAAAGGAACATTCTAAAACGCAACTCTTGGTAAAACTAAACGACAATACTGATATCAAATTAGTTGAGCAGAATTTAGATGCCAAGTATGATGTGGATTTTAAAAATACAACTCTAACAGTGTTTGTTCAAGACGCTCTCGAAATGATTGATATTTTAGCTAAGATTAAAGAGATAGCCAAAGTTAATGATTTTCAAGTGTGTCACGCTACTTTAGAGCGAGCATATCTAAATTTATTAGAAAATGAAAAAGCTCTTGTTCAAGGGGGAGAGTAGCATGATAGCACTAATTAAAAGGAATATGAAAATTTTTGTACGTGACCGCATGGCATTTTTCCTTTCGCTCTTGTCGGTACTGATCTTATTGATTTTGTACAAAGTTTTTTTAAGCCAAATTCAAATTGATGGTATCAAGGCTGCGATGGGGGTTAAGAATGCGCCATCTGATGTTGTGACAATGGTAAATTATTGGCTTGTTTCGGGGTTGGTCACAATTACTAGTATGTCAGCAACATTAGGAGCATATGGAGTTTCTGTGGATGATCGGCAACATCATAGAGTTGATGACTTTATGTTAACGTTGATTAGTCCGATTAAAATTGAAGTTAGCTACATGATTGCTGCGGTAGCAATTGGTTCTTTAATCACTTTTTTGTTATACGTAATATCAGTTGTAGTACTTATTGGTGGAACAGGATTACTAATTGGTTTTTTGACGACATTAAAAGTGATGTTACTTATCATATTGTCATCCGCACTCTCATTATTAGTTGTGTACCCGTTCATGTATTTAATTAAAACTAATTCACAATTTGCTTCATTTAGTACAATTATTGGAACAGCAATCGGTTTTTTGACGGGTGTATATATTTCGATTGGTTCTGTAACAGCTTCAATTAAAAATGTTATAACTTGGTTCCCATTGACACCTATAAATTCGTTAATCAAGCATCTAGTTATGAAAGATTCGTTAAACGAGGTATTTAAAAATGCACCAAGTGGTGTTCGAACTAGTTATGAAATAGACTATGGGGTGTTGCTACGTTTTCCAAATGGGACACACTTTACAAATATAACTATTTTTGAGTATATAAGCATCTTAGCTGTTGCTTTGATCATTTTAGGCTTTATTATCACGAAATTGATGAAAATAAATGGTAGAAGATAGTTATGCACAATAATCTGTCGAAATCTACAGCCCTGATAATCGAAGAGATAGGCACTGCTCTTAGTGGATCTGTTTAATACGAATTGGCTGAGCGGCCCTCGTTGTACAAGGCGACGATTGAGGCTTTAAATTCAGTTGTGTATTTTTTAGTTGGCATAATTAAAAGCTCCTATACTTTCGTTATCATGGATTTGGCCCTAGAAATAAAGTAGGCCGGATATTTAGCATAGGAGCAATCAACATCGTTGAAGTTTACCGAAATAAAGGAATCACAAATCTAAAAGGATTCGTTTACAAATCATTTTACAATCTGTTTGAGACCAGCTTGGCCAAACAGTCTGTTTAAAGTGTTATATAACACTATGCAAAATACGGGTGTCGTTAATGACAAATGATAAAAATAAAAAAGCAAATAAACGTCAAAAACCTATGACAGAAAGAGCTTGTAGAGCGTGTGGCAAACCATTTAAACATAGATCCAGAGCTTGTTTGTCATGTAAAAAATTAGCTAAAGAAATTCAAGAAATTGAACACTATGAATATCCTATTTCAACCGCAAAATTACATTGGGTAATGGTGTATACTCAATCATCTGATCATGATGTGATTAAACAATGGTTTAAAGAGCATCATGATCATTGGAAATATACATCAACTGCAAGAGAGTTAACCAGAGAGGATAATAAGCGTAAACGCGAGAATAAAATACCAGACACGATTAGTTCGGAAGAGTTACATAGGGATTTTTCATATTTATTTGAACTATTTAAGTCTAATGCTTATTATGCCAAATATAAATTAATCTCAATCAGAGGGACATATCAAGAGCCATTAAGCATCATCACTTGTAATGCTTGCGGTCAAGAATTAATGATTAACGTGGCAGAAGTTAGTTCCATAGGGGTTGTTAGACATCGGTGTCCTGAACATGTTTCTTTAGGAGAGCGGATCATTAATGAGTACCTAACTTCAAAAGGGATAAATTTTAAGACACAATTTGATACACTCAAATGCATCAACCCAAAAGCTAATTACCCACTTCCTTATGATTTTGAGTTAATTGATTCAAAAACTATTATTGAGGTGCAGGGCGACCAGCACTATAGATTCATTCCTGTTTTCCATAGGAATGAATTAGGCTTTGAATATCAAAAGTATAAGGATAGATATAAAAAGAAATTCGCTATTGATAGAGGATATAAGTATATAGAGATTGACTATAAAGAATTAAAAGATAATAGTTTTGTTCAAAAGTTATCTTAGTTTTTTCATTAGTTCAATAATCTAAATATGAAAAGTTTGTGAAGTCGAAACCTACTTAAATCAGTACGAACAACATGCGAACATAGGTAGATTTCACAAGCGTAATTTCACAAAGTGCTATAAACGTTGATATAACAACAATTAAGGATAATAATTCGTATGTAAACTAGAAGGAGCAGTAATAGTTTATGGATAACATTTTTGTAAATACTTTACTCAATAACACTATTTTAGATGTTAAGCTAACCGGAACAGACCAGATGAATAAATTCCGTGAAAATTGGGTTAATTTAAATTGGGATGACGGTAAAAGTGGAAAAGAACCTGGCGTGTATTTTATTTTTGATATGTCAGATGTATCTTTACAATCACCACTTTATATTGGTTCTGCGAGTAGTGATACATGGGTTATAAGGGATCGTGTTGGTCAATACGGAAATAAAAGTAGTGGAAGTACCTTTAGAATTAAATACGTTGAAAGAAATAACTTAACTGAGGAAGAGTGGGATTTCAAAAAAAATTTTATCGTTAAATATATTCCCTATAGCTGCGTAAAAGATACCATCTTAAAAGATGAGCATCTTGCTATTGGGTTATTTCAGCCTCAATTTAATGATTAAAGGTTAAATTTCACGTGAGACAGAACATAGTATTATGTCAGTCAGTTTTTCATTAAAAGATACAAAAATACGCTAAGTCAATATTTCGGACTATTGACTTAGGATCAAATTTTATATGATTATAAATTTAGGGAAATGAAACATGAAAAAACATACAAACAAATTTGGTGAAAAAATTTTTGCTAATAGAATAAATAGCTTAAAGACTAATACGTTTAGTACGACTCCTTATGATGAGGAAAACAAATTAGAATATAACCCAGATAAAAAAACTAAAATACTATGGGGCTTATTAATTCTTTTGATGTTTGGTAGTATCGCTTTAAATTCAGCGTCACCAAATTCATGGAGCTTAGAATTGGAAATAAGTTCAATTATTTTTTTGATGATTCTATTTATAATATCATTATTTCGATACTCTAAATTAGAGAGTATGATAGTAAGCATACCAGCTTATACTTTAATAGTTTGTCTTCCTTTAGAGATACTATTAGCAATTTGTTACAGCAAACATAAAAATAATTTTACTGTTTATACCGGCATTTTTCTTCTTAAATTATTAGCTATTATTATTATAATATGTTTAATTATCTTGATTGCGATTAATGTAAAAACGCCTTTTAAAGTAATTACGTCTATTAGTGGTATTATTATAGGGATTGCATCTATTGTAGGTGTTTATTTTGCGTATTTATCAATTCCAAAACCAACTGTGCCAACAGATTATAGATATGAATTACAGCAAACAATTAAATTAGCGAATAACTATATACCAAAAAAAAGTACTGATACAAACATAAATATAAAAAATGTTAAGGAAGAAGTTAATAAAGCTGATGAATTATTAATATTATCTAAAAAATTAAATATTCCAAAAGATGATCAAGCTTATTTTCAAAATGAAATATCTAATTTAAATAATGCAATCATTAATTTAAAAGCTAATTAAAAAGCTGCGTAGTATTAATTTACTACGCAGCTTTTTTGTTAGTTCAAATCAATTGAAAATGTTTCGTCTTTATCGAAAATTGAGCCTTTGTAGAACAATTGGAGCTTGTCACCCTTAATAGCTTGTCCGGTCATGTTACCTGTTACTGTGCCACCTTTAGATAGCGTTCCTGAACTTAATGGGTTATCACTGTCAGTCGTGATTTCATCCAAATCAGTTTGGTTACCCTTATCATTTAATTTGAAGTCGTATGGATTGTAGTCAAAGCTATCTGAACCAGTATTAGTAATCGTGATGTTAACCTTAACGTATTGCTTGCCATTGTCAGGCTTTTACTTCTATACTAAATATCCGGACCGCTTTATTTCTAGGGCGAAATCCGCGGTAATAAAAGTATAGGAGTTTTTAATTATGCCAACTAAAAAATACACAACTGAATTTAAAGCCTCAATCGTCGCCTTATACAACGAGGGCCGCTCAGCCAATTCGTTAGCTAATGAATACCATCTTGCTGTTCAAACAGTAACTGGCTGGGTAAAAAAGCGCAAGTTGTCGGCACTGACACCAATGGGCAAACAGTTACTCAGACTGAATTTGATGCCATGAAGCTGGTATTTATTCTGTTATGGTTCAGCGTTTTAATAAACCACCAACAGTTGAATACAAGCAACGCCCTAATTTAATTAAAGGTTTACGTGATGCAAATGCATGGAGTATGGATATTACTTATTTAAAATTAAATAATGGTCAGTGGGTTTACTTAGCCTCGGTGCTCGATTTACGGCCCCAGACAATTTTAGCCCACCAGATCAGTGCTACGATGGACACTAAGATAGTAGTATCAACGATGCAGCGCGCTTTAAGTCAACACCGCAAGCCAAATTACTTACACACTGATATGGGTAGTCAATTTACTAGTTTTAGTTTTGAAAATATTTTAAAACAACATGCGATTAACCACTCATATTCAAAATTGGGCCATCTTTATGATAACGCCAAAATTGAAAGTTTCCATTCATCATTAAAACGTGAAATGATTTATCAATTTCATTTCCCATCAATTGCGCATCTTATTTTGGCGGTCTCAAAATACGTTGATTGGTTCAATAGTGATCGCATCAGCGTCGTCCGTCGTAAATTACAATCCGCTTAACCAACTAATACTAGAGAAAAAATGGTCCGAACTATTGACTTAGCCTGTATCTTATCTTATTCCGAACATTACCATGATAAGATCATTGAATTAATCACTAGCTAAAATGAGGCGGGCCCTGAATTTGCAGCCCTCGTAACTCACCGGAAAATAAAAGACTACCTAGCACTTACGCTAAGTAGTCTTTTTGCACGCAATGGTACAAACTTCCTAGTAAAAAGAAAATTGACAGATTATGGATAATTTCTTTGAAGTTTTGGTACATGTAGCACAAGTTGGCAATTTTGGTATCAACAACCGAAGATAATCGCCTTAGCTTTGCAGAGCTAGCGATTATCTAAGTGATTTAGTTGATCCTTGCGAATCTATTAATTATCAAGAGCTCGATGTTACAGCATCGGGTTCTTTTTACGTAATTAACTGACCCATGTATTGTAACATGCCATAACTCTTTTCTGGTAGTAATTTGTTGCTAGCAGTCCGCACTAGCTCCCGGTCGCTCTCACGCTCTCACTAATACACACCCCAGTGCTTAGACATGGTTTGCTTACCAACGCCGGGGTTGAAGCTATTAGTTGGGTCATTTTTCTTATAGTGATCGACCAAGGCTGGTGCGGCCACATATAAGTGCCTTTAATTGCCTTTGCCCAAATGGGTAACCGACTAGGTGGGGCGATTATGATAGTCGTGGCTGGATTATTAGTTTCCTTTATGCATTAACGCATCGTGATGAAAGTGCCTGGACGCGCACATATTAAGCTATGAGTTAAAATTAGCGCCTAAAAAATTTGCTACATCCAGATTATTGCAACGACTAACTTGGAACCTAAGTTGGTCGTTTTATTTTTAATTATAGTAATAAAAGTCATGTAAAACTATTTTTATTGTGTTATTATTAATCCAAACTAATCGATAATTCAAACTTATGAAATAGCGGTGGCGGCATTCACCATTGGCCAGCGGGTGCTTTCAAAACAGCGTTTAAGAGTTAACGTAACGGGGCATTGGATGTTAAAGAAATGGGTAAGCAAGACGAAATGGGGCGCAAAATGCAACAAAATTTTATTACGCCAAAGTTAATGGAACAAAATGAAGTTGTTGTCGGGGTCGGTGCACAAAAAAAGACGACCATCTTAAATTTACTTACCAATGGCTTGGTCGATGCAGCCACTCAAATTGAAGCCGGTGATTTGACCAATCGCTTCTATGCAACTAAAAATAACGTGAAAGTCCTTTTGCAAGGCTTTAACGCCGACGGAGCATTACTCTTTGTTGACGCATTGAACAATGTTGGCGTTAATACTTTTAAAATCGATTCCAACGGGCAATATAATTATCAAAGACTCCAACAGTATAAGTAATCCGACAAAAATGGGCCGAAATTAAAGCTTCAACCGCCGTAATTATTAAACCCAAAAATCACGGTATTGAAGATGTAGCGTGTCCAAGCAACGATAGATTAGAGGTATTTCATGGAAACAGCACGGTTAATTTTACGGCCATTTGAACTTAGTGATGCAGCTGCTTTATATCATTACGCCAAAAATCCCAAAATCGGGTTAAATGCCGGGTGGCAACCGCATCAAGATCTCGCCGAGAGTACTAGTATCTTGAAAAATGTCTTAATGGCTGATCAGACATTTGCACTGGCCTTTAAATTAACCCCGGATAAGATCATTGGCAGTATCAGTATTAAAGCGCCCACCAAAGATTTTATGGCGGCTGATTCCGCCGAACTTGGCTATTGGCTTGCCGAAGAATTTTGGGGGCAGGGCTTAATGACCGAAGCCGTACGGGCAATTATTCAGCATTGTTTTAATGACTTGCAATATGGCAGTTTGTGGTGTGGCTACTACGATGGCAATGACCAATCAAAGCGGGTGCAGGAAAAAGTCGGATTCACTTATCAATTATCGCGGACGGTTGATGTCACGTTATTGCACGAAAACCGACTGGAACATTTTTTAAAATTGAACAACCCCAATGGCAATGAGATGTAAAACAAAAATAACCGCCTTGAAGAAAATTCTTCAAGACGGTTATTTAGTGTAGTCCGCACTAGCTCCCGGTCGATCTCACGCTCTTGCTAATATGCGCCCCAGTGCTTAGACATGGTTTGCTTACCAACACCGGGGTTGAAGCTATTAGTGGGGTCATTTTTCTTATAGTGTTCGACCAAGGCTGGTGCGGCCACATATAAGTGCCCAACGTTGTGTTCGGCGGGATAAACGGCGTGGCGTTCATCCAAGATTTTAAGCATTTTGGCTTTCAGGGCATGCGCATCGACACCGGGTTTTAGAATATAATCCTGGTGCATAACGTGATCAAGCAAGTGCCCGTAGTAAAGTTTGTGTTCGATTTGGTCTTCAATTTCTTTAGGCAATTGTTCGAACCACTTGTATTCATTACTTGCCAACGCAATATCAAGAGGCAAGATATCAATACTATCTTGTTTTAATTCTTGATAGCGAATTGCCACCCCAGCAGTTACATACCGGTGGGTAGCGGCTTTACTAGCTTCATTGGCATCGGCTTCGAAGTAATCCCCACTCGTACGCGCATTGCCAAAGTATTCTTTGAGATATGCACGGGCTTCATCAATCCCATCCCCGGCCATTTCCAATTGGAGGTAGTGGTCATACTTTTCGTAATAATCATCGATGCGTTTAGGCATTTGATTAGGGAAGACATTACTTACCGTTTGGAGTAAGCGATCGGGGAAGTAAGGCTTGAACACAGGGATATGCTTCAAGAAGCGTTCACCCCAAGCTTTAAGCGCAAACATTTCAGGCAAGTGTCCGGTCCCAATTTTTTCAATGACAATCAATGAATCTTTCCCATATTTCTTGGCCAATTTATAAGCATCTTTATGCATATATTCACCAGAAACGGGTAATTCTTTGAAGGTCGTCATAATGTGGCGGCGAATATCTTCCAACTCATCGGGATTATCGGTCCCAATGTAAAACATTTGGGTTTGTTCATCCATTGGGAAGGTATCTAAGCGCACCGCCAAGGCTGCCACGTGACCAGCTGAACCAGATACTTCGTACAATTCTTTGGGATTTGCATTGTAGCGAATGGGTTGATCAGATTCAACATCACGCACCACCGCTTCATGGTCGTACATTGAACCATGCCGTTCAGAAGCAGGAACATTATCCAAATCAAAATTGCGGTTTTCCAAATTAGTAATGATTTCTTCCGGTGTTTCACCCAAATCAATACCTAAGTGGTTAACTAAGTGCATTTCATCATGTTCATCAATCCAAACATACAATGATAATTCGGTATAAGCGGGTCCACGGCGAATCAAGGCCCCACCAGAATTGTTGTTAATTCCCCCAATGACTGAGGCCCCCAAGTTAGATGAGCCAATAACGGAGTGGGGTTCCCGTTTAAGGGGCCGCAATTTATTTTCTAATTGAAATAGGGTTGTCCCAGGGAAAGCGAGGGCTTGTTCCCCGTGATTGATTAACGCTAAATCTTTAATTTTCATCCCGTTAACAACCACGGCTTGCCGGTCATAACCAGGAGCAGGGACCGATCCCTCAGTTAAACTCGTATTGGCGGCTTGCATAATAATGATGATATTGTGGTCATGCAAAACATTCAGCACGCGCCACATTTCCATTAACGTCGTTGGAAAGACGACGGCCACCGCGTCACCTTTACCTGAGCGATAGCCTTTGCGAAAACGTAACGATTTTGCGGCATCGGTAATGACATTCTTGTGACCAACAATATTAACTAGATCTTCTACTAAGTCCATAATAACTTCTCTCCTCTATAACATTTGTAAAAAACGTTTGATAATTACGCTTTTTTGATATTTTGGTTAGTAAAACCATTAAAGCTGGTTTTGATGCAAATATTTTAGATAAACCTATTTTATTATAATTATACTATCATTAGCAATCAATGCAATGGATACCAACTAAAGCAAAATTTAAAGAGTTAGACGCGGTTGCTTAGGGCCGGACGGTCAGTTTTTTAATTTGCGTAAATACTTTCTCTCGAAAATTAGGATATACTTGTATATACTTAACTTATGGAAAATATCAAAAAAAGGAGAATGGCATGGAGATGACACCAAAAAAATTACCCAACACGCTCGCGGAAGCATTCAAAAATTGGCAAGATGACGATATTAGAGAACCAGAATTAGATTGGGGCGAGGCAGTAGGTAACGAATTAAAATGGCAAAGCAAGGCGATAACGCTATTATTGAAAGCCTAAGTCATGCGGAACTGCATGATATAATTCACATGTACAAATTGATGTTTGAAATTTAAAAAAATTGGCCGGATTTTCTAATGCGGTCATTTTTTTAATTTACGTAAATACCAGTAATATGTGCACCCGCCAAATATCACGCCGACAAACAAAGCCGTGATAATGTAAGAGACATCCCCAATGCTTGCGTAAAATGGTCGCGCCCCCGAGATTACATCAAGGATAATGTTGAGGGCATAGATACCAATCCCCAACCCAATTCCGGCGCCCCAAGCACGCGTTAGATAGCGCTGCTTAATGCGATTAAGGTTATCAGATTGAACATCAAGCTGGTCTAATTTCTTCAAACGGACAAACCATGCACCTACGCATAGGCAGATAAACCATAAGAGGGTGTTGCTGGTAATTATGAAGATGAACGCCCATTTAAGACTGACCAGATAAATAAGGTACGCGATGAACGTTGATAGGATTAAATAACTGATCAAGGTAATGAAGGCGATATTGCCGAAGCGATTCACCTGACTTTCCTTATATTCATCTAAAACATCCTCAATGCCGTAAAACTGTTTGATTAAAAAATTGGCGCGTTTATTGTTTTTCATGGTTAATTTCCTCCCAAAAAAGGGTATTTAAATCAGTATCTAAAGCCCTAGCGATGTTAATACATAATGCTAATGATGGATTATAGTTGTCATTTTCAATTAAATTGATCGTTTGGCGCGCGACCCCAACTAATTGCGCTAAATCCATTTGCGTAAAATTTAAATCTTTGCGATACTCACGAACCCGATTCATATAACACCTCAATCATTATTTGTCATATATATGTGACAAATATAAAGCAAATTATGGGGATAGTCAATGGTGATTTGAAACCTTGGTTAATTACAACCCACGAACAAAAGGCAGCCTTCCAACGGAAAGCTGCCTTTTTTTATAGTTATTTTGGACCACCTCAAAGGGTTTTCAAGTCATCTAATATCCGGTACGCCAGTGATTCACTAAAGACAATGTCCGTTACTAGCTTACCTTTAAGGGCGCCAATTGTTGCCAGCGATTTGAATTTACCGCGGACAAAGCAAAAGCGGGTGGGCACTTGCATAATTGTTTCAAGAGACAAGCCAAATGCCTTATCATGGGCCACATTTAAGAACTGGCCATTGATGTCATAGGGCCGCCCATAGATTAGACCGGCGACATTGGGAAGGTCACTGGCGGGAATAATTGCCGTCAAGTTAGCATGCCATGGTTCAATCGATTCCAAAGATTTAAGCGTTCCCAAGCCCGTAATGAGCATTCCCATATCAGCCCCCATCGCCAAGGTACTCTGCGTGGCTGGTTCAAGGGCTAAGCCTTGTCGGGTTTGATCATCTAAAATATACAATGGTGCGGGTAAGGTGCGAAATTCACAGGAAAACTTTGTCGCGGCTTTTTCCACCATCCGTGTTGAACCAACTGTTGAATGATACTTCATATTTTCCCCAATAAACTGGATAAAGTAGGTATCACGCAGCGGAATATTATTAAAGTTATCAATCAAGTTATAGATTGATTCACCCCAGGCTAATCCGAGAATTTTCGGTTTACGCGTTTGGATTAGTTGCTGGGCGATGTTGGCACTATTTTCGGCTAAGCGATGCATACTTTCAATCCCATCGGCAGCATCTTTAATGATTGTGAATTGAACGCCAGGAAATTGTGCACTTAAAAGCTGCTCCAGTTGCTGATTACGATTCGAATTTGATTGGATTTCAATGCGAACTAAGCCCGATTGGATACCATCATTGAGATATTTATTGATTAGGTAGCGGCTTAGATTATATTTTTTAGAAATTGTCGCAAAAGACTCCTTATTGAGATAGTAGTCTTCAGCTACCGCGACAATTAGTTCATCTTGATTCATAGTTAAATGCCTCGTCATATTTATTACCTTTATTGTACATGATTTCCATACTTTGTCAGTGATAAAATTCTTTTTATTTTAAAATTTTAAAATAAAAGGCTATTTTAAAAATGTTTTTTGAAATATTTCAACAAAATGCTTTACAAAAATGCGCACAAGGACTAGAATCAATTTTGTTAAGAAAGTAACAAGCGAATGTCATTAAAAGAATTGAGGTTTTAAAAATGGTTGATATTAATCGGGTTATCGATTTGCATACTAAAGAAACTGGTGTTTTATCAATAAAACCAAGTTTTGATGTTAAAAATCGTACAGACCTAGGGGAAGCTTACACACCAGGCGTTGCTGAGTTATCTAAGATGATTCATGCTGATCCTAGTGAAAAGGCTAAACTAACAATGAGTGGTAAGCTCGTTGCCATTATTTCGGATGGTTCAGCGGTCTTAGGATTAGGGAATGTTGGTCCTGGTGCGAGTTTGCCAATCATTGAAGGTAAGGCATTGCTATATAAAAACTTTGCAGGCGTGGACGCTATTCCGTTGGCCTTTGAACAAGGAACCATTGATGAATTTGTCGCCACAGTTAAGAACATGGCCCCTTCATTTGCCGGCATTCATTTGGAAGATATCGCCGCCCCCCGCGTGTTTGAAATTGAAAAGCGCCTCGCTGCGGAACTTGATATGCCGGTATATCACGATGACCAAACTGGCACAGCGATTGTTGTATTGGCGGGATTAATTAATGCCGCTAAAGTCGTTGACAAGCCCTTAACCGACCTCAAAATTGTCATTAATGGAATTGGTGCTGCTGGAGTAGCCACTGCCAAAATTTTAATTGCGGCAGGCTGTAAAAACTTAACGCTCGTTGATATTGATGGGGTTATTCACCAAGAAGATACACAGTACAACCCATATCAACTTGATTTGTTAAACGCTATTAACCCAACTGCGGGTACGACATTGGATGATGTTATTGATGGCCAAGATGTGTTCATTGGTTTATCAGATGCCAATGTGTTAAGTGGTGCACAAGTGCAACGAATGGCTGACAACGCGATTATTATGGCGCTAGCTAATCCAGTGCCAGAAATTTTACCTGAAGAAGCCTTAGCAGCGGGGGCCAGTGTTGTAGCAACTGGTTCATCACAATGGGCCAACCAAGTTAACAATATCTTGGCGTTCCCAGGCTTATTCAAAGGTTTATTGGCCAGTGGATTAAAAGCCGTCGACATGAACTTACAAATCAAAGTCGCCCAAGCGTTAGCTGATTTGATTACGACCCCTGATGCGCAAAACATTGTGCCCGGAGTCTTCCAATCGGGGGTGGTGGATGCTGTTACCGAAGCCGTAATTAGTTACAGCCAAGCACAATAGTCAACCGTGGAGGCAAATTGATGGATACGATTTGTGATTTATATTTAAGCGATAAGCATACGCAACAACAGTGGCAATCGTTTTTAACTGACCGTGGGATTACGAATTTTAATCCGCAAGAAGTCACGACAATTGATCAAACAATTGGTTTATACAATGCAGAACACCAACTAGTCGGGACGGGTTCAATTGCCAATAACATCATTAAGTTTGTCGCGGTGTGTGATCAAGATGCGCCGACTAAAGGGGCCCGGTTTAATCAATTGATTTCCGAATTAACGAATCGCTTAGGGGCGCAAGGTATTTTTCATCAGTTTGTTTTCACTAAGCCAGCGTATATCCCTAGTTTTCAATACGTCGGCTTTCAATTACTGGGATCAACTGAGCAAGGTGCCATCCTAGAAAAAGGGGTGCCCAATATCAAAGATTATCTGGCCGCAATTCCTAAGTTTCCCGCTGCCAAAAAAGTTGCTGGCATTGTGTTGAATGCTAATCCTTTTACGAATGGGCATCGTTACTTAGTGGCTGAAGCAGCTAAACAAAATGATGTGGTCTATGTCTTTGTGGTTAATGCGGATGTGTCATTATTCTCAACGGCGGAACGATTTCAACTGGTACGTGAGGGCACGCGTGATTTAGCAAATGTGGTCGTCGTCAATGGCCAAGATTACTTAGTCAGTTTTGTCAGTTTCCCGGCGTACTTCATTAAAGATAACGATGCCATCATTCGTTATCAAACGGAGCTGGATGCGAGCATTTTCAAGCAACAAATTACGCCAGTCTTAGGAATTACGACGCGTTATCTAGGCAGTGAGCCACTCTCGCATACAACGGCCCTATATAATGCCAGCTTGGAGCGCATCTTAACGCCAAGTGTTGCGGTTAAGATTTTGCCGCGGTTAACGGCTGGAGCACAAGTAATTTCGGCAAGTTATGTCCGGCAATTAATTAAAGCCGGGACCTTAGCGGACTTAGCTGCATTAGTGCCACCAACGACTTTAGCATTTATTCAAAATAATCTATTAACGTTACAAACAAGAATTTCGAAGGGACAAAATATCAATGGAAATTAAACAAACTGCCATGGCCGGGACCTTGGAATCATCAGATATCCAAATCATCTTACGTGCCGGTACCAATGGTTATGAATTTGAATTAGAATCAGACGTCGCCAAGCAATTTGGTGATCAAATTAAAGCAACTATTACCAACGTCTTACAAGCTTATGCGATTGAAAACGCCCAAATTAGTGTCGTTGATAAAGGGGCGCTTGACTTAGTTATCAAAGCCCGGGCACTAACTGCTGTTCAACGCGCTTTAGCAATTGTGGATACACCAAATTGGGAGGTGATGTAATTATGGCAAATAGCAAAGAACGACTTCGCCGCACCATGATGTTTGTGCCTGGTAATAACCCCGCAATGATTAAAGACGCCGGTATTTTTGGGGCTGATTCAATCATGTTTGACTTGGAAGATGCCGTTTCAATGGCGGAAAAAGATGCCGCCCGGTACTTAGTTTATGAAGCCATCACCACGATTGATTATGGTACCGCGGAATTAGTAGTCCGGATTAATGGATTAGATACGCCATATTACCAAAATGATATTAAAGCCATGGTTAAAGCCGGCATTGATGTCATTCGCTTACCAAAAGCGGAAACAGCAGAGATGATTCATGAGTTAGAAGCATTAGTTGCCGCCGCTGAAGTTGAATTTGGCCGTGAAGTTGGTAGTACCAATTTAATGGCCGCGATTGAATCAGCCAAAGGGGTCGTTAACGCTAATGAAATTGCGGCGGCTTCTCCGCGGATGATTGGGATTGCGTTATCCGCTGAAGATTACACAACGGATATGAAAACGCACCGTTATCCAGATGGGCAAGAATTATTATATGCCCGCAATGTGATCTTACATGCGGCACGGGCTGCCGGGATTGCGGCCTTTGATACGGTCTTTACCAACATGGATGATGAAGCGGGCTTCTATCGTGAAACCGAATTGATTCACCAACTTGGTTTTGATGGTAAGTCATTAGTTAACCCACGCCAAGTAGCGATGGTTAATAAAGTTTACCAACCAACGGAAAAAGAAATTCGCAATGCCCAACAAGTTATCTTGGCCATTGAACAAGCCCGGATTAAGGGTTCAGGCGTTATTTCATTGAATGGGCAAATGGTTGACCGGCCCGTCGTGCTCCGAGCAGAACGGGTGATGCGTTTAGCCAAAGCCAATAATTTAGTAGATGCAGAAGGTGAATACATTGGAAAATAAAGTAAATCGCAACATCCCAGATGAAATCTTAGCAAGCTATGACTACCAACCATTTACATCAACCGACATCGAAGGGATGCCAGTTGAACGGGTGTTGCCAACTTTTAAGGCGACTACCGGTAGTAATAAGTTAGTTGATTCATTAGCTGATTTGGTCAACAAGACCGTCCGTGATGGCATGACTATCTCATTTCACCACCATTTCCGGGAAGGTGACTATGTCTTTAACAAAGTTATGCGCATTATCATCGATAACGGCTATCAAAATTTGACCTTAGCCCCATCATCTTTGACCAATGTCATGAACGATATTGTCGTTGAAGCGATTGAAAAGGGCGTCGTTACTAACATTACGTCATCTGGGATGCGCGGAACATTAGGGGATGCTGTCTCACATGGGGCGTTAGCTAATCCGGTTATTTTCCGTTCTCATGGGAATCGGGCGCGGGCCATTGAAACCGGCGCCATCAAAATTGACGTCGCTTTCTTAGGGGTGCCAAATGCCGATGAAATGGGAAATGCCAACGGGATGGACGGTGATTCAGCGTTTGGTTCCCTCGGTTATGCCTTAATGGATGCCCAATACGCCCAAACGGTTGTTTTAATCACGGATACTTTGAAGCCATACCCCAACACACCAGCATCAATTAAGCAAACTCAAGTGGATTACGTCGTTAAAGTCGATGCTGTCGGCGATCCAGAAAAAATTGGTTCAGGAGCCACTCGTTTCACAAAAGATCCGAAAGAATTAAAGATTGCGGAAATGGTTAATAATGTGATTACTCACTCACCATACTTTAAAGATGGCTTTTCATTCCAAACAGGAACGGGTGGGGCAGCTCTAGCGGTAACGCGGTTCTTACGCCAAGCCATGCTTGATAACCAAATCAAAGCTTCATTTGCCCTTGGTGGGATTACCAAACCAACGGTTGACCTCTTAGAAGAAGGCTTGATTGGTCGGTTGATGGATGTTCAAGATTTCGATAAGGGTGCGGCCGAGTCCATGCACAAAAACCGGAACCAACAAGAAATCGATGCGTCTTGGTATGCCGATGCAGCTAACAAAGGTGCGATGGTTGATAAGTTAGATGTTGTGATCTTGTCAGCATTAGAAATTGATACGAAGTTCAACGTGAACGTCATGTCTGGTTCTGATGGAGTCATTCGTGGGGCCATCGGTGGGCACCAAGATGCGGCCACCGCTAAATTGACGATTATCTCAGCGCCATTAGTTCGGGGCCGAATTGCCACAGTGGTTCGAGATGTAACAACGGTGGTGACGCCAGGTGAATCCATTGATGTGCTCGTAACTGAAGTTGGGATTGCCATTAACCCATTACGCCAAGATTTATTAGCCGCGCTAAGTAATGTGCCTGGGGTTCCTGTATTTACCATCGATGAACTCCAACAAATGGCGGAGAAAAAAGTTGGGACACCAAAACCGCTTGAATTTACAGATCGCGTGGTGGCCTTAATCGAATATCGTGACGGGACCATTATGGACGTGATTCGTGAAGTAAAAGATTAAGATAAGTAATTTAAGTAATAACAGAATCACCTAATTGAAAGGAAACGTGTGATGTTTACAGAAGGACAAGTGGTTAGCTTAACGGATATTTTGACGAGTAAGGATGTACGCAGTGCTCGGCAAACACAACTCCAAGCGTCTTACCCCGAACAAATAATTTGTGCCGTTAAATTAAATATTCCCGGTAATGTTAAAACCAATGCCGCAATCGTAAACATCTTTGTTGATGGTTGGTACAATATCTTAGCCGCGCTTAACCAAGCAGGGTATCCCGTGCAACATACCGTTGAATACCGCGAATTAGCAACTGGACCTGAAGCTTTTATCATTGTCGATGGCCCAATTGTCGCCGTCAAAAAAGTGATGATGGAACTTGAAACGCAGTTACCCATGGGGCGCTTATTTGATATTGATGTAATGGCCGCCGGAAATGCAACCCAACTTTCCCGGCAAGCCCTCGGTTTTCCAGCCCGGCAATGTTTGGTATGTGACCAAGATGCGAAGATATGTGCCAAAACCCAAGCCCACACGTATGCAGAAATTTTAGCCGTGATTGAACAACATTATCACCAGTACTTCAATGATTTTCGTTGGAATCAAAGCAACGCCGTTAATTTTGCCCAAAAAGGCTTATTATACGAGGTTAGTTTGAATCCTAAACCTGGATTAGTCGATCCAGCTAGCACTGGAGCCCATCATGATATGGATGTGTTTACCTTTATTGATAGTAGTTTGGCATTGACACCATATTTTAATGCCGCTTACCAAACGGGCTTTAATTTTCATGAAGATGATTTAACCCAGTTATTTGCGCAATTACGCCAACACGGTATTGTGGCAGAAAACTCCATGTTTACTGCAACTAATGGAGTTAACACGCATAAAGGGGCCATCTTTTCATTAGGGATTTTACTCGGGGCAACGGGCTATTGTTATCGCCAACAGCTAACCACTTTAACGCATCTACAAGCCACGATTAAAGCGATGTTAGCGACGTTAATTACGACTGATTTTCAAAGTTTAGCGAATAAACCCACATTAACAGCCGGAGAAGAACAGTTTTTAAAATACCAAGTGACCGGCATTCGTGGTGAAGCCGCCGCTGGTTACCCCACGGTCTTTGAGCTAGCTTTACCCCAGTTACAAAAAACAACCGGAACCTTACCACAACGGCTATTAGACACATTAATGTATATTGCTGGTAATACGCGTGATTCAAATTTAATTAAGCGTGCTGGTCAACTTGAGGTTCTTGCGGAAATGCATGAATGGGCTAACCTGTACTTTAATTTAGGTGGCAGTAAAACCACTGATGGGATTGCCTTTTTACAGCAATTAGATGAGCAATTCAAGGAACGCAACCTGAGTTTAGGTGGTTCAGCAGATTTATTAATCTTAACCATCTACACGGGATTATTAACAGCAACGATTTAACGAGATTTAATAAGATTTAACTAAGGAAGATATTTTGGAGAAGAAATTCAGAAGCGTCGTCATAATAAGTTAGCGCAATCATGGACAGTTGTGGCTCACTTATTAGCTCAATTCATGTGAAAAATTATAATCACTACCAATTTATGAGGTTAAATAAATGGATCAACAAGCACAAGGTGTAACGCCCTTAGATAAACCCAACTTCTTGAGTAAGCTTGAAAAGTTTAAAATTAGTGGGATTGGCTTACCACTATATATCGTTTTAGCCGTAATCTTACTACTAATGATCAATCTACATGCCTTGCCTAATAATATGTTAGGGGCAATCTTAGTTTTAGTTCTTCTTGGACATTTGTTCTATTATATGGGTGCTAATTTACCAATTTTTAAAACGTATCTTGGCGGTGGATCAGTTTTTACCATCTTTGCCGCTGCGGCACTAGTTACGTATGGCATAATTCCACCAAGTGTGGTTAACATCAGTAAGACCTTTGTTAACAATATGGACTTCCTTGATTTCTACATTGTTTCATTGATTGTTGGTTCAATTTTAGGGATGAACCGTAAATTATTACTCCGGGCAGCCGTTCGTTTCTTACCAGTTGCCTTTATCTCAATGGCCGTGACCCTCTTTGCGGTTGGTGGCGTGGGGATGCTTTTAGGTCAAGGTTTTGCTCACTCAATTTACTACGTCTCAATTCCAATTATGGCCGGTGGTGTTGGGGCCGGAATTGTGCCATTGTCAGGGATTTACAGTCACGCCTTTGGCCAACCGGCAGCGCATATCTTGTCACAATTATTCCCTGCAACTACGTTTGGTAACTTATTAGCAATTGTTGGGGCTGGGATGCTTTCAAAAGTCTTACAAGGTTCTAAAATTGACGGTAACGGTGTGTTAATGCCCGTTAGTGATGATATGTTACAAAAGAAAAAAGCCCCCCTTGATGCGACACGCATGGGGATTGGTTTAGTAATTGCGATGGCTTTCTTTATGCTTGGAACATTACTTAACATGTTAATACCTGCAATTAACAGCTATGCCTTTATTATTTTGACTGTTATTTTAGTTAAAGGATTCGGCTTATTACCAGAATACTACGAACAATCAGTCGTAATGTTTAGTGACGTAGTTGTTAACAATATGACGCATGCCTTACTCTGCGGGGTCGGAATGTCATTACTTGACTTGCGTGTATTGGCCGCCTCACTTTCATGGCAATTCGTAGTCTTATGCTTAACTAGTGTGATTGTAATTTCAGTCGTTTCAGGCTTTATCGGTAAATTATTCGGTATGTATCCACTTGAAGCCACAATTACCGCTGGTTTATGTAATAACTCAATGGGTGGAACAGGGAACGTTTCAGTCCTGGCCGCATCTAATCGGATGAATTTAATTGCCTTTGCTCAAATGGGTAATCGACTTGGTGGGGCCATTATGTTAGTGGTCGCTGGGTTATTAGTTTCGTTTATGCATTAATATTCAGATCACACGAAAAGCTATCAAGGAACTTGGTTCTTGGATAGCTTTTTGTTTATGTAAAATTATGACGGAGTAGTCGATTCTTAGTGTTATTATTAGATGTAAAATATTGACCAACACCTTCAATCAATTATCTTGTAACAGTGGCAAGGATAATTACGATAAGCAATCACGCAACTGGAAGGAGTAATATCGTGGATAAGAATAAAAAAGAACCGTTACAGATACTCAAAAAAGATTCAATTCTGGTAAAAGGAAGTTGTTAGTGAAGTTGGAATGTGTTAAATTATTATAAAATTCTAATCAAACAATTCGTTTAAATGCTAATTGCGGACAATTGGTGGCGAATGGGGTGAACTTCGGAGGTAGCGTATGAAAATAAAAATAATGATTCCGGCCTTAATTATGTTTGCGACTTTGGCTGCCAACGGAATCTTTAACTATGGGACGAGTTTGGAGTTGCTTAATAAAACTCATAGTTCCGTCAGTTTCGGTCTGGGGTTAATAACTGGCCCAATCATCGGCCTGGTCCTTGCCAAGCCAATTACCATGTTGCTTCATAAATTTGATAATCATTTATTGTCTACGATTGGATTAGTCGGGGCAACGCTTTCGATGTTGCTATATAGTTTCTTCATCAGTGATAATAAAGCAATGGTCTATACCGCGGTGCTGTTTTTGAGCATTAATGGAGTATTCATGCGCATATTTAATTACGCTTATATGAATAATCAAATTTACATTGTCGGCGAAGATCATATTCAGCAACTAAACGCGTTAGAGCAAGGGAGTATCTCAGTGCTGCAAATCGTTAACCCGATCATAACGGCCTTGTTGTGGGCATGGATAGGTTTGCCAAATACGCTCTGGGTGGCAGTGGGAATTTCGCTGATTGGGATTGTCCTATTACCGCGGGTTAAGTATCAAGGTGTGCGTAGTGCGGATGATAATGCAGCGCTACCAAGCTTCAAAATGGTGGTGGCTTCAGTATTAAAGCAACCAACTGTAAGAAAAGTATTTCTGTTAGAGACGCTTTTAGGGATATTTTTGGTATCAGAAATTGTGGCCATCCCATATATTCTAGTAACGGGCGGGTTTGTTACGGAAAAATATTTGGGGCTCGTCCAAGGGATTGCTGGTATCGGGGCAGTGGTCGGCGCATCGGTCGCATTCTTTAAAAAGACGCCCAATGCATTAAAAATATTAAGAGTCACAACCATATCAATTGGTGCCCTGTATCTAATATTAGCCTTCATGTTTGGGATTACGTCCAAAACAGCGGCCTTAGTTGCGGTAGTGATTGTGAGCATGGCAATCTCATTAATCAGTACGTTTGCGAGTCCAATTAGCTATACCGCAATGCAAACATCTTTGAGTGAAGAAACTAGAGCCGATGTTATCACCTGGTATTATACGATTCAAGAAATGGTGTACCCAATTGGGGCGGCCTTAGTGTCGATTCTGATGGTCGGGATTTCGCCAACCAAGTTATATTTGCTATATGGATTTATGATTATAATTATTGGGCTGGTAGTGATGCGCGGTAAGCAAAATGCCTAATAGTAGGCCGGTGTTGAAGGATGTCCTAGACGACTAATATATATGCACAATATTAAATATCGGGGATGCCACAATCCCGTTCAAACATTGTCAGGTAGCGAGGTTATTCCGCGTTACCTGGCTTTTTTGTTGCGTTGCGAATAGCTTAATTTTAATGTTTGCCCTTTATTCGGGGCGACGATATAATTACGCTACTAAAAGGGCGTGGTTGGATTATTTCAGTTCATGAAGATTATTAGGAGGTAATATTATGAATGAATTTTTTGTTGAGAGTTTAGATGAGTTTGTCCCAATTTCGGCAACCAATGTCGTTTACCAAGATATTACCGCCAAAGTCAAAGGAACTGAAATTTCAATTGAAAAAATTCCCGTTCGTATTTATGCAGCAACTAATGAAGAAGTGTTTGATCGTGACTTGGCTCAAGTCCGCGATGAACGGTTATTTGCTGCTTATGCACGCCGTAACAATTTGTTGACAACGCCTGAAATCAAAGCGATTCGGCACCACCTCGGGCTGTCACAACGCGGCTTTGCTAATTTCTTAGGTCTGGCCAAATCAACCATTGAACAATATGAAGCCGGTTCGTTACCAACGCGGGCCAATAGTAATTTAATTGAACGGGTTGCGGATTATGATGTTACGACATTGAAGAAAATGTTTGTTGATTCAGATGTAAAGAAGTATTCAAATAACGATATGGATGTTTTACAAAAACTAACGGCTGAAAAACTTGAACGGGCACGTTTTCAAAAGGCCTTAGATGTTGCTGCTTGGTTCATGGCCCAAGACTATATGCAACGCCAGGTTGATGTTACCGTATCAACGTTAACCCAAATGAAATTGCAAAAGTTACTATATTTTGCCCAAGGTATATTCATGAAGCAATATCAAAGGCTATTATTTAGTGAGGACACCTTAGCTTATACGCATGGGCCCGTCTATGATTCAGTTGCTCAGCAATTCCATGGCCAACGGGAATTAGATATTTTACAAACGCTGGATCAAGCAGCTCTTACGCAAATCCTTGCACAGCAACAAAATATTAGTGAAGATATCGAAGTGGGAGGTGTCTTAAGCTATGTTTGGGCACATTACGGGCATTTTGAAGCAGCCAGCTTACGTGCATTAACGCATAGCGATGAAAGTGCGTGGACGCGGACGTACCAAGCTGGGGAATATAAGCTGCAAATTCCAAATGAAGAAATTGTCATGGAGTTTGCAGAGGTGAAGCGGTGAGGGGGAATTATGCTAACTAAAAAATAGGTTACGAGGTGATACTTTGGTTTTAGATAATAAAGTAAAGAAAGCGGTGATAACTATGGATATCGTAACGCCAACTGAAGCTCGAGCAAATTTATTAGCCCTTATTCAAGCAACTAATCGTGATTCAGCACCGATCTTGATTGCTGGTGCTGACAATAGCAAGAGTGCAGTGTTAATGGGTAAGCAAGATTACGATGCTCTACAAGAAACGATGGCGCTATTCATGAACGGTCAAATGCAAGCAACATTAAGCCGTGAGAATGATGAATCAGTAGATTTAGCCAGGATGATTGCAGCGATTGAGCATGCATAATTGGCAAGTTAATATCAAAAAAGCAACTACACGGTAAATGAAATTACTTGATTAATTGCAATACAAATACAACGCTAAATAAACCCCTGAAGAATTTTCTTCAAGGGTTTATTTTTGGTATCAGCTGCGGGTTAGCACATTCTGGTACTTTTGTGCTTAAAATAAGTCTGAATGTGTGCCAGTATCAATAAATTTCACGTATTCACCATCATACTTGTAAATCAACAACCAATCGGGTTTAATGTGTAAATCACGTTCTGGTCTACGATTTTTCAGAGGGTAATCATTGTAATGGTCATCGAGTGGAGCATCAGATAAAAGTTTACGATAGACAATCTCAAAATCAATTTTCTGATAACGCCCACCTTTAATCATTTTTTTATAGTGCTTTTTAAAACGACTTTCAAACGATGGTTTATACTTAAATTCAGTCATTCAAGAAAGCCAATCCTTCTTCAGCACTTGCAAAATTTACATAATCATCGCTATTGATGGCTGCTTGCAAACGGGCATTAGGATTACTCAATTCAAACGGGAAACCACCAACTTCCAGTGATTTCTTTGCGAATATCCGAAAGGCATCATTAATTGAGAGTCCTTGCGCATTGTAGATATTCGTTAAAGCTGCTTTTTCTTGCTCATCCATGCGAAAATGTACTTGTGAATTCATAATAATTTACCTCCCTTATATTACGGTATAATGGTACCACGTGGTACCGGTATAATCAAGTTGGGTACTCACATGATACGAACCTCAATTGAATACATCACAAGTTGCTCCTATACTAAATATCTGGACAACTTTATTTATAGGGTGAATCGATGAAAGCAGCGATGGCGTGGGAATTAAAAGAAGAACTTGGCTTAACGATTGATGCCAACTCGCTGGGATTTGCTTTGATGATGCATAAGCGCTACAGTGATACGAATGTGCCGTATTTCAATGGCTACTTCACCGTTGAAAATTATCTAGGGACACCTAAAATTGTTGAACCAGAGAAAAATGCTGAACTTATCTGGGTTGATGTCAATGAGCTGCCTGATAACCTGATTTCGTATGTTGAGGATGGCTGGAAGTGATAGGGTGACGGGGGATGCACCAGAGTGAGAGGGAGCTAAACATGCTGAATAATCAAAGTTATTTAACAGATCTTGATGAGTTATTTGCGCAAGATCTACGGGACGCAACTTTTGCAAACGATGTTAAAGCAGAAATCAGTGAACTGAATCGTGCCGTAGCTGCTTTGGAAACGAAACGATAAATGAAATTACCCGACAAATTGAGATACAAGGTTAAATAAACCCCTGAAGAATTTTCTTCAAGGGTTTATTTTTGGTATCAGCTGCGGATCAGCCCGTTCTTGTGCCCTTGCACTTAATTCAGTTATTCAAGAACGCCAAACTTGCTTCAGGACTGGCAAAATTAACGTAAGTAACGCTATTAACCACTTCGACTCCCATGCCTAGGCAATGCTTCCAGCGGTGATTACTCAGTATCGAGGGATTTTATTAAGTTATTATTTAGAATATTGATTTTTAATAGTAATGCAAAGGTAATTTTAATATAATTATATTAATAATTTTAATGATAAAAGGTAAATGTAGCCCGCATTGATTAATTATTTTTAATGGAGGTAACGACTGATACTTGAATTTAATGAGCTGAGCTTTGCTTATAATGAAACCGACACCATTTTTAAGAACTTAACTAAAAAAATTCCCTATCAACGCATCGGTATTATCGGGAACAACGGGATTGGTAAAACAACGTTGTTGAATTTAATCGCAGGGCGGCAAAAGTACACCGGGACGATTAATTGTTCGGCCTCAACTTTTTTAGTCGATTATGATTTAGAAAAATACGGGGCCTTTACCGTGGCTGAATTTTTTGACATGCTGACTAGCTTGGCCTCTTTTAACGCCGACACCTTGTATCAATTAGCGACCAAGTTGCAGGTTGATCAATTCTTTACTAAAAAGATTCGCAACTTGTCCAAAGGCACAAATAAAAAAATTGCGTTATTGATCGCGTTTGCCTCCCGATGTGAATTACTCCTAATTGATGAGCCGTTTGAAGCGATTGATGCGGCTAGTAATCAAGCACTACTGGAGATTTTACCAAGCCTCAACAAGGAGTTAGTCATTGTCAGCCATGATTTAGCATACTTACAGCAAAGTGTTGAACAAGTCTATGTCATGGAAGGGGGGACCCTAAATGAGCTATCAGTTCATGGGTAAATTCATCCGCTTGACTTGCTGTCATCTCACGCTCAAGACGGTGCTAAAACAAACGGGCATTGCCATTTTATTGGTTGCGATGTTGGCGGTGTTATTCCTTGAAAACCATGCCATCTTTGATTTTATCGTGTTGCTGTATTTATATCTAAATGGGGCGATGATCGCGTTAGCAACCAAAAAATTTTTAAACGAACTTGATTTAAACATGCTGGGTTTTAAGGCCCACACGGTAGCCTTTGACAGCTTTTATATTGTGCAACGTTACTTGCGGGATGCGTTTATTGCCAATAGTCTCGTGTTTATCGGCTTGGAGGTATTTTTATGCTACCAATCCCCGGCGTATGCGGGCATGCTCGGCTTGGCGTATTGCCTGCATTTTCTGTTATCGCCCAGTGAGCACTTAGTATTTTTCAATCGCGTTGGCGTAGCAACAATCGCCTTGGTCATTAAAACCGGCTTTTTGATTGGCTTCACATTTTTGACGCTCAAAGGTCTCACGCCATTAGCTTGGTTAGTCTTGATAAGTGGTTATCTAGGGTATGCCATGATCATCTATGGTCTCTCATTTCGTGCCCGTAGCTGGGAGAATAACTTTACTGATCGCTTTGAAGATCAATTACGACTGGTCAAAAAAGTCGATTTATTTTTATTCCGCGATGTGATCTTCATGTACCCGGCGTTCTTTAGTTCGTTGGTCAATCTTGGCCTGTTCATGATTTTGTTTGCAACGCGTGGGGCCGTGAGCTATTATCTGATTTTTGTGCTCGTCATCTATCGGGGCCTCAATAGTTTCTTCATTAAAAAGGACCGGCACAAAGCCTATATCCTGACCACGGCCGATACTGTGTTTTGGAACGAGCAGTTATTAGCCGCGGATATCGAAAAAGTCCATCGCCAAAAATTGCAATTTAGTATCGGGGCATGGCTAATTTTTAGCATTTTGGCCATGCTAGGAGCGTTGGTGCTCCAAGATGTTAGTTTCAAAGATTACAGCTTGTTTATCCTCGTTTCATTTGGGCTGATGCTTGCCGACTACCTCTACATGGTCGTGACCGCACGGCACACTAAAATTTGGCTGACCATCGCCCAATTTGGCATCTATGTGTTCCTGGGATTGGCGTTAGTCTTTGTCAAGCAATTCTATCTACCAAGCTTAGTGATGGCAGTAGTGTTGATTGGGGTAATCTGGCTAGCCTTAAGGTGGGCGCTCAGTCAGCGAACCTTGGCGGCAATTTGGTCGTGAGCATGTTTTTAACTATTAAATAACTTGAAGGAAGAGTGAGAATAATGAAACAAAATTTTATTACTGAAAAACTAATGAACGAAAATGAAGTTGTGATTGGGGTCATCGCCCAAAAGAAGACGACGTTATTGGGCTTTTTAACGGATGGTGTAACTGATGAAGCTAGTTATTTTGCTGGCGGAAATTTAACTAATCGGTTCTATGTGACTAAGAACAATGAAGAAGTTTTGCTACAAGGCTTTAAAGGTGATGGCGAATTACTTTTTGCCGAAGCTTTGCCAGATATTGATGTGAACACATTTAAAAAGGTTTCCCGCGGGAAGTACAATTATAAGCGCATTCAACAATACAAATAAGTAGCTGAAAGCGACTATCTCAATCAGTGAGGTGGTCGTTTTTTTAGATAATCGAGGGATTGACTAAATGCAAGTCGCGGTCATCGGAGTTTTATAATATAATTAGTTCTATGTTTAAAAAGCTTTAATTAACGAGGAGTAACATGATTAATGGCAGTATTTTTAGGAGTTTTAATTGGAATCGTCATCTTAGTCTGGCAATATATTGCGATTAAGAAAATCAAAAATTGGTATTTAGCCGGTGTTTTACCATTAATTTTAATGGGGATTGTCGTGGCAGTCGCATTTCACGACCATGAACCGGTTGATTACACCGTCCTTTTAGGGATTTTGGCAATCAGTTTTGGCCCATACATCCCCTTGCAGGCCATCCTATGGTAACAACCGCCGCTGGAAAATCATGGTTGACTACCGGCATCGGGATGGGCCCAAAATATCGGCGTTACGTGATGGTAAGGACGTTGATTTTTTGGTTGGGCCTGTTAATTTTTGCGGGCAGCTTAGTGGTGTTTAACATTTGGAATAATCGTTGGCTGTACATTATCGCGGCAATTATTTGGTTCATCAGTAGTTGGGATGCAAGCTATATGTTGTTTAAAGCGCGAACATATCGTGTAAAAGGCTCACAATTAGCGCTAGAGATGACGCAAGGACGGTGGTTCTTTAAGCGGCAAACGATTTTTCTAAGTAAAATTTATAGTGTTGAATTCCGCCAAAATATTTTGATGCAACATTTTGACATTGCCACAATTATTGTTAAAACGGTCGATCATGATGTCGACATCGCGGGCTTAGCAACTACCGAAGCGCATGACTTACAGAATTGGTTGAATAGCCATGCAGCGCGTTAGTCGGAAATATTTATTAGTCATTGGAATGGAATTTGTTCGAAGTAACTTATTACCTATCATGGGGTATTTGTTAACGAAGGGGGTCGGGCCGGAGTGGATTGCCAATTTAATTTTAGTTTCGACGATTTTCCTCACGATTGCCACCGGCTTTAAATTTGTGGACTTTTGGTGGTGTTATCGTTGGACCATTACCACTGACCAAATTAAGCTTAATTCCGGCGTGATTAATAAAAAAGGGCAAGCTTACAATTTAAAAGATGTCAAAGCAGTCTTAGTGACACAAACGGTTTTTGAGCGCATGGTTGATTTGTATACATTAGCCATCGATTTTCCCCAACTCAGTGGGCGGGATAAATTTAAAATTGTCGGCTTAACGGCCAAGCAATTACAGCCATTACAACAGGCGCTAAATGGTGGCGAACAGTTGCCAAGCCCCAATAGTATGGATAGTACATCAGCAGCACCGGTTGTTAATATACCGACATTTAAATTAACGCCGCCGCTAATTTGGCAATCCGTTTGGATGGCGCCACCGGTTTTAGCCGTGCTTTCTTTACTGTTAGCACTAGTGGGCTGGTTGAGTGATAGCGGCGTTGAACGGTTACATATCCGGTTAGGCTTTACCACCACTGATATTGCTTTGTATTTATTGAGCATTTTGCTTCTTTGTGTCGTCGTGCGCGTATTTGAGTATGGCAATTTCAAAGTCGAACGCCACGCTAACTACTTGACGCTTAGTAACGGTTTTTTGGCCCTCCAAACGAAACAAATTCCGCTCAAGCAGCTGCAAAATATCGTCGTAAGTCAAAATGTACTCGAGCGCTTACTCGGCTATGGCAGTGTGGCGGTAACCGTGTTAGGTGATAATCAGCGGCAGGCGGGGGTTAAAAAGGTACTACCTTTTATCAAATTAGTTGATTTGCCCCAAATAACCAACCAATTATTACCTGAATTTGCCGTCCCGGAGCTGAATGTAACACCGCATTATTGGCCATTACTATGGGGACCGGTTTTAGTTGGATTAGGACTGTTAACGTCCTTTGCATCATGGTGGTATGCGTTGCCAACGGGCTTATTATTGGCGGTATTGTTATTCTTTAATAATGTCGTGGCAAGTATTTCCAAACAAGTTGTCCATCAAGGATGGCTCGTCCAACACCACTATATCTATGATCAGACATTAGTCGAATGGACTAATTATCATGATATGAAGTTAATTGGTTATCAGTATACGTATCTGGGCTATCGGCTAAACAAGATTAAACGGCTGTGGCTTAGGGGAAGTAAATAGATAAACTAAAAAGACATTAGTAGCTAAATTACTAGTTACTAATGTCTTTTTAGTTGTACATGGTTTCCATTGGCGAGAAATTTACACCTGCTGCTCACGTATTGCTAAATGTAAAATTGGATACGGTTTATCAAAATCATCGCGTTGACTGCGGCCAACAATTTGAAAACCATGGTTTAAATAAAACGCGTGCGCCCGGTCGTTTTGCTCATTGACGTCAACTTTCGTGATGTGCTGATTGGTAATTAACCACGTTAAAATTTGATGGCCATAACCAGCACCAATTTTGGTAGGGTCCAGAAATAACATCGCTAATTCATCCCCGCTAGTTCCACTAAAGCCAATTGGTTGATTATCAACTAACCATAGCCGTAAATCGACCTGGGCTAGAAAATTTGGGAGGAGCGCTTGGTAAAAGGCAAAATCAGCAGGATGCAAAAAGGTATGCGTAGCTGCGACAGATTGCTCCCAGATGGCTAAAATTAATGGGTATTCAGTGGGGATTACACGGTGCTGTTGTAGCATTGTAGAACCGCCTTTCATTTGGTATTTGTAATCAGCTTAAGCTAAGTCGCATGAAAATGCAATCGGGTGGAAGCAACTAACTCAAAATTTGAATATGGATGTTTTTAGGCGTTCACGAACAGCTGTAATGATCGACGTTTTATTTCGTAAAATTATGGTGGTATGGTAAAATTATTATAGATACAACAATAAGATGAGTAGCAAATAGCAAAAGGACCAGCCATGCAATTATTTAAATACACCTTAGATTGGTGGCAAGACCGCCTGACAGGGATTACCGGGCTATTTTTCGTAGTCCTCTTAGTGAAAATCGGTTTAGATCTCATTACTAACAACCTCCATACGTTCACATGGTACGCTTTGCTATTTTTGGAATGCAATGTGCCAGTTGCGGGGTGGTATTTAGTCGATATTATCAAATTCCGTAAGCATGAGGGTCATCAGGATTGAATGGTAGGTTATGGGTAATTTACTTCGGTAGATACTTATTTTGGTATTACCGACTTAGTCAGCACAAATAGTGTTAAATTTTAGGAGAAAAGTAGCATGTTAAAAGTTAAAAATTCAAGAATTATTATTGCCAGTTTGTTAATTCTATTAGTAGCGACTAGCGGTATCGATACATTATTTATCAAGTTATTTAGAATGGCCGCCACATTTGGTTTAATTGCCTATGCGTTAGGGTATATCCTTAAGGTTAAAAAGGTTAATTAATCGATCTAGACTAATATAGGCATTGACAAAGGCGTTCATATGAAAACTCAACGGACTTTGACAACGTTATTTCTGGTTGTCGCGCTCGTTATTACAAGTTCATCGTGAGTGGTATTTACGACCTTAGCGTGCATGGGCACTACTATCTCGGGGATTACACTCTCGACACAATCGGGATTACCGTGGTATTTGTGATTATTCAAGCTATTATTTCACAGTTTAAACAGCAATCAAAAAACGCCTAGTCTACCGGCATTTTAAGTGGGCTTTTTTTGATTAATAACAAAAATACGCCAAGCTCGCGTTAGAAGAGTAAATCTTCAGGGCAGCTGGGCGTATTTGAAGGGGTGATACCATTAAATTGGTGTGAATTGGATCGTAATTTTTTGATGGGTGGCACGGGCAATTTCAGCTAGGGTCATCGTATTGGCATTCGTGGTGCCACTTTCGATTCTAGCAATCGTTGATTGGGGTTTACCAATTAAGGGCGCAAAATCACGTTGACTCATCTTGAGTTCTTCACGTAAATTACGTACTTGAATCCCAATTTCAAGGTTTAAATCAACTTGTTCAAGCATCTGTGCGAATTTAGGATTGTCTTGGGAACGTTTGGCGATGTAATCATCAATTTTAGTCATTGTGTGGCCTCCTGTGAAATAGTTGCCATCACGATAGCATTTTAGCTATCACAATACAAACGAATGAAGGAGGTGCTTTCAGTGATTCAGCCCCATGAAATTTAATGCAAAAATTGACTTTAGTTTTCACTTATACTTTAATGGTTTTATAACAAATTTAATTATTGCGCATAGCCACTTTTGGTCTGCGTAAATCAGAGGGAGCCTTACATGAAAAACATAATAATCACAAGCGGGGATGTCATTATTCGGATCGCATTTGCCGTTTTGGCCACGTATTTGATACAGCATTACCACGGTGATACGACCGTTGTTATAACCGGGTACAGTATGCTTATTTTTAATATTCTCACGACCTTCTTTGACACGAACTACCACAAGCAACCGGCCAAAAATTAAGCACTTAATTCATTATTCAGGTGGTATACTAATAGATAAATTTTGTTATTTAAATACCGATAAATTAGGGGATTAAAAAATGTCACAGTTAGCATCACGGATTAATAAAAAGTTACTTACGATGATTTTGGCTAGTACAACGATTTGTGCAAGTGGGGTACCAGTCGCCAGTGCGCTCTTCAATCAGAATAATGTTTCCGTTCAAGCGGCCACCGTTAACGTTACTAAGGTACAATTAACGGCACTGATTAAACAAGCGACAAGTATTAATGCAGCTTGGCATACGGCGAACACATTTAAAGTATTACAAAATACATTGGTATATGCAAAATGGGTTAACAATACGCGTGGCATTGCTCAATGGCGAATCAATGATGCGGCCAATAAGTTGCGTTTTGGGATTAAGCAATTATCACCAGCTAAGGCCCCAGTCGCCCTTCCAGTTGCTAAAGCACCCGTGCGCCAACCAATTACTAACGTTAATTTGTGGCAAGTTAAGCAAGGTAATTTTAGTAGTATTGCTGGGACTTGGCGTTTGGTGGCCACGGCGCATGGTAGTCAAGGCCAATTACGTTCCGGCCAAACTGGTCAACTAGTTGTTGCTAACAATCGCTTAGCGGGGGGCGGTTTAGTAATTAAAAACCAAGCCTTATATGATGCTCATGGGAGTCATGCCATTGCATATACGTTGAACAATCAAATGTTAGCGATGTACGTGATTGCCGAAAATGCCCCTATTAGTTGGGAAATGGTCATACAACCAAAAGGCACGCCCAATAACTACTATGTTGATGGTAAAAAGCTCGGTACGCAACACGACTTAATTTACCTTTGGAACGGCGCGAATAAAACGGTCCAAATCTATGCCCGCTAACTTTAAGTTTAGGTACAGACAAGGGTGCAAATTCTAAATAGCATAAAAAAATACCAAGCGGAATAATTCCGCTTGGTATTTTTAGTTGGCGTGATTAGCTTTCACGGGGATGAAGATTACTAATAAGGTGAGCACTGAGAGGATCATGCTGACGTAATCCAAATTAAAGTGATTTGCCACGGCGGCTAAAATCACGAGGATTGTCGCTAAAATTTTTTGAAACAGACTCATCGGGATGGCCTCCTTTAAATAATTATTGATATTTGCTTATTAATAATTAAGTTTTATGTGTTGATGTTAACAGAGCCACACTGACCTGTCAAACTAGCGCCACTTGCTAGTACGATGGAGAACGCCAGTGAAGTTGATACCTATAATGCCGAGCAACATAATCAGTAAGCCCACCATTTGTAAGTGACTTGGTAGCGCGTGACCTAAAAATAGTAAGCCTAGGAGGACGGTGAAAATAACTTCAAATGATTGGGTTGCTTCGACCGTGGCCAACGTTTCCATGTTTTGGCCCGCCAATGCGGTTGCATGAAAGAACAAAACCGTCGCAATGACCCCAGAAGCCAAGGCGACCCCAAAGGTACTCAGTAACGTCGCGCTATCCGGGCGGCCAACCCGAAGATAACTAATGATGCTTAGCACGATAAAAGTTGGATAGGTAGCTAGTAACATCCCAAAGACCCGTTCAAGGCCGTTGAAATGCCCATAACGAATACCAATTTGGCGATTACCTAGCGGATAGCAAATGGCAGCCATTAAGATCGCCAAAATCGCCCAGCCAAAGCCCCGATTAACACCATGGAGGCCCTGGGCTTGTAAGGTTGTCAGCGTGATACCCACTAAGATGACTAGCATCCATTTAATCTTATTGCGCGGAATCGTTAAACGTTGGGCGATACCAGTACTGTCAGCGACTTTCATCAGTGGCGTTGTTAGCACCCCAAAAATAATTGTCAGTTGCCAGAGACTTGAGACCAGCCAACCGGGGAGAAATTGCGCTGACCACGTTAAGGGGACATAAAATAAGACAAAGCAGACATTACTCCAGCCAAGCCAGTACCACGGGGCGGCTTTAATGGCCCGCCATACTTTAGCAAAATCGGCATGTAGTTGGGGGATGGTCCCAAGGAGGGCAATCATCGGTAACATCCATAAATAGCGCAGGCTAGCGACCCATAGCCAATAACCCGCGGCTTGTAAATTTAATTGGTTCAGTAAAAATGTCAACGAGAAGAATAGCGCGGCTAAAATACCAAGGAAGATGGCTTTAAGATTCATCAGGGCCTCCTAGCGATCGTAAATCATCAAACTGATGAAAGTGGTCGGCGTAGCAGCCATATTATGGTAGGTATGCGCAAAAGTTCCATTGAATTTGGCCATGCTACCGGCGTAAATAACATGCGGTTGCTCATTGATCATGACGGTTAGGGTGCCAGTTTCGACAATGAGCATTTCAGTTGTGCCGGGCACGTGAGCCGCTGATTGGCGCTGTGCTTGGGGGGCGAGGGTCAAATGAAAGACTTCAAAATTCGAACTAACGAGCGTGCTGAAAACTGATTGGACAGCCACAGCCGGATCATTACTCGTGATTTCGTGAAAATCACGCGGCGTAGCAATTTCAAAATCAACCGTATCGGTGGCAAAAAAATAATTAATCGGCACGGCAAGCCCGCTTGAAATTTTCCAGAGAGTATCAATTGATGGTGAGGTCGTGTGGCGTTCAATATTATTGAGCGTCGCGGTACTAACACCGGTGAGCTCGCTTGTTTCTTGGAGGGTAAGCTGACGATTACGACGCAAATCTAAGAGTCGTTCGCCGACAATTTCGGTAATCATAGGCAATCTCTTTTCTAGGATATTGTATTTTATTTAGTATCATAGAAAAAATCCGCCCCGTTGTCAATGCGGAAAGGGGAAAAACGTGCAGAATTTGGCACATTTTAAGGCGAATTTACGGTTAAAAAAACGCCAATTTCTGCCTGAATTTTGATAAAACGGTGGAAATGTTTTTGTTTGGTAGGTATTTCACATCACGGGGTATTAATTGTTAAGCACAGGGGAGAAAATGAAGCTAAAAGGTAATGATTGCAAGTAATGTGATATTTAGTGTAACAATATACAAACTCGGAAATTAGTACTCATAATGCATGGGAGAATAATTACAATTAGATTAACTAACTATTACTATATAATGTATTGTCAAACGTTATGACTTAATTTATAATTAACTTATATTCTTTAAAAATATAGAATTAGGTGTAACTGGCAAGGTGTATAAATACTGGAAGATTACCTTTGTATTATAAAAAGATTATTAATGTTTTTAAAAAAGGTGTACGTATTGCTATTTTTGGGTGAGTATACTATACTTGTAAACGGTTACATTTTGAAAATAGGAGATAGATATTATGTCAGAACAGAAGATTTCAGCTGGTTTAGCAGCGTTGAAGGTCATGGAAGGATGGGGTGTTCACACCATCTACGGTATTCCATCAGGTACTTTGAGTTGATTGATGAATGCGATGGGTAACCCAGAAAACAACATCGAATTCTTGCAAGTTAAGCACGAAGAAATTGGTGCCATGGCTGCTGTAATGCAATGGAAATTTGGTGGTAAATTAGGGGTTACTGTTGGATCAGGTGGTCCTGGTGCAACTCACTTAATTAATGGTTTATACGATGCTGCTATGGATAACATTCCAGTATTGGCTATCTTAGGTTCAAAACCAGTTCGTGAATTGAACATGGATTCATTCCAAGAATTGAACCAAAACCCAATGTACGACAACATCGCAGTTTACAACCGTCGTGTTGCCACTGCTGAACAATTACCACACTTGGTTGATGACGCTATCCGTACTGCCATCGCTAAGCGCGGGGTTGCTGTTCTTGAAATCCCTGCTGACTTTGGTTTTGCTGAACTTGATGCAGAATCACTTTACTCAACACCACTTTACTCATCTGGTGAAAAGTTCAAAAACTACAAATCAGCTCCAGTTGACGAAGCTGACATCGATGAAGCCGTTGCTTTGTTGAACCAAGCTAAGCGTCCAATCATCTACACTGGTATTGGTACAATGGGTCACGGTCCAGCCGTACAAGAATTGGCTCGTAAGATCAAAGCACCTATCATCACTACTGGTAAGAACTTTGAAACTTTCGAATGGGACTTTGAAGCCTTCACTGGTTCAACTTTCCGTGTTGGTTGGAAGCCAGCTAACGAAGCTGTGCTTGAAGCTGATACTGTCTTGTTCGTTGGTACTAACTTCCCATTCTCTGAAGTTGAAGGTACTTTCCGTAACGTTGACAAGTTCATCCAAATCGATAACAACCCAGCAATGTTGGGTAAACGTCACCAAACTGACGTTGCTATCCTTGGGGATGCTGGTCAAGCAATTGACGAAATCCTTGCTAAAGTTTCACCAGTTGAAGAATCAGCTTGGTGGACTGCTAACGTTAAGAACGTGCAAAACTGGCGCGATTACATGAACAAACTTGAACACAAGACTGAAGGTCCTCTTCAAGCTTACCAAGTTTACAACGCCATTAACAAGTACGCTGCAGAAGACGCAATCTTCTCTACTGACGTTGGTAACGTTACACAAATGTCAATCCGTCACTTGCACATGACACCTAAGAACTTATGGCGTACTTCTCCATTGTTTGCAACAATGGGTATCGCGTTACCAGGTGGTATTGCTGCCAAGAAGACTTACGCAGATCGTCAAGTTTGGAACTTGATGTGTGATGGTGCCTTCTCAATGACTTACCCAGATGTTGTGACAAACGTCCGTTATGACTTACCAGTTATTAACGTGGTCTTCACTAACACTGAGTACGGTTTCATTAAGAACAAGTACGAAGACACTAACACTTACAACTTCGGGGTTGACTTTACTGATGTTGACTACGCTAAGATCGGTGAAGCTCAAGGAGCCGTTGGTTTAACTGTTAGCCGTATCGAAGACATTGACAGCGTGATGAAACAAGCCGTTGAATACTACAACCAAGGTCGTGTTGTTGTTGTTGACGCTAAGATCACTAAGGATCGTCCAATCCCTGTTGAAACTTTGAAGCTTGACACTAACTTATACAGTGAAGACATTGTTAAAGAATACAAGGAAAAGTACGAAGCACAAGAATTAGTACCATTCCGCGAATTCCTTGAAGCAGAAGGTCTTACTTCTAACTACATCAAAGAAACAAGCGACAACAAGTACAGCTTCTAATTTATTAGGGGCTTACTAGTTAAGCTTAAAAAGCCGTCTAAATTACTTTAGACGGCTTTTTTTGTGGGGTGAAAAGGGATTTTGCGGATAACAAGTTGTGCCAACAGCAATGCTTGCACACAAAAAAGCCAGCGAAAGTTCGCTGGCTTTTTGATTACCATTGTTGGGTAACTTTACCACTTTGTGAAACAAGGTAAGCTGCAGATGGTGCTTTCGCCGATGCATCTTGGTAAGCATCAATAACGTAAAGCGTTTGGCCATTAACCGTCGTTGTACCATTAGCAAGCAGTTCCATTTTTTTACCGTTGGCACCCAATTGGGCCCGGAGAACACTGATTGCTTGCGCGGCACTAGTCACAGCGCCAGCAGCTTGCTGGTTGTTAGTCGTTGCTTGTGAGCTACTGTTAGCGGCAGTTTGCGAGCTTTGGCTAGCTGCACTGCTGGCGGTGCTTGATGAACTAGCCGTTGCTTGTGAGCTAGTTGGTGCAGCTGAACTAGCCGTAGAACTAGAAGTTGTGCTGTCGTCTGAACTTGAGCTCGTACTTGAACTGCTGCTCGTCATGGCAGTTTTTTGCTCGTCGTGGTGGGCGTGTTTGGTAGCTGATGAGTGACCACAGGCTGCTAAGACAAAGAGAAGGCCAGTGGCAGCAATGATAGTTAATGTTTTTTTCATTTGTCCGTCCTAATACATTTATTTAGTTGCGATCCATATTAATATTTTAAGTGTGCTTAAGCTTACCACGTCGGTAAACCTTATATGGACTTTAATAATTATAAGCACTTAAATTTTTAAATACAATAAAAATAGTCCCGTTTTAAATAATTTAAAGGGTCAGCGATATTACCGATTAACTAGTTTGAACATTTAGCTTGGTGCGCCGTGCGGGCAAGGGCTTCCAAAATATAGGTCACCGCTAATTGGGAAGTGATATTCGTATCTTCATACATTTCCAGATTATTATAGTAGGCAATATTTACCGACGATAATTGCGCAATTGTTGAATTACCACTGTTAGTCAGCGAAATGATTTTAGCATGATGGGCTTTGAGATGATTGATATAGTTGATAATGCTTTCATTTTCACCACTCACCGACAGGGCTACTAAGCAAATTTTTTGATGGCGGTTGTCGACTAAATTATACAACGGCATGTTGAGCGGGTCTTCGATATTTAGCGCCAACGATACTAAGGAAGAGAATAGGTAGGACCCATAGCGACTAAAAATCCCTGACGTCCCGACCCCGACAAATAATACTAAGTCAGATTCAAGTAAAATATTAGCCGCCGCGGTAATCTTTTCTTGAAAATCTGGATAGTGCGTATGTTTTAAAAATTCCAAAAAGGGAAATTCATCGACTGGAGCAATGGCCAAGCGATGATCCCCTAGTGATTTATTGTAGGCTTGTAAGCGGAGGCGAAATTCGGCATAGCCCGTACATTCAAATTTACGACAAAAGCGCAAGATCGTTGATGAACTAACATGGGTGGCATCTGCTAGTTCACGAATCCGCATTAAGCCGACTTGATTGAGATTATTAATAATATAGTTGTAAATATCAATTTCGGTATTCTTTAGACTGATATTATAAGGTAAAAATAACATAAGCGATCCCCCGGGTATAAGTTAAATGGAACGAGGTGTTTCATTGATGATACATTAATCATTTTAATCGAACTGTTCCATAATCTATTGTAAGCGTTTACAAAAGAATGTAAAACCTTTATTCTCAAAGCATACGAAAAGGAGGATAGCACCGTGGACAAATTCATGAATTGGTTACAAAATCGATTGATACCACCGTTAAGTGTTATTGGGAACCAACGCCACCTCGTCGCCATCCGTAATGGGCTGGCCTTAGCGTTACCGGCCATTATTGTGGGGAGTTTATTCTTGATTGTCGGGAATATTCCGATTCCGGCTTGGACAAAGTTCATTACCCCGTATCAGCCGATGTTAGCCGCTGCCGTTAGTGTTTCATTTGGGATTATTTCATTGCTTGGGACAATTGGCATTGGTTATGAACTTTCCAAAAGTTACAAGCTTGATGCGATTTCTGGGGCAGCGTTAGCATTAATTGCGTTTTTAACGATTGAACTATCTGATAAATTAGTAATTGATCCAGCGACATTTGGATCAGGGAGTTTATTTACGGCGATTATTGCCGCGATTAGTACGACGGAAATTTTCCGGTTGTGTTTGAAGCACAAGCTAATTATTCGCTTACCAGCTGGTGTGCCACCGGCCGTTAGTAATTCATTTGTCTCATTAATTCCCACCGCAATTGTTTTACTACTATTTTGGACAATTCGGGTACCATTGCACTTTAACTTGGCACTGTTCATTGACCACATTTTTGGTCCATTATTGTTCGCGTTAAACACGTTGCCAGGTATTATGGTCTACACACTGTTAGTTAGTCTATTATGGTGTGCCGGTATTCACGGAGATATTACGTTAGAAGGGGTGACCGATCCAATTTTTCTAACCTTCATTACCGCCAATGCCGCCGCATTTACGCATGGCCAGGCTGCTCCATATATTACCGCGGCTGGTTTTTCAAGTCTATTCGTGAACGTCGGGGGGACCGGGGCAACCTTGACATTAGTGTTATTGATGCTTCGTTCCAAAACTAAGACCTATAAAGAATTAGGGCGCTTAGCAATTGGGGGTTCATTATTTGAAATTAACGAACCAGTTATCTTTGGTTTTCCCATTATCATGAATCCTTTGATGATGATTCCGTTTGTGATTATCCCCCAAGTATTAGCAGTGGGCACGTACTTACTGATGGCCGGTAACATCATTGGTCGGCCAACCACGGTAGTGCCTTGGACAATTCCACCAATTATTGGACCGCTAATGGCAACTGGTTGGGATTGGCGCGCAGCCGTTTGGTCAGCCGTTGAAATTGTCATTGCGATTGCTATCTACTGGCCATTTTTCAAAGTAGCGGAAAAACAAATGTTAGTTAAAGAAGCGGATATCGAAACTGAATTAGCCGCAATTGATAATCGAATTTAGAAAAGGAGAAAAAATGATGCGTAAAAGTTTAAAAGTAGTAACCATTGGGGGTGGCTCAAGTTATACCCCTGAATTAATTGAAGGCTTTATCAAACGCTACGAAGAATTTCCATTAACTGATTTATGGTTAGTTGATATTGAAGCGGGTAAGGAAAAACTCGAAATTGTCGGCGCCATGGCCCAACGAATGGTCAAAGCAGCGGGCATTGATTGTACGGTCCATTTAACTTTAGATCGGCGCGAAGCTTTAAAGGATGCCGATTTTGTGACCACCCAATTACGTGCTGGTCAATTATCAGCCCGCGTTTTGGATGAACGCATTCCATTGAGTCACGGGATGATTGGTCAAGAAACTAATGGTGCCGGGGGGATTTTCAATGCCTTACGGACGGTGCCAGTAATCCTAGATATCGTTGAAGATATGAAAGAATTGTGCCCGAACGCGTGGTTGATTAACTTTGCTAATCCAGCTGGGATGGTAACCGAAGCCGTCTTACGTTATGGTAACTGGCCAAAAGTAGTTGGGTTATGCAATATCCCAGTTAATGCGGTTGTTAATGAAGCGGAATTACTCGATGAAGCCCCCGAAAAGCTATTCTTCCAATTTGCTGGTATCAATCACATGCACTGGCACACGGTCATGGATAGCAAAGGGGTTGACCGCACGGATGAGTTAATTAAACTGATGTATGGGGCGGGCACGAATACGGAAATTGTTGCTAATATCAAGGATAATAATTTGATCTTTGAACAAGTTGAAAACCTCCACATGGTGCCATGCCCATATCACAACTATTACTACCACACAGATAAAATGTTGGCTGAAGAACTCGCTGATTTTGAGGTTAATGGTACGCGGGCGGAAAAGGTTAAACAAATTGAAGCCGAGTTATTTGACCTATACAAAGACCCCGAATTAGACTACAAACCTAAGCAACTCGAAGAACGTGGTGGTGCGCGTTATAGTGAAGCGGCGTGTGAAACGATTACGTCAATTTACAATGACAAACGGACAACCATGACCGTCAGCACCCGTAATAATGGTACGGTCAAAGACTTGCCGGATGATTGTGCCGTCGAAGTGACATGTACGTTAACTGGTAATGGACCGGTACCATACAACTTTGGTAGTTTCAAACCACAAGAACGTGGCTTACTCCAATTGATGAAATCCATGGAACAATTAACGATTGAAGCGGCTGTAACTGGTGATCGCGGTACATTATTACAAGCCTTAACCATCAATCCGTTAGTGACAAGTGGGGATGTGGCTAAGCAAGTAATGGAAGAAATGCTTGAAGCACACAAAGAATTCCTTCCAGCATTTTTCAAATAAGCCCTTGATCTAAAAGTTAATGTAATATACAAGAGTCTACCTGCGGGTGGGCTTTTTTGTTGGATTTGTGAAATTAACCTTAAACTTAGGACCGATTTGCCGATAATGACAGAGGCAATGATAATTGTTTCGCAGCAACCTGGCAGTAGGCGTTGATTTTATAGAAAAAGGTAGATTTTTAATATGCAAAACGAAGCTAGTACCACAGGAGCAAGGCACAAGAAGAGTATTCGGAAGTTCTTATATCCGGGGTTAATCGGGATTGCAATTGTGCCGGTAATAATTATGGTTGGGGCGTTGTATTTTATTAATAGTAATTTGATAACGCAGCGGGCCAACATTGCCCAACAAAGTGCCGTTAGTAGCTTACAAGCCACACAAACTGATTTGTACGGCCGAGCGACAAAGGAATTAGCCAAGTTACAAAATTTACCCGCCTTAAAAGCCAAGACCTATGATTTAGCATTGATTCAAAAGGAGATTAAAGCGGTAAAAGCAACTGGTAATGGGGAACTGCTTAACATTACTTTTGCGACGACCGATGGGAAATTTGCCCTAACTTCACAACCAGCACCGGGCTTTAACCCATTGGTGCGGCCATGGTATCAAGGGGCCGTGAAGGCCAATGGGTCCGTTTTTATTTCGGCAGCCTACGAAGATATTATTACTAAGCAGATGGTAACCGGGGTCTCACGCGTGATAAGCAACCAAAGTGGCCAAACCGGCGTTTTGTTCGTTAATTATCCATATACGACCATCCATAATATTGTCGATACGCTTCAAATTGGACGGACCGGGAGCGCGGCAATTGTGACCAACAGTGGCTTAGTTGTCGATGCACACAGTAAGGGAGGGCTATTGAATTTCAAGCCCCATCAACAAATTAATACGAACCAAGTTTATCAAGCTGTTAAAAATGATCATCACCGCCGTGGTTACATTAAAATCGCGCAAGGATGGTTTAAACATACGCAAGTTTACTTTGATAAAGGACCAACTGGCAGTCAAAGTTGGATTATTACCCAAGTTGGTGGTAACGAAATTAGTACCGAACAAAGCGCGCTAATTATTAGCTCAGTTATTGTTATGTTGATTGTATTAATCTTAGTGGTGTTAATAACGACGTGGCTAGTGAAATTGATTAGTGCGATTCTTAAACGGTATGTGCGTTACTTTGCTCATGGTAGTCAAGGCGACTTAATTCAAATTAAAGCGACCCACCGCACCGGCATGTCAATTGAGGCCATTACTAAGCGTTTTACGGCACCTGATGAAAATGGGCATGAATTTAACCAATTAACCAGTAACTTTAACCACATGATTCGGTCAATGAGTGATTTGATCAATGAAGTTCAACTGGAAAGTCAGACTGTGGCAACCGGCGCTAAAACGTTGCTCGAATTAGCCCAACAAACGGATGTCGCTACCGAAGAGGTTGCAAATACGATTACGGGAATTGCTGAAGTTGCCGCAGCCCAAGCCATCGAAACGGAACAGGGCGTTGACCAAGTCCAAATGTTATCCCAAATTGTGGATGAATTGCACACTAATGTAACGGCAATGTCAACGAGTGCCGAACATGCCGCCAATTTAAATCGTGATAACCTCGAAGTAACCAATGAAGTTCAACGTAATTGGCAAGCCCAAATGTCCCAAATGACAACCTTAATGGCTAATATGACCACAATGAATACCCGAGTGCAAAATATTACGCAAATTATTCAAACAATTAATGATATTGCCCAACAAACGAATTTACTGGCCTTAAATGCCTCAATTGAAGCTGCAAGTGCCGGTCAAGCTGGGCAAGGGTTTGCGGTCGTCGCGACTGAAATTCGCAAACTTGCTGCGCAAAGTCGTGTGGCGGCCACGGATATAGCAAAGATTATCACAGAAATTCGGACTAAATCAGAAGAAATGGTATCGCAAACCTCTGCTTCAGTAACGGGTGGGCAAGCACAAACGACCTTGTTGGACAAGTCACTGGATTCAACCGAACAAGTTTATGAAAATAATCAGCATCTCGTAACGAGCATCGATCAGTTAGTTACAATTAGCCATCGGATTGAAACCTTACAAGCAACGGTTTTAGCTAACTTGGAATCAATTTCGGCAGCCACGGAAGAGAGTTCAGCCTCAACTGAGGAAGTTTCAGCAAATACTGAAGAAGTCTTAGCTACGATGGATGAGTTCACGGGTAACGTTACTGATTTGACACAGGTAGCGGAAAACTTAAATACGTTGACGAAACGGTTTGATACTACAAAAGTTACCGAAGTTTGATGCATTTTGTGTAATACAATATCCTTTGAAATAAGCTATTGCTAGAACAATGTAAGTTTAAGTTATATCCGTAAAATAACCAACCGTAACCATCGAACCATGATTTGGATAGTTATTTGTATATATCAATAAGCTTTATTGCTGAGGTGTTAATATGAGCCTTCATCTGGTAAGACGTGAGCTTAGATTGAATCGTAATTATGCTGATAAAGTAAAAAAAGCGGGGTGTGACATAACTCTTTCCTGGTGGTAATTTGCTGCTAGAACGTTTTCCAAAAGTCTGATATATTCGAAATACGACAAAATCCTCTACGAAGAATTTTCTTCATAGAGGATTTTTAGTGTATTTCTCGATATCGCCCGCCTGCCGTCACACTCCCTATTTAGGGTGTGCAATAGATACAAGATTGTTTTTAATTGCTAATTCAAACTGCCATCTGCCGCAAAGGCCTGGACTTTTTTAGCAATACCATCACGAACATCTTGAAAGACCCGCCATTTTTCTTCTAACGTTCCAGTCGCTTTAGCGGGATCAGGAAAGCCCCAGTGAACTCGCGTTACATTTGGTGGGGTCATTGGACAGCGATCATTGGCGTCGCCGCATAACGTAATTACCAAGTCAGCACTATTTAAGTAATCGATATCAATTATATTTGATGTGTAGTTAGCGATATCAATGCCAACTTCAGCCATGGCTTTGACCGCCAAGGGATTTAGGCCATGAGCTTCGATGCCGGCACTACGAATGTCCCATTCATCAGCGTTAAGATATTGGTGGGCCCATGCATCAGCCATTTGGCTACGACAAGAGTTACCAGTACATAGGAAATAGATTCGTTTTTTAGCCATTAAATTACTCCAATTTTAAATGTTGCTGCTTAATTGTAATGGATAGTGTGACTAGCAGCAAGTAAAGAAATAATTAAGTAGTTACGCTATACAAAACTAAAAAAACACGTCAAAGGAAATTCCTTTGGCGTGTTTGATTTGCTATGCGTACAATACTAATTGGTTAGTGGTGCTTCCGGCGTAAGCCAAGTAAGCTTGCACTGGCTTGCTTGGTAGTTGGTGCATTATTCAAGGCGTGCGTAGACGCATTTAAATAAATGAGTTTAATTGAACCACAAAGATTAACGGTTAACTTTTTGCTAATCTTTTTACAAAAATGTTATACTTGTATTCATAAAAATATGCGGGGGAATTAACAAAATGAGTAAACGAATGTGGATTGGCTTAGTAACCTTAACGAGTGCGGTGGTCTTAAGTGCATGCGGTAGTCAAGGTAGCTCTAGTCATTCAAGTAATGGCGATGCTGCGAGTCATTCAAGTGCGCAAGCTAGTCATAAAAGTAAAATGAGTTCGCAAACCACAATGCACAAAGCAGTTACCCCGCACAATAAAGACACGTTAGCTAGTGTCAAAGTGCCTAAGTTAATCTGGGATAACCAAAAACAAGCTGCCTTAAACGCTTTTGTAAGTGCATGGGGGAACGGTTTAATCCCGCACAGGAATATACTAATTACTTTCCTTATGTGCAAGTAGTGCCGAATTTCATTGGTTACACATTTCCGCAAGATTTTAGCAAAAATAATATCGCGGTCAATGCCGATCATGTCAATATTAATGTTAGTCAAAATGGTGCTGATAAATACGATTATAATGTCGTCTCAATTTACTCGGATTACAAAGACGGTGAAACAATGGGGGTTCATTTGTATTTGATGACAATCCATCACGGGAAACCAGTGGTTTTAATTACACAACAAAATCAAGGTATGCCCGATAATCTTCTACATTTTGTGCCAACTGCTAATCAAGAAATAGCCAATAAATTTGCTCAGTTAGTTAACTCGCCCAGTCAGCCAATTCGAAATGAACCGATTGTTGAATATAAAGGAGCAAAATTTGATTACCGCCAAATTGGGGTGATGGTTTTCAAATATGGAAATCCACAAGTGACAACGTTGGTTAAATTCTTAGGAACTAACCCGTTTGCTGGAATCGGATTAGTGGACAAACGCCTGACAGTTGCCACACGTGATTTTGAATCAGCCATTAATTATAGCTATGATCAAAACGGAGTCCATTTAACCTGGAATCAATCCGGTAAAAAAGTCGATGTCAGTTTGGCTGATTTAGTTAAAGCAACTTATCAAACGCCGGCCCAACAAAATGATGTTAATATGGCTGCCCAGATGGTGCCATTGAGTTAAATTCCTTAACTAGCCAAGTACCGATAACCATGTTAAAATGGCAAATGAAAAGGGAAGGCTTGCGTCAACAAACCTTCCCCTTAGTAGGGCCGTTTAAGACGGTGACTATAGCATTTGGTTAAATAACCGCTAGCTGGTCAGAGCTAAGGCGGTTATTTTTTGTTGATTGACTTAATCAACTCAACAACTAAGCTTAATAAGGCAACAATAAAAGTGCCAAAACTAAGCATTAGCTGTAGAGCGTCCATTACAGACACTCCGAACTATTCCTTTCCTAGAATGTGAGGTTATAGTTGTTACACCATAAGCACCACCTCCTCAACAGAAATAGCCACCGCCTTAACTTCTCTACTGTTAGTAGAGTACGAAGATGGTGCTAAATAGATACAAAAAAGGTCTGGAAATATCACTTCCAGACCTTTTTTCGTTACGATTAAATCGCCTTTTTCAGCTGTTTAATTTTGTTGTTGTAATATACAAATATGATTGTTCCTAGTACGATTAGAAGCAAAAAGAAATCATTTTCATGGTGTAAAACCTGTAATACACCAGCAATTACTGTACTAAATAGGGTATCTAAAATGGCGCTAAAGAAGCTAACATAGCCTTCACGTAAGCCCTGAACCCGTACGTCAGAGTACTTGATAATATTGCGTTGGGTCCAGTTTTCAACTGGTAAACTGACCGCCATAATACTGATAATAACGGCAATTAACGTGCTTTCCGATTGCACGAACGCATATAACAATGCACAACTAATTGTCACTAACATCAATAGCATCCGCAGACCATTTTGATTAATGCGTAACGCCAAGTAACCAATCCCGATACCAACTGCATAGGCGATTAATAACGAACTTAATTTACTGTAATTTGGATCAATCGTTGACCAAAAGAAAATGATAAACCCGTTGAAAGCTGATTGAATTGTGAGGATGAAAATATTAATCATGATCATACTTTTAATTAACTCATCATGCCAAATTTGTAGACTCGCATGTTTGATATTACGTAAAGTCAGCGATGTAGTATTTTGAATAACAGTGGTTGTTGCACGCTTAATAAATAGACTACTAATAATACTGATGAATGTTGCTATTGCGACAGTTTCTAGCAGATAGGGGATGAGGTGCGAGCTGGTCGCATATAGAAAAACGGTCCCCATACTAGCTAAAATACCAACCATCCGACTAGTTGAAATTCGACTAACGACTTGATCAAGTTGTTCGGGAACGGTAAATTCCTTGATACTACCGCTAAATGCGATGCCTGCAAACAGACTTAAGAAACCCATTAATAAGTCAAAGCCCATGAAATATATTAAAAAGCGGCTTGAACCCCAAAATTGCACTAAGAGGAGGAGCAAAATAATGGCGATGCAATTGACTGTTATGAAAACTTTGCGTTTATCAAGCGTGTCGATTTTAGCCCCAATGAAAATCGTCGAACCAATAATCGCAATCGAACTAATGGCTGAAACGACGCCATATAGTAGAAACGAATGCGATAACTGACGAATAATTAAAAGACCACCAATCCCTAGTAGCAACGAATTAAAAGCATTTAGCCCGGCAGTTAGCGGCAGAAGAATGCGATTTTGTTTTGCAAGCATATGATTAACCATCCAAAGTATAGTGTTTGGGTAATTATAGCACTAAATGATATTTTGATGATAAATAAATTAGATTTAATTCATCTAGCCGCACTGAACAGCACGTAACTGAGGAGTATGGATGGAGTCTTTGCCGCAATTTTAACTAAATAACAAAAGCCCACGGTATGCCTGACCGCGGGCTTTTTTCAGCGCTATTCTATCGCTTCCGGTACTTAATAAAAAAGTTGATCCACGCTACAATTGTAATGAGCGCAAACAATAGTAAAAATGATGAACCAGTCGTAAAGCTTGATTCATGGGCTATGTTGGTGATTTTAAACCACGCATCAAACGACCGGCCACCAATCAAATAGGTTCCAAACGTTAAAACAGTAAAAATAATGGCAATTAATAATGCCCGTCGATGGGGCGGCATGTTAAACATTTTCGTACTCCTTTTAATTCCTAATTAAACTTATAATAATTAAAGCCCGGCGTAATTACTAGTGAAAAGTTTTAAAAAGGCGGGCCCATTTAGGCGGCGGTCAATAAACCTTGATTTACCGCGTTTTTTTGCCAATAATGCTATGTCATAACTGCCGTGAATTTCCTAAAAATGGTATGATTAATAAAACACAATTGTTGGAGGGAACCACGTGACTGAATTACGATATTTTTCACATACTGACCTTGATGGGGTGATGTCAGCCTATGCTTTGATGGCGGGCACCAAGGATAAATACCCCGATGCCACGGTTAATTATTCATTTGAATCGACCGGCTCATTTGGAAGCATTGACCGTTCAATTAAAGAATGGCTGGCCACTAATCCTGAGGCAGCCTATATTGGGATTACTGATTTAACCCCATCTCAAGATGTCCTTGCGGCATTAGCTGAATATGCCAAGGCACATAATTGTATCGTTGAAGTAATCGACCACCATGCCTCAACGGCGCACTTTGCCAACGAATTTCCATTCATTACCAACTACAACGAACACACCGATGGTAAGCAAACGTGTGCGACTTCAATGGTTGCAAAACGCTATCCAGTCGCCGGGCAATCAGCTTTGATCATCGAAGCAGTCCGTGAAATTGATACGTGGGATTGGCATAATAATCCTGATTCACCATTGACGGCTGAGTTAGCCCAAAAGCTCGCCGTTGCCTTAAATTTACTTGGTAAAGATGGTTTTATGGAACACGTGCCGGCCTTCAATGCCGCTGCTAATCAAGCAACGACCCCAGATTGTGCGACGATTTTTGGACCGCTCTTAAACACAATTATTGAAAAACAACTCCTGGATATTGATAAATATGTGGGCCGTAAAAAAGCCGCGGCAGCCATGATGGATTTACATATTGGTGAGCAAACTTATCACGTCGCGTATGTGCAAGCATCTAAAAATATGTCGGAAGTTGGCAATATGCTGGCCGAATTACCGGATGCTGATTTTGGGATTGTCGTCAACGGTAACCGCTTATCATTACGTAGTAGCGAAAAGGCGCCAGTTGATTTGGCAACCGTCGCGGCAGCCTTTCAAGGTGGGGGCCACCAACACGCTGCCGGTGGTCGCTTGTTAATTGATTACGCCCAACTCATCCAAGCATCAGTTGTCATCCCATCCGTAGAATAATTAATAAATTGAATATTAAAAGCCGTCGAAATTCGTTTCGACGGCTTTTTTTGTAATTTAAAGGGTGGTTTGTATAATATACATACATTCAAAAATGTTTATCAGATTATTAAATAATGTTTAATTAAATTTATAAGTTATAAAGATTATGTATAAATATATAGAAAAATAATATATAATATCAATTGTTAATATTTAGTGTATTTTGTTTTAATATCATAACTTTTACCATAGAATAATTAAAATTATTATGCAAGGTATTAATAATTAATATATATATGCAAGGAGCAAGCGCGTCCCATGAATAGAAAGCATATCGCGATGTTCGGTTTATGCGTCCTGAGTTTGTCATTAGCGACAACCCCAGTGACCGCATTTGCTGATGTGAATAGCGATACAAATAGTTCAAATAGTTCGAGTACTACTGATTCAAATGGAACAAATAATTCGGATACACCAGCATCAAGTACGGCACCTGATTACGGCAGCCAATTTATAACCAAGGCCTATATCGCAAGTAACGATGATAATTCACTTAAGCAGATAGATAGTAGTGAAATTCACCAAAAAGTTCAGGCGGTATGGAATTTTGATATTAGAGACACTAAACAAATTAAACCTGGCGATACGATGACGGTTCAGCTACCCAGTCAATTGAAGTTTGTGGTCGGTCCTTCGCTACAATTTACTATTAACGATAGTACGTTACAGCCAATAGATATTGGTGCCGTGCAAATTAGCTCAAATAGTATTACCATTACGTTTAATGAAAACATTACCAAGTACAAGGGTGAATTAACTGGTAGTTTTAATGCCACGGCCCAATGGAATGCGGATCAATTGAATGCTGTAGTACAAGCTGGTATGACACCAACCTCAGTTATATTAGATTGGAACTTGAAAAACACCCCTAATGAAAATATCGACCTTACTTATAATTCTATTGGTAAACCGGAACCAATTTTGGATCAAAATGGTCAATTTACACAAGGTGAAGATAAAACGATTCGCGTTCAGTGGTCAATTTTAGTTAATGTCGGTCTAAATGGTGAAAAATATCAGACTTTAGATAAGATAAAAGATTTAACCGTAACCTCAAAACTAAGTTCAAAGGATTCTCAGTGGGATAAGGACAGTACTAGTACTATAGTATCCAAAGTTATCGATCGAGATAGTGATACAACACCAAATAATTATGAACCAATTGGTAGAGAACAATATGAGGTTACTACAAAAAATGATGGTACGATTACCGTAGATATAAAAGGGGATTCGGATACCGCTTACTTAGTTCAAGTTTATGAAATAATTCCCCAAGAAACTTTCCAAGCGCAATTTTCTAATACTACGTTCTTACAAAATGATGGAAAACGCGTTCAATTAGTAAATGGTGACCAAGAATTAACTAAAAAATCAGATTATTTACGGATAGGTACTGATGGTAAAATTATCACTACACCCATTACCACCGATCCAACAGATTCGAACAAACCATCTACGTCCGAAGTTGCTGACGTAAAAGGTCAAATCAAATGGAACGATAATACGGACCAAACGCGGCCAGCAAGTGTTAACGTCCAACTTTATGCAAACGATCAGGAAGTAAAACCTGGGCAAATCGATGGACCAACATCAATTGAAGTTTCTACGGGAAATGGCTGGCAATTTGACTTTGCTAATTTACTCAAAAATGATCGTAATGGTACGCCCATTAAATATTCTGTAAAAGAAGTGCCAACTCCGAATGGTTATTCAGTAACCGGTGGGGATGGTGCAAATGGTAATTATGATATTACCAATACGTACAATCCACAGCCGGAACCAAAACCAGAACCAGAACCAACGCCGGAACCAGAACCAGAACCAAAACCAGAACCAGAACCAGAACCGGAACCAGAACCAGAACCAGAACCGGAACCAGAACCAGAACCAACAAACAGCAGCACGGACACTAGCTCAACTACACCAACAACACCGGTGGCACCAGATCCAGTTGATCCAAGCAACACAGACAGTAGCACCACACCGGTGATTGCGCCACCAACTGAGCCAATCCTACCACCGGATGATACATCTTCAGCAGATGAGCCAACGCCAATTGCCCCAGATCCGGTTGACCCATCTGATAGTAGTACGAGTTCGTCAACCGCGATTGCGGGACCGGATACACCAAGTACCCCAACGAACACAGATCCCAAAGTACCAACACCGGTGGCACCAGATCCGGTCCACCCACAACCGGTAACGCCGCATCAAGCAGATCCACAACCGGTGGCACCAAAGCCAACGCCAAGTGCACCGGCAATCCCCAAAGCACCGCAACCAGTTAAACCAACGGCACCAACTAAGGCGCCCGTGGTTAATCAAAAAAAGGTTAAGTTCAATCCCATGAATTATGTTAAGAAACCCGAAGGTAAAACATTACCGCGGACTGACCAAACATCAGACACGTTAATGTTAGCGACTGGGGTGGGATTAATTATTATTACGTTTGCGCAATTCTTAAAGTTACAAAAACGCAAAGATTAATAGCAATACGGTAAAAGATTAGGAATTAATTTGCCTAATCTTTTTTTGTAGCTATTAGCTACGTGCGCATAGGGGTGCTTGTAGTATAATGGTTACAAAGCAAAATTAACGATGATAATAAGTAAAAGGTAAATTGAGGACAATATGAATTTAGTTAAGCAACTAATCAGAACGGAGCGCCCGTGGTTATTAGCACTATTATTACTATCGGTCGGGGAATTTACGTGGACATTAAGCATTAATTTGTATGATTCTTTGATTAATACTTTGTGGATGGGGGCCAATGTGTGGCTCTTCTTATACGTAGCCCCGTTTGAATATCGCACTAAGCGGCTTGATTTGAAAAAAAGTGGCATCCTCGGGTTAATCGTAATCTATTTATTAACGACCGGGCTAGTTGTGTGGCAAAATCATGTCAATAAACAAGCGGACATAACTACGACTAAAATACACTTAACCCATTAAAGCAAGTTGTTGGGTGAATAATGAGGGATTAGAAATGCAACACAAAAAAGCGCCAACACGCTATTTTAAACGTTTGGCGAACTGGCAATTATATAGTATTATCATGCTTTGGGCGATTGCCTATGCAATTTTTTCAGCTGGTGATTTTACCCTGTTTGGCATGTTACTGCCTGCCGTTTCAGCGGTGTCAATCTGTGCACTGTTTGAATTTGCCGCGCAAGCTTACATTTGGTACAAAGACGGTCATCTAGTTGCAGCAGGCTTGGCATTAATCGCCAGTCCCGTTAGTAGCTTGCTTATTTATATGGTGGGGATGTGGCTTCATCACTTTGGTGCCGGTACGCTATCCGTCGTCTTGTAAAAAAAGAACCCCTTAGATCGCTGCGATGCAGTAATCTAAGGGGTTTTGTGCTTTAAAGGTCATTGCTAATTATTAAAGTACCGTGCTGTCATGACAAAGGCACCTTTACCAGCGTATATTTCGACGATATCAGTATCAATAACTAGCTTAATGCTGGCAAGATCACCTTCAATAATGCGAGTTTCCCAAATTCCTGACTCCCATTGTCGGCGGCGCATCGTTAAACAATCGGCTTGGCGTTCAATTTGAAAGGTTGAGGTGAGATTCAATAACCACTTATCTGCAGTCGCGGGTAATTCCCATAAGCCAGGTCCTGAAATTTCGTTCGTAGTATTCACCAGCTTAAAAATGCCCATTTCAGGTAACGGATTTTGATGTAATCGTCTATCTTGAATTGTTAAATCACGTGGTAACGATAAGACATGGGCCCAACCTTGACCAATAGTTGGCAAAGTTTGTTCACGCTCAGGGGGCATAATTCCAGCCCAGCCCCACAAAAGGGTCCGTGCATGGTGGGTTAACGATTGGGCCGCATAAAATTCAAAACCGTTATCAAATTCCTGGAAAGCACCGTGCACCTTAAACTTCGCATTTTCAGCGTCAAATCCGCCTAAAACATAGCCAGTGTTATAAATGTTTTGTAGATGATTACCATCAGCAGCTAAGCCTTGGGGTGAAAATGCAAGCACGGCTTGATTATCAATAAATAGTAAATCAGGACATTCAATCATGTAACCGCGAAAAGCTGGTAATTGCTCATCAAGTAATGAGCCTCGAAATTGCCAGTCTTTAAGATTTGGGGATGAGTATATGATGATATCACCAGTCAAATCCTGTCGCTGCGCACCGAGTAAAAGATAATACATTTTGTCAACGTGCAAGATTTTAGGATCACGAACATGGCGCGTGTAACCAGCAGGTTGGTCAAATAATTTCCCTAACTTTTCAAAGTGAATCCCGTCATCGGAAACGGCAGCCATTTGATATGAAGCAATACTCTCACCAGCATCATTGCGGACATTACCAGTATAGAATAGGTATAATTTTTCTGCGACAACCAAAGCCGTTCCGGAGTAAACGCCGCCTTGATCTTCAGCCAGACTTGGCTCTAAGGCAATTGGCAAGCGTTCCCAGTTACGCAAATCATCGCTAACTACATGGGCCCAAACCTTATATTTGTGATTAGTTGCATGCGGATTCCATTGATAGAAAACATGGTATTGGCCTTTAAAGTAAACTAAACCGTTCGGATCATTTAGTAGGCCATGAGTGGGATAGATATGATATTGTTCGTATTGTTGTTGATCATTTACAATCAAAATCAAACTCCTTTCTTCACACAGGCTAATAACGTTTCATTAACTTTAACGGTCCCAGTGATAGTAGTCTTAATCGCCGTGTAATTAGCGGAATTGGTAATAATTACCATTACATGCGAATCAAGGCCGGCATCTGTAATGACTTGTTTATCAAAACTACCGAGGACATCACCTTGTTTTACGCGTTGGCCTTGGGTTACTTGGCTGGTAAACCCAGTTCCATTTAAGTTAACGGTATCAATGCCAATGTGAATTAATACTTCGACACCGTCGTCACTGACGAGTCCGTAGGCATGGGCAGTTGGGTATGCGACACTAATTGTACCAGTAACCGGTGCCGTAACATGGCCGTTACTTGAATCAATTGCAATACCTGCGCCCATCGCACCACTGGCAAATACGGGATCATTAACATCCTTAAGTTCAGTTGTGGTTCCACTGACTGGGGCGGTAACGAGTAAATCAGTTTCACTAGGGGTGTAGCTTGCATTTTCAGTGGCGGTAACATTAGTTGATGTTGCAGTTGCGGGACTAGCGGTTGGAACATTTACGGTTGCAAGCGCGAATTTTTTCTTACCGTACAAGTAAGTAAAGGTAAAGGCAAGCGTAAATGAAATGGCAATACTAATGAAGAAGCCAATCCATTTGTTAGCCGGAATGGCGATGAAACCAATCACCCCAGCAGGGCCAAGTGAGGCTGAAAGAACATGGAATAGCCCAATCACAAGGCCGGCAATCCCAGCTGAACCAAGGGCAATAAAGAATGGGAACTTGTATTTTAAGTTGACCCCAAACATCGCGGGTTCAGTGATACCTAACATTGCAGACGCCCCAGCAGATGAAGCGAGGGCCCGTACTTTTTCATTATTTTTAGCAAGGAAGAAAATCGCAAAAGTAGCAGCTCCTTGAGCCACGTTTGAAACAGCCGCGATAGGGAAGATGAAATCACCACCCGTTTTTGAAATGTCAGCTAATAACGTGGTTTCAATCGCTGGAAAACTTTGGTGTAGCCCAGTAACCACGATGGCAGAATAGAAAGTTCCAAAAATCCCCATCCCGATAAAGCCGAGTGAGTTGTATAAGGCAACTAAGCCATCAGTAATCCCAGTTGAAACGGTGCGTAAGATTGGGCCGACAACGATAAAAGTCAAAAAGCCGGTAATAATAATTGAAAGCATAGGGGTGAATGTAAAATCAATGGCCCCTTTAAGGCGTTTATGGAAGAATTTTTCTAAGGTTGCCAAGATGAAGGCCACCCCAATCACTGGGAGGACTTGCCCTTGATAACCAGCTTGAGCAACATCGAGGCCAAGAATGTGCCAAAATGGCATTTTACCTGCGGCAACCGCTTCGGCCACGTTATAGCCATTAACAAGTGATGGCATTACTAACATCATGCCGGCAGTTGCCCCAAGAATTTCACTACCACCAAACCGTTTCGTTGCCGTAAATCCAATTAAAATTGGCAAGAATGCAAAGGGGGCTGAAGCCATTAAATTAACCATGGCAGCAATATCGGCAATTTGTGGATACATTTGGACGAGTGACTTGGCCCCAAATAAATTGCTACCAGTTAGAATATTATTTAAGGCCATCAAGAGACCACCGGCAGTCATGGCTGGAATAAGGGGCACAAAAATATCAGATAAAACTTTGATGATGGCCATCAAAGGATTTTGTTTAGCACCTTGTTGCGCCGCAATTTCTTTAAGTTCTTCCGGTGTGGCCGTCTTAACACCAGTTTGTTTAATGAATTCATCATAAACCTTATTAACGTCTCCAGGTCCAACAATAATTTGGAACTGGCCATTTGAATCAAAAGTTCCTTTTAAATCAGGATCATTATCTAAGGCCGTTTGATCAATGATATCGCGGTCTTTTACAATTAAGCGCAAACGGGTTGCACAATGGGCGGCCGTAATAACGTTGTTTGGTCCTAATGCAGCAATAATTCTTTGAGCAACTTCAGCATGCTTCATATTTTCACCTCTCTTTTGGAAACGGTTCCATTTTTCAACAACACCATTGTAAGCGCTAACAAAAAATAAAGCAATTAAAATGATTATTAATTGCTTTGCTTATTAACTAATGTGCCGCCAATAATAATTTTGGTCGGTTCGGGTTTAATTTGTTGTTGTTTGAAGAGGTGGTATAGTTGTTGACCAACAGCAAAGTAATCGAAAGCAAAAGTTGTAATGTTAGGTGAGACTAAGTCGCTAATCAGCGTGCCACCAAAACCATACACGCTTGTATCTTCCGGGACATTCACATTCGCATTCTTAAGGCTTTGAAGCGCCCCGGCAGCCATTAAATCCGACAGCGCGATAATTGTGTCGTAGCGGGTTGTCGCTAAGGCTTGGGTAGTCACTTGCTTAGCCGTGGCTAAAGAAAAATCAGCGTAAACCGTGTCATAATGCTTCGTAAGTTGGGATGTCACGGCTTGATAGCGAACCGCGCCAACTTCAAAATCTTGCTGGGGATCAACACTGATGATAAGCGTGTTAGTTGAGTTTGCAGCCACGTGACCAATTGCTGAGCCGGCTAAATTGTCATCAACGATAACCCGTGCAAAAGCAGGGTCATTTTGACCTTGAATAACCACTGGAACATCGAGTGCATGTAGCGCATCCTTAATAGTGGGTGTTAAGTTGGTCGCAAAAAGAATCACACCGCCCAGACCAAGGATATCAACTTGTTCAATGGCATTTTGAACTAAGTCATCATCTTGATACGTATTTAGAATAAGTAAAATGTCGTCTTGGTTAGCAGCATCTAATCCCCGTAACATTTCAGTTTGGGCAAATGAATCTAAGCGTGGCACAATAACCCCAATGGTGTGTGAGGTTTGTTTTTTCAAACTTTGGGCAAACGCGTTGGGTTTATAATCAGCATCTTTAACAACTTGGTCAATTTTTAACCGTGTTTTTTTTGAAACCGAACCACCATTTAAATAGCGTGAAACGGTGCTTTTGGCCACCCCAGCTTGTTTGGCAATATCAGTAATTGTAATTTTTGCCATTACATAGTCCCCCGTAATGTATTTAATTAAACGTATCATAGCAAATCTAAAAAAGACAGGGAATAATTCACTGCCAATCAATTTTTAAGCACACTTTGCGTCAGTGCGTGGATTGAAACTAAAGTAAGTATAATTATATATCTGTGAAAATACCAACAAATTTCGCTTCAAAAGTAAGCAAAATAAAACAACCTGCCCAAATGCTAATTCGCTGGGCAGGTTTGTTTAGTTAGTTTTTAATACCTCAATTAGCCATCAACTAAGTCAATTTGACACATTGCGTTGGCGCATCGTCCGTAAATACCAACCAAATAATAGGCTATACGCAACTAGCGCTCCCACGACAAGCCCGCCTTGCAGAATGGTGGGACTAGCCACGGTTTTACCAATCAAAATAGCGAGTAATTTTTCCAGCGGATCGGAATCAATCGAGCTAAAGAGTTGGTTGGCTCGCAAGCCTTTGGGGAAGGTGCCCATGGCTTTGGACGTCTGACTGATAAAGGGGGCAATTGCGGTAGCCGCCCACAGGAATAACGGAATTACAATAATACCGTTTAAGGTCATCCGAATGACTTTGCCTTTAGCAACCAACAATAACGCTGGTGCGGGCACCGAGAATTGGCCAATCAATGGCGACAAATAATTTACGTTGGTGCAGCCGCTTAGTCATGATGTGCTTAATACCTTCTGATAGTGGTTCAATAGCCGGGCCAAACCAACCACCGATATACGCAAATAATTCCAACGCCACGGCTGCGGTAAAGGCAAGTGCCAGAATTTTACTAACATCTTGGCGGCCTAAAATACCGACAAATAACCCTAGATAAGCCCCAATCGCAAACTTACTGCCCCAAAAGCCAATCCGGTCATTTAATGTTTGGGCATCAAAATCATATTTATCAATCGCTGGGAAAAGCTTGCCAATGATGGTATCAATCAAGAGCGCTAATGGCATAATTAGCAGCGATGGGTGCGCGGTGGTTGTTATGTTATCGGCATCATAATCGAGGAGTTGGTTAACGGTCGGCTTAATTACATCAGCATTTAATAACATCAACATCACAATGCCGACAACAAACAGCGACGTGATAAAAATATTATGGGCGTAGTAATTAACTAACAAGCCTAAAATTGAAATATTCCAAACATTAAACATATCAACATTCAAAGTATTGGTGAGCTTTAACCCAAGCATCACCAAATTGGTTAAAATTTCCAACACCGCAAAATACAGCGTATAAATTGAACCCCAAGTAATGACGGCTAACGGGGCCCACCCCAGATCGGTGATGATTAACCCCACGCCGGTTGCTTTGACAAAGGCGTCGAGTGCCGGGCCAAAGGTACTCGTTAGCAAGGAGATAATCGCTGACATCCCGGTCAACGCAATTGCCATGCGCAGACCACCTTCGAGGGCTTTGGAAATCGAGACTCTAAAACACAGTGAGAGGAGCGTGATGATAATAAACATCATCGCCGCACCCCCGAGACCAATAAAGAAATTAAAGCCAAATTGTATATTTTCTAACATGAAAAAAATACTCCTTTAGTTTTGATTGTTTAGGGTGGCGGGTTTTCAACTGTTAATGACGCCCACAGTATACCGAACTCAAAACGGCTTGGCAAGGATTGATTAAGCGCTTACATTATTATTTGACAATGAGCTTAGGTTCGCTATAATGTGAGGTGTTTAGAGGATTAGTGGTTTGTTAAGTTTTCAAAAGCGTGGTGACAATTGTAAAAAACAACTCGTTTTACATGCAATCAATAGGGGGCAACGAAGATGAATGAACTATCAGCATCATTAATGTGTGGTAACTTAGCCAATCTGGCACGCGACATTACGGAATTAGAACGTGCCGGTATTGATGGCTATCATATCGATATTATGGACGGCAAATTTGTGCCCAATTTTACGTTGGGACCGGATTTTATCAAACGGACGCGCGAAATCACGACCAAGCCAATTGAAGTCCATTTAATGGTCGAACAACCCGAACATTTTATTAATCTGTTTCGCCAAACGGGCGCCGATCGCTTAACGATTCATGCTGAAGCGACAACGAATCTCCAAGGCACCTTGGCTCAAATTCAAGCCGCGGGGATGCAAGCTGGCGTGGCGCTAAATCCGGCCACACCACTAAATGTGTTAGATTATGTCTATGACGTTGTAGACTATGTGGTGATTATGACCGTTAATCCGGGCTTTGCGGGGCAAGCCTTCATTCCAGCCATGTATAGCAAAATTGCCCAGTTAAATACCATTTTACATGAGCGTGGACTGACGATTCCGATTGAAGTCGACGGTAATATTGGCGCCGATACGTTGCCTAAATGCAAGTTGGCTGGCGCGCAGTATTTTGTGGGTGGCACAAGCTCGGTATATCATCCGGGTAAAACCTTGACAGAAAATGTCACCATGACCCAACACTTACTTAACGGGGGGTATCTTGATGCCAAAATTTGATGTCGTTGTGATGGGGAGTATTAATTTAGACGTTAAAGTTTTACTCGCAAAATACCCTGAATACGGTCACACCACCACCGCCCAAACCATTGATTTAATCCCGGGTGGTAAGGGGGCCAACCAAGCGATTGCCTGTGCCAAATTAGGCGCGCAAACCGCCTTTATCGGTGCCGTGGGCCTTGATTCAGCAGGTAAACAAATGCTCAAAAATTTAGAAGACCACCAGATAGATACACAATACATTCAGCAAAGTTGGACCACTGGCACGGGGACCTTTGTGGTAATGGTTGATGCGGCGGGTGAAAATACGATGGTTGGGATGCTGGGTGCTAATGCTGATTTAGATGTTAGTAAAGTTGAAGCGACCTTGGCTAATGTTAATGCGCCAATCTTTTTACTGCAAATGGAAACCAGTCAGCCATCGGTACTCACGGCCTTAAAGCAAGCCAAGCAAGCGGGGATGTTTGTCATTTTAGATCCTGCCCCAGCCGATAATTACTTTGAAGAAGCGCTCCAATATGCCGATTGTGTCACGCCTAATGAACAAGAAACTGAACGGATTACTGGCATTAAGGTTACAACCGTCGCTCAAGCTAAGGAAGCCGCCCAGATTATTGCGGCCAAAGGGGTGGCCAACGTGATTGTGAAACTTGGCCGAGCTGGTAGTGTCGTCTATCGCAATGGGGTGAGCACCGTTATTGCGCCGTACAAAGTTCATGCAGTTGATACCGTGGGGGCGGGTGATACCTTTGCCGGAGCGTTAGCGGTTGAGTACGGCCGAACGGGGGATTTCTTAGCCGCCGTTGAGTTCGCTAATAAAGCCGCCGCCCTCAAAGTTAGTCGGGCTGGCGGGCAAGCAGCCATGCCAACGCGCAAAGAAGTCTTAACCGCCAAATTAAGTAAATAGCAGTTCACAGGGAGTGTGACCAATTAGCGTTGCGCTCTTTTTTATTTGTTTAAATCACTAAAAATAGCCTTAAAGCGCTTAATTGCAGGTAAAATAAATTGACATTGGCTTCATATTCGCTACCGAAGGGTGTATACCAAAATTAAACCAAGAAACGAGGAACCGTGGTATGCAAGGATCGTCCGGTAAGCCCATGTGGCAACGCAATTTATTTGTACTGTGGTTTGGGGTCTTCATGAGTGGGGTCGCCATGAGTGAAGTGATGCCATTTTTATCATTGTACGTCAACGAATTGGGGCATTTTAACGCCCATCAATTAACGCTTTACAGTAGTATCATTTATTCGGTTTCATTTATCGCCATGGCTGTAACGGCGCCAATCTGGGGCCGCTTAGCCGATCGTAAAGGGCGCCGGTTAATGCTAATTCGGGCCGCAATTGGGATGTTTATCTCATTTGGCTTAATGGCCTTTGTGACTAATATTTGGCAATTAGCCTTTTTACGGGCCTGTTCCGGGGCTTTTGGTGGGTATGTCGCTAATGCCAATGCCTTGATTGCCGCGCAAACACCCAAAAAAGACGCCGGACGAGCCTTAGGGATTTTAATGACCGGGATGACTAGTGGGACGCTTTTAGGACCACTGCTTGGTGGGACGTTAGCCACGATTTTCTCATATCGCTTCACATTCATTATTACCGGCACGTTGATGTTTATTGTGTTTATCTTGACCGTCGGGTGGGTTAAAGAAGCCCCTCAAGACCCAGTGGCTACACCAACTACGGCCACCGATGAACCAACGCTCGCCGTCAAAAGCTCATTTGGGGATTTAATTCAAAACCGCTTGATTTTAATACTCTTTATTACGACGATGTTTGTCCAAATCGTGAACATGTCAATTAGTCCGATTTTGAGTTTGTACGTCCGGCAATTAAATGCCAATCCGCACACGATTAGCTTTGTGGCAGGGTTGGTTGCGGCGATGCCGGGAATTGCCACGGTCATTGCTGCCCCCCGTTTTGGCCGTTTTGGTGATAAAATTGGCTCACACAAAATTGCCTTTTTTGGCTTTAGTTTGGCGTTGGTGACCTTTTTTGTAACTAGCTTTGCGCCCAATATTCCAACTTTGATGAGCTTACGTTTTATTACCGGGATTGCCGATGCTGCCATTTTACCGGCCGTTAATAGTCTCTTGACCAAAAATTCCACCGTTGCGCAAACGAGTCTCGTCTTTGCCTACAACCAAAGTTTTCAAGCGTTTGGGGCGATGCTCGGACCACTCATTGGAGCCGTAGTTGCCAATGCCACCGGGTATAGTGGCGTCTTTATCAGTAGTAGTATACTGATGATTATTAACTTGAGTTTGTTTATGTATGCGCGCAAGCGAGGGCTATTTTACGTTACTGCATAGTTATGCTAGCTAGCAAAAAAATGCCTGACAAATGTGATGGAAATTGGTACGCTATAGTAAATACGAGGAGGATTGTGCAATGCAAATTAAAGCTTACGAAGGCTATTTAGCCGATAAATACGGTAAATACGCCGCCCCTGAATTTACTAACGACGGAGTGCCAGTTGTTTCATTACCGATTGAATTGCGTGATATTCCCGCGGAAACCGTTTCATTGGCGCTAATCATGATTGATTATGATGCCATTCCAGTGTGTGGGTTCCCATGGATTCACTGGTCAGCTGCTAACTTGACGCCGGCAACGCTCATCCCTGAAGACTTTAGTCGGACGGCGACGGGGATTGTCCAAGGTAAAAATAGTTTAATTTCACCATTGGGTGGGGCAACTGATCCGGCCGTGACGGAACACTACGCTGGTCCAACACCACCTGATAAGGATCATGATTACACGTTACAAGTTTTTGCGCTTGATACGAAGTTAGATTTACCCCAAGGTTTTTACGTCAACGAACTTCGCAAAGCACTAGTTGGCCACATTTTGGCAACTGCGACAACTGAAATTCGCTCACGTAGTTAAGCAAGCCAAATTAAAATCCCTCACAGCTAACTGTGAGGGATTTTTTGTGGAACTATTTCGTTTCTTCGCGGATATATTTCGTACCTTTCAGAACAGACGCAAGGCCATTGGCTTTAGTAATAATGAATGATTTATGATCTTTGGCGAGGTCACCAGTCAGTTGGTACTGTTTGAACTTGATGGTAATACGTTCGTCATCAACGGTGTACGTTCCAGTTTGGGCTTTACCACCGGTAGCGGCTTCGGTGACTTTATCGCCATCAAATTTTAGCGTATCGGTCGTTTTAGCCCCAAGTAACTCAAATTGGCCATGATAAGTGCCGTTTAATTGATTAGTTGAACTACACGCCGTTAACAAAAATAAGCTAGTAAAAGTCATTAAAAGGGCGAGGATTTTCTTTTTCATTGCGTATTTCCTTTATTAAATGTTAATATCTTTAGATAAAGTATAACTTTATGTGCCTGAATTAAAAAGTAAAACGCCTCATTAATCACGATTATTTGCTTAATTCATGATACGTGGTTCCTTTCGCTAACGCCTTAATACCATCAGCATCGGTCACGACGAGCGCTTTTTGATGATTAACCAAATTAAAAGTCGTATGAACATTGTCAATGTTGACAGTAACCTTATTGCCGGTTAAGACATAAGTCCCCGTTGGGCCAGCGGGAACACCATTTTTCAAGACTCTGACACGATGCCCGTTAAAGGCGAGTGTTTCGGTTGATTTGGTTCCAATAAGATTTAAATGGCCACGATAAGTACCATGCAAAGACGGTGCCCCACAGCCAGTTAAGATTAAAAGTGTGCTGAGTAAAATTGGTATGAACAGAATTTTTTTAGCCATTGTTTTTCCCCCGAATACGCTGCTGTACTTGAATAATTTTAAAATTATTCCGGTTTCACACGGCAAGTATACCGCGAGGAACGTTATCATGTTAGTAATACGACTTGTAAGTTATGATGCAATCATCAAATTGATTACACGTGTAAAAATTGTAAAATATATATCAAAATATATAGCGAAAAGGAAGTTAAAATTGTGAACGAAGAAAGTAAAAAAATATTAAAGTCCGGCCACTTTTTAAGTAAAATTAGCCTAATCATTATTATCTTGATCTGCATGGGTCCCAACTTATGGTTATTGTGGAATGCCTTTGTGGAACCACTTAGCCGCGGAAAAATAACTTTTGTTAGCATTATGAATATTCCCTGTATGTTGTTGGTAGGTTATTTAATTGGTCAAAAAATTGAAGGCCGTGATGCTGACCGCTATGCCCAAGAAGCTGATGCGTTGGAAGCAGAACTTAACGAATTAAAAAGTAAAAGTAGTAAATAATAATAAAAACTGATGGCTCAGAAATTAATCTGGGTCATCAGTTTTTTGTTTAAAAATTATTTTAAATGTAATAGTACACACAGTACAATATCTTCAAGGTCAAGCCCCAGTCGGCAGGGGGTGAAATGGGGGGATCACTACGACCGAAAAATAAATTTTGCAGCATTTTTACGTCCAACTAATTACCGTAACCAAAAGCAGTCATAGCAAAGGTTACGGCGGAAAAATAAGAACCTTCAGCCGATCTAATTACCGCGGCACTAAAATTTTTTTAATTAAAAAGCGTTGACAAGTGATTAAAGCGTGATTAGAATATGGTTAATTTAAATCGTCCAAATTAAACCGATGAGATGGAGATCAAACCAATTGTGCACGCACAGGGAGTCCGGGGTACTGAGAGCCGGGCCGAACGCAGATTGGCAAATGGACCATTGAGGGTCTGCTGAAAGCTTTGCGAGTAAGTCAGAACGTACGACACGCGTCAGTGGTCAGGCTTGTGTTTGCAAGCTGTGGAGAGTAGTTATCGAAGGGTAACTGAAAACAGGTGGCACCGCGGGAAACCGTCCTGATTTTTGCGTATGCAAATTTCTGGGCGGTTTTTTTGCGTACAAAACACTTTACGAACTCACGAGGATTGAACTTATGACAACTAACGATCACCGCTACTTTGGCCAATATGGCGGCCAATTTATTCCTGAATTATTAATACCGGCTGTTACCGAAGTCGCCGATGCTTTTCACCATTACCAACACGATGCGGCTTTTCAAGCGGAACTCAAGGATTTGTTTATCAACTACGCCAACCGCCCATCATTGCTATATCATGCTAAGAACATGTCCGCTGACCTTGGTGGTGCCCAAATTTATTTAAAGCGCGAAGACTTAAATCACACCGGCGCTCACAAAATTAATAACGTCCTGGGCCAAGCCTTAATTGCTAAAAAAATGGGTAAGACGCGCTTGATTGCTGAAACTGGGGCCGGTCAACATGGGGTTGCCACCGCGACCGCTGCTGCCTTGTTTGATATGGAATGTGAGATTTTCATGGGCAAAGAAGACACTGAGCGCCAAGCGTTAAATGTCTATCGGATGGAAATGCTCGGCGCTAAGGTTAATGCCGTTACCACCGGGACGCAAGTCTTAAAAGACGCCGTTAATGCGACCTTCCAAGATTGGACTAAACGCATTGACGATACCTTTTACGTGCTTGGTTCAGCGGTTGGACCATACCCATTCCCGGAAATGGTTAAATATTTCCAATCAGTTATTAGTGCCGAAGCGCGTGAGCAATTCTTGTACCAAACGGGCCGCTTACCTGATGCCGTTTTAGCCTGTGTCGGGGGTGGTTCCAACGCGATTGGCTCGTTTGCCAACTTCATTGATGATGCCAGCGTGCAATTAATTGGGGTTGAAGCGGCCGGTAAAGGGGTCGACACTAACCAAACAGCCGCCACAATGACACGCGGGAGTGTTGGTATTTTCCATGGCATGAAGTCGCAATTCTTACAATCCAGCGATGGCCAAATTGATCCGGTTTACAGTATTTCCGCTGGGCTTGATTATCCTGGGATTGGCCCGGAACATGCATACTTACGCGATATTGACCGTGCCCAATATGTGCCAATTACCGATGATGAAGCGGTGGCGGCCTTTGATTACATTGCTAAACAAGAAGGCATTATTGCTGCTATCGAGAGTTCGCATGCCATTGCCTATGCGATGCAACTAGCCCCCACGATGCGCCCCGACCAACAAATCATGGTGACCGTAAGTGGTCGCGGTGATAAAGATGTCGCTGCCATTGCCCGTTATAAAGGAGTTGACTTACATGAGTAACATTCAAGATGCTTTAAAAAACCTATCATTACGCCAAAATTTATCGACTGAACAAGCCGCTGCGGTCATGAACGAGATTATGTCCGGTCAAGCAAGTGACATTGAAATTGCCGCCTACCTGATGGGCTTAGCGGTTAAAAACGAGTCAATCCCTGAAATCGTCGGTTCCGCCCAAGCGATGATTGCCCACAGTGTTAAAATCCCCGCTGAATTAGCAGCGATGGATATTGTCGGCACGGGTGGGGATATGGCCAATACGTTTAATATTTCGACAACAGCAAGTTTCATTGTGGCAGCTGCTGGCGTACCCGTCGTTAAACACGGTAACCGCGCGGCGAGTTCGAAATCCGGAACGGCTGATGCCTTGGAAAGTTTGGGGATTAATATCAATTTAGATCCCACCCAAGCAACGCAAGTTTTACAAGCGACCGGTCAAACGTTCTTATTTGCCCGCACGTACCATCCCGCGATGAAATACGTTGCTAACGTCCGCCATAGTCTCGGTTTACGAACGGTCTTTAACGTTTTAGGACCATTGACGAATCCGACGCGACCACAAACGATGTTGATGGGCGTCTATTCCCAACACTTACTCGTGCCATTAGCCCATGTGCTCGCCCAACTAGGGGTGCAACAAGCGATTTTAGTGACCGGTCAAGACGGCCTCGATGAAGTGACCTTAACAACTAAAACGGACTTAGCCATTTTACGGGATGGCATTGTGACGACAACCGTCTTTGATCCGGCGGAATATGGCTTTAATTACTGCCACCTTGCTGATTTACGGGGTGGTGAACCCCAGGAAAATGCCGCCATTACAAAGGCGATTTTAGCGGGTCAACTCACCGGACCTAAAACCGATATCGTGATTTTAAATGCTGCGATGGATTTATATGCTGCTGATCAAGTCCCTGATATCCAAGCCGGCATTGACCGCGCCCAAAGCTTACTGGCTAGTGGAGCGGCATTAGCCCAATTAGTGAAGCTCCAAGCCGCGACCACGGAGGTAAGCGCATGATTTTAGATGAATTAGTGGCTGCCACGCGCAAACATTTACAGGAACGCCAAGCCCAAGTGCCATTAGCGGTGTTGCAAGCCCAACTCGCCACGTTACCACCACGGCCACGTTTTACGTTGAACGCACAAGCCAGTGACCAACCGATTAAGGTAATTGCGGAAATTAAGCAAGCCTCACCATCCAAAGGCCAAATTGTTGATCCGGTCACATTCGATTACCAACAAATTGCCCGTGATTATACGGCGGCTCACGTTGACATGATTAGTGTCTTGACGGAAGAAGACTACTTCAAAGGGTCTTTAACTATTTTATCAGCGGTTGCCCAAACGACGGCGCTGCCCATTTTACGTAAGGATTTTACGATTGATCCGTACATGCTTTATGAAGCCAAAGTGGCAGGGGCGAGTGCGATTTTATTAATTGTCGCTATTTTAACCGATGCCCAACTCAAGGAGTTCCTCGCATTAGCTCAAGAACTTGATTTAGCTGCCCTGGTTGAAGCTCATGATGCAAACGAAATCCAACGCGCGATTGCTGCGGGAGCGACGATTATCGGTGTTAACAACCGCAATCTCAAAGATTTCAGCGTTGATTTTAATAATACGCAACGCTTGCGCACTAGCATTCCCGCTGATATTGCCGTGATTTCGGAATCTGGCATTCAAACGCGTACTGATGTGGCACAACTAGAATCTGCTGGAATTAACGCGATTTTAGTGGGGGAAACATTCATGCGTGCCACGGATAAACCCGCCATGATTGCCAAACTGCGGGGCCAACATACTAAGGAGTAGCATAGATGACGCAAATTAAACTGTGTGGCAATTTTCGCTTGCAAGATGTGGCGTATTTAAATCAAGTCCAACCAGATTTTGCCGGTATTATTTTAGCTCTCGGCCATCGCCGCAGCGTCAGCCGCGAATTAGCCCAAATGATGCGGGCCCAATTAGCGAGCAATATTCCACTCGTCGGGGTATTTGTGAATCAAAGTCTGGCCGAAATTTTAAGTTATCAAGGCATTATTCAATATGCCCAACTCCATGGCCAAGAAGACGAAGCGCTCGTAGCGGAATTGCAAGCCCACGGGTTACCAGTCATCCAAGTAATGGCCCCCAATCAGCAAGTTAGCACGCAAGCCGCGTATCGCTTAGTTGATGCCGGCGCCGGCAGTGGGCAAACTTTTGATTGGCAGCAACTAACGCCTAGTACCACGCCCACCATGTTAGCCGGCGGTTTGAATGCCACGAATCTCGAACAAGCCATCCACCAAGTCCAACCAGCTGTTGTTGATATTTCATCTGGCAGTGAAATTAACGGGGTTAAAGACCTCGTCCAAATGCAAATTTTAGTCGAAAAAGTGAGGAAATAAGCATGCCATCATTAACTGCTACATTACAAGCTAAAGAAAAATTTATCGCCTTTACGGTCGTCGGTGATCCCGATTTAGACCATACCGTGGAGTACGTCGTTGCCATGGCTCAAGCCGGCGCGGACGTGGTTGAACTTGGGATTGCCTTTAGTGACCCGAGTGCGGATGGCCCAACCATTTTAAGTGCTGACCAACGTGCATTAGATAACGGCACCACGACTGAGCAAGTTTTTGCGACGGTGGCGCGCATTCGCCAACAAACTGATGTACCGCTCGTCTTTTTGACCTATACCAATATTGTTTTCAAATACGGCTATGCTGAGTTTTTGGCCCAAATGCAAGCCCACAACGTTCAAGGGCTGATTTTACCGGACATGCCAATTGAAGAACAAGCCGCGTTTTTACCATTAGCGCAACAATATGGCCGCGATTTAATTCAATTGGTGACAAGCAAGTCGTATGACCGCTTACCCGCCATTTTGCAAAATGCATCTGGTTTCTTATACGTTGTGTCATCGCTTGGAATTACCGGCACGCGTCAAACGTTGTCCAATGAAGCTAATGAAATTATCGCCCAAATTCGCCAGTACAGTGATATTCCGGTGGGGGTCGGCTTTGGGATTAGTCAAGTCGAACACGCGCGCCAATTTCCAACCGCCAATGCGATTATTGTCGGTTCAGCGATTGTCAAAATCATCGCCGAACACCCATATGATGCCACGCCATACTTAACGCAATTTATTACCGCGATGAAGGAGGCCCAACATGCGCAAAGTTAAAGTTATCGATGCCGATACGATCACGGTCGTCAGTGCCTATCTTCGGTTACGCGGGGAGCAGACGTTTTTACTTGAATCCAAAGGCAATCAAACGGCGAGTGCCAATTACTCGATGATTGCCCTTGATCCGGTTCATGAATTTCAATCAACGGGCACGGATATTTATATCGATGGGCAGCAACAAGCAACCACGGATCCTTTGCAGGCATTACAAGCTTTAGTCGTCCATCAAACGACACCAATTCCCGGGTTGCCATTTCAAGGCGGGGCGATCGGCTATGTTGGCTTTGATACGATTGCCGTCTATGAAGATTTAGGTCCGCAACCAGTTAATGACTTGGGGATGCCGGATACGCATTTGTTCATTTATGAAACGTTTATTGTCTTTGACCACCAAGCGCAAACCATCACGATTGTCGCTGATGATGTATACTCTGGCCGAACCGATTTAAGCACCGTGATTGCCACAATCGAAGCCAAACTCCACGAAGCCACCACCGCCGAAACGCAACCGGTCCAGTTACATGAGTTAACCCCGCAGTCCAATTTAACCATGAACGAATTTACCGCGATTGTTGATAAAACCAAAGCGTTAATTACGGCGGGGGATATGTTTCAAATGGTGCCATCACAACGCTTTGAAGTTGAGTTTGTTGATCAACCGTTTGATTTTTATCGCCAACTACGGCGGTCAAATCCGTCACCATATATGTATTTTCTGGACTACGGCCCATACCAAATTATTGGGGCCTCACCAGAAAGTCTCGTGACTGTCCGTGATAATGTTGTTACCACTAATCCGATTGCTGGGACCCGTAAACGCAGTGCTGATCCCGCCCATGATCAAGCAATGGCGCATGAATTGCAAACCGATGAAAAGGAACTCGCCGAACACCGGATGTTAGTTGATTTGGGCCGGAATGATTTGGGGAAAATCAGTGAATATGGCTCAGTGCACGTCACGCGGTTACTCGAATTGGAAAAATACCGGTTCGTAATGCACCTGGTGTCCGAAGTCCAAGGGCAGCTTAAAGCCGGCACGCCAGCGATCGCCGCCTTAAAAGCCACCTTACCAGCCGGGACCGTTTCGGGGGCACCCAAAGTCCGCGCCTTACAACGTATTTATGAAATGGAACCAGTTAAGCGCGGCGTCTATGCTGGCGCGGTAGGCTATTTATCTCAAGACAACCAAATGGATTTTGCGATTGCGATTCGGACAATGATTGTCAAAGATGGCAAAGGCTATGTCCAAGCCGGAGCCGGGATAGTGTATGATTCAATTCCCGCTAATGAATACCAAGAAACGCGCAATAAAGCACGCGGTTTATTAAATGTGGGAGGCTTAGGATGATTTTACTCGTTGATAATTACGATTCATTTACGTACAATTTGGCGCAAATTATTGGCCAACAAACGCCAGTCATAGTATTACGCAATGATGATCCTCAGCTTGTTGCCACTGCGCAAGCGGCCGCTGGAATTGTGTTTTCACCCGGTCCTGGCACCCCCGACCAAGCCGGCCAAATGGAAGCATTAATTCAACAGTTTGCGACTACCAAGCCAATGTTGGGAATTTGCCTTGGGCACCAAGCGATGGCGGAAGTCTTTGGCGGGCAGGTTATTCAAGCCCCGACCATTCGCCACGGCAAAGTTTCAACGATGCAGGCGCAAGCCAGTGCACTGTTTCCTAATGGGGGTGCAATTGAAGTTATGCGCTATCATTCGTTGATGGTTGATCCTAAGCATCTGCCAGCTGATTTTACGGTCACCGGAATTGCCAGTGATGATGGTGAAATTATGGCGATGGCCCACCAAACGTTGCCAATCTACGGGTTGCAGTTCCATCCTGAATCGATTGGCACGCCAACCGGGAGTCAAATGATTAGCAATTTTATCGCACTGACCGCCCAAAAAGATACTTACTAAAAATTAATAGTTGACACCGGAGATTATCTTAGATATTATGAGTGCACGATTAAATTATTAAAAAGAGGAATTCATTATGCAAATTAATAAAACCCAATTTAATAACTCATATTACTTCTATTTCTAATCTCATGATTGCATGTGCAGGGCACGTCAATCATGACGTGCCCGAAATAGAAGCAACTTCTATTGCAACGAATCGGGCGTAACTTTTAAGCGCTCGGTCTGGAATAGGGATAATCGGCTAATATTGATTTTTCTTAAACGAACCGACGCTAAAACTAGCGGCCGGTTCGTTTTTTTTATACCAAAAATCACTATTTTTTCCGATGAAGACAGGAGTATGACGATGAATACATTCAAAACACCAACCTTAGCCGGCACAATCAAACCGGCCAATGATAAAAGCATGACCCACCGCGCGTTAATTTTAGCCGCCCTTGCGACGGGGGAAACAGTGATTGTCAATCCATTACGTGCGGCGGATACGACCCAAACGATGCATGCCTTGCAAATGTTAGGCGTACCAATTACCATCGATGCCCAACACCACTGCATTAAAGTTCAAGGGATTGGCCGGGAAGGTATTAAGGCCTACGTCGAAGATTTAGCAACGCCCCTCCATTTTGACTTTGGTAATTCGGGCACGACAACGCGCTTAATGATTGGCTTACTCGCCGGCTTAAACGTGCCAGCCACCATTACCGGAGATGCCAGTTTACAACGGCGCCCAATGGATCGCATTGTTGATCGCTTAACGCAGGCGGGCGCCCAAATTACGATGACCAGGGGCCATTTGCCACTGACAATCCACCGTGGGATTACCAATGGCTTAATTGATGAACGGCTGCAAGTTGGCTCAGCCCAAGTCAAAACCGCGTTATTACTCGCCGGCTTAGGTGCCAATGTGCCGGTCACGATTGTCGATGATTTCCAGACCCGTGATCATACCGAAATTATGTTGGCTACGTTTGGTGCCTCGATTACGGTTACCGGCACGACAATTAATTTACCAGCTCAAATTCAGTTAACCGGGCAATTAATCGCTATTCCGGGTGACATCTCATCGGCGGCCTTTTGGTTGGTGGCCGGGGCGGTTATTCCTGAAAGTACCGTGACCCTAGCCAATGTCGGTGTCAATCCAACCCGGACGGGGATTCTAGCGGTGCTTGAGCGCATGCACGCCGATGTTAAGTTAAGGGCCCGCCACCAAGTTAATGGTGAACCGGTGGCGGATATCACCGTCCGGCCGACTGCCAACTTGCAAGCAACTAGCATCACTAAAGCCGAAATTCCACAGCTCGTTGACGAATTACCAATCATTGCCTTACTCGCCACCCAAGCCCAGGGGACCACTGAGATTAGTGGCGCCCAGGAATTACGCTTCAAAGAAAGTGACCGCTTAGCTACCGTTGGCCAGGTGTTAACGCAATTTGGCGCTAACATTCAAGTCAACGATGATGGCTTTACGATAACTGGACCAACGCGTTTACATGTCCCAGAAGCCCCCGTTGATGACTTTGGTGATCACCGCATTACGATGCTCATTATTATTGCCCAATTAATGACTGGTGCGCGCTTAGAGCCCCGTGCAACCACCAACGTCAATGTCTCATACCCAAACTTTATCCGTGATTTGGAGGAATTATTACATGTCTAAAACAAAGATTGCCATTGTCGGCCTTGGCGTGATGGGGGCGGCTGTCGCCCGTCAACTTAAAGTCAGTCGTGAGATTGAAATTACCGGGATTGATACCGATCAAGCAACGTTAACCCAAGCCCACACCGATGGCATTATCGATCACACCAGTTTGACCTTAACGACGGTCATTGATACTCCGTTTGATTTAATTATTCTGGCAACGCCACCGCACATTATTTTGGAACAAATCCACGCCTTAGCTGCTTTTAAAGTCACCACATTGATTATGGATCTTGGTTCATTGAAAACCGAGATTATGGCAGCCGGGCAGGCCTTACCACACTTTGTCGGTGGCCATCCAATGGTCGGCACTGATCACGCTGGTTATGCATGGCATCGGGCGGTTTCCTACAGTGAAAAGACCTTTTTCTTGAGTGGCAATCCCGCTGATATCGCGACGGTCGCACGGCTATTAGCGCCCTTGGAAGCCAATTTTAAAACCGTAACACCAAGTGACCATGATGCGCGCGTGACGTATACGAGTGATTTACCACATATCTTAGCCGATGCTTTAGTCTTAACGGCTATGGAATTAGGCGATGCGGCTGAGGTGAAGCCGTTTATCGGTGGTGGTTTTCGCGATACGACTCGCATTGCCCAAGCAAATCCGCGGATGTGGGCCGATATTTATCAAGCGAATGCGCCAGCCATCCAAGATGCCATTACCGTCTTAAAAGCCAAATTAACTCAACTTGAAACATTAACTCACGAACCAGATGCCACCGAATTAATTACGTTACTTGAAACTATCAAAACCTTTAGGGGGGACTTATCATGAAAATTATCCTTGTCGGATTTATGGGTGTTGGTAAAACAACGATTGGCCAACAGCTCGCTACCCAAATGGATGAACCATTTATTGACTTAGATGCCCGGATTGCCGAACATATTGGCCAAACGACTGCTGAATTTTTTAACCACGCCGGGGAAGCTCGTTTTCGGACCGTCGAATTTACCTTGTTAGCCGAAGTACTGGACCAAGATGCTTTTATTCTAAGTACGGGTGGTGGGGTGCTTGAACAAGCGGAATCACAAGCCTTAATTCAAAATAGTGATGCACATGTCATTTGGCTTGATAGCACGTTTGCTAATAATGTCAGTCGGTTACTTGGGACGGATGCGGCGGACCGGCCATTATTGTTGAACAATAATATCGTGACGCTAGAAGCACTATGGCACCACCGCCAACCGGCTTTTGCGGCCGTCGCGAACGAACATATTGTGACGGATTTTAAAACGCCCGCCCAAATTAGTGCCGAAATTACCGCTAAAATTCAGCAAGATTCCGTTTTAGCCTTTGAACGCAGCCAAATTGATGCCTTAGACAACGAAATCCTCCAAGCCTTAACCGCACGGATGGCCGTTGTCAATCGGATTGGTGAAATCAAAGCCCAACACAAGCTGCCAATTGTGCAAAACGGCCGCATGACCACCGCCAAAGCTGATATTATGGCCCGCTTTGGGACGGCCTTACCCGCTAAGCTCATTAACGAATACTTACAATTAGTGACGCGCACCGCCATTGAACATCAGCAAAACATGCCCCAGTTTGGCATGCATTAAGGAGGGGATTACATGGTCAAACTTATCGATCATATCAAAGCGAATCCGTCCCGGCTGTTAATTCAAATTGCCATCTACCTCGGCTACTTTGTCCAAGGATTTACGCTGATTATCTTAGCGCAAACTGTTAGTCAACTAACCGGCTTATGGCACGCATCCTTAGCCAGTGCCACGACCGTCGTTTCCGCCATTGGGTTTGGGAAGTTAGTCGCGTACCCAATTTTGGGTGAACTCGCTGACCGGGTAAACCGCAAGAGATTACTGATCGTCGCGTTACTGGCGTACTTAACATTCTTTAGCTTATTACCACTTACCCATACCGTTTGGCTTGCTTTTGGTTTAACTGGGTTAGCAGGGGTCGCTAATGCAACGCTTGATTCAATTGCCTACCCAACGTTACTAGCGATTAATCATGGGAAATCAAATGGGAATGTCTTTATCAAAGCAATGATTTCACTCGGGGAAGCAATTTTACCAGTCCTGTTAGTGGTGTTATTACATCGCCAACTATGGTTTGGGTGGGCCTTTTGGACAGCCGCGGGGGTCTTAATTATCACATTATTAATTGCATTAACAATCGATAGTCGTGTCTTGGCAACTTTAACGATTGCGCCTAAAAAACCAGCCCAAACCACGACCACGAAACACTGGCACTGGGATCTCTTGAATATCTTGTTTATGGTGTACGGTTTTACGGCGATGTGGTTAATGATTCACTTTACCCAGTGGGTGACACGTTACTTTAAGACGCTCGAAGGATTCTCAGTCGCCCATTCGCAATTACTTTTGAGTGTCTACAGTATTGGTTCGCTGACGGGCGTGGGGACTATCTTTGTGATCACCCAACGCGTGTGGTTACAAGAAGCGACGTTATTGTTAATTACGGCGGTTAGCGCGTTAGTCGGTTTAAGCCTCGTCTTGGTTAGTCACACGATGGCTTTAGCCGGAATGGGCAGCTTCATCTTTGGCACCGCTGCGGCTGGTGGAGCACTGCAATTAGGCTTGAGTCAATTTATTGCCCACAATCCGGAATTTGCTGGCCGGGTGACCGGGTGGTACTTCTTTTGCGGGGGGATTGCGATTCTGGTGATGCCTGCGTTGACCGGAGCCTTTGCCGCCACGCATTTAGCACTTGTGATGCGCAGCTTAGTAATTGTTGCCCTGATTAATATCGTGATTGTCGTGATTAACTTCCGCCACCAACGCCAACACGGCCACGAAAGTTTAGCAAATTAAAATTTAAAATTGAAATTGAAATGAGGAAACGCATATGCAATACATGACTGCCGGTGAAAGCCACGGCCCCGAAGAAGTTGCGATTATTGAAGGAATTCCGGCTGGGTTAGCTATTAGTAGTGCCGAGATTAATCAGGAGTTAGCCCGTCGCCAACATGGCTACGGCCGTGGTGAACGCCAAAAAATTGAAACCGATACGGTCAGCATTTTAACGGGGGTCCGTCATCAAGTAACTTTGGGCTCGCCGATTACCTTAAATGTTCATAACGATGACCATAATAATTGGGCTGCGATTATGGCCCCAGATGAACCAGCCACGCCTGAAAATTCAGTCCGTAAAGTAATGCGCCCACGACCTGGTCATGCTGATTTAGTTGGGGGAATTAAATACCGCCATCAAGCCGATTTACGCAATGTCTTGGAACGCTCATCAGCCCGTGAAACCGTGATGCGGGTAGCGGTTGGAGCGGTGGCCAAGAAGTTACTCGCCGAAATTGGTGTCGATGTCCATGGCTTTGTGCAACAACTTGGCCCCGTTAAAAATGCGGCGGATGCCTTAACTAGCTTCCAAGATTTAGCCGCCGTACGTGCCATGAGTGAAAGCTTACCAACCCGGGCATTAAGTGCGGAAGTTGATCAACAAATGCAAGCGGTGATTGATGAAACCAAACGCCAGCGCGATACCGTTGGCGGGATGGTGCAAGTTATTGCCACGGGGATGCCCGCGGGTCTTGGTTCATACGTTAGTGCCGATACGAAGTTAGATGCGAAAATTGCGCGGGCCATTGTGGGCATTAATGCCTTTAAAGCCGTTGATTTTGGGGCAGCCTTTGATCATGTCCAACTCTTTGGGAGTGAAGTGATGGATGAAATTTTATGGAATGAAGAGCAAGGTTTTTACCGAGCAACTGACAATATGGGGGGCTTTGAAGGCGGGATGACGACCGGGGAAATGATTATTGTTCGCGGTGTCGTCAAACCGATTCCAACGCTCTACCAACCAATGCGTTCCGTAGATATCGATACCCACACGGAGCATAAAGCCAGTATTGAACGCTCGGATACCACAGCCGTCACTGCTGCGGCCGTCATTGCTGAACACATGGTCGCAATTGAATTGGCAAAAGCCGTGTTAGACAAATTTGATAGCGATAATATTGACCGCTTAAAGGAACAAGTAGCGGTCTACCGGCAAGAAGTTCAAGCATTCTAAAGGGGGGATGATATGCAAAAATATGGTTTAATCGGTGATCCAATTAGTCACTCTAAATCACCAGCGATTCAAAATGCGGCGTTACAAGCTTGCCAAATTAAAGGGGAGTATCGCTTATTGAATACCCCAGGCGAGGAGTTAGCGCAAATTGTAGCACGCTTACGAGCTGATAATGTCCAAGGGTTTAATGTGACGACGCCGTTTAAACAAGCGATTATCCCATTTTTAGCTGGCTTAGATCAATCAGCGGCCCAGATTCAAGCGGTTAACACGGTTAAAAATGTCGCCGGCAAATGGATTGGCTATTCAACGGATGGGGCCGGCTTTTGGCAGAGTATCACCGTTACGCCGGGGATGCAAGTCGCATTGCTGGGGGCGGGAGGAGCCGTTAAAGCCATCATTAGTGCTCGGCCGGCAAATGTGGAATTGGTTGTGTTTAATCACGTAAGCCCGCATTTCACGCAACACAAAGTAGAACTGCAGCAATTATTTGGGATTGAATTACAACCGTTACCAGCGCTTACGCCCAAGTTGGGGGCCTTGGATATGCTAATCAATGCCACCAGTGTCGGGTTAACTGATGATCTAAGCATTTTGACGCAAGCCGAAGTCGCCCAGTTACCAGCCAAAGCCGTGGTTGTCGATTTAATTTATCGCACACAGGAAACGTTACTGATGACCTACGCGCGTCAAACTGGTCACCAAGTTATCGGTGGCTTACCAATGTTGGTCAACCAAGGGGCGTTAAGTTTTGAAATCTGGCAGCAACAAGTAACGCCAATCGCAAGCATGACAGCGGCGTTGGCAGATTAGGAGATTTAATAAATAACAACATTACGCAAAACTACTAGCTCATCAGTGACGGGGGGCTAGTAGTTTTTTGTTTAAAAATTATCCTTAATGTAATAGTACACACCGTACAATATCTCCAAAGTCAAAACCAAGTCGGCAGGGGGTGAAATGGGGTGGTACCTTTCGAGAATTTTACGTACTTTTACTAGGCTTTGTTTTAACGATATGGTATTCTTCTTACAAAGATTACCCCCAGTTGAACAGGTTATTGAAAGGAGGCAACAATGGCAAATACGATTAAAATTAACCCACAAGTATTAGCGCATTACATTGAAAAATCCAATATTACAATTGCGGAACTTGAAGCTAAAATCCAACCATTGCACGCAGTTTTACAAGGTGACAAGGATTTGACGTTCACCCAAATCACAGACCTTGCAAAGCGAGTTCGAATTCCGATGGGCTTATTGCTATTGAAGGAACCGATTGATTTAATCCCTGAAACCGCTAACTTTCGAACTGCTGATCCGCATGGAATTGGCCAAATGTCTAGCGAATTACGTGATACCATTCTTGATCTTGAATCAAAGCAAGAGTTTTTACGGGAGCAAATTGAAGAAGAGTTAGCCTTTATTGGCACATTTACAATTGACACACCTATCAAGGCAGTCCTAAAGCAAGCTCGCCAATTACTCCAAATTGACAATTTAGCAATTGATGGTAATCGCAGTATTTTAAAAAATCCGCTTAACTTTTTTCGACAAAGAATTAGTGAACTTGGTGTCTTTATTTTCTTTAATGGTAAGGTTGGAGATAATACACATCGACTATTAACAACTGATGAATTTCGTGGTTTAGTGTTAAGTGATATGAAAGCGCCAATTATTTTTATTAATCAAAGCGATAGCAAAAATGGGCAACTGTTCACGCTAATTCATGAATTTGTGCATTTATTACTTAACCAAAATGAGATTTTTAATGTAATTGAGACTAAGGACTATGCTTTCTCGCCTTTAGAAGCATACGTTAATCAGATTACAGCTAATTTATTGGTGCCAAGTAATGAATTAATGGCAACTCAAACCCTCGATTTAGAGATACTCAGTGATCGTTTTCCAGCTAGTAAATTTACGATTGTTCGGCGCTTATTAGATAATCAATTAATCACAAAAGTGATGTATGACATGCAAGTCGAACTTTTAAATACCGAATTTGCGCACTACAGCAGCCAAAAGTTACCAGGTGGTGGTAATTATCGCAACAATCTAAAATTTCGAATTGATGCAACCTTCGTAAACTATGTAAAAAATGCCGTTAACAGTAATACGCTTACACCAACGGATGCGATGAATATAATTGGCGTTGGCTATAAAGGATATCAGACACTGCAAGGAGATGCTTAGTAAATGGCAAAAAAATATCTCTTAGATTCAAATATCTATCTTGATTTTTACTGCTTTTGGGGCGAAAGGCACTAGTGCCTTTCGACTATTTCGTAGTAACCCTGAATTAAAAGCTCACTATTGGAAAACAAAAGACCGCCATTTGTGGTCAGGCAGTTACTTTGTTGAGAGCGTTGGTTCAACGAATGAAGATGTAATTGCTAATTATATCGACAATCAACGAAAAAAAGAAAAGGACTTACCAGAATAATGCTTGAATTAACACCAACAACTGAATATGTGTACGTACGACACTATCGTATCGTAACTACTCCAGCGTTGGTGTTAAAACATCAACGGGGGTTACATGTCCAAAATGAATTGCATAACTATGCCGTTAAATATTTGGAAAAAACATACGGACGTAAACACGTGTTACGCCCTTTCCCCAGAACATTAACCGCTAAACAGTTTTTAGTTGCAGAAATCGCTCAAAGATTTGCTAAAGATTGCTATGCTTTAGATCGTTGGAATGCTAATAAAATCGGCTTGCACTCGCAAGGTGCACGGTTGTTTTTGCTGACATTACTAACTAATTTTAGCCAGTACCGCAAAACCTTGTTTAAAGCTTTTAAAATGAGTAGCCAAGAAAAGAGCGACTATAAAAATAATGAACATGGTAACAACGCAAAGCATAGGTCGTGGTATCGCAAAGGTTCACTCAACTTCTTACGTAAAAACAACTCCTACAAAACGATTTCATTGCCTGATAACAAGCAAATTAAAGTGGTTTCAAATCACGGTATTAAGATACAAGATTTTGGGGTACTACAAGTTGTTGAAAATATTAAAAATCTGGCTAATAAACAGATTGTGATTTCTAAATTAAAGCTAAAGGGCAATGGACACTACGAATTACAATTGGTAATCCGTGAACAAATTACGCGTAAGCAACCTAATAGCAAAATCGGTGTTGATTGGAATATGAAAGATAATAAAATTTTTCATACTTCGACTGATCAAACACATTATCTTGCCACTACGATTGCAGACCAGGCAGATTATTTAGAAGCCCAAATTAATACTTTAAAATCCAGACGCGACAAACTGATTTGGTTGGGAGTCACTAGCCAACGGTTGATTAAGCTAAATCAGCAGATTAAATATTTAAATATTAAACGGACCAATATTTTGGATGAAGCTTATAAAAAATTAGCACGGGCGCTGTTCCAAGCTACTGATTTAGTTGTTGTTGAACAGCTGGATAGTAAAGAAATGCGGGCCGTAAAGCGAACCAATACGGGGTTAAACCGGAAACTCGCCAAAATCAAACCGTATCGGCTCATGGAATTAATTGAAATGCGAGCTAATAAAAGTGGTAAAACGTTGATCCGCGTCGATAGTTACAAAACGTCACAAGTTGAATATGGCACCGAATTTGCAGAAAAGCACCCCGTGGCCGTACGTGAATGGATCTCAAAATACACTGGTAACATGATTTCACGAGATTTAAACGCTTCAAAGAACATTTTGGCATGGGGCTTAGACCCAGAAAAACACATCAAATTAAAAGACTACCCAGCGATTAAGCCAAGTAGTCTGATTGCAATAAATTAGTTTTAAGATAGGCGAAACAGAACCTGGTCGTCTTTAAAGGCTTTGAGGGCGGATATGTGCGTATCACTTTGAGCATGCAAAACAAGTGCGATATATCCAACGAGTTCCAATGCGGAAACCACTCGTCAGAGTGCATTGCCTAAACGTTTTCAATTAAAAATTGAAGCTCGTTCATTCATGGACGAGTAGTTCACCTGGTATCGAGTGGGATATGGTATTTATCAAATCATCCAATGGGCCACAAAGTGAAACACACTAAAATACCCTTACTGCAGACATTATGCCATGCAATAAGGGTATTTCGCTTCTATTATACTGTTGCTGGATGAGCGGAAATTTTAGTCTTACCTAGAAGTACTGAACTAGTTACAACTGATAATGAACTAAAGGCCATCGCTAAGCCGGCAATTTCCGGACTTAAGGTTAAACCTAAGCCGTAGAACAACCCAGCGGCAACCGGAATGCCGAGCACGTTGTAGATGAAGGCCCAGAATAAATTGAGCTTAATGCGGTTAAAGGTCTTCTTACTCAAAGCTAAGGCTGTGTCAACATCGCGTAAGTCATTTTTGATGAGGACAATCCCACCAGAATCAATCGCAATATCAGTCCCCGAACCCATCGCAATCCCAACATTGGCGGTTGTAAGGGCGGGGGCATCGTTAATTCCGTCCCCAACAAAGGCGACCGAGCCACTATGTTGTAAGTGCTTGATGTGATCAGCTTTATCAGCTGGTAAGACATCAGCAATGACTTCATCAATTCCGACTTGCTTGGCAATTGATTCAGCCACCCGTTGGTTATCACCAGTTAACATAACGGTTTTAAGTCCGCGGGCATGTAAGGCGGCCATCGCAGCTTTTGAAGTTGCTTTTGGCGCATCTTGAATCGCAATCAAACCAATGACTTGATTGTTCAAACCAACAAAGACAACCGTTTTGGCTTCGTTTTGGAGCGTTTGCATTTGGGCTTTTAAATCAGCACTGATTTGGACATCAGCGAGTAACTTATCATTCCCAACAAAGGCTTTTTGGCCTTCGACTTGGGCTTGGACCCCTTTACCTTCAATCGCTTGGAAGTCTTGGACTGGTTTGGCAGTAATCGCTTGGGCTTTTGCGTACGTGAGAATCGCGGTTGCAAGGGGGTGTTCGGATGATTCTTCCAACCCAGCCGCGACAGCAATAATTTGCTTAGTGTCACCAATCACATCGGTAACTTCAGGTTTCCCAACGGTAATTGTTCCGGTTTTATCAAAGACGACCGTTTTCACATCATTAACGGCTTCAAGAACTTCACCGTTTTTAATCAAAATTCCCATCTTGGCCCCGCGACCAGTTCCGACCATCAAGGCGGTTGGTGTCGCTAATCCAAGGGCACAAGGACAGGCAATCACCATCACTGAAACGGCAAAGATTAACGCATCGGCCACATTGGCACCAAGGATAACATACCAAACTAAGAAGGTTGCAATCGCAATAATTAAGACGACCGGTACGAAAATATCTGAAACTTTGTCAGTTAAATTTTGAATAGGGGCGTGACTATTTTGCGCTTTTTTAACGAGTTCAACAATTTGGGCCAACATCGTGTCATCACCGACTTTTTCGGCTTTGAAGATGAACGTCCCGTTACTATTGATCGTTGAACCAATGACGTTATCACCTTTAGCCTTTGAAACCGGCATACTTTCACCGGTAACCATTGATTCATCAATCGTTGAAGTTCCTTCGACAATTGTCCCATCAACAGCCACTTTTTGACCGGGCTTCACCCGAATCAAATCACCAGCCACAATTTCAGCTAACGGAATTTTGACGAATTGACCATCCCGTTGCACTTCGGCTTCTTTTGCTTGTAAGTTAACGAGTTTTTCAATCGCATCTGAAGCATTATCGCGCATCTTTTCTTCCAGCACTTGGCCAAGTAAGACGAAGGTGATTACGAACGCGGCACTTTCAAAGAAGACCGCTTTGCCAGTTAACATTGCGTAAATACTATAAATGTAGGCCGTCGCGGTTCCAATGGCGACGAGCGTATCCATATTAGAATGGTGCTTTTGGAATGAGGCCCAGGCACTCGTGACAAATGGCCGGGCAGAAATCAGCATCACTAAGGTGGTTAAGACAAACATCGTCCAGTGACCACCGGGGAGCATAAAGTTGGTGAAGGGCATCAAAATCATTTCAATCAACATTGGCAGTGACAGAACTAATGATACCCAGAAACGGGTCGCAATTTTCATGGTTTAGCCTCCATTTTATGTAATTTATTTGATAATTACTTTACCGTGGAACATGTCCATCCCACAGGCCCACGTGTATTCACCAGGCTTGCTAGTGTCGATGTTAACGGCAACTTGCTTGTCTTGGGGAAGGGCTTGGTTGATCCCAAAGTCAGAAAAGACCACGTGATCAAGACAACTTGACGCATCTTTACGTGTGAAGTGCAAAGTGGCAGGCACACCGTGTTCAAGGACAACTTCTTCAGGTGAGTAACCACCTTTAACTTCAATATCGATATCTTGGTGATTGTTGGTAACTTTGGCAGTACCCGTCGCAATTTCATGTTTACCAAAGAACCACCAGATGATGAAACCAATTAGCGCAATACCGACGATAAGAACAATAATTTTAGTCATGATAATGACCTCCGTTTAAATATTTAAATATAGGTAGATAAATTAACAACATTTGGCGCAAGTGTCATCGGGTAGGCAATGACAGTGAATCTCAGTTGGGGCATTAGGTAGCTTAACCGTCAAAGCCGCTTGCATGCTAGCAATGTCAGCTTGACTAAGCGTGGTGTCCTTTAGTAGCTTAAGCAGAAGAGGGCCTTTTTCCATGTCACAAATCTGACTGAAAAGGTCCGTGGTAATTTGTTGGACCGCGGGGCCTTCATCAATGAGTGGGGTATAGATGAAGCGGCGACCTTCTTTAACCGTGCTCAAGTAGTTTTTACTTACCAACCGGTGTAACAAGGTTTTGACCGTTGATTCGGACCAATCTTTTTTGAGTTGAATCAGCTGAATGATCTCAGTGCTGCTCGCTTGACCCTTAGTCCAAACAATCCGCATCAATTCCCATTCGGCACTTGTCATTTCCGTACCATTAACTTCCATCGTAATGAGCTCCTTTCGTTATAGACTTTTTGCTAACATTATTGTGCCATGATTGTCTACATTTGTAAACCAATAAACTTAGAATGCTTAAATAAGCGAATTAGGGGATTCTTTTTATTTAAGAAATATAATTATATTTCAAAAGGAATCCTTGCATTTAATGCGTTGGCTTGGTATATTAATAACTGGAATAAAGTTAACTTTCGTTTTATCAAGAATCTTTTTTAGCTATTTTTAGCCGAAAGTTAGCGCCATTTTACACATAACTGCATTTTCACATAGCACCAATGCAGACATATGCAGCGCACATAGTTGCGTGCTTGGCCTAGTCGGTAGGGATGATGGTTCGACGCTATCACCAAGCATATCCGTACACATGATGTACAAAATTAAATAAATGGAGTTCGGTATGAAGTTAAATGATTTAGTAAAGTTACGAACTGGTGAAATCATTACTCGCATTGGCAAGCGGGGAAAGATTGGCTACCAAGTGCAACCAGATGCCAAGCAATTACACTTATATGAAAAAGCAACGTTTACCCGCGAGGCTGGGTTTTACGTAGCTGATGAAGTCCCACGGTATTTAGTTTATGAAGAGGCGGGTAAAACCCTCAAACCGGTTGAACCAGGTAGTTTGTTAATCTCGATTATGAGTACTGAGAGTGCCATCACAACTGGCTACGATAATGATGATATTCCATACTTACTAACGGCAAATTATGCGGAAGTGACTTTGCAACCAAATGCACTGCTTGATTTACGCTATCTCAATTACTGGTTTAATGAAACTGATGCTGCCCGCCGGCAATTGGAATTGGCCAATGAAGTTAAAGGGGCAACGATAAAACGGTTGAACGTGACCAAGATTTTAGACTTTGATATTACGTTACCTGTGATGGATGAACAACAACGGATTGGGCGCATTTACCAAAATACGTTAATGATTCGGGCGTTGGAACAAGAGCAAACTCAACTCGGATATCAACTTTCAATCGCCAAATTAGCACAAGGAGGGCAAGACTAATGGACAGTAAAACGCAACAGCAATTTAATGACTTTTATCGTGATGCACATAGTCAAATTAAGGATGCAAACCTAGTTGATCAGTTAATTGCTGTGTTATTTTTGGCAACCGTGGCCGGACGCGAAACGCCGGTAAGTCAAGAAATTGCCCCATACATGCAAGTTAATACATTTGCTGTGACGCCGCTTTTGACAATTACAACAACCGCCCAAGCAACTGATTCAGCCAATGCTGCTAGCTGGGAATTTGTGCAGACAACGTTAACTGGTAAAGCAGAACATGAATTAGTTTATCAACAATTCATTGGTTTATTGTATGATACAAAGACCCAAACAACGGCAGTGGAAGTTTTTGCGACCTTACTAGAGATTGAAGCAAGCTACAACAAGGATGCCGAATATGTGACCCCAATTGCGATTAACCAATTGCTAAACCAAATCTTGGCCGTTCAAGCAGGTATGACCATTTTGGATCCAACTAGTGGGTCAGCTGGGACGTTATTAACGTTGGGGTCCGACTATCCAGATACGCAATACTATGCCCAAGAAATTAATTTGCGCGTAGCAAGTTTGGCTCGCATTAATGCCTTTTTGCACGGTATTGATAACGAGCATTTTCACTTAATTACCGGGGATACTTTAGCAATCGATCAAATTGATGATTTAAAAGTCGATATTGCCGTCGGGGTGCCACCATTTTCACTTAGCTGGAATACGCAAAATGTCGAAAATGATCCGCGCTTTGCCACTGGGATGGCGCCAAAATCTAAAGCGGATATGGCGTTTATTCAACACATGTTGTATCACTTAAATGACCACGGGCGCATGGCAGTTATCTTGCCAATGGGGATCCTCTTCCGGGGGAATAGTGAATTACGTATTCGTGAACAATTGGTTACTGCTAACTTAATTGATGCCATTATCGGGTTACCAGCGAACTTATTTGTTAATACTGGTATTCCTGTAGCCGTAATTGTATTAGACAAACATAAAGCCACTGAGGATATCTTGTTCATTGACGCAGCCCAAGTAGGTGATCGGGAAAAGCGGGGCCAACAAGAATTAACGAAGCCGGCCATCGATAAAATCACGGATACTTATCAAGCCCGCGAAAACGTCGCAACATTTGCCCAAGTGGTATCGACAGCAACCATCGTTGAAAATGAATTTAATCTCAATATTCCGCGCTATGTCGATACGTATGTTAATAAGCCCCAAGTGGATATTGTAAGTACCAAGGAAAAACTTGACCACTTGGCAGTGACGTTGGCCGCGTTGAAAGCGGAAAATGATCAGTTGCATGGTGCGGATTAAAATAACTAATTTAAAATTGAAATTTATTGGGGAATGAAGATGGACGAATTAAAATTTGATTTACGTGAAATGCAAAGCGCCTTAATGATTTTGAAGCGCTACAAGATCGCCTTAAACGCTTTATTCTTATTAGTAAGCGGATTACTGATTTAGCGGCCTTAGAAATGTTGCTAACGCATGATGCAGTTACGGATGAACAATTAATTGCGGCGTTTGAACAACACGGGTATTTTTATGATGAAGAGACTTTAGGCAGTATTGAAGACTTGTTGTCGTTAAAATACGTTGGCATGGCTGTTTCGACGCGGCCTAATTCATGGAGCTTCGTTAACCGTATTGGCAAGCAATGGCAATTAGGGGCTAAAGTCGCCACAATGTTAGCCCACGCTGAGGAAATGGCAACGGTCCTAGCAGAAGTCCGGGCCGCCAAGGACGAGATATTAAAAGACAACGATGTCAGTGTACGCCTTGAACTCGGTAAGACATACTATGCTTCTGATATCGTACAGGCCTTTAACTGGCGCCGGCGTCCCAATTTCGCTGGTCGCAAACGTGACTGGGAAACACGCTATGATGATCGTTACTGTGTGCTATTGGTTAATCCCGCAACGCAAGCTAGTAATTACGATGACCCATTTAAACCTCATTTTACCAGTGTCGACACGTTAGTCTGGTATGGAACGCGTAATAGCACATTTAATGAACAAAAGCGGGTAGCGTTGGATTCAATGCGTGAATTTGGGAAATTACAGGTCTTCTTAAAAGAACCCATTCCGGATGAAAATGACCGCCGCATGTATCAATATCTTGGTAGCGGTAAGCTGGTTCAAGACAGTACCTTACATTTAGAAAATATCGAAACCGGTGAGGAAGGTAAGATTGCCAAATATGTAATCAAAATTGATCACACTACGGTGCCTAACACGCTTTTCCCACCCATTGACATCACAGCTGCCGAAGCTCGCCTCGAAGCCGTCAACGCACAAATGGCGGCATTACGTAAGACAACAATGCAGTTGATGCGGGATTAGGGGCGATTCAAAACTAAGTTTGTACATTACAGAATAAGAGGATGGGCATATGAATTAATTCAATAATATGCTATATATGAAACGAATTTTGAAAATGGTAAATTTAGTTATTTTGAAATTGAGTCGGGGGCAAGCTATTAAAGGTAATCAAGCGCTAATTTTAAAATCTAAACATACTGATAAATCAAAAAATGTAAAAGCTATGTTTAATTTACAAATCAGATGAACTTAGTGAAAACATTTAATGTATTATGAAGTAAAAAGGCAAAATCAAAATGATTTTGCCTTTTTACTTTAAAATCTCAAATAATAAATACAATAATTGTGTATAATTAAATATTAAATAACATAAATAGTAGGAGAAAGAAATGGTTGGGACTGAATTTAGTCAAATTCTTAAACTTATAAAATTAGCCGCAGCACCATCAATGGCCTATCGTAGAATTGACGAAAAGACGGGATTTGATGCGGAATTAACGAAAAAATTAAACGCAGAGGGTGTTAATACTTTTGCTGATTTTTCCAAAATCGATGTACAACACGTATGGCTCAATAAAACTGGTGAAGAAAAGGCAGTTATTAGTAATGCACTTTTAGCAAATATCAAAATAAACCATACATTATTTGATGTTGCCAATGAAATTATGTGGTGTATTCGTGCGGTATTACCAATGCAAGCTCCCAAAGGGATTTTTAATTTAGATGGATCACTTCATACAAAATTATTCAATTTTTTTACAAATGAAAATGTAAAATATGTATACATGCTTAACGGTGATCGACTAGGGAAAATTTTTAATACAGCATTGTTTACCTTTGAAGAAAAATTAGAGATTTTATTTGTATTATTACCATATGTTGATAAATACGGATATGAACCAGGTAAGAAAGTAACACCAAAAGATATTGATGTTCGTGAAAAAACACTTACCTCAGATGGAGTACGTAAAGCTTCATTTGCCGACTCAATTAAAGTTAATCCTACAAATACAACGATAAAAAAACAAGTTACACCAGCTACGGATGAAGGTTTTGAACCAATTGAAATTACGGTTAGTAATGCACAAACTACAGAAGCTGCCAATTTAACAAAATTAGAGGTGGAATTAGAAAAACTTTCAATTAAGTCACGAGCAGCTATTTCCAATGAAAAAGCCTTTAACGATTTTGAAGCATATATGCACGTTAAACGTCCAATTGAAGATCGTTTCTGGCAAAAAATTCAAGCAACTCTAATTAACGGTACTAAGGGTATCGTATTTTTAATTGGGAATGTTGGTGATGGTAAAAGTCACTTAATTTCATATTTGCGTGACAAGCATGCGGATGAATTTGAACGTGAAGATATCGCGATTCATAATGATGCCACTGAGAGTAATTCCCCTGATAAGACAGCTATTGAAACATTGATTGAACGTTTACAGCCTTATCAAGATACTAATATCAATAATGGTCAACAAGCTCGCTTGATTGTGGCAATTAATTTGGGAGTCCTTACCAATCTGGTGCAAGTCCTTAAGGAACGTACTGACTTTACCAATTTACTTACTTACTTTAACGATAGTGATATTCTCACTAATCCCAGCGATGACCAATACAGTACTGATAATTTTGCGAATGTTTCGTTCTTCGCTGAGAAGGAATATGATTTGGCAGATGGCCAAGTAATTAGTCACTATTACAATGAAGTGTTTGCAAAAATCTTTGCCCCACAAGATAGTAATCCATTTTATCAAGCATACATGTTAGATAAACACGCCAACGTTGAGACGATTACGCATCAAAACTATCAGCTTTTAATGGATACTAATATTCAACAAGCAGCTATCAATCTAATCTTAAAAGCACAAATTGCCAAAAAACAAATTATTTCAACGCGAACACTGTTTAATTTTATCTATGAAGTAATTGTTGGTAGTGACCTTGATGGTAGTGCAGCCTTCTTTCCAAATTCAATTTTTGTAAATAGTGCTAAGTCGGATTTAATTAATAGCATTAGTCAAGTAGATCCAATTAATATGCTGACAAGAACCAGTCGCGATATGAGTATTGGTTTATTTCAATCCATTGACATGCATACGTATGTGAGTCGTCAGTTAACAGTCAATGCAGCGAAATTCGAACATATCTTTAACTATATTGACACGTTACCAATGAATAAACGATATGAAGCATATTTAAATACTTTGTTACGAGCTTTGTATTTTACAAATGAAGATACCAAGCTATTTGAAGATGCGAATTATCAATCATTTTTAGGCTTACTTGTAGATATTCGTGAAAATGGAAATCGCTTTACACCTAAATTAAAATCATTTATCTCAATGATTTTAAATAATTTTTACGCATGGAATGGAAAAGTTGGTACAACAGATGATTATGAATCATTTGTGATAAAAAATGATAGTGACAGTATTATCAAACTAGCAATTAAGGTTGAATTGGATCCTGAAAGCTGGCTTTTAACTAATAAAGAAATCATGGTTACTTTTAATGTAATGGGTACAGAAAAGCAATTTGAAATTGTGATTGACTTTGAATTATATAACTTACTTGCTTTAGCAGAAAGTGGGTATGTTTTAAAGAAGACCGATCGAGAAAGTGCTGTTCGTTTTGCCGCATTTGTTGATGAAGTAATTAATTCAGTGAGTGCCATGCGCGATAATATTTTAATTAATACCAAAGATAATACACTCTTTGAATTACGGCAAAGTCGTATGGAAACAAAATTGAGTAAAGGGGAGCTTTAATGACACCTGCCGAAGATTTAATTGATAAATTAAAAATGCACAACAAGAAGCCAAAGTATAATCGTGGTTGGGCGGGAATGGTTTTACCGTTTGGGACACGTAATCCTGAACGATATACTTTTGGCGATGATTTTTCGGAAATTATCGGCATCATTGTGCGATTATCACTTGGCCTGAAAGCCAAGGTTGATAATGTAGCTGAGACATTTTTAGCACAAATTTTGGAAAACGTTACGATTGATGACGGGATTACAGCGTCAGAAATTGCGACGTTATTTTCGATTGAGACGGGGGCTGATAAAATTCCAGCACTGCTTAAATATATTCCAACTGATAAATTTGGTTTTGAAGAAAAACAAATACTTGGGATGACCCAAGCAGCAGCTTATATTGTTAATTATGCTAGTTTGGAAAGTGATACAGTATGGCGTGAATTCGTAGATCATGAAGAAAGCAAAGATATTTACACCAGTATTATTCTTGAAAACTTACCAGTCTTACAATCAGCAAAGCAAGACAAAGATTTTATTACGATTGATGATGATAATTTACGAAAATATATGATTCAAGATTTACATGTTTTATTACAAAATAAAGCCTTCTTCCTACAACATATTCAAACATTCTTTGGTTTCTATTACTTCTTGTCATTAATTCGGCAAACGATGTTGATATCTCAAGTCGCAGATAAAGAGATTCCATTGTATTTTGCCTATGATAAAGAAAAAGTTAGTGCTTCACGAATGGCAGTAGCTAAGGGATACAACTTACTTAATAATGAAACTAAGAAATTACTAGTATCCTTAAACTTACTTGACTATTTGAATGTTTTGGCTGGAAATAATGATGCGACGACGTATAAAAGTTTAAGTGAACTTATCAGCTTAAATTCGGATGATTTACTTTTGAACTTAAAGCAATTTAATTTTGCCTATGCTAAAGCAACCGATCGGACCGAGAATACCCCGGGTGCTTTGAATGAGGAAATTCAAAAACTACGGACATGGTTAAATGAGGATATTGATCAAGCAACTCAAACTCGATTCCGGAAGCCGTTTGATGAAATTGAACGTTTGGGCTTTGTTAAAAAACGTGGCCGGATTGGTCGGACCTTAAATCTAAAGCAAGAAATGATTTTAGTATTAACAGCTGCAATTGTGGGTAGTGTACCAGAGAAACGGTTACTCGTATCAAAATTGTTTGATGAATTTGCTAAACGTGGAATAAACATGGATAAGCAAACACGTGATCATATCGTGGCTTTATATGATGAAGTCAATATTCTAGAGAAATTAAGTGATAGTGGAGATGCTCAGTATGTCAAATCAATATTATAAATTTTTAGTCGAACAATTACTTAATTGGTTAAGTGAGAATGAAGGGACTTTTGCAGCAGGATCACGTTTCTTTGAAATGTTTGATGAAGAAACAGATGTACAAGCATTTAATCAATACTTGGTGGAAGGTGATTTCCCCGGGAAAGAAGTGTTTGATGCACAAAATGATGGGCTTGATTTCAAGACAATTGCTTTTAATATTCCAAATTCTGATAAAAAAGTGCTGTTTGTGGCTGCACTTGAAAATGTTAAACATGATTTTCTGGTAACCTTGCGTAATCGCGTAAGTGAAAACAATGGTATTTGGCAAAATACCAATATCGTTTTTATTGTTTACCAAGATTTAGATTCAATTATTAGCGGATCATTTGATTTGTCTCAGGGTGGGGCGCCATTTGATTTAAACTTAATCAAGGAAAATTTGAGTAATCGGATTACACGAACAGAACTTTCAAAAGCTGATAAAGCAGTTGTTAATCATTATTTAGCTGAGTTATTAAAAGATGAAAGTACTGCGTTGAAGGATTACGAAACAATTTTTTCTGTCTTAAGCCAAGCAACAATCTCAACACATGACTATAACAAAATGGGATTATTCAGTGATAAAAACTTAGATACGATGTCTGGAAAGGCATTGACCGAACGAATTGCTGAAAATCATAAGTTCTTTCAAGCTATCGAACAAGACCATGACTTTGGAGATGTTGAGGAACGTATTAGTAATCGAGTTGCTGGTCCTGGAATAATCAAAGACCTCAAAGATGAAACTTGGGCGCAAACGGATTTTACTAAAATTGAAAAGGGAATTGAAGAACTCAATAAAGACAAAGATGTTAAATTAAATTTGGATTTTCATGAGCTCGATAACCTATATCAAAGTTGGGTGCGACCAGATGGTGAATCCCAGGCTGCAAAACGCAAACTAAATGTATTAATCTCGTCGTATGATTTTAATCAACCAACGTTTACTTTTGAAATTCCATTTGATGATAAGGTATTTAAATCATCAATTGCCGAATCAACGATTATGTCGCTAAATTTAAATCAACAAAAAGATGTGCGCACTGAAATTGATACTAAAAATAAGAAGCTAATTGTAACCATTCATAATTTTGAAAGTAATACAACTTATGGTGGTCAATTTACTTATAGACATCGGAAAATCAATCGCTTAACGTTCCGGATTTCATTTATGATTGTACCGTTTAAACTTGATAACTTAGATCGCTTAAAACCTGGATTCTCAATTAAAACGGTTAACAAAAAGAACAACCGCTTTGTTGGCTTTTCAATTTCAGATAATATTACTGAATATATCTTTGGAAATGGTGCAACGATCCTAGAAGCTGAGTCTTTGGGGGCGTTAGAAAATCAAGAAATTGCTAATAAACAAATTGTCTTTAGTGATAATGCCAGTTTTGAAGATCAAGATAGTGATATTGCAAAGTTTACAGCGAAGTATAATGGCCAAGTGCTACCAGTTGTCTTTGAAAATCGGGCAGTTAAGGCGGCACCATCATCAGCTATGCAAATTGAAAAATTACGTTTAGCAGCTTTTGATGATGGTTACCAGTTACAATTCTTGGATAATAAAATTGTTCAGGGAAGTAATGCCCATGCGGTTGAAATTAAATACCGTGAGAACTTCCTTGAATTAGAGCAACAGATGATTGCTGAAGACAAAGGTATCTTATTTGGTCGGATTATTAATAATGAAGTATTTGATGATAATGATGGTGTACCTAGTAGCGTAGTGAATGCGTATCACAAACTGTTTGCATACTATCGCAGTGAAGAAACATTACCATCGCTTGCAATTATGGATGTGGAACATAAACAACTATTGCAAAACATCCTTGATGAAATTAATAGTTATTTGACTGATACTTTGGTTCAAAATCAAGCACTTGAAAACGGTGTTCGCCAAATTACTCAAATTGGCCAATTCAAGAAGCAAGGGAATATTTTATTAACCCCGTTCAATCCCTTGTTAATTGCCTATCAACTTGAATTAGACCGTGCATTGGATGGTAAAGTTCCGCACCTTAATGTCTTAAAAACTTTGAATCCGCAAAACTTAATACCATATTTGAAAATTAATAATGAAGACTTTATTGCTCAATATGATGTGACCGCACCTCGTTGGCTATTTTATAACCAAGTGGAAAAAGCTCAATTATCAAATACGGCAAGTAATATCATCCATAATCGTATTAGTGATTACATTAAGCAATATGGAACGATTTTCGCAACTAATCGGGATATGCCGTTAAACATTGCAGCAGTAAACATTGTCGATGAAAGTAATTTCTTTGATGCAATTGTTGCATATTTTATGGAACGCCTGAGTGATGATAAAGTAACGTCAATTGAACAACTTAATCCACTCAATTTATATTTGGATAAAATTGGTTTCAAGTTAAACTCATTATTTGCCAAGCTATTTAAGCTTAACGTACTTGAGGGACTGGATGAGCTTTTACCACAACCACTGAAAATAGCGAAGAAAATTAAAGACAAGTTTGAAGATTATCAAATTTTAGATTTATTACAAACAAAAATTAATATATATCATCTGCCAGCTGGCTTAGAAGATATTCCTGAAACATTATCATTTGATATTACGTTCAATCAATTTACGCAAGAAAAACAAATTGATTTTAAAAATATTGATTTATTAGACAAAAACTACTCATTAGGTGGCTTAATTAGCGGACCGCAATTTAAGGAAAGTGATGACTTCTTTATTAATGGATTTGGAGTAAGTGATTTAGGTAATGCGGAAACGCCATTAATTAAATTCACGAGTTTATGGAATAGCTTAATGCTCGCGGCACAATCGGCAACGCAACAATACGAAAGTGGTAAGACATTTGTTAATTATTTACGGAACTTGCCAAAATCAGAAATTGCTCCTATTTTGAAGTTAAGTAATTGGGTAACATTCATTAAGCCAGACGTTAGCCTTTCTTATTTCTATAATGACCATAACGGTGAAATGCTCGTTATTCACTATATGGATCAAAGTGCAACTAATCAGTACGAAGCAGTTACGGTAACCAATAAGGTTGTCACTTATGAACATGTCTTACAAGAAAATATTTTAAAAGAACGTACCGATGGTGAAATTAGTCCCCATGATACGCAAAATGTTATCAAGAATTTCAATTTACTCAATGGTAATTGGCTGTTACGATTAGTGGCGAACGTAAGTAATCATGTAAATACAGAAAATGTATTACGTGAAAAACTAAGTTTGATTACCGCATACAAACAAGCTTACGGTATCTTAGATATTCCTGGGATTTTTTGGATTCCGATCTCATTGGAAGAAGTTCTACGAGTTTCTACCATGGTCGGAATGAGTAAAGATGATGGTTTATTTTCAGCTAAGAACTTAGGTGGTTCAAATAAGACTGGGCCAATTAGTGATGATCTATTATTTGTAGGAATTGATACGCGAAGTTCAGCATTAAAAATGCACTTCGTACCGGTTGAAGTTAAAATTGGTTTGAATAGTAATCAAGTGACGGATAAGGCGGAGCAACAACTTGCGCATACCAATAAGATTCTTAAAGCCTTTTTAACAGATGCTAATGATGATTTATTTATGCGTCGTTACTATGTGAATTTCTTTAAAGCATTAGTATTAGGTAATTTCGAAAAGCTATTGGCTAGTGACTTGTATTACACAAGTTCTGAATTTGATTTTATAAAACTAAAAAATCAATTGATGGCGGATGAGTTTACTGTCTCATTTGAAATGGATCAATGGCTAGGAAACGGTATTATTTTTGAATTTACGAATGGGGTATACAATCGTAAATTGACATACAAACAGCAAGGTAACTATACCTTAATTAATGTTCCCGAAGATGATGCCTACAATATTGTGACTGATGATATTGAACCGTTGGTTACCAAAATTCAAGCTGGCGAATTTGGTTTTCCAACCAATGAATTACTACGCGAAAAAATATTGCAAAATCCAATTGCAAACCTTGCGGTTGATTCTGATTTACAGCAAGGCGAGTTAGCCGATATTGCAAGTAGTGCTTTGACTATTACGATGGCCGATAGCACAACTGAAATCCATAAAGACATTACTTATGATGAAAATTCATCTGAAGAGGCGCCAGTCGTGCCTGAAGTGGCTGAGACAGTCAACGCCTATGAATTGCCAGAAATTGAACCAGTAACAACGAATATTAGTGAGTCAACGCAAGCTAGTAATGTGGAGCAAGTTGAAGCTATTGATAATCAAAATGATACGTTAGAAATGACTTCCGGAATTATTAAGCCCGAGGATGATAATCTAAATGATAGTGTTGAACAAGACAACATTTCTGTCATTACATCTACACCACTTGAAGCAAAACGGATGCTAATTGGACAAAGTGCAGGTTCGACTCATCGAACATATTGGGAATATGGTAACCCAGGATTAGCTAATCGCCATATGTTAGTTACTGGTCAGTCTGGTCAAGGAAAAACTTACTTCATCCAAACGATGTTAGCTGAATTTGTCAAAAATCAACTTGATACGATTGTTGTCGACTATACGGATGGATTCTTATCAGAGCAACTTGATCCTGAATTTTTAGAACTTATAGATGATAAACTTAATATTAAGTTAGTTTATTTCGAAGGATTACCAATTAATCCTTTCAAGTTACAAATGAAATCTTTGGAAGGATATGAGTTTGAAGAAAATGTAAATGATATGGCTGATCGGGTTGTACAAGTTTTAGATTATGTATTTAATTTAGGCATTCAACAGCGGGCCCTTTTAAAGTCATTGATCCTTGAGGGCTGTAAAATAAATAATAATAAAATGACATTTACAAAACTTAAAATTATTTTGGAAGATAGTGAAATACCTGAGGCAAAAAAATTAAGAGGACGGCTAGAACCTCTCATTGAACGCGATCCGTTTAATTACACAGACGAATTTAATTGGAGCCAATTACTGACAAATCATGGAATTGTACACATTTTCCAATTAAGTTTATTACAACCAACCATTCAAAAAGCGATGATTGAATTTTTATTGTGGGATTTATATCAGTACTCCCAAGGCGGTTCGAAGGATAAACCAATCCCAATAGTTCTTGATGAAGTACAAAATCTTGATTTTAGTAGTACGTCACCATTTGTAAAAATTTTGCGAGAAGGACGTAAATTTGGCTGGTCTGGAATTTTTGCGACGCAAGATATTGATTCAGTTAATGGAGATGCAAAAGATGCACTATTTAATGTTGGTACGCAAGTTCACTTCAAACCAACTGAATCGCAAGTTGCAAATGTTGCGAAACTAATGGCAACAGATTCTAATACACGTGCAAATTTGATGCAAGAGTTGAGTCTGTTACGTCGGGGCTGGGCGGTAGTTAACGGACCGCAGCTTAATAGTTCTGGACAATTAACTCCATCTTATGCAGATGTTGTACAGATTTTAGGTTTTGATCAAAGATAATTTGTTATCTTTGAAATGGGCAGTTAAATATTCGAAAAAAGCTCACACCGATTTAATAAAGATTGGTGTGAGCTTTTTATTACAGTTTTATTCTACTAAATCACTTACTTGTTTAAACATATACTCGTTATTTAGCCAAAAAGCTTGCTTGGTCATATAATCGTTGCTCAGTTCTTCGTGTAAGTTATCAGGTCGATTAACCCAGTGGGCTGGTGTGGGGAGATACATTGCATTTCGTTTATCCTCTTGATAAGCTGCTTTAGCTGCATCAGGTCGTACATGCATAATAGTTTTGTCAGCAATTGCAGGTAAGTCATTTGACACGGTATATCCTTTTTCTGAATTAGCTGGTTTGTAAGTCAGAGTGACGCCATGTTTGAGTGTATTCTGGGTTCGTAACCAAGTTTGCTTAATTAGACCATCTAAGTCTGCAAATGGTACCTGCCAGAATTTAACTCCTCTAAAAATTTGAACGCCGTTAACAAGTTCAAAGACTACTAATAAGAATTTCGTATCAAATAAGTAATCATGTAATTTTGATTCATCCCATTCTCCATTAACTATTTCAGTAAAATCAAAGAAATTCTCAATTTTCAAAGCTTCTTTGGTCCGTCGTATGCGGCCGGTATTTTCAGTGATTGTGAGCACTTTAACTGCAATTCCGGCTTTTTGAAATTCTTCAGCATTTTCAACATTGGTTTGAAGTTTCAATATTTTACGAGCTATTTGTGGATTAACTGCTTTGGGATTTTGTTTTGGAATAACCACGCCCAGTTTGAGGCCTAATTCAGCTTGTGTCATACCAACAAAAGGTTTAAACATCGCGATGACTGTATCTTCAAATGAAGTACTGGTAACTTCTTTTAAGATAGGTTCGAATTCTTCTCCAAAGAATTGGCGAACAATAACGTTAAAGTACTTTTGGGAGATAGCAATTCGCGGGTTAGTTTTTTTTGCAACCACTTCTAAATAGTTCAAATTACGTAATTGATTTCGTGCAGCGTCAGATTTGTAATCATTCACAAATTGCTGATATGTATCACGTATCATTGTCCATTCACGTTTTATTTCGGCGAGATCATTTCCTGTAAAGCTAAAGAACTGATAATCTTGAAAAATAAAATTAGCATATTCAGTAGCATGCACGACTTTAGTTGAGTTGTAAAAGTAATAAATAAATAGAAGTCGGTTTGTTTTTTGGTAAAAATGCGAGGTTTCAAAATCTTCATTGATTATATTTCGCGGCGAAACGGCCGTAATTGTTAAACGCTCTTTTGCTGCATAATACGGTTTACGGGTAGTTTTCTTTAAGCCAGTTGTTTTAAGTTCAACGGGCTGATCATCCACTATTAAATCTGGTGTCTGATTTGAATTACTTTCGTATTGTAGTACCGATTGTTCGATAATATTCCCAGCAATCCCATTAATTCTATCGACATCAACTTTATCAAATAAATGTTGAGTATCTAACGTACCCAAAGAAAGACCTTTACATTTATCTAAGAGGGTGATTAATTCTTGTGATGTATATACGTGACCAGCCATATCAAAGCTCTCCTATTTGTATTAATGTTATATATATTATATGATTAATTCTTCAAACTACGGAATAAATTTTGAATTTGATCTTGATCTTTAAAACAAATTACGGTATAATTGTAGCTATTGAAAGAAAGATATTGAGGTAAAAACTGTGAAAGTACTAGAACTTTTTGCCGGTGTAGGAGGTTTTCGTGTTGGCTTAGAGAACGCTGACGCTGACCTCTACCAAACTAAATGGGCTAATCAATTTGAACCATCTCGTAAAAGTCAGGATGCCTTTGAAGTATATGATTATCAATTTTCTGATTCAGAAAATATCAACAAGGATATTGCATTGATAACTGATGAAGAATTTCAAAAGATGGATGCGGACATTATTGTTGGGGGCTTTCCTTGCCAAGATTACTCAGTTGCGCGTTCTAAGAAATATGAAATGGGTATTGAAGGGAAAAAAGGGGTGCTCTTTTGGGAGATTATTCGGGCTGTTCGTAACATTAATCCCAAGTACCTAATCCTTGAGAACGTTGATCGTTTGTTGAAAGCTCCATCAAAGCAACGTGGTCGGGACTTTGCGATTATGTTAGCAGCATTTAATCAACTTAACTATTCAGTTGAATGGCGTGTAATCAATGCAGCTGACTATGGTCGTCGGCAACGTCGCCGTCGTGTTTACTTTTTTGTATATCGGAATGATGTCCCATTTGCAAAACGGATAGATTCAAAATTTGAAGGAGTTGATGAGTTACTTATCAATGAAAACATGTATGACGAATATCTCTTCCAAGATGGATTATTTGCTCGTCAATTCCCAATCAATCAAGTTCCATATAAGGGCCGCCAAGCTTACTATGAATTATCAGATGATATCGTCGAGGTTTCTGATAATTTTACTGGAACAGTTTGGAATACGGGAATTATGCGTCATGGTCGCTACTTTACGATTGATACTGAAGCGACTGGCGCAGAAACACCAATCCCAATGCGAGATACTTTACAACCTGAAAATGAGGTTGATGAAAAGTACTACATCACCGATGAAGATAAATTGAAAAAATTTGCATACTTACGTGGTCCTAAGAAGATTGAACGTAAAACTGCTGAAGGTCATACATATATGTACAGTGAAGGTGGTATGAGTCCATATGAAGATTTAAACTTACCTAGTCGAACTATGTTAACTTCAGAAGGGTCTGTTAATCGTTCAACTCACTTTATTAAGATTAATGATCAATATCGATTGATTACACCAATTGAAGCAGAACGACTACAAGATTTCCCAGATGATTGGACTAAGCTTAAGTTAACTAACGGCAATGTAACCGAAGTTAGTGATCGTATGCGAATGTTCTTTATGGGTAACGCCTTGGTTACCAGCGTTGTAGAGCGTATTGGTATCGAACTAAAGAAAATAAAAGATTAATAAGTTGAGTATGATGGTACTTAATTCTTCAAGTTAGAAATAGAACGTTAATTTATAACGAACTATTTAATACAGATCATTTATTACTACCATAAACCCAAAACACCGCACGAGATGTTCATTCTCATGCGGTGTTTTTATGTTCTTCAAGCCCCATCAATGCATCTCAGGCTATCCTGCCGTACAATAAGCATTAATCAAACAATTAATTTTTCGAGGAGGGACGTATGCGAAAATTCGTCTATACGATTTTGATGCTGTTAGTACTCGCAATGGGGGTGGGGGCCGGAACGTTGATCGGCTATCATTTCAATGATGCTGCTGATGCCGTCACAGCCAAACAATTGTCAAAAGCCAAGCAATCGATTAGTAAGCTACAAAGTACCAATCAACAAGCAAGTGCCTCAATTAGCAGTCTTAAGGATGCATCGAGTTTTGCTAGCAGTGTTACTGCCGCTAATTCAACGCAACCAACATTAAGTAATACGGAGTTAGCCATGGCCGCGTATCTTGATATCAACGGTACGACCCCAGCGGCTAACTTACAACGGTTCGGGGCCGGCTCAACATTAAACCTTAAGACACAAAGCGATGGCACGATTGCCATTGATAGTGGTACCGCGGCTAGTACGGTGATTTTTCAGTTTAATGGCGATACCATTAACGAAGGGCCTGATCCAACTTTTACCACCCCAGGTTCAATTCAACCAACATCGGTGAGTGTTAGTGCTATCAACAAACGGTATGCAGCTTATCAACCACAACTCGATGCCATCATCGATAGTGCGAGTGATGATGATGCTAGTAATTAACTTATATTTTGCCACATCCATCTCAATTCGAGGTGGATGTTTTTTGTCCAATCATTTGTAATTAGTAATTTAAATATATCTTATAATTAATTAAGGTATTGAAAAAAAGCAAAATAAGTGGTTGCACTTTCAATAAGTAAGGATTATGATAATTGTGAAATAGATAACAAATAATCACTTCACAAGAAATGAGGACCTCATTATGATTATCAACTTCTTACGGACCAACAAAGTTTGCACAGCGCTTTTAACCATTATTCGCGTTTGGCTCGGGTATAATTGGACCATCGATGGTTTTCAAAAGATCACTAGTCAATTCTCGGCCCATGGGTTCATTAACAATGCCATTGCCCATCCAGTTCAATCACCAACCGGGTTTGCTTTTCCATGGTACACGGCTTTTCTCAAGCTTATGACTGGTAATGGGGCTCACACCGCTATGTTCTCATTCCTTGTTTCTTGGGGGGAATTATTAGTCGGTCTAGGGTTACTCTTTGGAACTTTAACATTATTAGCGGCGTTCTTTGGACTATTTTTGAACTTTGCTTACTTACTAGCTGGCACGGTTTCAATCAACCCAACTTACATTATTTTAGAATTCATTATTTTACTTGGTGGATTTAACTCAGCTAAGATTGGGTTGGATTACTGGGTCACACCATTTTTCCGTAACCTAATCGGCAACCGTCACCATGGTAAGGATCTTGACTTCAATCGTGTGATGAAATAAAAAATTATAAAAGCTCACCTCAAATGAGGCGAGCTTTTTTGGTGAATTTAAATTTCTTAATCTAAAACCAATTATTATTTTAAATTCTATAATAATGCTATTATATCGTTGGTAGTAATCTATTTTACTATTTAAGAATAATGGGGTGATTAATTATGGAACAAAAACGCTATTTTAAAATGTACAAAAGTGGTAAACAATGGGTCATTGCTAGCGTGGCTTTCACTGGAACAATTGTACTTATGGGGGTAAGTACAACCGCACATGCTGATACACCAACAGCAAGCAACATTGCGCCAACTACTCAAATAACGAAGGTTAGTTCGACAGCAACGTCAACTGACACACATGATACAACTAATAATGCACCTACCCAAAGCACTGCACCAAGTCCAACTAATAATGCACCTACCCAAAGCACTGCACCAAGTCCAACTAGTAGTGCAGCTACCCAAAGTGCTGCATCAACCGTAACTAGTGGTACACCGGCAAGTTCGGCAGCGCCAGTGCAAGCAAGTCCGGCACCAGCATCTGTGGCAGCTAGTACGGCTAGCACTCAAGTAACAGCACCCGCCAAGGTCGCTGATGCAAAAGACGTCAAAGTCCTTACTAAGAGTCCAGCACCAGTTGCTAAAGCTAAACCGGTTTTAAAAGCTGCTACCGATACACCAGTGCAACCAACTGATGATCCGAATGCACCAAGTAAAGATACACCAATTCATTTATCAAACATGTACGTTGAATTAAACAATAAGTATGCCGCTTATAACGGGACGGCAAACTTCCATTTACGTTTGTACAGTGAAGAAGCTAGCTACTACCTTGGCCGGATGTATATTGTCCTCCCTAATGGTGTGACTGTAGCGGGGACGGATGATGCAGATCGTATGGCCAACTTTAAGCAAGCGCTAGCCGATTATGTTACATCAGCAAAAATTCATGGTAATTTAGCCTTATCTCAATTGGCGGATACGAATACAGGACGTAAAGTTTATCAAATTACGCCAACTGAAGGAACATATATTACTAATATTGGTGACTTCGATAAAAGTTATCTAAATCTAATTATTGCAACACCAACGCGTGATTCAGGTATTAATCAAATTGTGATGAATGCCAATACCGATGCTGATGCAGCTAATGATGTCCTTTACGTTGGTGCCGGAGATGGGACTGTCAAATTTAATGCAGGTTCAAGTTATCACCAATTTTCAGCAGCGTCAGTCGGGATTCAAGGCGCCGATCAATATCTACGTGGAATTGTCTATCCTGGCATCCAACGGACGATGACCATGTTTGAACCAAAAGTCCGCGATACTTTTAATTTAGTGGCTGCCGATGAACCGAATACGATTATCGATACCAAAACGCACACTGACCGCAGTTTTGAACCATATAGTTTGGGCTTTATTAAAAACTGGGATGTTTTGAGTAAAGATAGTTCTGTCGACTTATCAACACTCCTTATGGATGGTCAACCAATTCCAGCTAGTGCGATTTTAACAACTACTGATGCCTTTACTAATAATCCAGATAAGATTTTGATTGGTCACACCTACACCATTTCATACAAACGCTTTGCCCAACCAGTAACGGTTAACTATGTGGATGGGGCGGGTAATAAAATTGCTGATGCCGATAGCATTGACACAAAACTACACGTTGGCGATGTCTATACCTTACCAACGCCTAAGGAAATTCCAGGGTATGTGTTACGAGCTACCGATAATACTAAGCAAGTTACCCTAACCAAAAATGGCAGTGACCCAATAAATGTTACGTATGTTTACGATAAAATTGGTCAACCAGTCACTGTGAAATACCAAGATGCTACAGGCAAGCAAATTGCAGCACCCGTGACTCTAAATGGTAATGTTGGTGATAAATACACTACCGAACAAAAAACATTTGCCGGGTATGATTTTCAAAAAGTAACCGGTAATGCAAATGGTACTTTCAGCGATGATGCGCAAACGGTCACATACGTCTATGCTAAAGTCGCTCAACCCGTGACAGTGCACTACCAAGATGAAAATGGGAAGACATTAGCTACTGATATTAGTTTTACCGGTCATGTTGGGGACACTTATGCTGCTGAACAAAAGAACATCCCCGATTTTAATTTTGTCAAAGTCATTGGCCAACCAACTGGGATGCTTGGCGATGATGCGCAATCAGTAACTTTTGTTTATCAACGTGCTACTACAGTAGTAGCCGGTAAACCGGTAACTGTGCATTATCAAGATGCGCAAGGGAACACAATTGCCCCAGATGTCGTCTTGAACGGGAATATTGATGCAGCATATACTACTAACGAACAACTAATTGCTGGTTACAAGTTCCTAAAGGTCGTTGGTTCACCAACTGGTCAATTTACTGATGCGGCGCAAACGGTGACTTATATTTACCAGAAGAATGCTTCTGATAATGTCAAGCCAACCCCTAAACCAAATCCATTGCCTAAACCAACTCCTAAGCCAGTTATCCACGTGGTGACACCTAAGCCGGTTGTGAATCCATTGCCAGTAAATAACACCACCACACCAATTAATCACCAAGCAACCACTTTACCTAAAACCGATCAACAAAATGGTGCTAAGTTAACCATTATTGGTTTAATTGGTTTGCTAGTGGCCGGCTTTAGTTGGTTAGCACTCAAACTCAAACATAAGCGTGATTAGTCGTGTTTTGGTTAGCTATCAACTAAAAAAAGGGTTATACTAATCGTTGAGAAAGACTTGATTAAGAAAATCTTAATTGAAGGGAGCGCCATTATGTTTGAACATATCGCCGGTATCGTGGCGATTATTATTGGTCTTGGTGAATTTTATTTTGCTCGGCAGTATTTTAAACTAATTAAACACCAAGGTAATCAAAACACATCCGCTTTTAGTTTAATGGGCCTTTGGAGCAGTATCGTTTTTGGGATAGTCTTACTGATTATCGGTATTCCACTGGCACTCGGCTAATACCAAATTACATGCATAGGTTTCTGGAAGAACATTCTTCTGGAAACCTATTTTTACGTACTCGGCAGATAACTATACATTTTCTTAATAATTAACTATAATAGAGGCAACAACGTTACGCGGTTTGCCACTATCGCAACGTGTTGATTAATCGGGGGACGTTAACACGAGATTGATTAGATGAAACCAAAAGATAGGGGTTATCCATGCAAGAAAATCAATATATTGCTATTAAAAAATCACCAGCGATTAACGGTAAAATCGCTATTCAAGGTTCCAAAAATAGTGCTTTAGCATTAGTCGCGGCTGCTTGTTTGAATGATCAATTAGTCCAATTAAATAATGTACCCGATTTACGTGATTTTCGCTTAATTGAAGCGATGCTCACCAAAGTCGGGATTTTGACGTACCGTGAAGGCCAGGGATTTTATGTTGATGCCCGCTTAGCTAGCGATTATGTGCTCGATTACGCACTGACGGCTGATTTTCGGGCGTCATATTATTTCATCGCGGCGTTACTTAAAAAATTTAAAAAAGTCTCATTATCATATCCCGGGGGGGATGACTTTGGTTCCCGCCCAATTGACCAACACTTTAAAGGCATGAAAAAGTTAGGTGCCCGGATTGAAGAAGCCGGTAGTCACTACACGGTTTATGCGGATAACTTAGTTGGGACAGAATTTCACTTTGAAGTGGTTACATCTGGAGCCACGATTAATTTGATGTTGATTGCAACCTTAGCAAGTGGCAGTACCACGCTGACCAATTGTGCAAGTGACCCTGAAGTGGTTGATGTCGCTAATTTCTTAAACTTGATGGGCCATCACATTGTCGGAGCTGGTACAGATACCATTACAATTACGCCCAACCCACAAGCGGCCACTAAAGAAGTTAAATACACCGTCATCCCCGATCGCTTGATTGCGGGTTCATTTTTGATGTTACCAGGGATTTTGGGTGGAGAAATCACCGTCACCAATGCTATTCCAGAACACTTAAATAGTGTATTGTTTGCCCTTGAAGATATGGGCCTTGAAATTACGCGTACTGATACCGGTATTACTGCCCGCAAAGTCAATGCAATTAACGGCATGCGCTTAGTGACTGGGATGTACCCGTTATTTGCAACCGATTTACAACAGCCACTGACTGCATTGATGCTATATGCCAACACACCTAGTTCCGTCCAAGATAATGTCTATTACAATCGCTTTAGCCATGTCGAAGAACTTGCCAAAATGGGCGTGCAACTAGGGCGTCAAAATAACATTGCTTTTATTCATGGCAATCAATACCGCGATTTAGTCGGGGATGCTGATGTTAATTGTCGGGATGTTCGGGCGGGGACATGCTTATTATTTGCCGCACTGGGCTCAACGGGTGAAACTCGGTTGCACGATGTTAAGCACTTATTCCGTGGTTATGAAAATTTAGTTGGAAATCTACAAAGTCTGGGAATTAACATTGAATTGCGCGAAGAAGCTGAAGCCCAATTTAGCTACTATTAATTTAACGCACCTAAAAATCTCGTAGCATATAGTGCTACGAGATTTTTGGTTTAAGCACATCTTTTGTTTTTTGACTTAGCGCATAGTAACCTATTATTGGTGATATTTCATAAATCAGGGGGGATTTGCAGATGAAAACACGTAAACATCATTTAATTCTAGGAAGCTTAGCCGTGTTAATATTAGCGGTTGGGGGCGTTATCCTAGGTGAAGGGTACTTAAAGGAAAACGTTACCGCACCCAACAAGCCTAGTATTGATATTCAAAAGGGGACATTGACGCACGCAAAGCTTCAACATGATGATCAACTTATGGCAATGGCTTTATTATCGTATGGCATTCATCGGGTTAATAGTGCTGATTTCAAGCCACTGTCGTTTGAACATGGCGTTAAATTTGTTAAAAGCCAACCCAGTGATGAGTTGACGCTATATCATTTAGCCACGGGTAAACATGGCCAACCATACTTTGCCGTTGCCGGTGATAACCAAACCACCGCGAAATACTATACAGCTACTGGTGAAGAAGTTGCCACCGTCAAAATGCCGACCATCATCAACTACTTGAATACCAATTTTTCTAACAAGCAACTCAAAGGGTTTACGGATAAAGTACTCGTTGAAGATGACATCGCCGAGCAACAGACTGCGAGTGACAGTTCAAGTACCAAATAATGGCTAACTATGTCTAGTCAGGAAATGCGGCCTCCCACAATATCTGGTGTCCACGCCAGTACGGATGCTGGTGATGTAAGCTTAAGTATCCCGAGAAAATATGTTGGTACTTTGAACTGAATAATAAGTCGATTAAAGACGTCGCGTCAGTGAAATTTAATGACCGCGGCGTCTTTTGCATATAATGACCCCGAATCAGCGAAATTGATAGTTAATAATGCTATTATTAATGGTAAGTGTATTAATTAGAAAAAAGGGAGATTATGATGAACATATCTAGTCAAAATATAGCAATATCCGTCGTCATACTTAGTTGGGTAGTTGCATGTATTTTTATGATTGCTTTAATTTTATTCTTTAAAAGAAGACCAATTTCACTTTTTAATGGGGTGTTACTAATTGCAACTGTTGGTAGTATTTTAGGGGCAATTATTTTAACAACTGGCTATCTTAACTGGTTGGTATTATTAGGAATTATTTTTGCAGTTTTAATTGGGATTGCGATAATTATTGCCATTTTAAGCTACTTTATCGGGATTTTATTATTATGGAATGCAGCGGTTGTGTGGCGACGAGAACAGCATTCGCTTGCTAATTCCTTAACCTTACTATTAGGAGTTTATGTTTTAGTTTCACCACTGGTGTTAAATTTACTCCGCAATACTTTACCACATTTATTATATCGGTTCTTAATTGACATTGAAGGCATGATTTTCTTTTATTTAATGGCATGGTTAGTATGCTATGGCTTATCATTTTTTATCTATCGGTTTATTCGGCCTAAACACGATAAAGCATATTTAATTGTCCTCGGGGCCGGGCTATTGAATGGTGATCAAATCTCACCACTACTTAAAAGACGCGTCCAACGGGGCTTGGATTTTGCCAACCATCAATATGCTAAAACCGGGATGTACCCATATGTAATTATGTCAGGTGGTCAAGGTGGGGATGAAACGATTCCGGAAGGGGTTGCGATGGCCAACTATGCCCGATCTGTCGGTTTTCCTGAAACACAAATCATTGTTGAGGATCAGTCAAAGACGACCACTGAAAATATGCAGTTTTCAAAAGAAAAAATTCTTGCTCACGGTTTTGATATTACGAAGGGCCTATTTGTAACTAGTGATTACCATGTTTTCCGTGCCGGGATTTTTGCCTTCGATAATGGCTTACGGATTAATGGGATTGGAGCAAAAACCCGCTTATACTTTTTATTTAATGCCTTGATTCGTGAGTTTGTCGCCATTTTAGCCCGCCACAAAAAGGTCCATCTAATTGTGTTAGGGCTTATTATTACCTTCGCTTTAGTGGATGTAACCTTGATACCGTGGTTGAACAATTATCGTTAAGTACTTACATTTTTTGCAAATTCCAATAACAATATGCAAGTTTTGCGCGACAATGTTATGATTATTGATAGTAAAACGATTAGAGGAAGTTATTGTGTTTGGAAGTCAAAATACTGGCATACTATATTCGCTCGGTGGTGTGTGGTTAGTAACAGTTAGCATTGGGATGGGCCTATATTGGTGGTTTAAATATCGGCCCATGTCATTGTTTAGTAGCCTAATTGTGGCTTTGGGAATCGCGAGTTTTGCGCTAAGTATTATTGATACCGCGTTAAGCTTACATTTAGCGCTACTAATTAGCCTAAGTAAATGGCTCGGTATTAGTCTGCTAGTAGTGGGTGGGCTTTGTGAGCTTGGTTTATTACTGTTACTAATATTCCAGGCGGTGGGCTTGTGGTATCAATCAGCACGGACGTTGCAACATAACTTATTATTAAGCTTAGGAATTGTTGTGGGGCTTGCGCCATTGCTAATCACGATTAGTAAAGCCTGGTTGCCCCCAAAATTGGATCAGGTGCTCCTTGCTTTTGAAAAAATAATCGGCGGGTATGTCATCATTTGGCTTACACTGTTACTGTTTGCCATTTTGACCTATTACTTGGTTCAGCCGCGGTATGACAAAGAATATGTCTTGATTTTAGGGGCCGGCTTAACGAACGGCAAAATTGTTTCACCCATTCTAGCCCATCGCGTTCAAAAGGGCTTAGCATTTGCTCACCGTCAATATCAATTGACTGGTAAATACCCATTAGTTATGATGGCCGGTGGACAGGGTAATGATGAAGAATTACCTGAGGCGGTTGCCATGGCAAATTATGCACTGCAACAAGGTTTTCCGCCAGCGTATCTGTTAACAGAAACTACCTCCCGAAATACTTTTGAAAATATGGCTTTTGCTAAACAGCTATTAGTCACAAAAGGTATCGCCCTAAATCGCGGGATTTTTGTAACTAGCGGGTATCACGTCTTTCGTGCCAGTGTGCATGCTCTTGATAATGGCCTCTTGATTAATGGTATTGGGGCCAAAACACGGCGGCATTTTTGGTTTGATGCGTTAATTCGGGAATACTTAGCAATTTTAGCCCGCTATAAATATGTGCATCTCATCGCCATTGTTGGGGCAGCACTATGGGCAACTAGCATTGGATATCGATAATAAAAGACCGTGAGTCAGGCTCACGGTCTTTTATTATGGGTTAATTTTAGGTGTTGCATACCGATAGATTTTTGCTTCAAATGGACGTAATAATTCATATTGGTCATCCAAATAGTTACTAATTAATAACTCGGCTTCCTCGGGCATTGGGTACAACCGAATCTGACCTGCATCCGTAAAATTACAGACCACCAGTAATTCTTCAGTCGCCCCAAGCCGTTTGTAAGCATAGACTTGCGCATCATCGGGATCGAGCAAGAAATATTCACCAGTTGTGATAATCGGTAGGGTATGGCGTAATTCAATTAGTTTTTGGTAGTGATAAAAAATTGAATCTGGATCAGCCAGTGCAGCTGCGACATTAATATTGGGATAATTATCGTTAACCTTTAACCATGGTGTACCAGTTGTAAAGCCTGCTTGATCATTGGCATTCCATTGCATAGGGGTGCGGGCGTTATCGCGGCCTTTGGCATGAACATATTTCAAAAAAGTTGGGGCGTCTACTAAGTGATCGGTTTCAACCAAGTATTGGTAGGCATTTTTAATTTCGATATCATTAAAATCGGCCCGGTCAAGATTATAAGCATTGGTCATACCGATTTCTTCACCTTGATAAATATACGGCGTACCTTGCATGCCATGTAATAACGTGGCCAACATTTTAGCGGACACGACACGGTATTCATCGGTATCGTCCCGTACCGACTAACTGCCCGAGGTTGGTCATGATTATTCCAATACAAGGAGTTCCATGCGTGACCCGCGAGCTGCGTTTGCCATTTTGATAAATTGGCTTTTAACTTCACCAAATCAACTTTTTGGTCATTCCATTTGCCTAGAGCTGGGTTGGGGTTATCATCTAGGGCCATATGCTCAAATTGAAAAATCATATTCAATTCCGATTCATCATTGGCCGCATACTTTTTAGCATTGGCAATATCCACGCCAGCCGTTTCGCCAACGGTCATTAAGTCGGCATTATTAAGCACCCGGGCCCGCATTTCTTGTAAATATTGATGCACATGTGGCCCATTAGCAACCGCTTGATTGGCATCGCCGTATGTGCCACCGCTTGGGACAGGGCCATCGGGGAGGCCGGCTGGTTTAGAAATTAATGAAATTACATCCATTCGAAAACCATCAATTCCCTTATCAACCCACCAATTCATCATCGTATAGACGGCATTGCGTACATCGGGATTTTGCCAATTCAAATCTGGCTGCCCTGGTACAAATAAGTGTAGGTAATATTGACCAGTCGTTTCGTCAAATGTCCATGCCGGCCCAGAGAAAAATGAGCCCCAGTTATTTGGTGCATGACCATCGACAGGGTCACGCCAAATGTAGTAATCACGCTTGGGATTAGTTGTATTAGTTCGGCTTTCAACAAACCACGCATGCTGATCTGATGAGTGATTAACGACTAAATCCATGACAATTTTAATGCCCCGATCATGCGCTTCCGTCAACAAGCTTTCAAAAAGCGCCATATCGCCAAATTCCGGATTGATAGCTAAGTAATCCGCAATATCGTAGCCGTTATCAATATTAGGTGAAGCATAAATGGGATTAAGCCAAATCACATCAATGCCTAGTTCCTGTAAGTAATCTAAGTGTTGCTTAATACCTGCTAAATCGCCAATCCCATCCCCATTAGAGTCTTGAAATGAACGCGGATAGATTTGATATACAACGGCCTTTTGCCACCATTTAATATTTGCTTTCATATAAAAATGCTCCTTAATTATTAGTTGCTTATTAATATGATTAATCTGTTGGTTTGGCATCATTGTAAGCGATTGCAAAAAAGGTGTCAAATTACGTGTCGATGACATTAGTTGTCAGTGATTTTCCAACGTTGCCGACATTGATTTCGGTTAACTTTTTTGATGATGTTATGCATTTGATGTTTAAGCCCATCATTTATGTAGCCATTTTCGGCTTCGTTTAAAATTGAATCACGATACGTCGTTAATAGCGCATCGGCTCGGACTGCCTGCAATCTAGTAAAATCAGCATGAGCCACTTGATAAAACGATTGTCGAAAGGGCATTAATTGGTGTTTAAGCCGAGGGGATAGTTGTTTAAATGGATTAACTTGCGTTTGAATATGGTGGCTGGCCACGGGTAATTGCGCAATAAACGTATTAATCCAATATTCATGTAAAATAACTGCTTCACTAATCATTTGGCAAGTTAAGGGATAGGCGGTACTAATTTTGATTTGACCACTAAAGCCATAGTTGGTTAATAAAATTACAATCTGTAGCGTCGTTTCCGTAGTAGCTTCACTGATTTGCTCAATCAATAAGGGACTAATCCAAATTGCGGGACTACTGCCACCACTAGCGGTAAGCGGGATTAACATCACACTTGGAGTGGCAAACGCAAGGCGCGCACTTTGATAAGCCCAGTTACTTTCTTTTAACAAATATTGATTTAACTGTGCAAAATTGTGATATTCATGTCGGCCCAATAATTGGGCAACATTAGTTTTAATATGACATGGCGTTGGATAACGTTGATCAATGATAAAGGCATATTCAGCGCCAAGGTGGGAAGGTGCAATTAATAAGGTAGTCGTTGATAGGCCCGTAAAATCAGACATGACATGTTGATATTTCATCATTCCTAAGCGAATCAATAAGTGGATATTCGGGGAAGGGAAACTTAAAAAAATGTTCATAGCATTTGCTCCTAAATTATCACTGACAATAACATAAAACCACAACTTTGAATATTCTAAAACTTGCATTAAGTATATTAAGGGTTATGTAAGATTACAAATAGTTTTTGCATTATGGAAAAATTTATTTAACAGCGAATAATAAAATCACAACACATATGCAAATGAAAGGGCATTTATATCAATTTTAATAATAATAAAAAACTTGACATTTTACAATCTACGTGGTTATAATTAGGCTGCTAAGTGATTGACTTAGCGCAAATAAAACCCTGAAGGAGATCTTAGTTTGTCGAACTCAGAGTAGGTTTGGTTATGCAACGAATGTTCACGAAACGCATTAGATTGCAAGGCGACGAGCTTTGGTCGACACGTACTAGGAATCTCCTGTCACATGAAGGAGGAGTTCATGACACAAGATACTCATTTAGCGTTTGCTTCAACCGCTGGTAGCGCCAGCCTGGAAGAAGTAAATAGCACGGTTGCAGTGCCCAAAAACGCCGGCTTTTGGCGCACATTATTTGCTTTTAGTGGTCCGGGGGCCTTAGTGGCGGTCGGATACATGGATCCTGGTAACTGGATTACCTCAATTGTTGGAGGCGCTCAGTATCGGTATCTATTATTATCAGTTGTCGTAATTTCAGGAATTATCGCCATGATTATGCAATACATGGCCGCTAAGTTAGGGATTGTTACCCAAATGGACTTGGCACAAGCGATGCGTAAACACACGAATAAATCAGTTGGCTTTATGCTCTGGATTATGACGGAGTTAGCGATCATGGCAACCGATATTGCTGAAGTTATTGGGGGAGCAATTGCATTAAATCTATTATTCAATATTCCTTTAGTTAGCGGGGTTATGCTGACGGTTCTTGATGTCTTTTTATTATTACTGCTTACCAAGCTCGGTTTCCGCAAAATTGAAGCAATTGTTGTAACATTAATAGCAACGATATTTGTCATCTTTATTTACTTAGTCGCACTTTCAAAACCAAGTATTGCAGGAATTGCTGGCGGACTTGTCCCGCAAGCACAAATTTTCCACCACGATCAATTATTATTGGCCTTAGGGATTATTGGTGCCACAGTGATGCCGCACAACTTGTATTTACACTCTTCAATTGCTCAAACGCGGGCAGTTAATCATGATGATCCAGCCGAAGTCCAAGCTGCTGTACGTTTTAGTACATGGGATTCAAACATCCAATTAATTGGGGCAACGATTGTTAATGCGTTGTTATTAATTTTAGGAGCAGCCTTATTCTACGGCCACGGTGATCAATTGCAAGCGTTTGGGGATTTGTACCATGCACTAAGTAATAACGAGATTGCTAAAGGAATCGCCTCACCAATTTTATCAACCTTGTTCGCGGTTGCTTTATTAGCATCCGGACAAAATGCGACCATTACGGGAACCTTAACTGGGCAAATCGTTATGGAAGGTTTTATTCACTTAAAAATCCCAATGTGGGCCCGCCGGTTAATTACCCGTTTAATTGCGGTTATTCCGGTGGTCATTGCGGCTGTTGTGTGGGGTGGTACAGAAGGGGCGCTTGATAATTTGCTTGTGTACTCACAAGTCTTCTTATCAATTGCCTTACCATTTACAATGATTCCATTAATCTGGTTTACCGGCTCAAAGAAAGTCATGGGTCAATATGTTAATCCGTTGTGGATTTCCATATTGGCATGGATTTCAGCCATTGGGTTGACCATTTTAAATTTCCAATTAGTTGTAAGTATCGTTCAACAATTTATTCACGCACTATAGGGGGAGTTAATAATGAGTGATGAACATTTTGCATTACCAAAACACAAAAATATTTTAGTTGGGGTCGATGATTCAGCTGATGCCCAGTATGCATTTTTAGCAGCAGTTAGTCATGCTTTGGAAGATGATGCGCTATTACACATTGTCACCGTGTTTGAAACCGATGAACTTAACGTTTTCCAAGCATTAGACAAAGATGAATTAGCTAAACGGCGCCTAGCAATTGAACGGCGCTTAGAAGACTATAAACAACAAGCCCTTGATGCCGGTGTCAAGGAAGTTCATGTCGTCTTAGCTGAAGGTGAACCTGGGGAAACGATTGTCAAAGACGTTATTCCTGATGTACAACCAGATATCGTTGTTGTCGGTTCAGCAACTAAAACTGGCCTTGGTAAATATTGGGGGAGCCAAGCGGCTTATATTGCCAAGTACGCACCGGTAACCGTTATGGTTGTGCGGTAAGAATAGAATAGAATAGAGCTGTAAAAAGACCAGGAGGCTAACTTCCTGGTCTTTTTTAGGTTCTAAGTCAAATGGTACTGATGGACCTAAAAATTGAATAAATCCGTTTATTCGGTTAAGCGACTAGCTCGAAATTCGAGCTGGTCGCTTTTTTGTAATTCATAGCGAA
>NZ_CAKKNT010000002.1 GCF_918814755.1 Periweissella ghanensis | reverse complement strand
TATTCAAATGGCCCTTTAGAAGGTTTAAATCGTAAAATAAAACAAATCAGTCGAAGCGGTTATGGCTATCGAAACTTAGCCAATTTTTTTAATCGTATTCGATTAGAATTGTCATAAAAAAAGACCCTAAATCTTTTACGATTTAGAGTCTAAAAACTCAATATCAACATCATTTGACAAAGAGCCTTTAAAAAGCGCCCACTAGTCTGCCTAGTGAGCGCTTTTAATTTATCACAAACTAACTAATTCAAGACTGTGGCCTTACGCGCATAGACTTTATATTGTTCTCTTAGCATTGCTTGCAATTCCGTTACTATTTCTTTTGATAAATATTTACCCACCATCACCATCGTGGTATGTTCAATATTAGTATTTAATTCATCTTTAAATATTAATTTTGTCAAAAAATCATTCATCAAATATCGTGTAATACTTGGTGTTATTTTTATTTTTTCAGCTGTAATTTGCTTTAATAATAACTCAAATGCTTTATAGTGTTCAGCACGTTTATCCGTAGATTTATCTGCTTGTGCAAATGTACGAATTAATGATTTATCATGGATACGATAATTATAAAGTACATCCTTAATTGATACGGTTCGTTTAGCCAATTGGTAATTAAAGAAACTAAAGTAGTCATCTTCGGATAACTGAGTGTTAGGGAATGTAATTTTATTTTCACGTAAATGGGCCGTTTTAGTAACATACTTCCAAACCGCCACCATATAGTACCCATAACGGTTCATTGTTTTAAATTGTTCAATACCTGATGCATAAATTTTATTTGGTGCACCAAAAATATCATCTTGATCCGTGAACCGTGTGCCGTCGGCTTTAATTTTTCGAGCAGCGTAGGTCACAATATCGGCATATGTTCGTTTAAAATTATACATTACCGTTTCCACATAATTATCTGCCAATAAATCATCACTATCTATAAAGGCAACGTATTCACCTTCGACATGTGATAGCCCAAGATTACGAGCTGCCCCGACCCCACAATTTTTTTGTGAAATAAGTTTTAAATTACTATACTTTTCAGCATATTGCTTTAAAATTTCTGTACTACCATCAGTTGACCCATCATCAACACAAATAACTTCATAATCATATTTCGTTTTTTGGTTAAATATGGAATCAAGAGTGGCTTCTAGATATTTGACAACATTATATACCGGCACAACAAATGATAAATCAACTCTTTTTTCAGTCATTGGCGCATCATCCAAATCCAGTAATTTATCAAAATTTTTAACTAACTGCTCCGCTGAAAATTCTGCGGCTGTTGCCAATGCACCTTGTTGCAATTGAACAACGGTTTGCGGCTTCTTAAAGATACTCAAAATCTTACGACCAAGCTCTTGGGGCGTGTGCTTACTTGTTGCAATCCCATTAACCCCATCTTTAACCAAATTGTCCTTGATATATGGTACTCCATAGCATGCCACTGGAATCCCATAGGCCATACTTTCAAGCGCATTCATCCCTAATCCTTCTGATGTTGCTGCTGAAATAAACAATGATGCATCCTCAAATAAAGCATCATTGTCCACACTATATATTTGAGTTGTTATGACATCATTTAATTTCAATTCATTAATGTAGCCTTCAATCTCATCTTGATATTCTTGATCAACAAAGAAGCCTTTCAGTACTAATTGGGTATCAGGTTGGCGTTGGTTAATGTATGCAAAAGTATCGATTATACCGCGAATATTCTTCCGTCGGGCTAACCTGCCCACATACACTAACTTCTTAAGCCTAGTGACATCATGTGGTTCTGGATTAACCGCAAAGCTTAATGTTGGAATAACCTTCACTTCACTTTCTGTAATCTGTTGTAGTGTAGCCGCTTGTTTAGCCGTTGCCACAGCAATCACATCCAAATGACCAAATTCAGGCTGAATAACCTTGATATATTCTGGTTGAACTTCGGTAATCTGTGCTCCAGCATGTGTCAAATGATCCTCATGTAGATATGCAACTGTCTTAATTGGATTATCAATTGACATCAAAATATTAGCGATATTTGGATTATCAGCGATGAATACCCCTTGATTAGTACGATTCAGCTCATTTAAAAATGTCAAAAATAATTGATCTTCATAATCAAATATATAATCAAACCCATTATAATTATTTAACTTCCACATTGTCGGAATAGCTTGACCTGTAACATTACTAAAACTGATTTCTAAGGCCACTTCACCGGTTGGTTTTAAGTATACTTGATTAACAATATTACCAGCTGTATCATAATTTTCTTCCATTGATAAGAAACCACGCCAGTCATAGTATTGAACCAAACTCTTATTATTGAATCTATCAAAATACTCAATATTATCAATCAACTCAGGTGTGCCACCCATAACATTCATGACAGCAACTCGATAACCGTTAGCAAAAACATTCCATTTCTCAGCACTACTGAACTTTACATGGTATTTACTAAACGGGAGGGTTGGTAATGCTCGGACGCTAACTTCTTTACGAGGGATATTGGTAGCGTCTTGGAAATAGTCAAACATATTTAGATATTCATTATTAGCAAGCCCCACTTTATCACATGCACGTGCAAGGCGCTGATTATAAGTACGCGTCAATAATTGCGCTGGTTGTCCATTAGCATTTAGAATTTTTGTTCGTTGTACTTGTGCTAATTCCATCCCACTATTCATATCAAAAATATTTTCACTGACTGAATAAATCATTTTCATTTAACTGCGCTCCCGTTCTCTAATAACATCGCCCATTGTTGCCATACATTTTCACCACTATAACGTTGCGCACTTGCATATGCCGCAGTACTCATTTGTTGCAATTGTATTGGGTTTTTAAATAGTTCAATTAACTTAATTGCTAACGCATTACAATCCCCGTTTGGGACAACTACCCCAGAAACACCGTCCGTAATAATTTCAGTTGGACCGTACTTAATATCATAAGTTAAACCAACAACCCCTTGTGCGGTAGCTTCTAAAGTTGCTAAGCTAAATCCTTCCATTGTTGACGTCATTAAAAACACTTGTGCTTGTTGTAATACTGGAATTGTATCTTCAGTATATGGTTTAAAGGTAATTACATCTTCCATTTCTAAATCAACAATCAATTCGTCTAACGATTTCTTTAACTTCATATCATTAACATAACCATATAAATCTAATGTAATTTCTGGTACTTGTTTATGGGCTGCCGCAACGGCTCTAATCATATCACGATGCCGTTTTTCACCAGCAATCCGTGCCAATGCTACAATTTTACCCGGTGTTCTTTTAGACATTGGAATCTGTGGTTGAGCTAATACTTCATCAGCAATAATTCCAACTGGTAAGGTATACATTTTTTTTATCATTGGGTAGCGTGCCATAACTTCATCAGCTTGGGATTGTGTTGCCGCAATAAAGGCTGAAAAGCGACTTGCATTGGCAAATTGGTACATATAATATTCATTCAAATTTGACGTTAATGGTTGATTAAAATCAACGACATGCGAACTGTGTAAATGTGCAATTGTATATGCCGGATCAGTTAATTCGAGTAAGGCATTATCGGTAATTACGGGTTGGTCAGCTAATAAAATATTACCTGGCCCTGTTGTATGATTGACCTCATTAATAAAGTGTGCAAATAGCTGATCAATGGTATCAAATTGATATATTTGCTTATTTAAATCCGTTAATATCCAATTGGTCAATTGCCGTTGTCCAGTCCCATCATTTTGGTATGAATTTCGTAAGACAATTCGTCCTGATTGGTCATACCATGTGTTATTGCTAACTGTGCCATCAATTGCGCCCCAGGCAACTTTTGACTTAAATCCACGATAATCGTAATATTCAATTAAATTAGGATTGGCAAAGCTATCATAACGCTCTACATAAGCAACCCGTTGATCATCTTCACGATAGCCAATCCACGCCAAAATTGTCCCATTAGGTCGATAAACACCACACCGAAGCTTTTCAGCATCATTAGTATACGTTAACATTGCTGGGTCTAGCCCCAAGTCAATATCTTTAACCCCAATGAATTGATCAGCGACTTCGGTGGTTCCTTGATAATAATCAAACATATTTAAAATATGCTCATCTTTTAGACCTACTGCTCGGGTTTCAAAGTGGACCCACTGCCCCCAATCACGTAGTAAAAATTTATAATCTGCATGATGTTGATCAAATAAACGCGCCCGCTTAATCTGAGCATGTTCGATACCAGATTTTTTGTCGGGCATTCCAAAGTTAATAAAATAAATCATCATTTGCTCCAATACTAATTTTTTGTAATGTAAAAGCGCTCCAGTATCGCCAGAACGGTTACTGGAACGCTTATTTACTATACTTGTGTTTCAATTTGCTTCCATGTGGTCAATAAATCCATTAAAAGTTGTTCGACCTCTGCAATCTTTGCTACATCTTGATTCACATTGGCTAAAACGAGCTGATTGTACATATATTCATACATTGTTATTAACTGATGACTAAGTTCCGCATCAATCTCTTCCTTAACGGAATACCGCAATTCCATAATAATGTCTTGTGCGTTAATTAATTTATCATGGGTTTTGATAACGTCTCCCACCGCTATAGCTGTTTGAGCTTGTTTAACATTCTTAATTCCACCAGCAATTAACATAGTTATTAATTGCGCAGGTGAGGCGCTCATTACTTGATTTTTTAAATAATTTTGGTTGGTCTGTTGGTAACTATTCATCATACATTTTCCTCATAAATCACGGTTCACAAATGATGCTTGCGTATCATAACGCATATAGGCACTCATCATTGCTTTTCCGGTATTTGTGGCACTAATTTTAGTTTGAATTTCACGTTTACGGATATCAATTGTGGCAATAATATATTGATATTTATTAATAATATTTTGAATCAATAATTTATCAGTTACTGGCAAGTCTTGCATATTAATCATTGATAACTGGGATAAAAGACCTTGATTTTGATTTAATATAGCTTGAATTGCAATCGTATCCTCAACGTCGGTATCTAGATTATGATTAAGTTGGTTCATAATGGTTCGATCAATTTCAGTTAACATATTTTTCCTCAAAATATCTTTTATATGCTTATAATGCGCCGGCTTGTTGTTGGAAGTAGGTTAATTGCGATTGTGCTTGGGACATAAAACTATCCAAAGCACTATATTCCGTAACATACTCGGCACGTTTATCAGTCAGTTGATCTTGAAAATCACTAATTTGAGAATTTAAATCCTTAATAGTTGAATCCATATCAGCATTAATATTAGCGATAATTCCTTCATTACCAGTTGTATTCGCTAAATATGAATTAGCAAACTTACCTAAGTCATACGCATACCCAGCTTGATTTGTTGCAATTCCCGTAGTTACATTAGTATCCGCTTTATAGAAGAAGTTTTTGACCGCTTGTGGGTTCGCTTTTAACGCGGCTTCAAACTTAGTCGTATCTAATCCTAAAGTTCCATTTTTATCAACAAATGAAATCCCAATTGAATCAGCGGTATTGTAACCAGTTTTGGGGTCAACACTACTTGCATTACCTGTGACCATATTTTGCAGTTGTTCTTGGAGTTCCATTAAACTACTATCACCAACTAACGCGCCTTGCTGATTATCTGCTTGGCTCGGATTACCTGCATCTAAATCATTACCAATAACACTCATCAAACTGTTGTACTGTGTAATCATTGTATTAACAGCACCCTCAAATTTAGAATTATCATTCGTCAATGAGAGGGTCGTTGGCGTTTGATTTGTAGTTGTTTTACCAGTACTGTCAGTCGTACTGGTTGATGGTGTCACACCGACTAAGTTAATCGTGGCACCATTTAAAACATCGCTCACAGTATTCGTATTTCGAGCAATTTGTAACCCATCAAGAGAGAAAATAGCCGCACTTCCTGTGATTGTTTTCGTACCGCTAGTTAACGCTAAGCCATCCGCCACACTATTAGTACTGCCATTAGTATCGATTGTGGCCTTACCGTCTTGAGTACTAGTAAAAACTAAGTGATTATCAACAATTGATGCTGTAATATCAGATTGCTTAGTCTGACTATTAACTTTATTCATAATTGACGTTAAGGTATCATTAGCCCCAATTGGGACATTAACTTGACCTGGCTTTGAGCTTGCATCCGTGGTTGAGACCGTCGTATCCGCGGTGGGTAAAGTAAAGCCTGGGACATCGATACTACTACCATCCGTACCCGTTTGCGTTGAATCATCATCAGGCGTTAAATTCAACGTTAACGTTCCAGTTAGATTCAAGGCGGTATTAGTGTCTTTGGCAGTGACACGCCCACCTGTAAATGAAGTTGCACTGGCAAGTTGCTTAATGATAATATCATGACTACCTTCAGAAGCTGTCGTATCACCAGATATTGTCGCAACGTTATTATTAGTACTGTTGGCTACTTTTGAGTTATATGTACTCGTATTTTGTAATGCTTGCACATCCGTTAAAAAGTTATTTAAACTTGTCCGAACATCGCCCCAAGCCTGTTCTTGGCCTTGTAACGTACTAACTTGATTTTGCATTTGTTGCATCGGAATTGAATCAGCCTGAATCAATTGATCAATCGTAGTACTTGAAATACCAGAGTATTGTCCTAAAAATTGTTGAGATGCAGCGGCTCCTTGAGCACCAATATTCATATCTGAACTCATTATTGTTTCCTCTTTTATTTATTTTTATATATCATTTATTCAACTTAATTACTATCATGATTATATATCGTCACGTTAACTGTTAAATTTAAGAGCCTTTGCTGATTTTTTAAAATTCTTAAACAAAAAAGCATCGTACCTTAAAAGATACGATGCTTTAAATAGATATTCTAAAATATTAACCTTGTAACAATGAAAGCACACTGTTAGGCATAGCATTAGCTTGCGCAAGCATTGATGTTGATGCTTGTGACAAGATGTTTGACTTAGTGAATTGCATCATTTCTGAAGCCATATCCACGTCACGAATACGTGAGTTAGCATCTGAAAGGTTCGTGTTGGTAGCGTTCAAGTTATTGATAGTGTGTTGGAGTCGGTTTTGTGAAGCCCCGAGACCAGCACGTTGATCTGAAACAGCCTTGATGGCGTTATCAATATCTTTGATGGCACCGTTAGCGGCTGAAATGTTGGTTTGGTCAGCATTAGTACCAGCCACGGCTTGCGCTGACGCTGTAAAGGCTGATTTTGCGTCTGCTAAAGCAGTTGAAGTCGCAGCAACATCACCATTCTTAGCATCAGTTGCTGCTGCTGCTGCTGATGCTGCTGCTGATGCTGCTGCACTTAGCGTTGAACCAACAACAGCAATTGCACTAGCTAATGAGCTAGCAATTGATGCTGATACTGTTGTTGTAGTTTCATCTTGGGCAACCAATGAAAGGTGACCAGTAGCATCCTTGAAACCATTTCCACTGTAATCATCAGTAGCTTTAGTAACATCATCGCCATCTGCAGCTACACTTGCGTTTGCAGTCCCAAGAAGTGATTTTGCGTCCATTGCACTGATACCAAATGAAACATTTTGACCAGCGTTGGCCCCAATTTGGAATGACATGTTCTTTTGTGAACCATCAAGAAGGTTCTTACCGTTAAATTGAGTAGTTGATGAAATACGAGTAATTTCGTCTTGTAAAGCACCAAATTCTTTGTTGATTGCTTTACGGTCATCAGTACTCAAAGTACCATTGGAACTTTGAACAGCAAGGTCACGCATGCGACCAAGGATTGAGTGCGTTTCATTCAAAGCACCTTCAGCAGTTTGGATCAATGAAATACCATCTTGTGAGTTACGAACGGCTTGTGTTAAACCACCGATTTGTGCCTTCATCTTTTCTGAGATAGCAAGTCCGGCAGCATCATCCCCAGCTTTGTTGATTCGTGAGCCTGATGAAAGCTTAGCTAAAGCATCGGCTTTCATACCGTTAGCGGCTGACAAGTTGTTGTATGTGTTCATTGCTGCAACGTTTGTGTTAATACGCATAATTAATTCTCCATTTAATTTTTATTTGTGAGATTTCCTCATGCTATATATATCGGCCCACCGAGCGATTATTTAAGTAAATTTGCAAATAAATTGCAGAATTATTTATTATGTTATTAAGGATAATTTATTATTTTTATATTATATAAACCCGGCTACTAAGCTATTTTTAGACTGGCCATTTACCGCAAAACACCCCTGGAAGTTGGTTGTCTTCCGGGGGTGTTGGTGGTATTTAATTGAAATTGATTTTCCTAAACGTGCTCTCCCCCTCAAACACCTCCGTCTAACTTTAAATCACTTATATGCCTAAACCGCATATTACGTGATTTTCGTTAGTACTCGCTGTTTCCCGAGGAGGTTCGCACTCTTGTTTACATATAATTCAAGATTGTCGTATTCATAATCTTCGTCCCCATCGCAAGGGTACTTTGATATGTCGTTTGATCTTTTTGGTATTCCATATAGGCTTTGGCCATGTCGACATCTTGGACATTGGACTTCATCGTCGTTAAATTCAAGTTTTGGCTCGTGTTTTGTGCGCTGGCAATATTTAAGCGGTTCACCACCGCGCCAATCGTTGTTCGGACATTCACGACTTTATCTGAGAAATTCGATGTTTGGCCGAGTAAGTCACCACCCAAGGCACTCTGTGCGGCCGCTAATTGATCAGGTTTATTAATACCTTCATTCAATGTTTTAATCACGTTAGCAAAATAATCCCCGAGTTGCGTACCCGCACCATCTTGAGTTGTCCCACCAACGATATTGGCACCATTCGTGGCTAAATCAATACTAACCCCACTTGAGATTGAGCGCGTTTGATTCGTCGTTGAACCGTTGTACTTAATGCCAATGATATCCCCGGCTTGCACATTATTAGCCGCGTCATCAGCGGTGGCTTTCACCAATTCAAAAGGTGGCTTATCGATTTTAGTCCCGGCAAAGACATACCGGCCACCATAATCGGCGTTCAATGAATCAACCACACTGGCCATAATTGAGCTAAGTTCCGTTTTGTTAGATTTTAATTCATCCGGCCCATACGCCCCATTGGCTGATGATTGGACTAACGTGCGAATCCGCAACATTTGGTCGCTTAACCCACTCAAGGCACTATCTTGCGTTTGTGACAGGTTAATCGCATCTTTAATCGTGTTAGCATACGTTTTGTTTTGCGTTAATGAACTACTAAGCGCCATAATTTGTGACGCCGCCAACGGATTATCCGATGGCTTGCTAACTTGTTGTTGGCTTGAAAGTTGTTGCATTGTGGCTTGTAAGCTTGATTGACTATTCCCTAAATTGTAGAGAAAGTTATTATAAGTTGTATTTTCAGAAATTCGCATTAGTTAACTCCTGTTCGGTTAATCAAAGTATCCAACATTTCGTTAACTACGGAAATCATCTTCGCGTTGGCTTGGAAGCCTTGTTGGAACTTAATGACATTGGACATTTCTTCGTTCATATTAACGCCTGAAATCGATTGTTGCTTGGCTTGGACTTGTTGGAGTAAGGCCAATTGCGTTTGGGCATTATTGTTGGCGGCTTGCGTCACAATCCCGTTTTGGGTCACGATATCATTGTACATCCCCGATACCGTCGCCCCGGTTTCATCAGCGACAAATGATAAGTTATCCGCATTCAACGTCAAGCCTTTGCCACTGGCGGGATCAGCTAACTTAGTGTTTTGTAAGTGGGCAATCGCTTGGGCTAACTTACCATCCCCGGCATCCGGATTAGTTCCGACCCCCGCTTGTAATTGGCTGGGGTTATTGGCAATCGTGGCATTAACTTGTAAGTTGGCCGCATAGTTAACTTTAGGATCATAGGCGGGTTGCGGGTTAGCTTGACCGGTAACCCCTTTAAAGGTAAACATTAACTTGTCGGCTGACACACCATTGGCACTCATTAACGTGTTCGTAGCGGTCGCCAATTGGTAAGCAAATTTGTTTAACTTATCCATTTGGTCACTTAAATCACTGAGGGCTTGTTGGTCCCCTTGAATCGTCCCACTACTAATCGTTACTGGTGTCGCCGTTTTCGTATTGTTAGCCACAAAGACGACATCCCCAGCTTTACCATTTGCTGGTACTGCAAGCGCACTGTTTTCACTGTTCACATCGGTTGTGGCCGTAATAACGCCCGCTGCCTTAGCATCCACAACCCCCAAGGTCCCTTTGACCCCATCCGCATCCAAAATGGGCATCGGGGTTGCTTTGCCATCAGTTCCTGGCATATTAAGGGCCACCGTGGCGCGCCCGTATTGGTCAATTGTCGTTGTCGTATCAGCCATGCTTGCAAGTTTTTGAATCACTTGGTCACGGGTATCCAACAAATCATTTGGTTGGTCACCATTTTGGCTCATGTTATAGATTTGCTTGTTTAACGTATCTAGTTGATTGATCGTTTGGTTGAAGTCCATCGCATTTTTAGCAACGGTGCTCACGGTATTACTTTGTAAGGCTTGCACATTGTTAGCCAATTGGTTAATTGAATTGGCCACCGTTTGTGTTGCCCCTACCACGGTCGTTTGAATCCCTGAAACCGATGGGTCATTGGCAAAATTAGTCCAAGCGGCATTCATTTTATCAATCTGACTCAAGATCCCCGTTGATGACGGTTCGTTGTAGTACCCTTCCAATTGGCCTAACACATTCGCGCGTTCACTATAACTTTTTAACACGCCACCAACTTGGTTGAGTTGACCTTGCACGAAGCTATCACTAATCCGTTGCACCGAACCAGCCCGCGCCCCCATCCCAATGTCACCAACCCCTGCAAAGTGCATCGCCGGCATCGTTTCAATATCAACGCGTTGCCGTGAGTAATACGGATTGTTAGCATTGGCGATATTGTGACTCGTCGTTTGCAAGGCCATTTCATTGACCCCTAAACCAGTCGTAGCCGTATTTAATGTTCCAAATAAATTCATATCGTTCTCCTACATATCCGTATTGACCACTAGCGTTGCCGCGGGGGCTTGGGCGGGTTGAGCTTTACCATATGGATTGCGGGTCGCTTTAACTGATTCACGCACCGCATCCATTAACATTTTTTGATAATCCATTTCCAATTGCGTTAATAACAAATTTTGTTCCTGCAATAATTTAATTTGGGCAACCACCGCCTTAATGCGCGGCGTCACTTCACCAAGATAATCATTTAACACGGTTACAAAAGTTTCTTTTTGGGCCACGATGGCTGGTAATTTATCAGCTTGATTGGCTTTTAAAACTTTATTTTCCGTTTGCAATAAGCGCAAAAATTGGGTTAATTTACTATAAAAATGTTGTTCGTTCATCGTTTCCACCTAATTACTTTTGTTGGTCGTGCATTTCAGTTGTTAATTTAGCTGCTAATTTATCTAGATCGACTTTGTATTCACCAGTCGCAATTTGACTACGAATCGCCATTAATTTCGCATGATCAACATGTTCTTCGCCCGTAGTTGCAGCCGTTGGGTGGGCAATTTGTTGGGCGGTCTGTGAAAATTCAAATAACTTCGCGACTTTAGCGCTCATACTTGTGGCGGGGGTACTTGTTGGGAGCGCCGTATTTTGCTTGGCCGTCAAGTTAACTTGCTTGTTATATTCGTTGTATCCTCGATCAATATTCATCGGTTCATTTCCTCCAGGTTAGATTTATATATATGGTTTGGTTTTGATTATCTCTTATACTATCGGCGCTTGTGACCAGAATTTAAGTCAGCCCACAGGATTTACTAATTTCTTAAGCTTTAAAGTGCTCCGCGTGGGCGTTAATCTTTTGATTCACCTGGGCGGCCAGCTTAGTTAAGGATGCTTCATGGGCATGGGCCCGCGCACGTTCTTGGGCCGCAAATGAAATATTATAGCTGTCTTTGGGTGTCACGTTGATTTCTGGTAAGACTTGCGGGGTTAAGTGTAACATTGGGGTTGTCTTCCCCGCCGCATTAAGCGCGGTGAAGTTGCGATTATAGTCGTCAATGCGGTTAATATTCATAGCGGACCCTCCGTAAGTTTGCTTGCTATATTATCGGCTCATCCGGGTGCGAATTAAAGGGTTTCAGCCTAACTAATTTTTAGCCAAAACGTGTTCTAGCAGTCCGATATATTCGAAATACGACAAAATCCTCATGAAGACTTTTCTTCATGAGGATTTTTAGTGTATTTCTCGGTATCGCCCGACTTCTGTCACGCTCTCCAGTTTTTACATATTATTCTTTGATCTGGAATTGCGCACTAAGCGTCTTTAATTCCGCGGCAATCGTTTCAAATTCCGCCACGTTGTTAGTGAATTCATCCATCGTAGCCAGAACTTCTTCAGCATTGGCGGAAACTTCTTCGGTCCCGGCCGCATTTTCTTCCGCCGCTGCCGCAATCGTCGCCAGGCTCGTTGAAACTTGATCCTTAACGCTCGTAATATCACTCATTGCGGTACTAATCTGTTCAATTTCGGCTAACAGACTTTGGTTAGCTTGGTAGACTTCTTGTGTGGCGGTAATCGCTTGTTCTAAAAGGTCAGATTGCTTGGCCCCACCGGCCACCGAATTAGTCGTGGCCGTCACCATCGCACTCGAATCAAGGCGAATTTCGGCAATCAACTTACTAATATCTAACGTGGCGGCCTTACTTTCTTCGGCTAATGTCCGCACTTCATTGGCCACAACCGCAAAGCCTTTACCCGCTTCACCGGCCGTAGCGGCTTCAATCGCGGCATTTAAGGCTAGTAAATTGGTTTGCTTCGCAATTTGGTTGATAACATGAATAATGCTATCGATGTTTTGGACTTTGGCATCCATTTGCGTCATCTTAGCCATCAACGCTTCCATCTTGGCTAATTCAGCTTGCCAATTATCGCGGACATTATTCGTGGTCACGAGATTAGTTTGGTTTAAGGCCGCAGCATGGTTGGATGTGCTCGTCATTGTGTGGACATTTTGATCCAATTCACTGACAACTTTAGCGAGTGTTTGCACTTGGGTAACACTGTGCTCAGTTTCGGTTGCTTGACTCATTGAGACATTTGAAATCGCCCCAATCGTGTTCGTCACTTCTTCGGTTGCTGCCGTCGTTTGCTTAGCTAGTTCCAGTAAGCTACTAGCCCCTTGAGCGACTTGTTGGCTGTTAGCTTGTAACCGCAAAATCAAAATACTAATTGAGGCAATCATGGCGTTGTAATGCTCACCTAAGCGATTAAGTTCATGTCCATCGGCTTTGGGCGTACTGATGCGAGCCACAATTCCCGCCAAACTCCAGCGGTGCTTGGCTGCGGGATGAATTTGTTCCAGCTTCCCCGCCCCAACTTGCATAAAGTAGCGTTCATAATTGGCGATTAATTGTTCTAACAACTTAACGAGTAGCACCGTGATAGCAATAATCACGAGCGCCATACCAATGAGCACAATTAGTGAAGCCCCGTTTAATAAACCGAGTTCTTGGCGCATTTCACCGGGGGCAACTTGGGCATAGGCCCACGCTTGGCTCGTTTTGGATGATTTATCAAAATACACTTCACTAATCCGGCCTTGCCCCGGCACCCGCACAACCCCGCGCAGTTGCTTACTAGCCGCAATTGCTGTAAAGACTGGTTGGGTGGCAACATCAGTCCCTGGCTTGTTCACTAACGCTTTAGTTGTCCCAGCCGCGGTAATGACCGTCCCAGTTGGCGTCGCTAGCGTAACGGCTCCGGTGTGACCAACTTTGATTGCTTTAGTGATATTACTCGTCGCATCGTTTAAATAGTCAATACTAATGACGTTAACATCCCCATTAGCGGCCTTAATTGGTAATGCGGCACTTGTCACAAATTTACCCGTCGTAATATCTTGATGGGCTGGGGCAAAGAACACCCCGTGCTTTTGCGCGACCGCTCCTTTAAACCAGTCTTTCGTCCGCGGATCAAAGCCCACCGTCACGCCCGCGGTAGTCACAAATTTACCAGCGGGAGTACTATAAGTAAAGCTAAGATAATCGGTGCCCGCCGTGGCTTGGAACTGATTTAAAATGGTTTGGATTTGCGTTAAATCAACTTTATCATTCGTAAATGCTGGTAACTTAGCCATTTGCGTTAACTCAGCGGCGGCTTTGTTGCGCAAATTGTTATTTGAGGCTAGTAAGACCGAAGTGGCACTCATTTTATCAACATTTAACCGACTATACATCAATTGCCGCGTGATAATATTGGCACTAAGCATCATCACAATTAAGGGTAGCACGACTAGTAAAATCAAGCCGCTCCCTAAGAACATCCCACTATTGCGTTTGCCACGCGTTGTCCGCTGGCCCCAGTTTAATTTGACCAACCACTTAGGTCGGGCCAATTTTGGTGACCACGGTAACCGCGCGTGGCGGCTTGAGTTCTGGGTAGCTCGCTTAAATTTCATTATCTAAAACCTTCCAAATGCCAAAATTTAGTTCTATATGCCATTTATCGGTATTTAATGCTTACCTTTAACTTTATTTACATAATATTTACAAAGTTTATTATATATCCTTGATGGCGGTAACATCCGGTTGAGCATCGAGTTTAAAGTAGCTTGTCGCCGTCGCTAAATCACTGGCAATTTGCTTCAATTCATTAACGTTATTTGTGAATTCATCCATCGTTGCCAAGACTTCTTCAGCATTGGCTGAGACTTCTTCCGTTCCGGCTGAATTTTCTTCCGTTGAAGCCGAGATGCTTTCAAGACTCGTAAGGACTTCATGTTGAATCTTTTCAATTTGGGCACTCGCCGTTTCAATCATTTGAATTCCCGCGACCATTTCTTCATTATTTTGGAAGACTTCCTTGGTCGACACAATTGATTCACTAATCAAGCGTGATTGTTTTTCGCCCCCAGCCACTGAAGTAGCCGTTTGTTCGACCATCGCTTCGGACTTAGTTTGAATCTTTTTAATAATGGCGGCAATATCTTTAGTCGCCGTCTTACTTTCTTCGGCGAGCTTGCGAATTTCAGCCGCCACGACCGCAAAGCCTTGTCCCGCTTCACCAGCACTGGCCGCTTCAATTGAGGCATTCAACGCTAATAAATTCGTTTGTTGCGAGATATCATTGATCACTCCAATGATGCTGTTAATTGCTTGGACATTTTGGTTCAAGTCTTCAGTACTGTGCATCAACTGTTCCATCTTGGCCAATTCGGTTTGCCAGTTTTGGTTGACGTTATCAGTTAAGGCTAAGTTTTGCTTATTCAAACGGGCTGAATGGTTTGATTTATCAGTCATTGCTATAACATTTTGGTGCAGTTCTTTGACGACCGTTGATAAGTTTTGCACTTGGGTAACACTTGCTTCCGTTTCACGAGCTTGGTTCCCGGTAACTTCAGCAATCCCGGTAATCGTGCTAGCCACTTCTTCTGTCGCTACATCCGTTTGCTTAGCTAATTCAAATAAATCTTGGCTACTCGTAGCGGCGTGTTGACTGTTATTTTGCACCCGTTCAATCAGCACTTTCATGCCGTCAATCATCGTGTTAAATGCTTGGCCTAAACGATTGAGTTCATGCCCTTCTTCATCCGGCCGGCGAATCCGGTAAACCATTGAACTAACCAAACCTTTAGCGTGCTGTTGGTCACTAAAGGTCATCAATTTACCGCGGCCAACCTGATCAAAGTAGTAAATGTAGTAAGCCATCAAACGGCGAATTACGCGAATAATAATCGTCGTTAATAAACTAACTACCACGATAATAATTAATAAAATAATCCCGGCATTGATTAGCGTACTGCGTTGCTCTTTGGCGAGTTCCTTATGGGAAATTTCGGCAAGCGCCCAAGTTGTACTATCGACACCACCTTTATTAAAGTAAATTTCATGGCGGTTGCTCCCCGTACCAATTTTTAGATGACCGGTTTGGTTTTTGGCTGCAGCAATTGCTTGATACAATTCCGTCCCTTTTAAATTAGTATTAGGCTTGTGTACTAATTTGGGATTGATCCCTTTAGAGGCTAAGACCAGCCCAGTAGAACTAATTAATGTGGTACTCCCCGTGCGGCCAACTTTGAGGGCATTAATGACGTGTTCAATCGAACGGTATGGAAAGGTGGCCACTAAGACCCCTTGTTGGCCACTTTTGTTCGTCACCATAATTGAGTATGAAGATAAGGTCAACCCAGTCACCGGATCACTATACGCGGGGGCAGCGTATGGTTGACTTGGGCGGGCAATCACCCCTTGATACCATGGGCGCGTCTGCGCATTATAGCCCGCTGGTAATTGTGAAGTGAAGGCAAACTTACCATCAGTTGTCGCAAACCCTAAGTTAACAATATCAGGGTCACCATCGTCTTTAATGTAGCCTAACGTTTTCTTGATACCGTCAATATCAAATTTATCACCAGTAAAATCTGATTGCTGGGCAATGCGGCGTAATTCCAAAAACGCTTTGGCTTGCATATTATCTTTGGTAGCGACTAAAACTGATGTCGCACTCTGTTCATCCACCTCTACCCGATCAGCAATCAAATTATTTGATATGATAAATGACCCAATCGTCATTAAAATAACCGGGATAATTGCGATAGCTAATAAGCCAAGGCGCAATCCAGGGGCGATACTCTTGCGTTTGCTGTGTTTCATTAATTCTCTCCTATAATGTATTCCTTAAAAGAGATATATCGGCAAAAAATTAAGTTAATTAAAGGTATAACTAATTTTAATTGTATAAAAACTTTTGGCTGAAACGCGCTCCAGAAGGCAGATACTTGCGGGGGTGGCTGAAACGCGCTCCAAAAGGCAGATACTTGCATAAAATACAAATATCCCGACCGAATTTAACAATTCAGCCGGGATATTCTAGTTTTATGCTGTATCTAACCGCCTTTTGGAGCGCTCTATCATTTATTAATCGAATGCAATCGTTCACTCATCGTTAAAATATTAGTAATCCGGATCCCAAAGTTTTCATTAATAACAACGACTTCCCCTTGAGCAATTAATTTACCATTCAAGAGAATATCGAGTGGTTCATCAGTTAAATTATCTAATTCAACCACCGAACCGACATTCAATGAAAGAATATCGCGGATTTTCTTTTGGCTGCGACCAAGCACCACACTCAAGTTCAACGGTACATCCAAGATCAAATCAAGGTTATCACCAGTCTTAACCGTCGCATCCGCCAATGGTTGGAACTGGGGTTGGCTAACTTGGGCAGCAGCTGGTTGCAGGGTTGGTTGGGCGACTGGTTGCGCCACTGGTTGTGGGGTTGGCTGGGCGATTGGTTGCACCGGCTCAACCTGAGCGGCTATTGGAGCGGCCACCGGAGTAGTACTAGTTGGGGCCACTGGTTCACTGGCACCCAACATTGATTTTTCGATTTCTGAAACAACTTCGTTTGAGAAAATTTGCATAATCTCACTTTCAATCAACCCTTCGACTGAAAGATTAAAGGAAATTCGGTAGACGTATTCACTAGGATCAATCGCATCGTAATCAATAGTTTGCGGATTATTCCACATCCGGACGTGTGGTGGCAAGATATCAACTTTGCGTTCAATCATCGTTGACATTGAAGTTGAAGCAGAGCCAATCATTTGGTTCATTGCTTCAGCCACGGCACTTAATTGTAAGTCCGTAAATTCGGTTGACGTTGGTTTCCCTTCGCCCCCCATCATTAAATCGGCAATGATATTGGCATCATTGACATCAAGCACCATTAAGTTAGAACCAAGTAAGCCTTCTTTAAACTCGACAATCGTGGCCACTTTAGGTGTACCTAAACTGCCCATAATTTCACTAAAGAGACATTTTTTTACCCGTGGTGTCGTAATGTTAACCCGGCGGTTCAAAATTGATGATAATGTCGTTGCCGCTTGCGACATTGAAATATTACCGACCTCACCAAGCAAATCAAAACGGGTGCTTTCATCCGTTGTATCAATAACTGGCTTGGGTGCTTCCGGGATATGATTTTCCTCAACTGGTGCTGGTGTTGGTTCTTCAAATGAGCCATTCATCATTGCATCAATTTCGGCTTGCGATAAAGTATCAGTCATTTTCTAGCGCTCCTTGTGATCTTTCTAATAATTCAATTGCGTATTGGCCATGGCTACTATTACCTGGCTTAACTTTAAAGTATTCATGCCCTTGGACATACGTTTCCAATGGTTCGGTAGTCCGCCGATTAAGCTTAATCACATCACCGACTTCCATCGCCAGAAATTCTGATAACTTAACTTCGGCCTGTCCGAGCTTAGTTTCAATTTCTAATTCAACATCATTCATGCGCGCCCGTAAATCTTCTGGAGCATGTTCATTCGCTGAATTAGTATTATCAAACCAGTTATGGAAACTCAACTTATCCGTGATGCTTTCAAAGAACACATACGGGATACAAACATTGATAAATGACTTAACCCCGACAATATCAACTTCAATTGTTGACAGTACGACTGGCTCATTTGGGGACATTGTTTGTAATAGTTGGGGATTCGTATCAACCCCTTCAAGCTTAGTATCTAGTTCAACGATGCCAGACCACGCTTGCTTAAAGGTCTCCGCGAGGCGCCGGGCGATGTCTTGTAATAGTGATAACTCAATTTCTGAAAAGCGTTCTTTATCAACAATCATTGCTTGACCACTAGAACTAATCCCTTGACCTCCACATAATAGATCGACGAGGAGCATACTTAATTGGGGGTTAATTTCAATCAACTGCATCCCATTAAGGGGCGCCGATTGCATGATACCCATCAAAGTCACACGCGGAATCGAATGCATAAATTCATCATAACTAATTTGTTCAATGGAGGCCAACTGGAGGCGTACATTGGTCCGAAGTTGCGTAGATAGGACGTTAGTCGCAATTTTAGCAAAATCCTCAAAAATCAAATGAACAGTATTGATATATTCCTTGGAAAGCTTGGTTGGCCGCCGGAAATCATATGTTTTAATTTTGACATCATTGGGATTTTCCGCGATGCTTTCTTGCGTAATATCACCATTATTCATGGCGTTTAATAACTGATCAATTTCTTGTTGTGATAATACTTGATCCACAAGGCCTCCTCCTAACTAAAAACTTAATTTTGCAACATCAATAACATCAGCAATTACATCTTCAACGGCGACAACCCCGACAAAGTGCGAATCACTATTAATACCCGCCAATTGGACATCTTGGTCTTCGATATCCAAGACTTCCATCACTTCCTCAATCAATAATCCTTTACGATTACCTTCATGATTTAATACCAAAATATTTTTATTGGTAGCTGATTCAGCAACACCTATTAAGGTCGCCAAATTGACCACGGTAATCACGGTTCCCCGGAGGTTAATTAAGCCTTCGACCCATTTAGGTGCTAGGGGAACTTGTGTAATCGCAATCGTATCGACAACTTCTTCAACCGTATCGGCCGAAATCAAGTAATGCTGCTGATTCATTTTAAATAGAATCATTTGCATAGCTTATTCTCCTAGCTAACTTTATGCGAGGGCCTTTTCAAGGGCTTTAATAACGCGATCAGTATCAAAAGGTTTCACGATGAAGTCAACGGCCCCGGAACGAATCGCGTCCATAACCATGCCTTGTTGACCCATGGCGCTACACATCACGACGCGAGCACTGGCATCAGCCCCTTTGATCATCTTCAACGCATCAATCCCATCAACTTCTGGCATTGTGATATCCATGGTTACCAAATCAGGCTTAGTTGCTTGGTACAAATCAAAAGCTTCTTGGCCGTTTTGGGCTTCACCCGCTACTTCATAACCATTTGCTTCCAAAATGTTTTTTAACTTCATGCGCATAAATACCGCGTCATCTACAATCAATACTCGTTTTGCCATTATTTTTTCTCCTTAAAGTCCTATTGCATCAAACATTTTTTCTAAGTTCCCGCTCGCAGGAATAAAGAATAATGATGCATCTAAGTTTTGTTGTGCATATTTAAATTCATTCCGAATTACCAAAATTTGGTCATCGTACTGTTCTAATTCCATGTAGGTGCTCGTAATCAAAGCTCCAAAGACATCGTGCATTAGGGTTGGCACGTTGGCTTGGACTTGGAGGCCGATTAAATCACCAACGGCGCGTAAAAATGAATTGGCAATAATATTACCGAGTTCATTTACCGCTGATTGTTGTAATTCCGGACTGACAACCGAACTCCCCGTCATAAATTGGGCTAATAAATTTGATGTTTCATGTGAAACAACGAAAAGAAACACACCGGTTAAATCACCTTCAATTTGGTTGTAAACGGCATCCACAACCTCATCGGCGGCTAAGACTTCCGTAAACAAACTTTGATACGCTAGCAGTTTAACGTCTGGTAGCGCCATCTCAATTCGTTTACCGGTCAAAACCGCCAAACTAGTGGCCGCATGCCCACCACCAACATTAACGATTTCCCGTAAACTATCCAGGCGCTGGTCATTAAATTTCATTTAATGGGCCTACTTCGTTTAAGGTACCGCCTTTAGTCGCGTGACAAATGGCATTAACATCCAAAATCAAGGCAACTGATCCATTACCAAGAATGGTTGCTCCTTGGTAACGGTTAAGTTGTTGTAACAAGCTATCAATCTTTTTAATGACGATTTCTTGTTGGCCAAGGAGTTGATCAACTAAGACCATGAAATAATCATTTTCAAGTTTCACAACAATTCCATAGCGCCGTTGGATGGCTTGGCCTGGAATATCCAAGACTTTATCGGTCCGTAACACCGGAATCAACATTCCTTGGAAAGCGTACACTTCTTGGTTCCCCGTCATCGTGATTTCATCTTCCGTGACCATCACAACCCGTTCAACGACATCCAGTGGCGTGGCAAAAGTTTCCGTGCCGACTTTGACTAATAAAGCTTGAATGATTGAAAGCGTTAATGGCAATTTAATCGTGAACGTCGTGCCGACATTAACTTCACTCGTTAAGTCAAATGCCCCACCGAGTTCCACAATCTTAGCCACCACGGCATCCAGTCCAACTCCGCGCCCAGAAATATTAGTAACTTCTTGGCTGGTTGAGAAACCCGGGTGGAAGACCAGTTTCTTAACTTCATCTTCGCTCATGCCCTCGGTGTTGATTCCTTTGCGTTCGGCACTAGCACGAATAGCAACCGGATCAAGCCCTTTACCATCATCCTTTAAGGTGATGTGGACTTTGTTACCTTCTTGCATCGCGGATAATTCAATCACCCCTTGGCGTGGCTTACCATGCGCTTCACGCACATCAGGTAATTCAATCCCGTGGTCTAAGGAATTTCGGAACAAGTGAATCAATGGTTCGCTTAATTCCGCGACCACCGTCTTATCCAATTCCGTTTCTTCCCCTTTGATAATCAACTCAATATCTTTACCAAGTTGTTGTGATAAATCACGCACCATCCGGGGGAACCGACTGAAGACGACATTGACTTGTTGCATCCGAATTTTCAAAACTAAATCTTGGAGTTCGGAAGTTAAGCGGGAAACGTGTTCGAGTGAATCCTTAACATCATCCATACTATCGCGCTTACTAGCATCTTCTAATTGATTCCGGTAAACCACTAATTCCGAAACAATATTCAAGAATAAATCCAAACGGTTTAAATCAACCCGAATTGATTGGTTGTTCGCCGCTTTTTGTGGATGGTTGTGTTTAGCTTCCGCTTTTTCAACTGGGGCTGCGGGAGTTGCAACCACAGCAGGTGTTGATTGGGCCGGTGTTGACGCTGCAACTGGGGCACTTGGTGTCGGTTCAGCTGCGGTGACCTTCCCAAACGGATCAACTAAAATTTGGTCAATTTCACTGATGTTGGCAATGCTGCTTGCAACCTCAGCTTGGGCATTTTTAGTCACGTAGATAAACTTAAAGTCGGTATCAAAATCCCCGGCTTCAAGACGTTCGGTATCGGGTTCAACAACAATCACATCCCCACCTTGGCCAAGCTTTTCCATTACTAAGAAGACGCGGGCACCTTTTAAAGCTGATTCGGGATCAATGCGCACCCCGATTTGAAAGGCGTTGTGCCCATCATTAACTGCGGCGTTAATAACATCAACATCCGCGGCGTCAAGGTCGGGGAACGTATTATCTAATGCTGTCGTTTCAACCACCGTACTTGAGGCAGCAACAGGGGCTTCCCCATTAACTTGGGCTTCGACAACGGCAATCTTCGCTAACGGACCACTAATTTGGCTTTCTTGGAGTTCGTTTCCTTCACGTAAATCTTCAACTAATTGTGACAAAGTGTCTAAGCAATCAAAGATAATTGAGATGTATTCACTCGTAACTTGGAGCTTACCAGTTTTGAAAAAATCAAATAAATTTTCCATCTTATGCGTGATTTTCGTCATCACGTCATAACCCATCGTTGCTGACATCCCTTTAAGGGTGTGGGCGGCCCGGAAAATTTCATTAATCAAATCCATGTTTTGTGGATCTGATTCTAACTGCAAGACACTATCGTTTAGTAACGCTAAGTTGTCGTCACTTTCTTCAAAAAATAGGTTTAAATAAACGCTATTATCATCCATGGTATCGGCTCCTTTCCTAATTAACTTTTTGGTAGATAAAGTTATCAATCTTTTTTAAATTAAATTTTTCCGGGAAATTAATCGTTTCCGTCGCCCCGGTAAATAAAATTCCCCCGGGGGCTAAGGCATCACTGAATTTTTGATAAACTTCATCGCGGGCCTCCGGTTTGAAATAAATCGTAACGTTGCGACAAACGATGAAGTGATAATCATGACCATAAGGATCGCCTAGCAAGTCGTGGCGTTTAAATGTCACTAACTGTTGGATGCGCGGATTAATTTGGTATTGATTGGGACCAACTAAGTCAAAGTAGCGCACCAAATCAGCACCGGGAACATTGCGCACTTCGACCGTCGAATAGCAGCCGGCTTGGGCTGTCGCCAAAACGGCTTTATCCAAATCCGTCGCCGTAATGCTGATATTACTTAATTGGTGTTTGGTCGCCATCATCGCCAAGGTGTACGGTTCAGAACCAATTGAGCACGCGGCACTCCAAATCCGAATGGGGCCGGTTTGAGTCGCTTGATGGGCCACTAAGTAACGTTCAAAAATTTCAAATATTTCCGGATTCCGATAAAAATCAGTGACATTAATCGTCACATATTGAAAGAAAGCTTCCCGTGCTTGGGGGTCTTTTTGCAATAATTGACAATACTGGTCAAAGCCACTGAGCTCTAACTTATCAATTAACGTTAGCAAGCGACGTTCCATTTGACGTTCTTTATACGCCGTCAAATGGAGGCCATACGTTGCTTCCACCCACGTACTAAACTGTTCAAAATTTTGGATCATCATTACGCTCCTACCAATTGATTTAATTTAGTGCTAATGGCCGCCAAACTTAATTCTTCATCGACGACCTTTAACGCCACCGCACTCTTAGGCATGCCATAAACGATGCACGTTGCTTCGTCTTGGGTAATGTTATAGCCACCATGTTGTTTAATTGTCGCCATCCCATCGGCACCATCATGGCCCATGCCGGTTAACAAAAAGGCGGTGACGCGGGCCCCATATTGGGCGGCCGCAGATTTAAATAAATAATCCACGGCTGGGCGCGTGCCATGCATCTTTTCTGCCTGATGTAACTTAATCCGCCCGCCAATGATTTCCATATGGTAATCACCTGGCGCCAAGTAAATCGCATTTTCCACGATCATGCCATCGGCGGCTTCATAAACGTTATTGGCCGTAAATTCATGCAACCGATTGGCAAAGTGCGTCGTAAACCCTTTAGGCATATGCTGCACAATTAAAATCGGCATTTTCAGTTTGGCCGGTAACCCTTGAATTAGTTGCAGCAATGCTTTTGGTCCCCCCGTTGACGCCCCAATTACAATAATTGCTGGTTCAACAGCAGCTGGGTGCACCATGGCTGGTTGGCTAACGCGGGCCGGGCCCACACCTTTTTGCTTGGTACTGGCAATAATTTGGTCGGCAAACATCATTAACCATTCTGGATCAATGGCATGTAAATTCAGTGGCTTTTCAATAAAATCAAACGCCCCGGCTTCCAAGGCCGCAATCGTTAGGGCTTGATTATTCAATGCACTTAACATAATGACGGGAATATCGCGAACCGCTTTAATCCCTTTTAAGGCCGTCAAGCCATCCATCACCGGCATTTCAACATCTAAAATCACAACATCAAATATTTCGGTTTGCACCGCTTCAACTGCTAAGGCGCCATTACGCACAATTTTGGTAACTTCAACGCCTGGGAAGCGGGTAATAATGTCGCTAATAACTTTACGCATAAACGCGGAATCATCCGCTAATAAAACTTTAATCATCCCCGATTTCCTTTACCTTAGATATAGATGGTCCCGTCGTGCACAATTCGAATCATCGTTGAAAAATCAACTAAATCAACGATCATCGTCCGCCCTTGGGTGCCACCAACGTGACGGGCGACAATTGGAATCGCCAATTGCGCTAACGTGGCTTCCACGGCCATAATATTACGTTGCCCAATATTGAGTTGGGTGCTCGCGGTTTTAAACATTTGCGCCCCACCAGCAATTTTGGCAGTTAATGGTCCCGTCGCTCCAGCTTGGCGTAGTGCCGTCACCATTTCTGGTAATGCCAAGTTAGCAAATTTCGCATGATTGGTTGTTTGACTGGCACTAAATGCGGTACTATCGGGCAACATAATATGACTAATCCCGCCAAGATGGTGTTCTTCATCATAGATAACGGTCGCAACACATGAGCCTAACCCGAGAGCGGCTAATGTTTGCGGGGCGTGACCAATTTTATATTCGGCGATGCCAGCGTGCAGTTGCTCAGTCATGGTTGGCGGGCTCAGGTTCTGCCTCAAGCATTAACAGCTGATCAGCTTGTTCATTGTTAAATAAGTATTCTAATTCTAGTGAAATAACGACATCCCCATTTAACTTCAAGAATTTATCAATGTAACCATTCTTTAAGTTGGCTTTGCGTAATTCTTCTTCATAATTGGCTTCTTGTAATTCAAAGATGCCATCAATATCAGCGACATATGCGCCTAGTAAGCGGTCTTGCCAACGGCACAAAATAACTTTGGCTTCCGACGTCATTTCAGTAGCGATATTAAATAATTTTTGGCGTAAATCAATGACTGGAATCATGGCGCCTTCATATTCATAAACGCCCATGACGTAATCGGCAACCTCGGGAATTTTGATAAAGCTATCGGATTCAACGACTCGTTTTACGACATGCACATCAATTGCAAATGCTTGGTCGTTACTTTTAAATACTACATATTGCCCCATACTATTTGCCTTCCCTTAGTTATTTTGACTTGCTTGGCGGGCTTCAATCACCGCCAAATTAGCATTGATTTCTGATAAGCCATTTGTAACTTCAGCAATCTTAGCACTAACTTGTGTGGCCTCGCGTTGGCCAAATTGGGCCACTTTTTGCGTCAGCGTACTGTTGATGGTCTTCATTTGGGCTAACCCGTCACCAATCGTGGCCATTTGCGGACCAAGGGCATCCGTTTTAACTAAGATGGCTTGCATATCATTAACCATGTCATCAAGCTTAGTTGTCCGTTCGGTGTTACTTGAATATGATTCGTTTAACGCCACCACCATGTGTTCTGACTTAGTACGAATTGCTTCCATAATTGATGTGATGCTCTTAGCTGATTGACCACTTTGTTCGGCTAGATCACGCACTTCTTCTGCCACAATTGCAAACCCACGGCCGGCTTCACCAGCGCGGGCGGCTTCAATTGAGGCGTTGAGAGCTAATAAATTAGTTTGTTCAGAAATATCGTTAATTAAGCTGACAATCTTAACAATACTTTGAACGTCTTGGTCCATATCAACCATTTCTTGAATCAATTGATTACTATTATCACGGTCCGCTTTCCACGCCGTGCCTAAATTTTCTAAATCAGTAATTGCCGTTTGATCAGCCGCAACCACTTCCCGGTTGAAATTACCCAACGTACTAATACTTTCGGTAACTAGGGCCACTTGGGCTTGTAACGCTTGAATTTGCTTACTAATTTCATCAGCAGCTAGCGTGCGGTGACCATTGGTACCACCAAGGGCCACTAAGCTAGTTTGCAAATTAGTACTGATTTCTTGCGCCGCAGCTAAGTGTTCCGCAATTTGCATATCAAACACTGGGGTCGCTTCAGGAAGCCCGGCCTCGGCAGTTGGTTCAGCAACGACGGCCTCAACTGGTGCTTCAGTTGGTAACGCAGGTGCTCCTGGAGTAGTGCTCGTGGGCTTAGCTAAAACTAAGCCGCTATAAGCAAGGACACAGCAAAGCACCATAATGATGCTGTAAGTTAATAGCGTACCCATGGTAACCCCATTACTAAATAGGAAAATAATTCCCACTAATAACGTAATTACTGGCATGCTGTAATTAATAATCCGGCCAACCTGGGCCCGTTTACGACTGTTTTTTTGAACCATAATAACTTCCTTCCGCTATCTACCTGTGATTTAAAAAATTTGCTAAAGCAACGCTTGCTAATTAGCTAAACTTTCATTAGTACTTATCGGAATTAATGGTGCTAAATTAAAGTTATTGGTTGAAATTATTTGTGACATTTAAGATATTATCCGTCGCTTGTAACGCTTTAGCATTTAATTGGTAAGCCCGTTGGGTTGAAATCATATCGGCCATTTGGCTAGCCATATCAACATTGGCATTTTCCAAGGCCCCTTGCGTAATACTACCGGCACCGGGGGTTCCGTTAATAATTTGGACGGCCCCACCTTGGGCTTGATACATCGTATTGCCGGCCGGTTGCAAATCATTTAAGCTGCGCGGTTGGTAAATATTTAACTGACCCACCGCAACACTTCCTTGGGGCGTCTGAATCGTGATATCACCATTCGCACTCACGGCCATTTCACCTTGCGGCCATTGGTTTTGCGGAATGCGATCAGTTGTCGCAACGTGCAAGCCAGTATCTGTTACCAACGTACCTTGGGCATCCCGCTTGAAATCCCCAACCCGCGTCAACAATAATTGGTTGTTGGCATCGCGCACCCCGAAAAAGCCATTCCCTTGGAGGGCAAAATCGGTTTTTTGGCCGGTCGTTTGCAAGCCCCCTTGGCGGAAGTCATCGATATCACTTCCCACAATTAAGCCGGTGTTAAGCGCCATTTGGTTACTGGTTGCTGCTAATGGTACTTCTTGGTTATTGATTTGATTGTTAAGGGTCGCCCCAAATGCCCCACTCTTGGCTTTAAAACCGGTCGTGGTTAAATTAGCCAAATTATTGGCAATGATATCTAAGTTATTTTGGTTACCGTTCATCCCGGCTTTATTGACTTGTAAGAGACTTTGAATGTTCATTTATTTTTCCTCAAATTAATTAAAGAGCGCCGAGACGATTAACGGCTTTATCCAGGGTGGCATTATTCATTGAAAGGGCCCGTTGATTGGCTTCATATTCGCGGGAAATCTGAATCATCGATGTCATCTGATCAGCAATTTGAACATTACTTTGCTCAAGCATCCCCGCTTGAACTTGAGTCGTGACGGGCGTTCCCGGCGTGGGACTGGTGTAATATGTGTTGCCAAGGTTAGCCAGTTGGCTGATGTTAGCAAAATTGGTAATTTTAAATGGTGGGTTATCCGTGCCGACAATGGGTTGCCCATTTTGACCTAAAACGGCATAACCATCTTGTGTTACCAATTGGTTTTGGTCATTGAGACGGAAATTCCCGTTACGGGTGTAGGCAGTTTGACCATTTGGCATTTGGACGTTGAAAAAACCAGCCGTGGGAATCGCAAAATCAGTTTGCAACCCGGTTGTTTTCATCGCCCCTTTATTGGTGTTTAAGCGGCTACCACTAAGCTCATTGCCAAAGGTAAAACCACCGGCATCATTAAAGCTGTTAATATATTTACCACCTTGATAATTATGTAAGCGCACCTCGCGCAAAGTTGATTGAAACAGGTTTTGCTCCATGTAGCCAGGCGTATTGGCATTAGCAATATTACTAGCTAAATTAGCTTGCCGTTGAATTAGCAAATCGAAGTTATTTTGTAATGTATCCAGGGCACGAATCATGCGAGTTCCTCTTCAATCATAGTTTTTAATTTGGCAACAATTTTGCCGTGGAGTTGTGAAACACGCGCGATTGAAACATCTAAGACAATCGCAATTTCTTTGAGCGTTAAGTTATCAACGTAGTATAAGTTCAAAATAACTTGGTCGCGTTCCGGTAAGAGCCCGATTTTGTCGCGTAAAACTTGGCGTTGCTCATCTTGTTCTAACAGTGCATCACTACTTTGGAGCGTTGTATCGGGTAACATTTCTTTGAGTGAGAAACCTTCTTCACCATTGGAACTGCCGGAAAATAAGGTTGAATCTAAGGAAACACTCGCCAAAAAATGCATACTATCGTAGATTTCATTGAGTTGGGTATTAGAAATCTGCATTTTGCGGGTGATTTCTTCATCCGTTGGTTCACGATCAAGAGCCATCGTTAATTCATGTTTAACGGCGTAAAATCGGTTTAAAATAGCCATCCGATTACGCGAAATTTTGGCATGTTTCCGGACTTCATCAATGATTGAACCTTTAATCCGAAAAGTGGCATACGCTTCAAACGGGACTTTTTTAGTTGGATCAAATTTATGAATGGCATCAATTAAACCAATTACCCCGATATTAAATAAGTCATCTTTGGAATAATCAAAATTTTTAATTGCTAAGCGATTAACTACTCGCTGCACTAACGGTAAATAACTTAAAATTTTTGTTTCAACATCGATTTCGTACATAGCAACGCACTCCTTTTAACTTATTTGTATACCTAGTCAAGACTAAGGGTCGCAATGGCTTCAATGGCCACTTCATTAGGAATTTCATTTAATGACAAGATTGGGGTATCCGCGAAGTTAAAGGCAATTAACTTACGCAAGGCCAACCGCGTTTTCGGTGACGTTAAAATAACATAGCTCAAATCTTGGACTAACAAGGTTTGTTGAATGGTTCCAACGGCTTGTAAGAGCTTATTAACTGTATCTGGGGGTAGTACTGGGTATGAACCAGTTGGGGTTTGTTGAATACTGTTACCAATTAATTCTTCTAGCTGGGGGTGTAATGTCACGACATTAATCTTGTCATTTTCACCAACATACTTGGCAGCAATCGTGCGTTTTAACGCTTGACGGACGTATTCGGTTAACATTTCTCCGTCTTTGGTCACGAGCCCATAATCGGCGAGCGTTTCTAAAATCGTAGCCAAATCATTAATCGGAATTTTTTCATCTAATAAGTTTTGCAACACCTTTTGAACTTCACCAAGCCGCATAATATCTGGAATTAATTCATCAATCACGACGTTGCTTTGATCTTTAATCCCTTCAAGTAACTTCTTAACTTCTTGCCGGCCCAAGAGTTCTGGCGCGTGACTGTAAATAATTTCTTTTAAGTGCGTCGTAATAACCGTGAGCGGTTCAATGACGGTAAAGCCTTGGAGTTCAGCGTTTTCTTTGTCCTTGGCTTCAATCCAAATCGCATCTAAGTTAAACGCGGGTTCCTTGGTTTTAATCCCGTCAAACGGAAAATCATCATCCCCTTGGCTAATAATCATATATTTATCCAGGTAAATATCACCCTTACCAACTTCATTCCCGCGAATTTTAATTGAGTAATCATTGGCTGCTAAATATAAATTATCGCGAATCCGCACCGGGCTAACTAAAATTCCTAGTTCACGAGCACTTTGTTTTCGAATACCAACAATTCGCTTCATCAAGCTGTTTTCAACCGAATCATCGACAATTGAAATCAAGCCATACCCAATTTCAATCGCAATCGGTTCAACTTGGAATGACGCCACTGATTCGTCTTCTTCTTCGGCTTGCTTTTTTTGTTCCAAAGCTAGAATTTGTGCTTCACGCTTCGCTTCAATTTGGCGTTGATCTTCTTTTTGTTTGATGAAGTAACTCGCCGCAAACAAACCAATCCCAACTAACATAAAGGGCAAGAATGGAAAGTGGGGCACTAAGGCCAAGAGCACTAAAATTACCCCAACAATTTTAAATAAGTTCGGATTACGTAATCCATCAGCTTTAATTTCCAACCCAAAACTTTTGTTATTTTCCGAACGGGTCACAATAATCCCGGTCGCTACCGAAATTAGCAATGATGGCACGGCACTAACTAGGCCATCCCCGATAGAAAGCTTCCCAAAGTTACTAAGGGCTTCCACAATCGTCATCTTACCGCCAATTGAGAAAATCGCAGCCCCACCAAGTAAGTTGATGGCCACAATCAAGACACTAGCAATCGCGTCTCCTTTGACGAACTTACTAGCCCCATCCATGGCCCCAAAGAAATTAGCTTCACGCTGTAAATCATTGCGGCGACGTTGGGCCGTTTTTTGATCAATCAAACCGGCGTTTAAATCCGAGTCAATTGACATTTGTTTCCCAGGCATCGCATCCAAAGTAAACCGGGCTGAAACTTCAGATACCCGACCGGCCCCATTTGTCACAACGACCAATTGGACAACCATGATAATCACGAACAAAATAATCCCGACTAAGTAGTTATTCCCGGCTACCACATCGGCAAAGGCTTCAATTACTTTACCGGCGGAACCATCTGTTAAGATCAACCGTGTTGAGGCCATATTCAAACCGAGCTTGAGCATCGTCGTAATTAACAATAACGTTGGAAAAGTCGTGAATTCTAACACTGATTTAGTAAATAACGTAATCAGTAAAATATTCATCGCCACCGTTAAGTTGATAACAATTAAGAAATCAAGCACAAATGGTGGTAATGGCACGATGATTAAGCCCATAATTCCTAACACAAGGCAGGCGATTAATATATCAGCTGTTTTAAATTTGGAACTTTTTTTGGCGGCTTTTTGCATCCTGACAATCCTCTTGTATTTCTTAAATCTTACCGGCCTTTTCGGCTTCTAACTTGTATACGACGGCAATAATCCCAGCAACGGCTTCAAATAATTCAGCGGGAATGAATTCACCCGGTTCAACGGCTTTAAATAACGCCCGCGCCACCGGTCGATTTTCAATCATTGGAATATCAAGCCGTTTCGCTTCGGCTTTCATCTTTTGGGCAATTTCATCGGCCCCTTTTGCTAATACGACGGGCACCCCAACGGCACTATCGTATTTAATGGCAATTGCAAAGTGGGTCGGGTTAGTAATGACGACCGTGGCTTCTTTAACTTTAGCGACCGAGTTATGTAGTAGCCGTTGATATTGGGCACGACGTTGGGCTTTAATCTTGGGATCCCCTTCATTTTGCTTGTATTCATCTTTAACTTCTTGCTTGGACATTCGTAACCGTTTGAAGAAGCTATACCGTTGATACACATAATCCAAGACGGCCAAAAATAATAAAAACAAGGCCACTTTTAACGCGATATCATGGGCAAATGTTAAGACAAAGTGGAACACATCTTGGGGCCCCATCGCGGCTAAATTAACAATCGTGGGAATCGCTTGTTGATACGCCCCATAGGCAATGAAGCTCACGACGATAAATTTAAACAGCGTTTTGCCTAAATTGACTAGCGTCGTCATGCTGTAAAAATTTTTAATCCCGGTGACTGGATTAATTTTCTTAAAATCCGGTTTCAACGGCTGGGCCGTAAATAAAATTCCGGTTTGAAATAAATTCCCGAGTAACCCAATAATGACGGCCAGCAGCATAAATGGCCCGGCTAAAATGAACAGCATCAAAATCGATTGCGTACCAAGCCGTGGTAACGTATTAAACGCAACTTTGGTTTGACTAATATTTTCAAAACTCGCCGTTAAATAATTAACTAAGTACCCACCGACATTGGACCACATTGGTTCAAGCACTAACGCAAAACCGAGTAATGACAGCGCAATAACTAAATCCTGACTCTTTGGAATTTGACCACGTTTGCGGGCATCCCGTAAGCGTTTGGCGGAGGGTTTTTCAGTTTTATTTGCTTTATCTTCCGCCATTGGCTACCTCACTGAACGAATAAAGTCCCACATCGTTTGAATTGAATTAGGAATATCACGCATCAACATACTCAAAATATTTGGTAATAAAATCAGAGTAATTAAAAATCCTAACGCCTGTTTAACGGGCAAACTCATCATCAACACATTCAATTGCGGCACCGTGCGTGAGACAAACCCCAAGGTAATATCAATCGTGATTAAGGCAACCACTAATGGAGCGGCTAAGCTCACCCCCATCGCAAAGGAAGCGGCAAACGTTTGGACCACCCCGTTAATCGTGGCTCCGCTGTAGTTAATGCCCCCAAGCGGAACGACTTGAAATGATAAGAGAATCCCTTTGATTAATAACCGATGCAAGCCGGTTATAAAAAATGCACATAAGGCTAACCAGTAATAAACCCGGCCGTATTGTGACATTGATGATTCAAATGACGGATCATACAATTGTGCGGCGGAAAATCCGATTTGAAAGTCAATCACACTACCAGCTAACATGACGGCACTAAAAATCAATTTCGTGATGTAGCCCATCGAGAGGCCAAAAATGACTTCTTTGATGACTAGTAACGCAAAAATGAGATATGATTGCGTTCCCGTAAAATGAGTAACCGCCGGCCACGCCATCAACGTTAGCGCCCCGCTTAAGCCAACTTTAGCGGTTTGCGGGAAATTTTTTTCTGAAAATACCGGGCTAATGGCGATAAATGCCGCAATCCGACATAAAATCAACAACCCTTCTTGCACTTGCGCCATCAATACCTCACATTTTGGCAATCATTCTAAAGATTGATTTAGTAAATTCTAAAAGCATCGTTAACATAAAATTCCCACAAACAATCATCGCCACTAAAATTGCGACTAACTTGGGCACAAAGCTCAATGTTTGTTCTTGGATTTGGGTTACCGCTTGGAAAATACTAATGACTACCCCAACAACTAGTGCCACGCCAAGGGCTGGACTAGCAACTAACAAAATCCGGATAAAAGCATCGCGGATTACTTCTAAAACTGTTCCAACTGACATCGCCGTCCACCTTATTGAAAGCCTTGAATTAATGATTGGACGAGTAAGTACCAGCCATTAACGAGTACAAATAACAGTAATTTAAACGGTAATGAAATCACCATCGGCGACAGCATCACCATCCCCATCGACATCAAGACACTGGAGACGACCATATCAATGATCATGAACGGTAAGAAAATCAAGAAACCAATACTAAAGGCCGTTTTCATTTCACTAATAATGAAGGCCGGAACAATTACCGTTAAATCAATCTTATCGGGGTTTTTAGGCACCGCCTTACTTGAACCAAGATTATTTTCCTTCGCGTGTAAAAATAAATTCAAATCCTTTTGACTAGTTTGCTTGTACATGAATTTCTTAAAGCGATTTTCAGTACGATCAAGCAATTGTTGTTGGCTAATGTGGTGCTGATTATACGGCACAATCGCATCATTATAGACATCGGTAAACACCGGCTTCATTGTAAAAAAAGTTAAAAATAAGGCCAGCCCAATGAGCACTTGGTTAGGTGGATTTTGTTGGGTTCCTAAGGCGCTGCGAACAAATGACAACACCATGATGATGCGCGTAAACGACGTCATCATAATTAAAATCATTGGAATAACGGATAACAACGTCATCAATAAAAAGGTATTAATGTATTGATTGGCCCCGCCACCGATATTTTTAAAAATGTTGTTACTAGTGTCCGTCACTTGATTAATATCAATTGCATACACCGGGCTTGGTAAGACGGCTAGCACACAGATACTGCTAACTAACGTCAAAATAATCGCTAAATTTCGCTTTTTCATTTACTTTCCCTTACCTAGTTTTTGCAATAATATTTTGGTGAATTCGGCACTAACTTGTTGCGGCTTAGCAGCATTAGCTTGGCGCGTTGCTATTTCAGCGGCCACTTGGGCTTGTTCGGCCGGATTTAATTCACGAACAATTTGGTTTTGCTGTTCGGCTAAACTCATCACGTAGTATTGATCGACAATTTTAACAATTGCCAACGCCGACGTTTTGGTAACAGCAACTTTTTGAATAATTTGAATTGCCGCATCCTTTTGCGTACTATGTTTGGCAAGTAATTTAAGGGTGATATTAATTAAATAAATCACCACTAAGAGCATTACAATTGTTTGAATAATCGACCATACTGTCATTTGTTTTTCCTCGTTTATTGCAAGACCATATCGGTAATGTAGACATCCTGAATAGCTGGTAAGCCGACATTATTGTTAATTTTGTTCTTTAATTGGTTCTTTAAAGTTTGCAGATCATTATTGGTTGAAATAATGTCGTTTTGACTTTTTTGACTCAAGACACTAATGACACTATCGCGGACAATTGGTAATTTACTTTTCAACGCCGCTTTTGCTTTATCATCTGGTAACGAAACCGTTAAACTAATCTTCATGTAATGTGGGGTGTTGTCATCTGGGGTCTTCGCTAGATTAATCGTGAAGGCTGCTAACGGTAACATCACGACTTTACTGGCAAGTGCTTGCGATTCACTTTGCGCTAACGCTGATGGTGGGGTCTTGGTAACATATTTACTAATTACAAACGCGCCACCCGCACTCCCAATGATGACTAATAAAATAATCACAACCAAAATTAATGGTGACCGTTTACGACTTACATTCTCTTCTTTTGCTTTTGCCATACTTCCCTATCCTTGTAATTTTTGGTGAACCTGTTGCTGAAATTCAATAATTAACTGCACAACTTGGCCGGCCGTTTCTTGCACCGCGAACGTTTTACCATCCGTTAGCGTCAGCACGGTATCTGGTGTTTCGTTCATTTGTTCAATTAAATTAAAATTCACGTAAAACTGCTTACCAACTAATGATGTTAATTGAATCATTAATCATCTCCTCGTACTTATTGCTTCAAGCTAATCAAAGTTTGGAGAATCTCATCCGAAGTGGTAATTGATTTGGCGTTGGCTTGGTAAGCGCGACTCGCAACAATCATGTTCGTAAATTCAGTTGAAAGGTCCACGTTTGACATTTCAAGTGCCCCACTACGAACGACAGCAACCCCACTCGCAGCGGCATTACTAATTACCGGATCACCAGAGTTAGGGCTAGCCGTAAAGTTCGTACCACCGGCTTTGGCCAAACCATTCGGATTCGTAAAGTTAGCAACAGCAATCCGACCAACGGCAATTTTAGTACCACCATAAGATTGCGTAATTACCCCATCGGCCCCAATTTCTGGGGTGCCAGTAGCATTAACTGTGGCTCCCTTAACCGTGGCCGTAGCGGGAATTTTAATTGATGTTAATGTTGTACCTAAATTTGGTGCGGTTGAATCATCCTTGACCGTCACATTAGCGGCTCCCATCACTTTCACCCCACTGTTATTAACTAAGTAGCCATTCGCATCGACTTGTAACGCTCCAGCTCGCGTATACATTTGGCTACCACTAGTATCTTGCATCACCAAGAATCCAGGTCCATCAAGGTATACATCAAGCCCATTCCCAGTTGTTTGTTGGGCCCCATTCCCCATCATCGTATCAACTGATGCCGTTGTTACCCCTAAACCAATTTGCATTGGGTTGGTTCCACCAAGGCCACCAGCTGCATTATTACCAGCGGCGGCGGGGCGCATATTTTGACTCATAATATCTTGGAAATTAACCCGACTAGATTTGAAACCAATAGTATTAACGTTGGCGATATTATTTGCAACGACGTCGAGTTCGTTTTGCAAATTCTTCATTCCACTAACACCTGAATATAATGAACGTAACATTTTACTTTTCCTCCGTAATGCGCCACGCGGGCGTCTCAGTAAATTAATAAGTTGCTATATTTTTTAATTAGTTGGAGCCGATGAATCAGTTGGAGCTGGGGTTGGGGCGATAGGATCGGTTGTATCAGGGCCTAATTTACCATCGACTTCATTTAAAGCACTTAGGTCATAATACTTACCCTTCACTTGAATCGTCGCATAGCCATTGTTGAACTGCACCCGATCAACGGGACCGCTAATCGCAATGGGCTTTTTAGTATTAGGATCAATATCTGTGACCACCACGTTTTGGCCCATCAAACCAAAGGCTTGTTGTTGTTGGGACATCATCACCGTGGCTTGCAAGTTTTGGCCCAATTCGTTCATTTTTTGTAATTCACTAAATTGCGCTAATTGTGAGAGATAATCGGTATTACTACCGCCACCGCTTGAACCGCCATCCATTGACGGGTTACTCATCGTTGCGGCCATGATTTTCAAGAACTGATCCATTGAAATACCGGTACCATTATCATTATTTTTACTAATTTTGACGGAACCAGGTAAAACGGTATTCAGTGCATTGGCATTATTTGCTATATCCATCAGACTTCCTCCTTAAACTAAAATACTAACGGTCGCATCGGCCTCGGGTTGGGTTTCAACTGGTTCAACTACGACTTCTTGCGGTCCTTGATAAGCTTTACGTTTATCACCGGTAAATGGTTGACCATGACCGTGTTGACCTTGCTGGTTAAACATCATCTGTTGATTCATATCACTCAGCGTATGACTCGTTGGGGCACTAACATTGCTCACCGCTGGGGTTGGAGTGGGATTATTAATTTGCAATGGCGTGTCCGTCGTTGCTTTTAAAATCTCTTGTAACTTGGGCATGGCCGCTGCTAACATTTGATGCGTTTGACTTTGTTCCATTTTGAATTCCACGGAAACTTGCTGTTGGTTAATCTGTAAATTAACGTTAATCGGTCCTAAGCCAGCTGGTTCAAGACGGAAAACAACCACCTTGGTATCCCCTGAGCCCATGGTTTTAACTTGTTCGGTGATAACTTGGGCCATATTACTTATTTGATTCGTTGGCATCAGTGGCTGACTTTCAATTTTGACCGTTGTTAACACCGGCGTATTGGTAATCGTTGGGACTTGGTTAGGGATGATATTCCCGGTCAGCGTCGGTGGTAATTCTGGGGCCTGACTTGGCAGTTGCTCGGTTGTTGGCGCGGGGGCTTTGTCATCAGTCGTAGCTTGCCTTGGCGCAGTCGCCGAATCAGGTACTCCCGTGGCCGGCGTTATTGCTTTAAGCTCCACCGGTGCACTGGCCGCCGTTGATAAGGTTTTTTCTGCACTAAATATATTACTGTTACTAGTTTCAAAGTTGTTTATCACATCATCATTTGAATTTGTAACATTTTTAGCAACAATATTATCACTAGCGTTGCTTATCGGCTTTGAATCCTTATTTAACTTGCTATTGTCACTTGCTAATGAGGGCATAAGTGTCGTTGCTAATGGCGTACTTGTTGGTTGGCTAGTAGCGGCCATTAATTGTGGACTTGGCGTAGCCGATGCAGCTACTTCGGCGACTGGGGCTGCGCCACTATTTACTGAGGCTGGCACGTTACTAGTTCCCATGTCGGTCACGGGGCTAGCTAGTGGCTTGGCTGCTTGGGGGATTGGCACCTCTTCGACACTCAAGCTACCAGGACTTTGACTTGGTAAAGCCGTACCGAGTGCACCATCATCGCCCGCTTGCACTAGGTTATCCGTGGGGGGTAATGGTGCATCTTGTTGGGCCATTGGTAGCGGACTTGGGGCTAGTAGGCTCGCAAAAATTGCTGCTAAAGCTTGGTTATCATCACTTGAACTAGCCGCTGAGTTACTGTTTTTAGGCAAAGCATTTACGGCACTCGTTGTTGGCGGGGTGATCTGATTCATGGCGGAACTCCTTTCTTAATTTTTAATAGCCGCTAGCTTGCTGCCGCATATAATTTTGCGTCCCTACTTCATCAAGAAAAATTTGCTCCGTCCGTTTAACTTCCGCCTGATATTCGGCTAATTTTTTAACGTATAATTTTTCAATCACTTGGCGGGCTTGTTGGGCTTGGACTAAAGCTGCTTGGGTCGTTTTGACCGCTGCTTCGCGTTCGTTTTTTTGTAATGCTAGCGTTGTCATTTGATTTTCAATATCAATTAAATAGCGCCGTTGGGCTTGGAGCAGTTCGACGGATTTAGACGCATAAGCAAAGATCAGATGCTTTTCGTTTAATAACTTCGTCGTGGCCGTTTGCGCTTGGATAACCGCTTGTTGGGCTAACGCGTAGGCTTGCTTAGCGGTTTGTTCTTCCTGCTGGCGAAATTCAAGTAAACTTGCTAATTCAAATTTAAATTTTTGCATTACTATTACCTCGAGTTACATCATGGTTGGTTGTTGAAATAGTTGTTCTAACTGGTGGACCGTATTATTAAACGGAGCGTGTTCATCAACCGATTGGGTCAAAATTTGTTTGATTGGTTCGTGTAAATTAATCGCATGATCAACGGCTTGATTTGTACCAACTTGATAAGCACCAATTTCAATTAAATCCTTGGTCTCGTTATACGTCGCCATACTTTGGCGTAATTTATTAGCAGCATTGGCATGGGTGGGACTGACTAAACTTTTCATCAATCGACTCAAACTACTTTGCACATCAATCGCGGGATAATGATTTTGCCCCGCAATCTTACGTGACAAAACAATGTGGCCATCCAAAATCCCCCGGACCGCATCGGCAATCGGTTCATTCATATCATCCCCTTCAACCAACACGGTATAAAAAGCCGTGATTGAACCGTGCTCAGCTGGACCACTACGTTCGAGTAATTTAGGTAGCATCGCAAAAACCGATGGCGTGTATCCGCGCGTCGTTGGCGGTTCACCCGTTGAAAGCCCAATTTCACGTTGGGCCATCGCAAATCGGGTCACCGAATCCATCATCAAGACAACTTTCTTACCTTGGTCACGGAAATATTCAGCAATCGCCGTTGCCACATACGCCCCCTTTAACCGCACCAATGGCGGCATATCAGAAGTTGCACAGACGACAACGGCTTTTTTGTACCCATCCGGGCCGAGGTCTTTTTCAATGAACTCACGGACTTCACGGCCCCGTTCACCAATCAAACCAATCACAATCACATCAGCGTCGGCGTATTTAGCCATCATGCCGAGTAAGGTACTTTTACCAACCCCACTCCCGGCAAAAATCCCAATTCGCTGGCCGTTACCAACTGTGAGTAAGCCATCAATGGCACGAACACCAGTCGGTAAGGTTTCACGAATTGGTGGACGTTTAAATGGATCAGGGGCATCACGCATGACTGGAAATTCCGTGAATTCTTCGGTGATTTGTAAATCATCCATCGGCCGACCTAGTCCATCTAACGTGTGGCCTAATAAAGCCGGATTAACTTTGACCGTTAATGCCCGGCCAGTTGGTACGACTAAGCACCCCGGACTAATGCCATCTAAGTCATCCAAGGGCATCAAGAGGACCGTATTTTTAACAAACCCGACCACTTCAGTTAGTGCGACTTTATGGCTACTTGCTAAATGAACTTCACAAATTTCACCCACAAAGCTCGCTAAGCCGACGACCTTAATTACTAAGCCAACGACTTCACTGACTTTCCCAAAGGTTTGCGTAAACGGTTGTTGCTTAACAACGGTTAAATATTTATCTGTCGCTAATGCAAATGTCATCGTCTATCCAACCTTTTGTAATTCTACGAGTAAGTTTTTTAATTCCGTTTCTAAGTCAAACACTACTAGCGTATCGCTCGTTTCAACTTTCAACGCCGTTAATTCATATTGCATATCATCGAGTAATAAATAATGCAAATTTGGAATTTCAGCTTTCTTGGCTTCTAATTTAGCCGTTAACACTTCACGATGGGCTGGGTTAGCCGTGACGGTAATTAACTGGTCTGGTTGGCCAAGTTGTAATAACGTTGGGGCAATAATGTTCCCAATGGTCGTTTCATCTAAGTTAATTTGTTTTTTTACAATTTGACCGGCCATCGCCACCGCAAAGGCAACAATTTCGGCTTCCTTATCGTGTAAATAAGTTGCAATATCAGCTTGGGCGGCCGCATAATTTTGCTCAGCTTCCATACTAATTTGCTGGGCCATTTGATCACCAACGGCTTTACCTTCGTTATAACCAACTTCATAACCAGCCGCTTGCCCTTCTGCAAAGGCTTGCGCTTTTAACGCTTCAGCGGCTTGTTGGGCATCTGTCATAATTTGTTGGCGTAATGCTTGGTTTTCAGCATTAAATACCTGCATATTATCATCTTCACTCGGCGCTGCTAACGGTACTAAATTATCAGTAATGATGGGCTTGGGCGCATTATTATCAATGACAGTTGCTTGTTTCCAAACATTATTTGACCATTCCATCCGTATTTCCTCGTTCAATATAAATTTCACCATTATCATCTAGGCGACGAATTTCAGCGACCACTTTTTGTTGGGCTTCTTCAATCGTTGCTAAGCGGGTTGGTCCCATAAATTCAAGTTCTTCTTGAATCGTTTCGGCGGCCCGTTGTGATAAGTTCTTAAAGATAAATTCTTTAATATCAGCGGCGGCACCTTTCAAGGCCAACTTAAGGGCTTCATTATCAATTGCCCGCAATACTTTTTGAACATCCATATCAGATAATGATGTGATGTCATCAAAGGTAAAGAGACTCGTTTTGATTTCAGTTGCCAATTCAGGCTGCCGTTCTTCCAAGTCGCCCAAAATATTCTTTTCGGTACTGCGACTGGCGGCATTCAAGATACCAACCAAGACTGATACTCCACCAACATTTTCGGTATCGGCGACTTCGAAGTTTGATAATTGCGCTTCAAGCGATTCTTCAATGCGCTTGATTACTTCTGGTGAAGTCGTCGTAATTAACCCGACCCGTTCAGCCACATCAACTTGTAAATCACGCGGTAACTGGGCCAATAAAGCGGCCCCTTTTTCTGGTTGCATATAACATAAAACTAACGCGATAACTTGGGGGTGCTCATCAATTAAAACATTAACTAACTGTTGCAAATCGGCCGTCCGCGCAATATCAAATGGCCGTTCACGCATTTGTAATTGCTTTAAAACATCCAAAATTTCTTTGGCTTTCTGTGGGCCTAACCCTTGGTTTAAGACGCTTTTGGCGTAATCATAACCACCATCTAGAATATATTGGCGCCCATTAGCCGTATTAATAAATTCATCTAAAACTTGATCACGTCGTTCTGGCTTAACGTAATCAGTATTAGCGATTTCGTAACTAATTTTCTGAATGTAATCATCCGGTAGTTGTTTCATAACTTGGGCTGAAACTTCTGAACCTAAGGAAATTAGCAGAACCGCGGCTTTTTTTACGCCTTCATTCTGTTCCATGCACTCATAACTCCTAGTGTTTTATTTATCTTCACGAACCCATGTCTTAACTAAATCAGCGACAATATCGGGATTCTTCATAGCAAAATCTTTTGCCTGATTGGTTTTACTCTCAACAACTGACTCGGCATTTTCATCAAGTTCAACTGGTGTACTCGTTGGTGCTTCCGGAACTTCTTTGGCTTCATCCTCATAGTCATCGTATTCATATTCATCATCTTCTTCGTTTCGGCGGCGACTGCGAATAATGAAGAAAGTTGCTAAACCAAGGGTTAAAATTCCCGCCGCAACAGCTAAGTAAATCCATAAATCATTGGCTTTCTTAGCATCTTTAGGGGTGCTGGTAGTATTCATTTTCGTTTTAGCAAATGACACATCTTGAATATTAACGGCATCGCCCCGTTTTGAATCTAAGCCAATCGCATTGGCCACCATTGTTTGAACTTGGTTCGCACTAGCCGCGTTATTGGCATCACCATTAAGGACAACCGACGCGGTAATTCGTTGGACCGAACCGGGGGCATTAATAATTTTGGTCGTATCTGTATCAAGTTCATTATTAATCGTGCGGTTAAACGTTCCATTTTGGTCATTTTTGGCCCCCGCAACATTGGCCGCGTTATCAGGTTGGCCACTTGTTTGTTGGTTGTTAGCATTATTACCAGCAATTTGCAGGTTCTCACTGCGAATATTAGGATTACTGTATTTAACCGTATTGCGTTCAACGGAATTAAAATCAAGATCAACATTAATGGCAACTTGGAACTTACCGGCTCCATAAATTGGCGTTAATAACGTACTCAATTTTTGCGTTAATTGATTTTCATATTGTTGCTTCATTTGGAGGAATTTACTATTGCCCCCAGTCAGTGGATTATCATTACCACTGTCACCATCCGCTAAAATGCGGCCATTACTATCAACAACCTTAACGTTATCAGGATTTAAATTTTCAACGGAAGCCGACGTCAAAGCCACAATCCCTTGGACCGCGGAATCTGAAATTGTATTGCCTTTTAACGTCAAAATTACGGATGCGGAAGCTTTTTTGTCCGTTGAATCATCAAAAACACTTTGACTCGGGGTTACTAGAATCACTCGGGCTGATTGGACCGCATTTAGGGAACTAATTGAACGTTCCAATTCACCGGTTAAAGCCCGTTGATACATAATCTTACGGTCTTGATCCGTGGTCATCATGTTGGTTTTATCAAACAACTCAAAACCACTCGTACTATTTGGTAATTTATTGGCCATTGCTAAATCAATCCGCGTTTGGTCAACTTTGTCGGCTGGAATCATGATGGTTGTGCCACCATCCTCCAATTTATACGGGACATTTTGTGATTTCAAAGTCGCGGTAATATTTCCCGCATCACCTTGGTTAACATTGGCAAACAACACGCCATATTGTACCCGGGTTAATAATGTGAAACTAATCACACCAATTGCTATTAAACTAAGTAAGCCACTGATAATCCCAATCTTCATTGGGCGACTAATTGCTGACCACTTGTCCTTAATATTTCCAAAACTGCTATTAACTCGCTCCACTTACTTACATCCCTTTCACACGGTTCCTAGAATTGCATATTCTTAATATCGTTATAGGCCTCAAGTACTTTATTGCGGACCTGAACCGCTGTCTGTACTGAAAGTTGGGCTTCTGTCATTTGGACCATGGCTTTACCCAAATCATTATTATTTCCCGAAATTAACCCCGCCGTCCCTTGCTCCATCGCATTGACATTATTGTTAAGGCCGTTAATCGCATTTCCTAGTAACTGGCTGAAATTAGCACTGTGGGTCGCGGCAAAATCGGTATTTTCTAAGCCGGTTTGTTTAGCCAAAAAGCCTTGATAACCTTGTACGTTTGATAACAAACTATTGATTGATTCCATTTATTTTCTCCTCGAATTAACCGTTTAATGAAATTTGTAAGGCTTTTTGTAAAATTGATTTGTTCATTTCAGTGGCTGATACATTCGCTTCATACGAGCGTTGCGCTTGAATCATTTTGACCATTTCATCAGCCAAATTGACATTTGATTGGGCGACATACCCGTTCGCATCAGCATTGGGATTGGTTGGATCATATGTACGTTTAATATTTTGATTAGCGGTGATGCCCGTAACTTTAACGCCGTAACTGGGGGAGTTCAGACTGCTACTTGGATCATTTAAATCGGCTTGCTGTGCCATCAAATTTTCACTAAATTGAACAGTCTTGGCTTTATACGGGCCACCTTCAGGCGTGGTATTCGTATTAACATTGGCAATATTGGTTGAGCTAACATCCATCTGTAAACGATTTAAAGCTAGCCCACTCGCATTAATATTTAATCCGTTAAAAAAACTCATTTTTTATCCTCGTAATTCGTTTAATGGTTCACGATATAGCTCATCATTTGGTAGCGTCCATTTAATTGGCTAACGAGCATATTGTAATAAATTCCATTTTGCGCTTGATCGACCATTTCCGTATCAAGATCAACATTATTCCCATTGGCCCGGACTTGGGTACCCGTTTCCGTGGTAATTTGCGGTTGAATATTACTTAACGCTCCAATATGCCGGGGATTATCAGTGACCATTTGCCCCGGTCCGGTCGCTTGTTGTAGTAAATTTTCAAATTGCACCCGTTTAGCTTTGTAAGCAGGAGTATTTAAATTGGCAATATTTGATGAAATTGTTTGTGCACGGGTATTTGAAACTGATAGCGCGGTCTTCAATAAATTGTCGATTTCCATTACGAGTCCTCATCCATGTGTATTTTACATATCTCGATATATTATTAAGAAATTCTAAATAGTATTATTAAATGATAAAGAACGCAGAAAAATAAACGTTTAAAACAAATAAATCATACTTTTTATCAATTTTATTAATAACTATTTTCAGATGCTTTTAAATATAACTTAATTTTTATTTTATTTCCATACAAAAATTTACGATATTAGTAAAAATCGTTAAACTTTACAATTTTGATACCGATACTCTATCAGTATTTAAAAAAAGTTTTCTTGGAGGTTCAATTCATGCAAATTTCACTAATTTTAGGAATAATTCTTGGTTTTGCGTCAGTAGTTGTCGGAATGATTCTAAAAGGTGCTAATGTTGCGGTACTCTTAAATCCCGCGGCGGCAACGATTATCTTTGTCGGAATCATTGCCACGTTACTCAATACGTTTTCAAGTACGGATGTCAAACGGCTTCCCGGGATTGTGCGCGTGTTATTTAAAAAACAGGAACAAAACATTCCTGACACAATTGCCGAAATTGTTGAATTATCAAACACAGCTCGGCGTAATGGTCTACTTGCTTTGGAATCAGTTTTGACTGAAGATAACAACCCTTTCTTAGTTCATGGCTTACAAATGGTTGTTGACGGGGTCGCAGCTGATCAAGTCAAAGACATTCTTGAAAATGAAATTGACGCAATCGAAGAGCGGCATACCCGCGGAGCGAATATGTTCAAAACAGCCGGCACAACTTCACCGACTTTAGGGGTGTTGGGAGCCGTAATTGGTTTGATTGGTGCCTTGGGACACCTGAATGATATCACCGCTTTGGGTCATAGTATTTCAGCGGCCTTTGTCGCCACCCTATACGGAATCTTCTTTGGATACGTGCTGTTTATTCCCTTTGGTGAACGGCTTAAACAAGCTTCTAAAACCGAACTGCAAGAACTTGAAGTTATGCTTGAAGGAATTTTGGCCATTCAAGCTGGTTTATCTGCCAAAACAATCGAGAAAAAATTATATTCAATGATTGACGACGAATATATCGAAGAATAGGAGGGTTAATAATTTGCGAAAAAAAGATAAACATGAAGAAGAACCTAGTGAAGCTTGGCTCCTCCCATATTCGGATATGTTAACGTTGCTTCTTGCTTTATTCATTGTTTTGTTTGCGGTCTCAAAAGTTGATACTGCAAAATTAGCGCAACTCGAATCGGAATTTGGTAGTATTTTAGCTAGTAATCCAAATTCATCGTTAATCGCTAAGGAAAAAAATAATGCCCAAGGCCAACCCAACAATGTCATTAAACCGATTGATTCAGTAAATTTTAAACGCCAACAAGAACAACAGTTGTTAACTAAAACCTTTGAAGAAACGAAAAAAGACATCGCTAATTCACCATTACGGGATAAAGTAACCATCACGATTCAAAGCGATGGGATTCACTTAACGTTAAATAGCGATATTTTATTTGATACTGCTAGTGCCGCCGTTACTAGTGAAATGGCCAAATCATTGAGTCTCTTGGCCCCTCATATCAAAATGCTGCAAAATAATAATTTTATTATTGCTGGTTATACGGATAACTTACCAATTCAAAATAATCCCCAATATGCTTCTAACTGGGAATTAAGTTCTGCCCGCGCCATTAGTGTTATGAATTACCTAACCAATGCCCACGTTTTAGATCCAAGTAAGGTCACCATCGAAGCCTTTGCGGAAAATAATCCGGTCGCATCTAATCAGAATGCAGCTGGTCGTGCCAAAAACCGACGAATTGAAATTATCATTCAACGTAAATTCTCGTAAACAAAAAGAGGTCCCGATTATTAAATCGGGACCTCTTTTTAATTTGTTAATTTAAAGGGGGTTACAGCCATTTTTACCTGTTTAGGTATAATTTATCGTAAACTAAATAAAAATAGCAGCAAGGCTTATTTTTTTGAACACAAATTATGCTACTAATGTTTTATTCTAATAATTATGTTTTTTTGACGCAAAAAACCACAATATATAACATACAGTATATCTCATTTAAAAATATTATGCTTACATTCGGCTCGGTTTTACATAATTCGTTATATTATATAAATATTTTTAATATTATTATTAATAATATTAAAGTAATTTACCAAAAATTAAGGACCTGAACGTGCAAATCACCTCAGCTACTTCCGTCTAAATTAAAAGCGGTCCGATATGCACGCATATCGAAACCGCTTTTCTTTAGTAAAAAAGATCTGTACACCAAATGTGTCGCAGACCTTTTTAAACGTGTTCTCCTCAGCAACTAGCTCCGTCTATTTCAGCTAACTTAGATACCAAAACCGTATCTTCAGTTAGCTCGCAATAGTCCTCGCTAGTTCCCGCTGAGGCTCACACTCTTATAATTTCTAGTGGTACAAGTCAAAACGACCCTTGGCAAGCATTTCTTTAACACCACCAGTTTCCCAAAGTGACTTGTTCATGATGATCTTCTTCAAGGCTGAGGCAACATAACCCTTAACCTTAGTACCGTTACCAAGCACACCAATGGCATCAGTGTTACCTAATGAACAAACAGTACCTTGACTTACGTACTTGAAGTCTTCACCTTCTTGACCGTTCATGTCAGCAATAATGTTCATTGCAGCTACGTGACCCATTACTAATGCGATTTGAGCAGTAGTTGGGTATGGGCGGCCACTTTCAGCGTCCATAACAGCAGCAACGTCACCAAGGATGTAAACCTTGTCGTTTTCAGGATCTTTAAGTTGTGAAGTAACCATCACACGGTTACGACGAGCTTCGATACCTGAGTTAGCAATAACGTCAGAACCTGAAACCCCAGTAGTCCAGATAATAGTACCGGCTGGGAATTCGATGATTTCTTTAGTTTCCATGTTTTGGGCAACTACAACACCGTCTTTAACTTCGTTGATTCCGCGGCTAGTGTATACCTTAGCACCACGCTTAGCTAAGCGCTTAACAGCGTAGTCAGCCAAGTCTGATGGGAACATTGGTAACAATGAAGGCGCAGCATCAATACAAGTAAGTTCGATATCATCTGGAGTAACACCAGCAATCTTAGCGTACTTAGCTTTGTTTTCAGCCATGGCACCAATTAATTCCATACCAGTAAATCCGGCACCGGCAATCAAGACCTTCAAGTTATCAGGGTTCTTTGATGTACGGTAGTCTTCCAACTTAGCAATAAAGTGCTTGTAAACAGCTTCTGATGATTCAACGTCGTCCATTGGTAATGCGAATTCAGTTGCACCCTTGATACCGAAAGTTTCTGAACGGAAACCTAAAGCAACGATTAAGTAATCAAAAGTCATTGGTTCGTGGCCTTCGATTTCAACTGTCTTAGCTGCTTTGTCGATCTTAGTTACAGTTGCTTGAATAAAGTTAGTAATACCTGGTTTTACTACGTCTGAAATTGGGTAAGTGATTTTATCGGCATTAACACTACCTGCAGCAACTTCGTGGTAATCAGTTGCTTCGTTGTGGTAGCTGTTACGGTCAATCAATGTAATTTCTACATCTTTCGCTTTGCTTTGCAATACTTTTAATGCTAACAATCCGGCGTAACCTGCGCCCAAAATACCGATTTTCGTCTTGGCCATGATTAAATTCTCCTAAGTTTTTTTGATGTCTGTCCAATGTATACTACTAAAATGCATATTTTAGCCATATCTATTATAGTATAACTAATTTTGTGCTTTTTTGGCAACATTTTCACGTTCATAAAAATTATTAATTAATTTTTAAACACTAATCCACAGCAACGGTTTTGGCAATTCGACCGTTTTGAATATAAACACTCAAAATAGCAATATCGGCTGGGTTAACACCAGAAATCCGTGATGCTTGCGCTAATGTTTCTGGCTCTATTTTACCAAGTTTTTGCTTAGCTTCAATTGCTAAGCCCTCGATTGCAGAATAATCAATATTTGCCGGAATTTTCTTAGCTTCCATCCGGTGAAGTTTTTCAACTTTTTCTTGAGCCTTAACAATGTAGCCTTCGTATTTAATTTGAATTTCAACTTCTTCGACTACATAACGATCAAGGGGTGTTTCACTGGCTGGTACAAATTCCATTAACTTTTGGTAGTTAATTTCGGGCCGGCGTAACAATTCAGATGCCAAAATTGAATCCTTCATTGGATTTGAACCACAACTTACTAAGTAGGCATCTAATGGTCCATTGGGATTGATACGGATACTTTGTAAACGGGCTTTTTCAGCTTCGATAGCCGCTACTTTAGCTTCAAAAGCAGCGTAACGTTCATCATCAATTAAACCTAATTCGTGACCAACCTTAGTTAAACGTAAATCAGCATTATCGTGACGCAATAATAAACGGTATTCGGCTCGTGAAGTTAGGAGCCGGTATGGTTCATTAGTTCCCTTAGTAACTAAATCATCAATCATCACTCCGATGTAACCTTCAGAACGCTTCATTTCGTAATCAGGTCGACCAAGTGCACGTAAACCGGCATTAATTCCGGCAATAATTCCTTGCCCAGCGGCTTCTTCATACCCAGAAGTTCCGTTCATTTGACCTGCCGTGTAAAGGTTTTTGATAATTTTAGTTTCCAACGTGTGCCGTAATTGGTGTGGCGCAACCACGTCATATTCAATGGCGTAACCAGGACGCATTAATTCGGCATTTTCCAATCCAGGCACTGAATGAAGCATCTTCAATTGCACTTCTTCAGGCATTGAAGTTGAGAATCCTTGGACATACCATTCATCAGTTGTCCGACCTTCTGGTTCAAGGAACAATTGGTGTTGTAACTTATCAGCAAACCGGACAATTTTATCTTCAATTGATGGACAGTAACGCGGACCAACCCCTTCAATCACACCGGTAAACATTGGTGCCCGGTGCAAGTTTTCGTTGATAATTGCATGGGTATGTTGATTAGTATAAGTCAACCAGCAAGATAATTGTTGTTCCAAGGCCAAGTAGTCTTCATCCTTTGATGTGTAACTAAAGTGGTTGGCTTGGACATCCCCAGGCTGTTCTTCAGTAACAGAAAAATCAATTGTTTTACCGTTAACCCGTGGTGGGGTACCCGTTTTGAAACGCTTTAGTTCAAAACCAAGATCTAATAAGTTTTCTGATAACTTAATTGATGGTTGTGAGTTATTAGGACCTGATGTGTACATCAATTCCCCAATAATAATCTTCCCACGTGATGAAGTTCCGGCTGTTAACACGACTGATTTCGCCTTGTAAATCGCCCCAGTGTTGGTCCGTACCCCCGTGGCAACGCCATCTTCAACAATCACTTCTTCCACAATTCCTTGGCGTAGCGTTAAGTTAGGCGTTGTTTCAATCGTGTGCTTCATGCTGATGTGGTATTCATCTTTATCAGATTGGGCCCGCAAAGCACGCACCGCTGGACCTTTACCGGTGTTAAGCATCCGCATTTGGACATATGTTTTATCCGTGTTGCGACCCATTTCACCACCAAGGGCGTCAATTTCACGTACCACAATCCCCTTAGCTGGACCACCAACGGCCGGGTTACATGGCATGAAGGCAACCATTTCAAGTGAGATGGTCATCAATAAAGTTTTGTTTCCCATGCGGGCAGCCGCTAAAGCAGCTTCAGAACCAGCATGCCCAGCACCAACAACGATTACGTCATATGCACCAGCTTCGTATGGAATTACAGCCATTTTTATTTCTCCTATTTTTATAATCTAAGTTATTTTCCTAAACAGAATTGACTAAACAATTCGGTTAATAAGTCGTCTTGGACAGAATCTCCAGTAATTTCACCAAGTTTGTCCCAGGCATTGGTCATGTCGATTTGCACAATATCAACTGGCATCCCCATTTCAATCCCATCAATGACGGCTTGCAATGATTTAGCCGCTTGTGCTAATAAACCAATATGGCGGGCATTAGTAACCATCACAGTAGTTTGGTTATTTTCAATCCCTTCATCAAAGAACAAGTGGGCAATTTTTTCTTCTAATTTGTCCATGTTGTCATTCCGTAAAACCGATACAGCAATCATTTCATCAGCGGCAATTAAACTAGCCAATTCCGCTTGATCAATGTTTTGTTCAAGGTCAGTTTTATTTAAAATAACAATCCGTTTTTTATCGTTGGTAATTTCAATTAATTGGCGATCTTCGGCCGTTAATGGTTGGTTAGTATTTAACACTAACATGACCAAATCAGCCTTAGTAATTGCGGCCCGTGAACGTTCAACCCCAATTTTTTCAACCACGTCTTCGGTATCGCGAATTCCGGCCGTATCAATTAATTTCAACGGTACCCCGCGGACATTGACATACTCTTCAATCACATCCCGCGTAGTCCCCGCAATATCAGTGACAATCGCTTTATCTTCATGTAATAAGTGGTTCAAAATTGAACTTTTACCAACGTTTGGGCGACCAATAATCGCCGTTGCAAGGCCTTCACGGAGAACTTTACCTTGTTTAGCCGTCCGTAATAATTGTTCCACGTAAGCCTTCACATTTTCGGCTTGTTCTAACAACAATTTGGTCGTCATTTCTTCAACCGCATCATATTCCGGATAGTCGATATTAACTTCCACGACTGCCAAAGTATCCACGATATCCTTGCGAATTTTGCGAATTAAGTTTGATAAATTACCATCAAGTTGGTTTAAAGCCACTTGCATTGAGCGATCAGTTTTAGCCCGAATCAAGTCCATCACGGCTTCAGCTTGTGATAAATCAATCCGACCACTTAAAAAGGCCCGCTTAGTAAATTCACCAGGTTCAGCAATCCGCGCTCCATTAGCGAGTAATAATTGCAAAATTTTGTTAGTCGCCACAATCCCACCGTGCGCGTTAATTTCGATAACGTCTTCACGCGTAAAGGTTTTTGGCGCCAACATTACCGAAACCATCACTTCATCAATTTCTTGATTATCGTGATCAGGGTCAATAATGTGACCGTAGTTAATCGTGTGACTGGCAACTTTGGTTAAGTTTTTACCTTTAAAGACGCGGTTGGCAATCACAACGGCCTCTTCTCCACTCAAACGAATAATTGAAATTGCCCCTTCACCAGGTGGCGTACTAATTGCGGCAATCGTGTCAAATTCTGTTAATGCATCTCCTGCGTTAGCCATGATAATTCCTTTCTGGGTACTAAAAAAGTGCCTACACCACCCCCATTGATTTGTTGGGTGGCGAAGCACTTTCACTACTTCGGTGATATAGAGTGCGACACAAACTGGGAAACCTTGAGCACTACAGATAATCAATGCAAATGCGGATTTGGCATTTGTAATTGATTGAAGTAGGCGGAAAGGTTTGGTTTGTGGAGCACGTTTTAAGAGTGCGACAAGGGCCGTTTAAGGTCCGTAGCATACTAGGCAGAACCATTGACTCGGTTTATGAGTCAGTCGGTTGTGACGTATATGCTTAGGAACTTGGTCCTTGGAGCACATTTTAAATGCCTAAAATCGGGCACCTTTTTACTACTTTTTATTCAGCAGTCTTCATCGTTAATTAAGCCGCACTAAAAAAACGTCCCAATTAACGGATAACAGACTTATTCTAATCAGTCAACTAACGGATGTCAACCAATCAAATGACTTTCAATGTAACTTATGCATCAAGCCGGGCAATCGCTGCTTGGCTCAATTCAATTTTAACGCATCGGAATGGTTCTTTACCAATTGAAGTTGTTAAAATATCGGTATCATCAGCCAAGGCACTGTGAATTACTTTTCGTTCAAAAGCTGGCATTGGCTCAAGCGTTTCGCTTTGACCCAAGCTAACAACTTTATCGGCTAAACGATATGCTAAACGTTCAAGTTTTTCATTCCGTTCTTCACGGTAGTTACCAACATTTAACATCACTTGGGGGTGGTTAATGCCCGCTTCACTTAAGTAAGCCGTTGCCAAAGTTTGCATTGCATTTAAGGTCCGACCGTATTTACCGATTAATAACCCTTCGGTGGCGGTTTCAAACTGAATATTTAAAGTATTTTGACCCCAAGTGGCGTCAAGATCACCTTCAATGCCCAACGCTCCTAAAATAGTTACTAAATAATCAATTACTTCATCCGTCGCTTTTTCCCACCGTTCGCGATTTTTCGCTTGGCGTTCAAGTAACGCTTGTTCATCATTATTTGGTGTACTAACGATGGCCACATTAATTGGTTCATCTAAGGATGGGACGGCTTGTGCGACCATCATTGGTTGGACCATTTGACTTTGTTCTTTAATAATAATTTCGACTTCTGCTGCAACATGGTATAAGCCAAAAAATTTGGCCTGGCCAGCATTTATGACGTAAATTTCAACCGCATCACGGTTAACCCCAAGAATTTCTAATCCCCGGTTAGTTGCTTCTTCTATTGTTTTTCCTTTAAATCGTGCCATTTTATTTCCCGCTTATTATATTCTAATAATTAATTATACCCAATCCTGCCGTTTTTGTACGCGTTAAATGGTTAAATATTACAAATAATTCGCGTTTCCTCCAATAAATGTTAAAAAAGCCAATATATCTAATTTAATATGCGTTATTTTTCGCTATATAAGGCTTCAATTAAACTAAAAATAACCAAGCTGGGCATTATTTAACCCGGCTTGGCTATTTTTAAAATTATCAATCAAACCAAATCGCAATTTCACGGGCCGCGTGTTCCACACTGTCTGAGCTATGAACGACATTGCGAATAATACCATCCGCCCATTCACGACCAAAATCACCCCGAATAGTCCCAAAATCAGCTTCAGATACATTAGTCTTACCGGCCATTCGCCGAAATACACTAACCACATTAATCCCACTAGCAATAATCGCCACAATGGGTCCTTCTTGCATATATTTAACCATTTCCGGATAAAAAGGCTTATCAACTTTATCTTCGTAGTGCCGATCAAGTTGGGCGCGCGTTGCCTTAGTTACTTTAAGGGCTTCGATTGTGTAGCCTTTACGTTCTAACCGTGTAATTACTTCACCAATATGCCCTTGGCTAACTCCATCTGGTTTTACTAAAATTAATGTCCGTTCTTCATTCATGATTAACTCCATCGCTTTCATAATCTGTTGAGTAAGTCGTGCTGATTACGAATTACTTTACTTGCAGTCATAATACCACTTTTTTGTTTAACTTTGTTGTATCTTTCACAAAAATCACTTAGTTTAACTGAATTTTTATTTTAGCTTGATTTAACGGTTTTTTGAGCCTTTGTGTTTAATTTCACGTATTTAGAGGAAATATTTTCAAACGTTGGAATTATTTCCCAAAAAGGAATTATTCACACTAAAAATTATACAAAAAAAGTGCCAAGATTTAATATCTTGGCACTTAATACTAATTACTTCTTTTTAAGAGCATTCCGTCGAGCTTTTTCAAGCTTACGTTGACGGGCTTTTTCAGCCGCTTTCTTTTCAGCGCGCGCTGCATTGATCTTAAATGGATTTTGGATAAACCAAGTTTGCACCATTTGGAAGGCATTTGAAGCCACCCAGTAAAGTGACAACGCTGATGGCAATGATAACGCCGTAATAAAAATAATTACAGGCATCATAAATGTCATCGACTTAGTAACTCCTGTTTGCTCTGGCGCTGAGGCCATTGCTAACCATGAACTACCAAAAGTAAAGATTGCCGCCAAGATTGGCAAGACAACATATGGATCTTGGTGTCCAAGTTGGAGCCATAAAAAGTGACCTGTTCGCAACTCTTGTGTCCGGAAAATTGCTTGGTACAAGGCAATCAAAATTGGCATTTGTACTAACAATGGCAACAAGCTCGCAAATGGGTTAACCCCTGCTTCTTTATATAAGACTTGTGATTCACGTTGCATTGCAAGTCGTGAATCATTATCACGACCTGGGTATTTTGCTTGCAAGGCTTTAATTTGTGGTTGAAGATCTTGCATTTTTAACATTGATTTTGATTGATAAATCATCAATGGCAAAATAAGAATCCGAATAATTAACGTGAATGCAATAATCCCAAACGCATAATTGTTTCCCAACCAGTGAGATAAACCAATCAAAGCGCGTGAGAAGTTCAAGATAATACCACCATCCCAGATACCCGTTGAGTGTTCTGTGATTGGTTTATTACTGCAGGCAGCTAAAAAAACTGTTAACCCTGCAACCATGGTCACAAGTAAGCCAAGCTTCTTTTGTGACCGTTTCTTTGCTGTGTGCATAAATTCTCTCCTACTTACTTGAGATTTACGAATAATTACTTATTTGAAGTTGGCAAAAGCGTTGCTAATTGTAGGGCATGGACCAAATTTTCACAAATTTCAGCCATTGGCCGGCCATTAGCTGATGGACGGGCAATCACTAGGAAATCGTAATTAGGATCAATCTGTGCTTTATATTCCAATAAAGTTTGCCGGATACGACGCTTTACATATACACGGTCGTGGGCTTTACCGACCTTTTTCCCCACTGAAATTCCCACTCGAAAGTGTTTAGCGGTCGGCTGTTCCATTTTATATATGATAAACATACGATTAGCAACTGAATGTTTGCGATCAAATACTTTTTGAAATTCCGCTTCTTTTTTTACGCGATATGACTTCCGCATTTTTTCCCTCTCAATCCTGGAATAAGCGATAAAAAAAAGTCACTGTGACCAGTGACCTTCTTATGCAGATAACACCTTGCGGCCTTTTTGGCGACGACGTGCTAATACTTTGCGTCCGTTTGAAGTGCTCATGCGCTTACGGAAGCCGTGAACACGTTCGCGGTGACGTTTCTTTGGTTGGTATGTGCGTTTCATTGAGAAGACACCTCCATTCTTTTCTATATATTTACATCGAAATTATGACATCTCTTTGCATTTCCGTAATATCATAGCACAAAAGTAGTGAATTGTGAACTAAAAAAACGGGAATATATTTTTTTACCAGGTCCTTATTATCCCCAATACCACGCACTGTTGTCAACACCCCTGTGAATTACGTTTTTTTAACAGCCCAGTTTTACAAGATTTCTGCACAAGTTATCCCAAAATCCCCAGGGTGTGCATAGTTATTAACACGCCCCTGTGGATAAAGTGGATAACTGTTGTAAGCATTGCCGAGCTTGCTTTCTTCAGCCACAAAAAACGGTGGATAACTGGAAAATAACTAGTTTTCCACTGATTTATCCACATCCTTGTGGAAAAGTAACACACAGTTGTGTGGATTTTTTTCTTTTTTTGTCCACACCTGTGGATAACACTGGAAAATTTTTTTATTTATGCTATTCTAGATTAAGTTAAATTTATGATTGAGAAGAGGAACCACAATAATATGGTTGAACGGAACGCATTATGGTCGGCAATTGCTGACCGCTTCAGAAACAAACTGGAGCGTCCATCATATGACAATTTCATCCAGCCAGCTCGTCTAGCACAATTTGATGCCAGCAAACATACGGCTGTGATTGAAGTTCCAAATGAATTATCGCGTGATCGGTGGTTAAAAACCTATTCAAAGGAATTCACCACCTTTGCATTTGAAACTAATCAAATGTTACTTGCAAATATTGAAGTGCGCGTCGTGGAGCCAGTTGTTGACTTAATTGAAGAAATTGAAAAGAACGATAATCCCGACTTACAACGCCAAGCCGTCCTAAAACACGGTAATAACTTGGATCCAAAATATATTTTTGATACGTTCGTGGTTGGGGCCACTAACCAATTAGCCTACGGAGCTGCCTTAGCAGTTTCGGAAGGTTCTTTGGAATATAACCCGTTACTCCTATACGGAGGTGTTGGTTTAGGAAAGACCCACTTGATGCAAGCCACCGGCAATAACGCACTTCTAAATGATCCCAATCAAAAAGTGCTTTATGTAACGTCAGAACAATTTACCAATGACTTCATCAGCGCAGTCCGTAATGGGACAACCGAAAAGCTGCGCGAAGAATATCGGAATGCCGACTTATTATTAGTCGATGACGTTCAATTCTTGTCTGGTAAAGAGTCAACGCAACAAGAATTTTTCCACACCTTTAACGATATTTTGGGGCACAGTGGTCGGATTGTAATGACTTCTGATCGCTTGCCAAAAGACATCCCCGATTTAGAAGATCGGTTAGTTTCCCGCTTCCAATGGGGATTATCGGTTGATATCAACAAGCCAGATTTTGAAACGCGGATTGCAATCTTGCTAGAAATGTCTGAAAAAGAAAATATCGAAGTCGACCGGAATGTCATTGAATTTATTGCTAAACAAGTCGACAGTAACGTGCGGGAACTTGAAGGAGTTTTCAAACGTGTCGCCGTCATTTCAAAATTTGATAGCGGGGTTAAAGCAACCATTGATGATGCAGCTAAAATCTTGGCCGAACTTGATATTGCCCAAAAATCCGAAGTTACCATCAGTTTTATTCAAGAAACCGTGGCAAAATTCTTCAATGTTTCTGTTGCAGACCTTAAAGGTAAAAAACGGAACAAAGAAATTGTCATTCCACGGCAAATTGCGATGTATTTATCGCGTGAATTAACCGACAACTCATTACCAAACATTGGGCGTGAATTTGGCGGTAAAGATCACACGACGGTCATGCATGCGACTGAAAAAATTTCTATAAATCTTGAAAAGAACAGTACTTTACAAAAAAATATTACTAGTTTGAAAAAACAAATCAGCGGCGAATAAGTTTTCCACTTGTGGATAAGTCGCGTAGTTTACACAAGTTTTCCACAAAGCAATTCACAAGTAAAAACGTTGCTAGCTCAGTTCAGATAATAGTTTTCCACAGAATTCACAGGACCTATTACTACTACGGACTTTTTTATATATAATATCTATATCACTAAACACTCAGATTGGAGCTCGAACTCATGAAATTTACCGTCAATCGTGCAGCCTTCATCAAGGAACTTAACGATGTGTCACGTGCCATTGCATCACGGACAACTATTCCTGTTTTAACAGGTTTAAAATTAGTGGTTGATCAAGACGGCATCACTTTAACTGGTAGCGATTCAGATATCTCAATTGAAACAACGTTGAGTATTGCTGATGAAGCTGCGGCCTTAAACATTGACCAACCAGGGGCAATTGTTTTACCAGCCCGCTTCTTTATCGATATTGTTAAACAATTACCAGCGCAAGCGATGACTTTGGAAATGACAACTGGCTTCCAAACTAAAATCACTTCTGGATCAGCATCATTTACAATTAATGGTTTGGATGCGAACACATATCCTAACTTGCCTGAAATTGAAGCAACTAATTCAGTAACTTTAAGCGCAGAAACTTTACGTGAAATTATTTCTGAAACCGTGATTGCCGTTTCTAACCAAGAAAGTCGCCCAATTTTAACTGGGGTCCACTTTAGCTTGAACAATAACGAATTTTTAGCAGTGGCAACTGATTCACACCGGTTAGCGCAACGGAAAGTGGCCTTGGAAGATACTTTGGCAGCAACTGCCGATGTGATTATTCCTGGTAAATCACTTAACGAATTAGCTAAAATGCTTGAAAGCGTTGAAACGGTTGAAATGCGGATTGCGGAAAACCAAGTATTATTTATCTTGGGTAAAACATTGTTCTACTCACGCTTACTTGAAGGTAATTACCCTGATACAACACGTTTGATTCCAAAAGAAAGCGATACTACGGTTACTTTTAACGCAACGGAATTACTTTCAGCAATTAACCGGGCTTCCTTGCTTTCACATGAATCACGCAACAACGTGGTTAAATTAGAAATCAATCCAAGTGGGGCCAAAATTACTGGTAACTCACCAGATGTGGGTCAAGTTGAAGAAGCCTTAAACGTCAAAGCACAAGCTGGTAACGAATTGGCAATCTCATTTAACCCGGATTACATGAAGGATGCCTTGCGTTCATTTGGTAATATTGATATTGAAGTTAGCTTTACGACGGCTTTACGTCCATTTACTTTGATTCCAGTTGAAAATGGTGAAAGCTTTATTCAATTAATCACGCCAGTGCGGACATTCTAAAAATAAGAGCGCGCCATAAGTTGGGCGATATCGAGAAATACACTAAAAATCCTCTATGAAGAAAATTCTTCATAGAGGATTTTGTCGTATTTTGGTTAGCTACCGCAAAGTAGCTGAGTTATCCACATGTGGACAAAAATAGTGCAATAACGGCGCTGTAAAAAAATAAATTAATTAAGTAGTGCGGTAGGCCACCATTAAAACGGGGTTAATTTGCCGTAAAATCGAACAAAAGCCGTTTTAAGCTAAAATGAGCTAATTTTTACGAAATGTAATAAATCTATCTCAGAGTGGTCTTTTTTCTTTAAACGGTTTTAAAACGCTAATTCAATTGTTTTAATCATCAAAAAACGGTATAATTATCAAGTATAGATTAGTGTCGAGTCGAGTTATTTGGTGCCCATGGGGGGTGGCCAAACTAAAACTTGGCTGCAAGAGAAAATAGGACGGTTTAAATGGCAACAGAAGTATTGATTGATACAGAATACATAACCCTTGGACAAATGTTGAAGATTGAAAACGTGATTAGCTCTGGTGGCCAAGCTAAATGGTTTTTATACGAAGTTGAAGTACTTGTTAATGGTGAACACGATGAACGTCGCGGACGAAAACTTTACCCCGCTGACACCGTTTCAATTCCTGACTTTGGCGAATTTGTCATTCGAGCTAAGTAAAGGTATCGATGCAATTAGCGAATTTAACGCTGCATAATTATCGTAACTACACAGATTTGACAGTCACTTTTGCACCTGGGGTCAATATCCTTTTAGGACCGAATGCCCAAGGAAAAACAAATTTGTTAGAAGCGATTTATGTGCTAGCCTTAGCCCGTTCTCATCGGACAAGTAGCGATAAGGAATTAATTAGTTGGCAAGCAGAAGACGCCCGCATTAGTGGGAAAGTCCAACGCCAACACGGGGATGTCCCCCTCGAGTTACAATTTACGAAAAAAGGCAAAAAGGCCAAAGTAAACCATCTCGAACAAGCCAAGTTATCGCAATATATTGGTCATTTGAACGTGGTTTTATTTGCTCCTGAAGATTTGGAGCTCGTAAAAGGCGCCCCGAGTGTCCGGCGGAATTTTATTGATCGCGAATTTGGGCAAATTAATCCCAAATATTTATATAATGCGAGTCAATATCGCAATGTTTTACGGCAACGGAACAATTATTTACGGCAATTAATGACTAAGCAAGCCACGGATTTAATTTATTTGGACGTCTTAACCGATCAATTAATTGAATTTGGGGCTGAAATTTTATTTGCCCGTAAAACGCTGTTAACTAAATTGGAAGCAGCAGCTGCCCCGGTACAAGAATCGATTACCGATGGCCGGGAACAGCTAGTATTTGAATATGTGTCACCAATTGCGTTAGCCCAGTTACCAGATTTAGCGGCCATCAAAGCGGCTTTAATCGAACGGTACGCCAAGCAACGCACGCGTGAAATTCAACAAGGCACGACCCTAGTTGGCCCGCATCGGGATGATTTACAATTTATTGTGAACGATAAAAATGTCCAGACGTATGGCTCACAAGGCCAACAACGAACGACCGCGTTAGCTGTTAAGCTCGCGGAAATCACCTTGATGAAGGATGAAACTGGCGAATATCCAGTCTTATTGCTGGATGATGTGTTATCGGAATTAGATACCCATCGCCAAACGCATTTATTAAAAACAATTCAAGATAAAGTGCAAACATTCATAACGACGCCGAGTCTGAGTGATATTGCCCAACAATTAATCAACGAACCAAAAGTCTTTGCAATCAAAGCAGGACAGTTAACGGAGGAAAATGATGGCTGAAGAGAATATCCAAGATTTAACAGCTGAAAATGCAGACGTGGATGCTGATAAAGCAACCCAAATGCAAACCAATGCTGCTGAATATGATGCGAGTCAAATTCAAGTGCTTGAAGGTCTAGAAGCAGTTCGTAAACGCCCCGGGATGTATATTGGGACAACGACTTCACAAGGTCTTCACCACTTAGTATGGGAAATTGTCGATAATGGGATTGATGAAGCGCTAGCCGGCTTTGCTGATCACATTACCGTAACGATTGAAGCTGATAACTCAATTACTGTGACCGATAATGGTCGGGGAATTCCGGTTGATATCCAAGCTAAGACTGGTAAACCAGCCTTAGAAACCGTTTTTACAGTCTTGCACGCCGGAGGTAAATTCGGTGGTGGTGGATACAAGGTTTCTGGAGGTCTTCACGGGGTGGGGGCGTCAGTTGTTAATGCCTTGTCAACGAGCTTAGATGCTAAAGTTGTCCGTGAAGGTAAAGTCTATGCTATGACTTTTGAACGTGGTCACGTAACCAAAGACATGCATATTTTAGACGAAACAGCCGAACTTGAACGTGGAACAATTGTCCACTTCTTGCCAGATCCAGATATCTTCCAAGAAACGCAAATTTTTGATGCCAAAATTTTGACAACGCGGGTCCGCGAATTAGCCTTCTTGAACAAAGGCTTACGGATTTCAATCACCGATAACCGCGAAGCAGAACCCGTAACGCACTCATTCCACTACGAAGGTGGGATCAAAGAGTATGTTAAATACTTGGACGAAAAGAAAGATGTGTTATTTGAAGAACCAGTGTATGTTGAAGGTTTGGAAAAGGGCATCATGGTGGAAGTTGCGTTGCAATATACGGATGATTACCACTCAAACTTGTTGTCATTTACTAACAACATTCACACGTATGAAGGTGGAACGCACGAAACTGGGTTTAAAACTGCTTTGACGCGGGTTATCAATGACTACGCGCGCCAAAACAAATTAATCAAAGAAAATGAAGACGCTTTGAGTGGGGAAGATGTCCGGGAAGGTTTGACGGCCGTTGTGTCTGTTAAACACCCTGATCCTCAATTTGAAGGTCAAACGAAAACGAAACTTGGGAACTCAGATGCGCGTCAAGCGACTGATCGGATGTTCTCAGAGACTTTCTCACGCTTTATGTTGGAAAACCCTGATGTGGCCCGCAAAATCGTTGAGAAGGGTTTAATTGCCTCTAAAGCACGGGTTGCTGCGAAGCGAGCCCGCGAAATGACACGTAAAAAGTCTGGTTTGGAAATTTCTAACTTACCAGGTAAATTAGCGGATAACTCTTCAAAAGATCCCGCTATTTCAGAATTATTTATTGTCGAAGGGGATTCAGCCGGGGGTTCTGCTAAGCAAGGACGTTCACGGTTGACGCAAGCAATCTTGCCAATTCGGGGTAAGATTTTGAACGTTGAAAAAGCTTCAATCGATAAAGTTTTAGCGAATGAAGAAATTCGTTCCCTCTTTACAGCCATGGGAACTGGTTTTGGTGGCGACTTTGATATTTCAAAAGCCCACTACCACAAATTAATTATCATGACCGATGCCGATGTCGATGGTGCCCATATTCGGACGCTCTTGTTGACATTGTTCTATCGTTACATGCGGCCCCTTGTTGAAGCTGGGTACATTTACATTGCCCAACCACCTTTGTACCAAGTCCGCCAAGGTAAATTTGAAAAGTATGTTGATTCGGATGAAGAACTGGATGAATTACTTGGTCAATTACCTGCCGCACCTAAGCCTGCCATTCAACGGTATAAAGGGCTTGGGGAAATGGATGCTGAACAATTGTGGGAAACAACAATGGATCCCGAACGCCGTCGTTTATTACGCGTTGATCCAGCCGATGCAATTGAAGCTGACCAAGTATTTGAAATGTTGATGGGGGACAAAGTTGAACCTCGTCGAGAATTTATTGAAAACAATGCCGTCTTTGTTAAGGACTTGGATTTCTAAATACGATTTGGTACGTAGTGATAATTAACGTTGTCATAGTACGGAAAGGAACATATTTTGACTGAAGAAAGTTTTTCAAAACAAGATGGACGCATCATCGATGTTAACCTTGGTAGCACGATGCGCGAATCATTTTTAAGCTATGCGATGTCAGTTATCGTCGCACGGGCGTTACCAGATGTTCGTGATGGGATGAAGCCGGTTCACCGCCGGATTTTGTATGGGATGAATGAACTTGGGGTGACCCCTGATAAACCATACAAGAAATCAGCCCGGATCGTTGGGGACGTCATGGGGAAATATCACCCCCATGGTGACTCCGCGATTTATGAATCAATGGTGCGGATGGCCCAAGACTGGAGTTACCGTTATCTTTTAGTTGATGGTCACGGTAACTTTGGATCAATCGATGGTGATAGTCCGGCCGCCATGCGGTATACCGAAGCAAAAATGTCAAAAATTGCGATGGAAATGCTCCGCGATATCAACAAAAACACCGTTGATTATGGGGCCAACTATGATGGTACTGAACGCGAACCATTAGTATTGCCAGCCCGTTTCCCTAACTTGTTAGTTAACGGGGCGTCAGGGATTGCCGTGGGGATGGCTACGAATATTCCACCGCACAACTTGCATGAAGTGATTGGTGGATTGCACATCTTGATGAATAATCCAGAAGCAACCACGGCTGACTTGATGGAAGCTATTCCTGGTCCTGATTTCCCAACTGGGGGAATTGTGATGGGGAAAGCTGGGATTCGTAAAGCTTACGAAACTGGTAAAGGAACAGTAACCGTTCGGGCCAAAGTCGATATTGAAGTCGAAAAGAATGGGCGCGAACGCATTATCGTAACCGAATTCCCATACATGGTTAACAAGGCGAAGTTAGTTGAACGGATTGCCGAATTAGCGCGTGATAAACGGGTTGAAGGAATTACTGGGGTTAACGATGAATCTGACCGTGACGGGTACCGCATGGTCGTTGATGTGCGTCGTGACACGTCAGCGAGTGTTGTTTTAAATAACTTGTACAAAAACACGTTATTACAAACGACCTTTAGCTTTAATATGTTGGCTATCAAAGACAAGCAACCTAAAGTACTTAGCCTAAAAGAAATGTTAGTCGCCTACTTGGAACACCAACAAGAAGTTATTCGTCGTCGGACGGAATTTGACTTGAAGAAGGCCCAAGCACGCGCCCACATTTTAGAAGGTTTACGGATTGCCTTAGACCATATTGACGCGATTATTAAAATTATCCGTTCTTCAGCAACGGCCGAAGTTGCTAAAAAGCAATTGATGGACGACTACAAATTATCTGACAAACAAGCGCAAGCGATTTTAGATATGCGTTTGGTTCGTTTGACTGGTTTGGAACGCGATAAGATTGAAAATGAATACAATGGCTTGATGGCATTGATTGCTGATTTACAAGATATCTTGGCTAAACCAGAACGGATCAATGAAATCATTTACCAAGAATTGCTAGAAATCCAAGATAAATTCGGGGATGACCGGCGCACGGAACTTCAAGTGGGGGATGTAACCTCAATTGAAGATGAAGATTTGATTGAAGAAGAAGATGTGATTATTACGTTAACGCATAATGGTTACGCTAAGCGTTTAGCAACTTCAGAATTCAAGTCACAACACCGTGGGGGCCGTGGGGTGCAAGGAACTGGGGTGCACGATGATGATTTCGTCGAACACTTAATTTCGGCATCAACCCACGACACGCTCTTATTCTTCACCAACCTTGGGAAAGTTTACCGTTTGAAGGGGTATGAAATTCCTGAATACGGTCGTAACGCCAAGGGGATCCCAGTAATTAACTTATTGGGTGTTGAAGGTGGTGAAAAGATCCAAGCCGTAATTAATGTCCGTGGCGATGCCAAAACAAGTAAAGACTTCTTGTTCTTTACAACGTTAAAGGGGATTGTTAAACGGACGGCGGTGGCCGATTTTAGTAACATTCGGACGAGCGGTTTACGGGCCGTCAGCTTACACGATGATGACCAATTAATTAGTGTTAACATCACGGATGGCGCTGCTAACATGATGATTGCTACGCACGCGGGTTACGCGGTATCATTTGCTGAAATTGATGTTCGTCAAATGGGTCGTTCAGCCGCTGGGGTCCGTGGTATTCGTTTACGTGAAGGTGATTACGTCATCGGGGCTGATATTTTACTCCCTGATCACAAAGTCTTAGTAATTACTGAAAATGGTTATGGTAAGCAAACCCCAATCACGGAATACCCAATTAAGGGTCGTGGTGGTAAAGGGATTAAAACCGCTAATATCACAGAAAAGAACGGACCATTAGCCGGCATGGCGATTGTTGATGGTAGTGAAGACATTATGTTAACTACTGACCGTGGAGTCATGATTCGTTTCGGCGCTGAAAATGTGTCTGAAACTGGTCGGGCAACCCTTGGAGTTCGTTTGATTCGTCTAGAAGATGATGCGAAAGTTGCGACATTAGCCAAAGTTGATAAGGAAGATGAAACACCGGCAGCTGAAGAATTAGTATTGGAATTAGATACTGATGCCGCAGTTGTTAGTGAAGCAACGACCCCAACGGAAGCAGAAACCGCTAAAGTGCAAAATTTTGCTGATGAATTAGTTAGTGAAAATGAAGCCAACGAAGAAAATTAAGCTTTAAATTAAAAATCGGTGCATTTTAAATGCGCCGATTTTTTTTGTGATCAAAATAATAACCAAAGAAATGTAAAAATTGGCTAATTAGTACTAGTAGTAATTAAATAATCGTGTTAAATTACTTTAAGGTTAACTATTATCTAAAACTATCACTACTAGTATTTTTATCAAATGCAATTAAGCAAAAGTAAATTATTTTTGCAAAATTTAACTAAAAGTAACGCATAAACCGTTGCTATATATCATTTTCTTGAACTTAGTCATGCCTTTTTACTTACCGTCACGAAAATAAGGGAATTAATACCTGTTTATGTAAGCGCTATCATAATAAACGTAAAGTAAGTAATGCAAACATGAAAGGAAGACAAGAAAATGTCAGAATGGCTGAGCTTAGAAAATAAAACAATTATCGTATCAGGTGGTTCATCAGGAATTGGGGATGCAATTGTTGCCGAACTCCTTGCTAATGGAGCTAACGTGGTTAACGCTGACCTTAAGGAAGGGACACGGCAACATGATCATTTAACATTTGTTCAAACGAATGTTACTGATGCCCAAGCAGTTAATAACGTGGTTGAAAAAGCTGCTGCGATTAATGGTGAAATTTGGGGGATTGTCAATAATGCTGGGATTAACAAGCCCCGGTTGTTAGTTGATACCAACGAACCTAACAGTAAATTTGAACTGGATAATGCAACATTTACCCAGTTGTTTGATGTCAATGTTCGCAGTGTCTTCTTGGTATCCCAAGCCGCCGTTCGTTACATGGCCAAACAAGGTCATGGAGTCATTATCAACATGTCGTCAGAATCAGGATTAGAAGGATCAGTTGGTCAAAGTATTTATGCCGCTACCAAAGCCGCTATTAATGGGTTTACGCGTTCATGGGCTAAAGAACTTGGTAAGTTAAACATCCGGGTCGTGGGGGTTGCCCCAGGTATCATGGAAGCAACTGGCTTACGGACATTAAGCTATGAAGAAGCACTAGCTTACACCCGTGATATTACGGTTGAACAACTGCGACAAGGTTACTCATCAACTTCAACAACGCCGATGGGCCGTAGTGGTAAGTTGAGTGAGGTCGCCGACTTTGTAACCTACTTACTTTCTAATCGTGCAAGCTACATTACAGGGGTGACAACCAATGTTGCCGGGGGTAAAACACGAGGTTAATTAAATGGAAAAAAGTATGGATGCGGTATATCTAAATAGTGATGACTATCGTTTGCTAAAAATTTTATTAGCAAACGGGCCAATAAAATTAGAAGACTTGGCGAATAGTGAAAGCGTGTCTACTAGAACTATGCAAAAGTATATTCATGCGTTTAGCACAACGCTAGGGAATATCGCAGAAGTACGAATTAGCCAAGCCGGTTATTTCTTGCATATTCATGATTATCAAAAATTTTCGGCGCTCCAATCAGGATCGTTGAAACAACATCTGGATATTAATGATCAACAAAAGCGGCAGGCTGAAATTCTATTAAATTTAATTTTAAACACTAACGATTATGTAGTTATCGACGAATTAGCGGATGAATATCTAATTGGGCGCAACACGCTACTTAAAGATTTAAAAGTTGTCCGTAGTTGGCTTGATCGTTGCAAAATCGATTTAGCTGGGGTTACTAGTCGGGGGATTAAGTTAGAGGTTAAATCTAATGCGGACTTAGTAATGTTGATTTATAACCATGTTTATGATTATTCACAAATTAATTTTCCGATTCCCGCGGATCTTAGTCAAAAAATTGCAAATCAATTGGCGGGCCAACATATAAAAGACAAAACGATTCAAGTCTTTATCAAAGTGCTACGAATTGTGGCGTTTTTAAAGCAACGGGGTCTTGAAATTACCGGAGTGAGTGAAAATTATCATAACCTAGTTAAGGAAACGCCTGAACTTACCGGGCTTATCAAAATTATTGAGCATGCTTATGGAATTAGTTTTAGTAAAGTTGAAGCTGAATTTATTATGTTTCCTTTCAATATTTACTCAAATGATTTACTAGATAAAACTAAACTCAATGCGCAAATTCAACGCAATGAAGTGCTATTTAAGCAAATTGTAGTGGACATGCAAAATTTAGTGGCAACTCGAATTGATTATGATGTGTTTTATCAACAGATTAAGTATCACTTAGTATTTTTGATCCAACGCGCAGTCTTTCATATTTCGCCATCGGATTATATGACCGATAAAATGATTCAACGGTTCCAATTAGCAGCGGATCTAGCTATTTTATTTGTTGAAAAGCTTTCAAACTATTTGAACATTACGATTAAAGATGTTGAGGTTAACTATCTAACGGTCTACTTTGAACTAACCTTGAAACAAGGGAATGTGACGACGGATAGTAGCTTAAAAGTTGGCTTCTTGAGTAGTATGGGGACGAGTATCCAACAATATTTACAAAGCCAATTGGACAATATTTTTGAATCAAATGTTGAAATTATTCGCTTTGGCAGCGAACAAGAGTTGCAAGCCCATAAAGGCGAAGTTTTGATGGTCTTTACTGATCATCCACTGCTAAATTTACTCGATGTACCAACAGTAATGGTTGGTGATATTTTCCGCGATCGCAGCTTTGAGTTAAAGGTAAAAGCCTCAGTAACCCAATATGCGATTGAAGACGGGCAAATTATTTGGAACGTAACGCGCGTGCATAATAAAGCCGCAGCGACATATGAAAAGATTTTGACGGATGCGACGAAAGAAGATATACGGCAAGGGTTTGTCGGTAAAGAATTTACGAAGGATTTGTTAGCCCACGAAGCAGTTAGCAAATTTATTTTAGAAAATGGCTTGGTGATACCGCATGTGGTGGCATCAACACGGGCGGATGGTATCTTACTACATTTATGTATTTTAGATAATCCAGTGCAGGTCCGAAATATGCGGGTTAAATATGCCGTCATCATTGGTATTCCGCGGGTTTTGAGCCAGCAAAAAGTTCAAACATTGGGCGTGATATACGATTTACTCTTTTTAATTGCCGTCAATGATACCGCAATTATGAATTTAGATCGGATTATCGATAGTAAAAATACATTAACGGAAGTAATGGAGGGATTATAGCATGTACGTAATAATAATTGGTGTTTTCATTGCCGTTGCTTTTTTAATCCAAACGGTGTTAGCCTTTTTCCAAATTAGAAACTTTGCACGAACTTTTCATAAGGTGCGCCAAGACGGTCGTATTTTAATTGGCAAAAACCCGCGGCGCTTTCGCTCAGGTAGCCTAATGTTAGTTGGCTTGGATGCTGATGATCGTATCCGCCAAATCCAAGTTATGAAAGGTATTTCCGTCTTTGATCGTTTTAAGCAAAAAAATACGTATAACGGCGAATTGTTTATCGAATTAGCCACAGACTACCAAACGTTACATAAGATGCGCCGAACGGAACGGGAATGTATCTTGAATGCTTATCGTAATTTTATTAATTACAAAACGAATAACCTAAGTTTTTCAGATTTTGATACAAGTGGGCCCAATTTATTGGAACTACCAGTATTTACCGGAATTTTTAACAAAACTAAGCTGATGACCCAAAAATTGATTCGGCGTTGAAATTTGAAGTAAGGAGAAATTAATTATGCAATATGTTACCGAGTTTGCTTCAGGCTTTATTAAATTATTTAACACTGGTGGGGCGGTGTTGGTCACTTGGATGAAAACCATCGTACCAGTTGTCCTCCTCCTATTGGTCCTAATGAATGCCATTATCGCGTTTGTTGGGGAAGAAAAGATTCAACGGTTTGCGCAAAAAGCCGGGCGAAATGTTCTCATGCGCTACATGGTGTTGCCATTCATCGCGGCCTTTATGCTTGGTAACCCAATGGCATTTACCTTGGGACGCTTCTTACCTGAATTTTACAAGCCTAGTTACTACGCTGCACAAGCCCAATTCTGCCACACTTCTAATGGGGTTTTCCCACACATTAATCCGGGTGAATTATTCGTTTGGTTAGGGATTGCCCAAGGGATTCAAGCATTAGGGCTTAACCAAATCGACTTAGCAATCCGCTACATGTTAGTCGGGATTGTCATGAACTTCGTTGGTGGTTGGTTCACGGATTTAACTACTAAAATGGTCAGCAAGCAAATGGGCATTACACTCTCTAAAGAAGTTGAATTGAAGGTTTAATACGAGGAAGGTGAAGAATAATGGCAAAATGGAATAGCATTCAAGTCACAAAAGGTTCAGGTGGTTACGGTGGCCCGTTGACAATCACCCCAACTGAACAAAAGCACAAATTTATTTATGTAACCGGTGGTAACCGTCCAGCGATTGTTGATCGGATTGCTGAATTAACAGGGATGGAAGCGGTGGATGGTTTTAAAACAGCGATTCCGGAAGAAGAAATTGCATTAGCAATCGTTGACTGTGGGGGAACGCTACGATGTGGCTTGTACCCTAAGAAAAATATCAAAACAATTAACGTCCTTCCAACTGGTAAAAGTGGTCCGTTAGCGAACTTTATTACCCCAGAACTTTACGTTTCAAACGTAGGGGTTAACCAAATTCAATTACTTGATGGTGATACGCCAGTGGCTGTGGAACCGGAAGTGACGAGTACGACTGAAAGTGAAGGCAAGTACGATACTTCTAAATCAATTACCGCCCAAATGCGGAAACCAAGTTTTATCGCTCGAATTGGGATCGGGGCTGGGCGAATTATTGCAACCTTTAATTCAGCGGCTAAAGAATTAGTCCAAACGATGTTGAATACGGTTATTCCGTTCATGGCGTTCGTGGCTTTGTTAATTGGGATTATTCAAGGATCAGGGCTTGGTAATTTATTTGCTAAAATTATGGCGCCATTGGCCGGGAATATCTTTGGGCTTATCTTGATTGGATTTGTTTGTTCATTACCATTCTTGTCACCAATCCTTGGACCTGGTGGGGTCATCGCACAAGTTGTCGGAACTTTGATTGGCCTTGAGATTGGTCGTGGTCACATTGCACCACAATTTGCCTTACCAGCCTTGTTTGCCATTAACACGCAAAATGCCTGTGACTTTATCCCAGTTGGATTAGGATTGGAAGAAGCCGACAGTGAAACAATTGAAGTTGGGGTTGTGTCAGTGCTATACTCACGCTTCTTCAATGGGGTACCACGGGTCTTGGTAGCTTGGCTTGCCAGTTTTGGCCTTTACTCACGTTAAACAAACTACAAATTTATGCATACAGATATGGGGGATGGAAAGATGCCATTAACTACAGAAACAAAATACGATACAACCGTTGTTGAAATTGGTGCCGATGCGATGGAATTTAAGACCATCGGCATGTTGATTTTCTTCGGTGATCAAGCACCTGAACTATTGCGTTCATCATGCTACATCATTAACCTTGGTGAATTACAAGGCCCGGTTAAAGTTAACGATGTGCTCGTAATTGATGATGTAACTTACAAAATCACGGCCGTTGGGGGCGAAGTGGACACAAACTTGGGCAACCTTGGTCACATCAGCGTTGTCTTTGACGGTGCAACGGATGCGAAGTTAGCAGGATCATTGTATGTTGAAGATAATGGTTATCCGGAAATTCATGAAGGTAGTGTTGTTAAGATTTTACAAGGTTAATAGCAAGCCTGGCTTTGCAAATGCTATTGTCGGTTTAAAAAATTAATAATGTAATTTACTTAAAGGAGAAGAACTTTATCATGGCACGAATTAAATTTGATTATACAAACGTTAAGAATTTTGTTAATGATCACGAACTTGCCCAAATGCAAACAATGGTCAATACGGTTGATCGAGATTTACGCGAAGGAACGGGGGTTGGTTCGGAAATGACTGGTTGGATTAAATTACCAACTGATTATGACCAGGCCGAATTTGCCCGGATTCAAGCCGCTGCTAAGAAAATTCAAAGCGATTCTAAAGTTTTAGTGGTGATTGGAATTGGTGGTTCATACCTTGGTTCACGGGCCGCAATTGATTTCTTGCATGAATTCTACAACAATCATTTACCAGATGACCAACGTGAATTTCCACAAGTATTGTTTGCTGGTAACTCAATTAGCCCAGCTTACATTAATGATTTAATCAAAGTAATTGGTGACCGTGACTTCTCAGTTAACGTCATTTCAAAATCAGGCACCACCACGGAACCAGCGATTGCCTTCCGAATTTTCAAGAATTTACTTGAACGTAAATACGGTCAAGAAGGTGCTAAGAGCTGAATTTATGCCACTACTGATGCTAAACGTGGTGCTTTGAAGAGTGAAGCAGATGCTGAAGGTTATGAAACTTTTGTTGTGCCCGATGCAGTGGGGGGCCGTTTCACGGTTTTGACACCATGTGGCTTGTTACCAATTGCAGCATCTGGGGCTGATATTGAACAATTGATGGCGGGGGCTCGTCAAGCCCAAGCAGATTATGCTGATCCAGATTTGGCAACGAATGGTGCTTACCAATATGCCGCTATGCGGAATATCTTATACCGTAAAGGATACACCACGGAAATTCTTGCTAACTGGGAACCAACGCTGCAATACATCGCTGAATGGTGGAAGCAATTGCAAGGTGAATCAGAAGGTAAGGACCACAAAGGAATCTACCCATCATCAGCTAACTACTCAACTGATTTGCACTCATTAGGCCAATATATCCAAGATGGTCGCCGTGACTTGATGGAAACTGTAATTAAGGTTGCTAACCCAGTTAGTGATTATGTTGTGCCATTGGCCGATGAAGATCTTGATGGTTTGGGTTACTTACAAGGTAAAAACATGTCATATGTTAACGATACTGCGATGCAAGGAGTTGTTTTAGCCCACGTTGATGGTGGGGTGCCTAACATGATTATCGAAATTGAGAAGCAAGATGAATTCTCACTTGGTTACTTATTCTACTTCTTTGAAATTGCGCTTGGAATTTCTGGTTACTTAAATGGGATTAACCCATTTAACCAACCCGGAGTTGAAGCGTACAAGACTAATATGTTTGCCTTATTAGGTAAGCCTGGTTACGAAGAAAAGACTAAAGAATTACAAGCCCGGCTATAATAAAACCTGGGACTTAATTTAAAAACAACGCAAAGGGGTTGTGACATAACTCTTTTCAAGTACTAAATTGCTACCAAAACGCGCTCCAGAAGTCCGATATATTCGAAATACGACAAAATCCCCCATGAAGAAAATTCTTCACGAGGGATTTTTAGTGTATTTCTCGATATCGCCCGACTTCTGTCACAGCTCCTTTTTATGGTTAATTATGCAGTGGTTGCGTACTATGTCTATTAGCTAGTGCGCGGGTCACCGCAGTCTGTGCAAGCACTGCTTGGGCATCAATAACAAACTCGGATGGATAAGGTTCACGAGCTTGGGCGACTGACAATTCTGTACAGCCTAAAATAACATAATCACAGTGGGCGTCAATCAATAATCGATTAATTAACGTATGATATTTAGTGCTGTCAACAAAGTCGTTATCTTTAACGTCATCGTAAATGAACTGCATCGTCATTTTTTGCCAAGCTGGTTCAAGGAGGACGACTTCACCGCCGAGAGATTCAATGTATTGCTGGTAGATGTGAGCTTCAATCGTGCCATTAGTCGCTAACAAACCGACCCGTGGTTGTTTATTTTCCATATTAAAACATTGTTGGGCGGCTAATTGGGGCATGTTGAGAATCGGAAAATTAGCGGCTTGTTCTAATTGGGGTAAGAAATAGTGGGCGGTATTACAAGTAATCACCGCAAAATCAGCCCCGCAAGCATTGAGCTTAGTAACGTCATCAAGGAGTGTCGGTAAAGGATTATCAGTTGATTTGCCTAGAATATAAGCAGTTCGATCAGGGACTTGGGCATCATTAATAACCAAATAATTTAAATATTCTTGATCTGAGTGGGCAGGGGTTAAATCATTAATTGCCTTAATAAATGTTTCGGTGGCTTTGGTCCCCATACCACCAATAATTCCAAAAAAATTCTTCATTAATTCCGACCTCCAAATATTTTTACTAATGCCATCTTAGCGTGATTTTAATGAGAAATCAATTAAATAAATGATATATCAATTTGAATAATTAAATTAAAATGATAAATTTTCCGCTTAAGCAATAGAAATTAAAACGGTATACTTAAATTTAACTACGTATGATAACAGCTTGGAGGGATTCGCAAATGAAATTATTACATACAGCCGATTGGCATATCGGTAAACAATTGAATCAATTTAATTTAATTGATGTCCAAAAAGATGCCTTTCAACAAATTAGTACGATTGCCGCTGCTGAAGCGGTTGATGGCATCATCATCGCGGGTGATTTATATGACCGCGCCATTCCAAGTGTTGAAGCCGTTAAGAGTTTTGATGCGATGCTAAAACATTTAAATCTCGAGCAAAACTTACCAATTTATGCAATTTCGGGTAATCACGATGGTGCGAACCGGTTAAATTTTGCCCGGGATTGGTTTGGGGCGCAACAATTATATTTGAATACTAAAATTCAAGAGGCTATGACACCAATTGAAACCCCAACTGCCCAAATTTTTTTATTACCGTTTTTTGATCCGCAAGATGCCCGGATTTTTTACCAAGTATCCGTTGAGAGTAATGAATTACGGACAATTCAACAAGCTATGGATCGCGTAATTGCCGATATCGTTGCCCAATTTGATCCGCAAAAACGGCATATTTTAGTGACGCACTTTAATGTCCAAGGGACCGATAATGAAAATTATGAATTGACCTCTGAAACGACTTCGACGGTCGGGGGGTTAAATACAGTTGCGGCTAGTACCTTTGCGGCGTTTGATTATGTTGCCCTGGGGCACTTGCACTTATGGCAAGCGTCACCCACAAAACAAATTCGTTACAGTGGTTCACCGGTTAAATTTAATACCAAAGAAGCACAAAATGAAAAAGGAGTCTACATTGTTGATATTCCTGAAGACGGCCCGGTGACGACAACGTTTAAGCAAATTACACCGAATAAAGATTTATATGTTTTACGTGGAACATTTGCGGAATTAACTGCACCAGCCACTTATGAACAATATCCTGCTAAAGGGGCGGCTTTTTTTAGCATTCAATTACTTGATCGGCCACAGGAAAAAAATATTCGCCAACAATTGGAAGAAATTTATGGCGATGTAGTTGAATTACAATATCATGTTAATTCAACGTTGGTAAATGCAAATCATCAACAGTTACAAGCGCGTGCGGAAGTATCAGATAGTGAAATTATTAAACAATTTTATGCGGTCGTAATGGCACCAAGTGAACTAAGTACCGCTCAAACGGCGATGATTGATCAGACGTTAACGACATTACGCAGCGAAAGTGAGGAACAAGCCTAATGCGCCCAATTAAAGTTGAAATGAATTATTTTGGTCCGTATGCCCATGGTGTCGTTGATTTTGATCGATTTACGGCCAACCCATTATTTTTAATTAGTGGTCAAACCGGGGCGGGAAAAACGACGATTTTTGATGCAATGACGTATGCCTTATTTGGTGAGGGAAGTGGTAGTCGGAAACCTGAAGATATGCGCTCAGATTTTGCGACATTAAATGATACAACGAGTGTCCGCTTTTGGTTTGAACAACAAGGGACAACCTATTTAGTCACCCGCACGCCGGCCCAAGAACGGGCTGCTAAACGTGGTGGCGGGACAACGATGGGCTTAGCAAGTTGTGCGGTATCGGAATATGATATGGTCACAAAGCAAGAGCACGGCACGAGTTATACGAAGAAAAAAGATGTCGACGAGTTCATTAAGGATTTAGTTTCATTAACGGCGGACCAATTCCGACAAATTATTTTATTACCACAAGCCCAATTCCAAAAATTTTTAACTGCGGATAGTGGTGAAAAAGAAAAAGTTTTACGGGATTTATTTGGGACGAAATTATTTTTAGATTTTAGTGAACGGTTAAAAACCCAAGCCAGTGAATTAGGTAAGCAACAAGAAGCCCAAACCGGCCAAATTAATAACTTATTTGACCAAGTAAACTGGACGGCGGCTGAGGAACTAGCGTTACAAGCTGCCCGGACGTTAAGCGAAAAGCAAGCTTGCCTAGCTACAAAAGTTACTAATCAACAAAGCGCTAATACGCAAGCTCAAGCCACGTTAGCTAGCTTGGATGAACAATTAAATCTCAAGACGAAAGCCTTAACTGTTGGGGAACTTTTGCAAAAAGATTTTGCCCGGCTAGCAGCTTTAAAGGAAGAACAAACGCAATTAACCGCCCAAAGTCAGCTAATGGCAGCTAATCAAGCGGAGGTTGGTAAATTACAGTGGGTTAACCAACAAGCACCGTTGATGGATCAATATCAACAATTAAGTCAAACCTTACCGAATTTAGCGACGCAAGTAACGACTATGGCTGCTGACGTCGCAACATTAACGACTGCCAATGAACAATTAACAGTGACGGCTAATGAATTAGCCAAAGTACAACCCATGATTGATGAAGCAATTATTACACAAGGTAAAATTGCCAATCACTTAATTCCATTAGCCGAACGTAAATTACGCTTAAGTGCGAATATGGATGCAGCGGACGCCAATGCACGGATGGTGCAAGCTAAAATTGGGACACAAAATCACCAAATTAAAACAACGGAAAATCAATTAGCAGCGCAAAATGCGGAATTAACACACGGCCCTGATTTTACCGCCATTAGTACGCAACTCGTAACTTTGCAAGCCGACATTAAGCAAGCCAACAACGTGGCCGAAAAGTTAGCGGAAGGCCAACAAAATTTGGCGCAAGCTGCCGAGCAAAAAGCTGCCATTGAAGCGCAAAGTGCAAAGTTAGCAGACGTTATCGCGGCGGCCAATCAAGCGGTTGACCAACAACGACAACGGCGGCAAAGCTTAATGATTGCCCAATTACAAAATGAACTTACAGATGGCCAAGCATGTGTTGTTTGTGGGGCTTTAGACCACCCAGCAGTGACAAATATCGCCCATCAACAAGTGACCGATGCTGAAATTAGAGCGGCAATGGACGAGTTAGAGGTGCAACAAAGCACTTTAGCAGAAAATAATGCTCAGGCCCAAGTCTTAGCGGAAAAATTAACGGAATTAACAGCTAGTCAACAAGCCAAGCAAGCGCAAGTAACGACCTTAACGGCTGAATTAGGAGCGTTGAATGCGGCTTTAGGGGAATTAGTGCAGCGGGAATTTAGTGTTGTGGGGCCCGTTGAATTTAAGTTTAGCGCTTGGCAACAAGTAGTGACCGTAATTCAAACGGATCTTACTAAGCGACAAGCACACTACAAAGCCTTACAAGCTAGCATTGACACGTTAAGTGACCAGCTTAAAAATGACCGGCAACAATTAGCGGAATACCAAACTAAAGAAGCGCAATATATTGGTATTCGTAAAACGAATGCCGCTGAATTAGCTGATATTAGTACCGAAGTCCGCGACCTAGCGACCGTGGCGGAATATCAAGCTGAGTTAAGGACTGTAACGATTAAAATTGATGACCATCAAGCCAAAGTTACAAAGCTGCAAGCACAACAACAGCAACAACAAATTGCCTTAGCTGATGCGAAGGCTAAGTACACTAGTTTACAAAAACAACAAGCAAGTGTTGCTACTGAATTAACGACCGTTACAGAGCAATTAAATGCCGCCTTAGCGACGCAAACAACCGTAATGACCCTTGATGAGTTACAAGCCCTAATTACGCAAGAGCGGCGTGAAAATCGCCAAGCAAGCCTCACCAAAACCTTGGCCGCTTACGAAACTAATCAAAAGCGGGTCACAATGGAAATTGCAACCTTACACGATACGCTGCAAGCCAAGGAGCAACCAGATTTAACGGTCATCAAAGCCGCCATTGATGAGCTTAAAGTAAAACAACAAGCAGCGCATGCGACCCAAACAGAAATCTACGCACAAATGATGCAACTCGAACAAGTTCAAGCAGCGATTACTAAAATCGTCACGGCGATTGGTAAGCAAGCTGAAACGCTCAATCAATTAACGCAACTGGCTGCCGCTGTGAACGGTAAAAATGACCGCCGTTTAACGTTGGAACGATATGTGTTGCAAAGTTATTTAATAGAAGTTTTAGAGTACGCCAATGAATATTACTTTGCTGATTTAACCAATGGGCGCTACCAGTTTGATATCAATCAAACCACGGGGAGCTATGCAACTAAAACCGGCTTAGAAATCAATATTTATGATAACGATGCTGATGAGTTCCGGTCCGTTGATACGCTTTCAGGTGGGGAAACCTTTTTAGCCTCCTTAGCGATTGCATTATCCCTCGCGGAAGTTATTCAAAATAAAGCGGGTGGGATTCGCATTGATGCGTTATTTATTGATGAAGGGTTTGGCTCCTTGGATGAAGAAACTTTAGAAAAAGCAATGGAAGCACTCCATAAATTGGAACGCAGTGGCCGGATTATTGGGATAATTTCACACGTTGAATCAATGAAACAAGAAATTCAACAACAATTAAAAGTCATCAAACGTGGCGATGGCCAAAGTGAATTAAAGTATCAATTAGCGTAAAAATTTTTAATAAAATAAGCACCAAAAATTTTTTAAACCGTATCTTATTGTCGATCGTAAGCATTTGAAATAAAAAAATCTTTTAGGTTGTATGATTTAGTAAAAAGTGCTATCATACTAAATTGTTAGTGCATAAATAAAAGGCACTTTCCTTACTACTCTTTAAAGAGTAGTCATAGACCATAAGGAGGAGAACAGTTCAAATGACTTACGAATTAACTTACATCATTCGTCCTGACTTGGATAGTGAAGCAAAAACTGCTTTGGTAGAACGCTTTGACAAGATCTTGACAGACAACGGTGCAGCTATTGCTGATTCAAAGGACTGGTCAACTCGTCGTTTTGCATACGAAATCTCACGTTTCCGTGAAGGAACTTACCACATTGTGAACTTCGATGCTAACGATGACGCGGCTATCAACGAATTTGACCGTCTTGCTAAGATCAGCCAAGACATCTTACGTCACATGATCGTTAAGCGTGAAGCTTAATTTTCATTAGCGTTAACTATCATTGCATTAATTTGCAAGCATGAAAGGAGCATTATTCGTTATGATTAATCGAGTTGTCTTAGTTGGTCGTTTAACCCGTGATGTTGAACTTCGTTACACCCAAGGTGGTGCAGCTGTTGGTTCATTTACCATTGCAGTTAATCGCCAATTTACCAATCAACAAGGTGAACGGGAAGCAGATTTTATTAACGCCGTGATTTGGCGGAAATCAGCTGAAAATCTTGCCAACTTTACCCACAAGGGTTCATTGATTGGTATTGAAGGTCGTTTGCAAACACGCAATTACGAAAATCAACAAGGTACCCGTGTTTATGTTACCGAAGTCGTTGTTGATAACTTCTCATTGTTGGAATCACGTTCTGATTCAGAACGTCATGCCGCAAGTAGTAGCAACAATAATAACTTTGGTGGCAATAACTTTAATAGTGCTCCAAATTCAGCTTCATCAAATGAGAACCCTTACGGGAACAGCTTTGCTGGCAACAGCCAACCAAAGCAACCATCAATGAATGACCCATTTGCTTCAAATGGTAATGATATTGATATCTCAGATGATGATTTACCATTCTAAAAAACAGGAGGAACTCAGTCATGGCTCAACAACGTCGTGGCGGTAACCGTCGTCGCCGTAAGGTAGACTTCATCGCCGCAAACCACATTGAATACGTTGATTACAAGGACACTGAATTGTTGGAACGTTTTATCTCAGAACGAGGTAAGATCTTGCCACGTCGTGTTACTGGTACTTCAGCAAAGAACCAACGTAAGCTTACAACCGCTATTAAGCGCGCTCGTATCATGGGCTTACTTCCATTCGTTGCCGAAGACTAATATCAATTACGTCTTTATTAAAAACGTGCCCGCATTCGTGCGAGCGCGTTTTTTTGTGTCTGTAAGGACGAATGTTAGTGCTATTGAGCGGAAATGTTAAAAATATGGTAAAATGAACGTTATCAAATTAAGATTACGAGGTAATGAATCGTGAACCGATTCTTTAATGTAAATAAATTACCAGAGTTTCTACAAAATGGACGAATTCGAATCCTCTTCACAATTGTCTCAGGTTTGGCGATCATTGGCTTGGTCGCTGCATTTTGGGCAAATATAATATTTGGTTTTATTTTCTTCTTTTTGGAGATTGGGGGCTTAATTTATGTAATTGAGATTTTAAAACGAATTGGAGCGGACTCGACCCAATATATTTCTGATTTGTCGTTTCGAATTGAACGAGGTGAACAAGAAGCCTTAATTGCGATGCCATTAGGGATTTTACTGTTTAATGCTAAACATGAAATTAGTTGGATTAATCCATATTTGCAACAATACTTTGGTGAAGAAAGTGTTATTGGCACGAAACTTGAAGATGCTAGTCCAGAATTAACTGAATTACTAGTTGGGCATGCTGAAGAAAATGGACCCACCAAAATTTTTTGGAAGGATCGCAGTTTTTCGGTATCGATTCAAGCAAATTTACGGGTTATCTATTTAATGGATATTACCGATTATACGGATATTGAGCAACGCTATTTAGATGAACAACTCGTTTTTGGGATGGTTTCACTTGATAACTATGAAGAAATTTCTGAACGCTTAAATGATTCCGAAGCTTCCGCCTTGCGATCATATGTGACCCGCGAATTAACCCAATGGACGGAACATCACGGCATGTATATGCGCCGATTAAACACGACCCACTTCTTTGTTTTGGGGCATGCCGCGAGCTTATTAAGTGCAGAAAATGATAAATTTTCAATTTTAGATACGGTTCGCGAAACAACTTCTAAGCAAAATTTACCAGTGACCTTGAGTATGGGTTTTGCATACGCAGAAAAAGATTTAACTAAGTTGGCCCAACAAGCGCAAGCCAATCTTGATTTGGCATTGGGCCGGGGTGGTGACCAAGTAGTGGTTAAAGCAACTGATGAAGAAGCCCGTTTCTATGGTGGTAAAACCAATCCAATGGAAAAGCGGACACGCGTGCGGGCCCGGATGATTTCACAAGCGTTGACGGACTTAATTAGTCAAGCTGATCATATCTATATTATGGGGCATAATAACCCTGATATGGACGCAATTGGTTCCGCCCTTGGCTTACGACGGATTGCCCAAATGAACGATAAACCAGCATCAATTGTGGTTGATAGTAAGAATGTTCACAGTGATATTCAAATGTTATTAGCCGAAGTTAACAAGGTTGAAGTTGAGAAAAATGCTTTTGTGACGTATGAAGATGCCTTGATTAATTCTACCGATGATAGTTTATTAATTATGGTTGATCACTCCAAGCCATCAATTTCAATGGAACCACAGTTGTATAACAAACTCCAGTCGCGCGTGGTAATTATTGACCACCACCGACGTAGTGAGGAATTTCCAGCTAATCCGTTGTTAGTTTACATTGAACCATATGCGTCATCAACAGCGGAATTGATTACGGAATTATTTGAATATCAAGACCATGAACAAGATCCGATTAACCGGATTGAAGCGACTGCACTTTTGGCTGGGATTCAAATTGATACTAAATCATTCACGTTACGGGCTGGGACACGGACGTTTGATGCGGCGAGTTACTTACGTTCAGCCGGGGCCGATGCGGGCTTAATTCAACAATTTATGAAAGAAAATGTTGATAGCTACATGGCACGCAATCATTTAATTGAATCGGTTAAAATCGTTGGTAATGCCGCCATTGCGATGGGTGAAAATGATGTGGTTTACGATAATGTTGTCGCTGCCCAAGCTGCGGATTCATTATTGCAAGTCTTAGGCATTGAGCAATCATATGTCATCACACTGCGCAATGATGGTAAAGTCGGCGTATCGGCACGCTCAACGGGCCAAATTAGTGTCCAAATGATTATGGAACAAATGGGTGGCGGTGGTCACCTATCAAATGCGGCGACCCAAGTTGCTGATAGCACGGTTGGGCAAGTCGGTGTGCAGTTGTTAGAATTATTAGCAGCACAAGAAAGTTAAAAGGGGTAAAGAAAGATGAAAGTTATTTTTTTAGAAGACGTTAAAGGTCGTGGGAAAAAGGGTGAAGTTAAGGAAATTCCAGATGGATTTGCAAACTTCTTGATTAAAGGTAAGAAAGCTGCCGTGGCGAACAATTCAGCTATGAGTGCCGTTAAAGGTCAAAAGAAAGCCCAAGATCGGGAAGCAGCCGAAGAGTTGGAAGCAGCTAAAAATTTAAAGACAAAGCTTGAAGATGACAAAACCGTAGTCGAAATTCATGCTAAAGCTGGGGCTGATGGCCGCTTGTTTGGGGCCGTATCATCAAAACAAGTTGTTGAAGCGATGCAACAACAATTTGGTCTTAAAATCGACAAACGTAAGCTTGATATGAAGCAACCAATTCGTTCAATGGGCTACACAAATGTATCATTGAAGTTACACCATGAAGTGGATGCCAATGTGCGTGTTCACGTGGTTGAATAATTTTTTACTAAAAGAACATTGCTGTCTTTGGTTAGACAGTAATGTTCTTTTTTTGGTGATATAGTTATATAATAGATTGGACTTATTTGAAAAGGAGAGGGTAGCATGAATAACGATGAAATGCGAATGCCACCACAAAGCGTTGAGGCCGAACAGTCGGTTTTAGGGGCGATTTTTCTAAACGCTACCCAAAAAGATGCTTTAGCGGAAGCGGATCAATATTTGACGCCGCAAGATTTTTATCGCCAAGCACACACACTTATTTATAAAGCAATGAAGGAACTCGATGAGGCTGATTTGCCGATCGATATCATTACGCTACAAAATAAGCTCAATAGTGAAGGAACTTTAGAAAACGTTGGTGGGGTCGCCTATTTAGCTGAATTAGCCGGGGCAGTACCAACAGCGGCGAATATTAGTTATTACGCGCAAATTGTAAAAGAAAAAGCGGCGTTACGACGAGCGATTAATATTATGACGGACGGGATTGCCAAAGCGTTCTCAGAAGAAGAAGCGTCTGAAGATTTATTAGCAAACTTAGAAGCACGCTTAGAAGCAGTTGCCGAAAATCAAGTGAATGCCGATTTCTTGAATATTCAAGATGTTTTAAATGATGCCTTGCAAGAAATTGAACGCAATTCACAAAATCAAGATATTGTAACCGGTTTATCATCTGGATTCCACGAATTAGATGCATTGACAACCGGTTTTCACGGTGGTGAATTAATCATCATCGCGGCCCGGCCAGCCGTCGGGAAAACCGCCTTTGTGCTCAATATTGCCCAACACGTGGCCGTCCACAGTGATGAAGTTGTCGCGATGTTTGAACTTGAAATGAGTGCCAATGGGCTGGTGCAACGGTTATTAGCCGCTGAGGGCAGTGTTAATTCCAACCATATGCGGACGGGTAATATGGATAAACAAGAATGGCAAAGCTTGATGATGGCGATGGAAAGTTTATCACGCACGAAGCTCTTTATTGATGACACTCCAGGGATTAAAATTTCCGAAATTCGGGCTAAGTTACGACGACTTGAAAAGGAACAAGGTAAAGTTGGCTTAGTGATTATTGATTACTTGCAATTGATTGAATCAAATAATCACGAAAACCGGCAACAAGAAGTTTCTGACATTTCACGGTCATTAAAAAAATTAGCCAAAGAATTGGATGCGCCAGTAATTGCTCTATCACAACTTTCACGGGGCGTTGAACAGCGGCAAGACAAACGGCCAATGTTATCAGATATTCGTGAATCTGGATCAATTGAACAAGATGCGGATATCGTGGCCTTTCTATATCGGGATGATTATTACGATCGAGAAGGTAGTAATGACGATGATGATTCACCAATTGATCCACGTGATGAAGGTGAAAATGATGCTGGTCCGGTTGAAGTTATTATCGAAAAAAACCGTTCTGGTGCGCGAGGAACGGCAAAATTATTATTTATCAAGTCCTATAATAAGTTTAGTTCACTGAGCTATGTTGATGAAAATCAGTATCGGTAAACTTACATAAAATCGATTCTTCGGAGTCGATTTTTTACGTTTTAAATTATAAATAATAGTCAGATAAGTAGTAGTTTAGACATTAGAATTTGGTGTAAAATTAAAAAACGAATAATACACAAACGTGCAAAATATGTAAATAAAGTTCATGTAAGCGGATTAGTTTATCCACACCTGTGGATAACTTGTGAACAACTAATTGATAAATGCACAGAAGCCTTGCTAGCATGGGGAAATTCGGTGTTTAACTCTGGTGTGGATAACCATAAAAAAATTAATTGGCATATGCAATAACTTGAATCATAGTCAATTTTGGTTTGTAAATATTTGTTCGAGAATCGTGTGTATAAAAAAGATGATAGTTACTTAATAAATCGGAACGGCAATCGCTATTTGGCTAAATAAATTAAGTTAAATACGAACTTTTTATTTAATAAAAGGTGATTTTAGCTTATTTTAACGTTAAAACCGAATTAAAAAATAAATTGCGGGCTGGGCGCTAAAAAGACGAACGCGTAAAGCTCTGTAAATATCAGGTAAATGTGGATAAAGTTTCGTAACTTTGGGGAAAAAATGTGTTTTGCTTGTTATGCCAAATAAAAACCCCATTAAAAAGGCATTTTTAGCGTCGTTTAAATCTGTGGATAACTTTGCAAATCTGTGGATAAAATTTTGGTGTTCGTATTAGAATGTTGATAGGAATAGGCTTTATCCCCATGTTGATAAGTTGCGTGTTCGTGTGGATAAAAAATGGAAAAATGAAATGCATGGAGGCATAAAATGAATATTAAAATTATTGGTGTTGGTCGTTTGAAGGAAAAGTATTTAAAGCAAGGGATTGAAGAATATGCCAAGCGTTTAAGTAAATTTGCAAAGTTCGAAGTCGTGGAAGTTCCCGATGAAAAAGCCCCGGAACAATTATCTGAAGCTGAGATGCTGCAGGTTAAAGAACGTGAAGGAGAACGGATTCTTGATAAAATTAAAGATCGCGAATATGTATTTGCGCTAGCAATTTTAGGTAAGGAACGTTCAAGTGAAGAACTCGCGGCGGAAATTGACAAACTTGCAACCTATGGTAATTCTGATATTACCTTTGTCATCGGGGGATCACTGGGTTTATCAGATGAGGTCTTAAAACGCGCTAACACGCAAATTAGTTTTGGTCGCTTTACGTTACCGCACCAATTAATGCGCTTAGTATTGACGGAACAAGTTTACCGAGCATATATGATTAATGCTGGTAGCCCGTACCACAAGTAAAAGATGAAAAAAGAACGCCTTGAGAGTTAAATATGCTCAAGGCGTTTTTTGCTATATAATAAAATTAATGATAGAATAACTTTTAATATAGAAAAGAGGATTATTGATGGCCGTTGTAGATGATTTAAAAAAATATAAAGATTTGTTAGATAGTGGTGTACTAACGCAAGAAGAGTTTGATGTTAAAAAAGCGGAATTGCTAAAACAATCAGATAATAATGTTTTAAACAATTATGTTCAAGATGTAACCGCAAACTCAAATCCAACTGGGGTACGGAGTAATAAGTCAAAAATCGTGGCGGGTTTATTAGGTATTTTCTTAGGCAGTTTAGGAATTCACAATTTTTATTTAGGTAAGACCGCACGTGGACTTACCCAACTTATTTTAACAATTTTTGGTTGGCTGACAGCAATTTTCATTATTGGTTACTTGATTATTGTTATTGTTGATATTTGGGTCTTTATCGAAGGAATTTTAATTTTAATTTCAAATCGTGGTTCAAAGTGGCACCTTGATGGATTTGGTAATGAACTTAATGATTAAGGATATGTTCTCCATTACATTAAGAAATAATCATAAATAAAAAGGAGCTGTGACAGAAGTCGGGCGATATCGAGAAATACTAGCAAAAAAGCCGAGAAAATTCATTTTTCTTGGCTTTTTTGTGTATATTTCGAATATATCGGACTTCTGGAGCGCGTTTTGGCAGCAAATTACCACCAGAAAAGAGTTATGTCACACTCCCGTTTTTTGTTAAGCTAACCAACCAGTAACGACACTATTAAATAATGTTGGCTGTTCAATTTGTAAGCTATGACTGGCTTTATCAAAAATAAAATATGACACCCGGGGTACCAAATGACTTAAGCGATACGCATCTTTGTAGCCCACGACTTGATCTTGGCGGCCGAGTAAAAATAAAATATCTGGATGAACGGAATTAGTCGTTAATGTTGTAAATAGATCGAATGAATAGGCATATGCCGTAGCAAGTTGATCTAAGAAAGCACGATTACCTTGGCGTAAACCAACCATGATTTCATTTTCAAAGCGGTTAAAAGTATTTTCATTAGCTACAGTAATAAAACTCAAAAAGGTTTCGCGCACTTCTGGATCAATGGTCGCCATAAATGGTTCATCAACTTCTTGGTAGGTTAATGCAGTTGGGACATCGCGGGTATCGTGATCAGGTTCAACCATTGGACAAATTAGTAAAGCTTTGATGACTTTAGTTGGTAACTTAGCAGCCAAACCAAGCGCTAAATAGCCGCCAAATGATTCCCCAGCAACGAGAAATGGTTCGGTAATAATGGTAGTGGCAAAGGTGATTAAGGCAGCTAAAATCGCATCACTACTAGCAAATGCTAACGGGGCATTTGAGTGGCCCATTCCAGGTAAATCGACATAAATACGCTGAAATTGCTTGGTAGTCGCTAGGGCTGGTTCCATGCAGCCTTGCATTAAGTGCATATCACAGCCCAAGCCATGGAGCATTAAAAACGGTGTGCCGGTGCCGATGATTTCGTAATTGAGGGTTAAATTAGCAGTTTTAAATTCCATGATTAAGCTCCTTTTTGATAATTAGTATACGTCAGCGGGCGGGTGAAAAGGATAAATTTCGTAATAGAATTTAATTTAAGCTGCCCGATTATTAAATTTTTTTAAACGGATTGATTGAGTTTTATTATTAGAATGATAGAATAGAATAATTAATAAAATTATAGGAGATAGCCAATGGGACAAAAGATAACCAAGCTGCTCGGAATCGGTTTAGTAACAATCGGGGTTTTGAGTTTAAGTGCATGTGGCGCACAAAAACATGCCGATAGTGCTAGCACATCAAGCCAAAGTAGTAGCACTAGTAGTAAAACTAGCAGTACCGCTAGTAGCCAAGCACCTAAAAAAAGTGCAAGTCATCAAGTAAGTAGTAAAAAAAATACGCAACAACCAAAGAGCACAGCAATACCAGGCCTTAATTTGGCTCAAATTCAACAAGGTAACTTTAGTAGCTTACAAGGGCAATGGCAATTAATTGCTACTTCGGTTAATCGCGAAGACGGTAATGGCCAACAAGCTTATCAACGTGAAAATGGTAGTGAGCAGCTTTTTGTAAATCAAAATACAATTTCGGATGGTAGTTTTGTTTTACAAGGCGCAACGATTGCGGCTGATTCAGCGACACAACCAGTAGCCTATAAAGTAGATGGTAAAATGCTCGATGCATCATTTTCAAACCAAGGTGCCGTGAGTGTCAATCATACAATCACATTCATCCCCCGTGGAGTTGATAGTGGCGTCAAAATTGATGGTAAATCAATTGGAACAAGTCAAAATTTAATCCAAGTATGGAGTAGTGGGCCAAGCTTTTCTAGTATTTATGCACAAACAAGCAACAAGCTGCCAGTGAATACGGACACTAAATTAAATATCGAAGCAATCCATTCAAATAATTTCAGTAGTTTAGTGGGAACATGGAAAAATCCAACCGATGGCAAAGAAATTACTGTGACGAATCAAATTACCATTAAACCTACTAGTTCACATTATTCAGGTTTCATGGGTGCAACCACTGATGGGCCAAAAGATTCGGATGGCAATGCTGAAGTCATTACGAATGGCGATATTACAAATGGTTGGCTAGAAGGCGGGATTGGTAATTTTTCAAGTGGTCCCGGGAGTGCTTTTGAACCATTAGCGATTGCGCCGGCGGGCATTAAAATTGCACCAGAAGATAATTCTGATGTCAGCAAAGATCGCTTAATTGTCGGTGGTGGCCAAGGGGGCTATGCAACCTCAGCTTACTATCGTGTTAAGTGAAAACGGTAAAATAACCAGCGAAAGTTTAGTTTCGCTGGTTATTTTTTGTGCTTTAATTCACTATATCTATTTTAAAAATATTTTTACAGTATGAAATTAAATTATTAGTCTGCCTTATATTTGAATTTATACAAGATATATAGGACGTTGAAAACCCTATAAATCAACGTTTATAACTTGTGAAGCGTTTTACAAACTTTGACATAACTAGTGGGATACGGTTTAATAAAGGCATAGCTTGAGCATGTGAAAAAACAAACGAATTAAGATTTTGAGGATAAGTGAATGAATTTTGTCGCGATTGTCGGAACCAATGCGCGTAAATCTTACAACCGTAAGTTACTTTGGTTCATGAAAAAACATTTTAAGGACCAGGTTAATATCGAGATTATTGAAATCGCCGATTTACCATTATTTAACGAAGATGATGAAGCGCCATTGCGCATTGGTGAAATTGCGCGATCAATTCAAGCATCAGATGGAGTTATTATTTCAACCCCTGAATATGATCACTCAATTACTGCCGCCTTAAAGTCATTTATTGAATGGATGAGTTATGGCACGTTGCATCCTTTTACCAACAAACCAGTAATGCTAGTTGGGGCATCATTAGGCCGCCAAGGAACCAATAACGCCCAAGAACATTTACGGCAAATTATGGATGCACCAGGCTTAGATGCCTTAGTGCTACCAGGTAACCAATTTTTAGTTGGGCCCGCCGCCCAAATCATTGATATGACGACGGAAGAATTAACTGATGCGAACACGATTGGCTTTTTGGAAACCATCATGCAACACTTCATCCGGTTTGCAAGCTTATTGCAACCGATGTGTGGTGAAGGGGTTGATCGCACTAAACCCGCGCCAACTAGTGATACCAATGTCGCCACTGTTAACTTAGGGTATGCTTCATTAGATAGTGTCATGCCAGGTTCACCACTTGATGAAGATACCATCCCCACGATTATTCAACCCGCTGCCAATGCGGCAATTATTGAAAAAGGTGATGGTTGGTGGGTTGAAAAGACGATGTTGACAGATAAGGTGGCCGCGCCGGTTGTTGGTACGATTACACCAGCCACTGCCGCCCCAGTCGAAGCCGATGCCACAACCGGTGCATCAATGTTTTGATTAAAATTGAAAAAACCTGGCATGCAATGGGAACTACTAATCAATTAACTTTGTTTGGGACCCAGCAAGTTAATGAACTTGATGCCACAATTGCATTGGTTAATCATTATGAAGATTTATTAACGGTTAATCGCGCCCAATCAGCGGTCATGTCAGTTAATCAGGCGGCAGGGGATCATCCAGTGGCCGTGCCACCAATTGTGTATCAATTAATTAAACGAGCGGTTTATGAAAGTCAGCAACATTTTGGCTTTAATGCCGCGATTGGGCCCTTAGTAAATTTATGGCATATTGGCTTTGCCGACGCCCAAGTACCAAGTGATGCCGCAATTACGCAAGCTCGGCAAAAAATTGTTAGTGATGGCATTATTTTAGACGATGATGCCCTAACCGTTTACTTGCCAGTAGCGGGGATGGCCCTAGATTTAGGGGCCATTGCGAAAGGCTACATTGCTGATCGGGTCAAAGATTATTGGCAAGCCCAAGGCCAAATGGCGGGCATCATTAATTTTGGTGGCAACATTGTATTACTAAATGCGGCCCCCCACAACGATGATGGTCGCTGGACAATTGGCGTGCGCGATCCGCTTGTCCGTCACGGTGAAGCCATTGCATTACTTACCACGCCGGCAATGTCGATTGTGACGAGCGGCGTGGCTGAACGGCATCTAGTGGCAAATGGCCAAACGTATCACCACATCATTGATCCGGAAACCGGTTATCCGCATGATAACGAACTTGCAAGTGTGACCGTTTTATCACCAAAATCAATTGATGGTGAAGTTGAAACGACGCGGTTATTTTTCAATGATGGGCCCATCGAAGCTGATGACTATCCCTTTGGAGCGATATTTATTTATCGCGACCGCTCGATTCGCTTAGTAAACATTAATCCAGCTGATTTTAAAATCATTCAGCCCACATTTTATATTAAGGAAGCATAGATTATGGTAGATCAAATTGAAGTAGAAAATGAAAAAACGTTTGTTGATAATCAAGGAATAATCAACTTACCCACAGGGCACTTGGCATTAACCGGTTTACGCCAAATTTTAAATAGTTTACCATTTGAAATTACGTTTGCCGATGCTGATGACCGCTTGGCGTATTATTCTGATAATGAACACCGCATCGAACGGTATGCAACTTCAGAATTAGGGGCATCGTTTGTCAGTTTATTTCCAAAGACTGACCAAGTAGCGGTAAGTAGTATGTTAGCTGATTTGCATCAAGGAGCTGCGGATCATTTTGAACAATGGTTCCCTAAAAATAATCAGACCATCTACAATAATTTTTACGCCGTGCGCGATATTGATGGGACTTTCTTAGGAACATTACGGTTTACCGGTGATATTAGCCGGATTCAAGGTTTCCGGGGTGTTAAAACCGTCTTTAACGCGGGTAAAGCTGACAAATAATTATTAAAAATTAACATTCCATAAGCTATTATATAATCAAGGTTTAAAATATGTTATACTTTGTGAAAAAATTAATTAGTAGAGGTAGTGATTTATGTTACTTAATGACTTAGATTATTTTGTGGCGCTGGCCGAGGAGGGTACTTTTACCGGCGCATCACGCAAAAAATTTGTATCACAACCTTCAATTACGAATGCTTTGCAACGCTTAGAAAAAGAATTAGGCGAACAATTAATTATTCGACAACGCGGTACGCGGTCAATTAAGTTAACGACGGCGGGTACCACATTATTTCAGCATAGTAAAAATATTTTACGAGAAACCGAGATTATTAAAAGCGATATTACCAATCAACATAAAGTCGGTATCGGCGTGCCACCAATTATTGGGGCGACCATCTTTCCAAAAATCATGCGGCAATTAAATGCCCAAGAAATTGACGCCTTTCATATGGTAGAAAGTGGTTCAAGTAATATGTATGAGCTACTTGATAATGATAAGGTTGATATGGTATTTGTCGGTAGCTTAACGCCCGAACATGATCAAAATTATGATAGTCACTATATAACTAAGAGCCAATATGTCGTTGTTTTACCACCTGAGCATCGATTAGCAGACCAGCCAAGGTTAACTTTTGCTGATTTACGTGGTGAACGCTTTATCTCAGTCGGTGAAGGCTTTATGCAACATCGGGTTTTGGTGGAACAATTAATCGCACATAATATGATTGATGAATTACGCAGCACATATATTACCAACGAAATTATGACCGAACAAGGCTTAATTGCTGCTGGCAATGGCATTGGGATTATGGTTGAATTAGCGGTCCGCGAGCGTAGTGATCTAGTAACGGTGCCCCTTGATGAACCACTTGATTTCTATATTTATTTAATCCAAAAGCGAGATCACCAGTTATCCGCTTTTGCAAATTGTCTAAAACAAAAAATGATTGAAGTTATTAATGAAATTAACTTCGACGATAAATAAGGAGAATAAGTTATGACCCAAGAATTTCGAATTGAAGCAGATGCAATTGGTGAAGTAAAAGTTCCGGTTGAAGCCGCTTGGATGGCCCAAACTCAACGTTCACTTGAAAACTTTCCAACTGGCGCGCGGATGCCACTAGCAATTATTCGCGCATTACTCAATATCAAACGCGCGGCTGCTTTAGCTAACAAAGCCAATGGTTCATTAGATGCGGCCCGCGCCGATGCGATTATTACAACGATTGAAGCGTTACTTAAATTAGATGATGTTGAATTGCGTAAGGACTTCCCATTGTCAGTTTACCAAACTGGTTCTGGGACCCAAACTAACATGAACACGAATGAAGTTGTGGCCCACTTGGCTAGCCAAACCGGGATTGAAGTATTACCAAATGACCACGTTAATATGGGACAATCATCAAATGATATTTTCCCAACAGCGATGCACATTGTAGCAGTCGCGGCAGTTGCCGATGTTGAAGCAGCTTTAGCCCATTTGATTGCTGAATTACGCCTCAAACAAGACGCTTTCTGGGATGTGATTAAAGTTGGGCGGACGCACTTACAAGATGCAACGCCATTGACATTTGGCCAAGAATTATCGGGGTACATTTCAGCCTTGAAGCACAACCAAGCTAACTTAGAAATTTTACGGCCGCAATTGTACGAATTAGCCATGGGTGGGACCGCAGTCGGTACGGGGTTAAATGCCAATACTGAATTAGGGGCTGCGATTGCCGCCACCGTTTCAGAAGTCTATGGCTTCCCATTTACTGGCGAAAGCAACAAATTCTACGGCCTTGCTAACCACACAGCAGTTAACACAGTTCACGGTGCCTTTAAAGCCTTAGCTGCTGATTTAATGAAGATTGGGAATGATATTCGTTTCTTAGCTTCTGGTCCACGGGGTGGGTATGGTGAATTAAAAATTCCAGCTAACGAACCTGGGTCATCAATCATGCCTGGTAAAGTTAACCCAACGCAAGTGGAAGCCTTAACGATGGCCGCTGTCCGGGTGTTTGGTAATGACACAACGATTACGATGGCCTCAAGCCAAGGTAACTTTGAATTAAACGTCTTCAAACCAGTGATGATTGATGCATTCTTAGAATCAGCTGAATTATTGGCTGGTACAATGACGGGCTTTGCTGATCGCATGATTCACGGGCTTGAAGTTAACCCAACCCGGATGCGTGAATTATTAGATAACTCATTGATGACCGTGACCGCATTATCACCCCACATTGGGTACCATGCTGCCGCTGAAATTGCCCAAGCCGCTGATAAAAATGGCACAACTTTAAAAGTTGCGGCATTAGCATCTGGCGCCTTAACTGAAGCACAATATGATGAATGGATGGACTTCATGGCGATGACGAACCTTGAACGTTCACACAAGGAGTAAAAAAATGGCTAAATTTATTTTTCCCAAAGCCGATATCGCTGATTTAAAAGATGCCTATGACTTTGTGGTGATTGGCTCTGGAGCTGCGGGGATGACGGCCGCAATTCAAGCCCAAGAACTTGGTTTGGATGTCGCAATTCTTGAAAAATTAGAAGTCTTAGGTGGTAATTCAAACCGGGCTTCTTCTGGGATGAATGCGGTTGAAACTTTTGTCCAATTAAATAATAAAATTGTCGATTCCCAAGCTTCATTTTATGAAGACACTTTAAAAGGTGGTGGCGGGACCAACGATAAAGACCTTTTAGAATATTTTGTCACGCATACGGAATCAGCTATTGATTGGTTATACAACCACAACATTAACCTCACGGATATTACCGCTACTGGGGGCATGAGCCAAAAACGGGCCCACCGTCCCGGTGATAAATCAGCCGTGGGTGGGTATTTAGTTAAAGGGTTACAAAAGCAATTAGCCTTCAAACAAATTCCGTTATTTGATGGTACTGAAGTAACGCGGTTAGAAAAAACGGGTAATCAAATTACTGGTTTAACAATTAAAAACGCCAAGCTTGGTGAAAAAACAATTCAAGCCAAGGCGGTCTTAATTGCTTCGGGTGGATTTGCGCAAAACCGTGAAATGTTAGCCGAATATGCCCCTGAATTACTTGATTTAAAGACAACTAACCACCCTGGTGCCACTGGGGATGGGATGAAATTGGTAACGGAAGTTGGTGGGACGTTAGTGGATATGAATAAGATTCAAATTCACCCAACCGCTCAACAAGATACTGATCACGTTTATTTAATCGGTGAAGGGGTACGTGGTGAAGGGGCGATTTTAGTTAACCGGGCTGGCCAACGTTTCGTTAATGAAATGACCACCCGTGATAAAGCGACCGCTGCGATTAATGATTTACACGAAGATGGGGCAACGTTAATTTTAGATCAAGGAATTCGCGAAGCCTTTACGGCAATTGATTTCTATCATGCCATTGGTTTGGTAATGGAAGGCGCGACTTTGGCTGAGTTGGCTGACAAAGCCCACTTAGACGCTGATAACTTGGAAGCAACCGTGGCGCAATGGAATACTTTCCAAGCGGCCGGTGCCGATACCGAATTTGGCCGTAGCACCGCCATGGAACGCGGAATTTTAAAGGCCCCTTACTATGCTATTCACATTAAACCAGCCATTCACTACACAATGGGTGGGGTCAAAATTAATCCGTTAACCGAAGTTGTAACAGCCAACGGAGATGCCATTAGCGGTTTGTATGCCGCTGGTGAAGTAACCGGTGGTTTACACGGTAACAACCGGATTGGTGGGAACTCAATTGCCGAAACAGTGGTCTTTGGTCGCCAAGCAGGGAAACAAGCAGCAAAATTTGTTCTAGGTTTGTAAGTAAAAATACTTAATTAGAGGAAAATTGGGATGAGTTCATTAGAAAAAATTGACTATCGTAAATTCATTGCGCCAGTCATTGTTGGTTTGATTATTTGGTTTGCCGCGCCCTTTCGCCCATATACATTGAGTATCGTGGCATGGCATATGTTTGCAATTTTTGTCGCCACCATTATTGGTTTGGTTACGAAGCCCTTACCATTAGGTGGGATTGCGTTACTCGGTTTTGTCGCCACGGTGTTAACTGGTACGGTACCAGTTGAAAAGGCGATTGTTGGCTTTGGGAACAGTTCAATCTGGTTGATTGTGATGGCCTTTTTCATCTCACGCGGGTTTATTAAAACTGGTTTAGGTCGCCGGATTGCGTTAATCTTTGTGCGGGCCTTTGGGAAGAAAACATTAGGTTTATCATACGCATTATCAGCGGTTGATTTGATTGTCGCCCCAGGAACACCTTCAAATACCGCACGGGCTGGTGGGGTGATGTATCCGATCATCAAGTCATTAGCGCAAACTTTCAAATCAGATCCAGCTGATGGAACTGAACGCAAGATTGGTTCATTTTTAATTTTTACTGAATTTCATGCCAATATGATTACGGCAGCGATGTTCTTAACTGCCATGGCTGGGAATCCAATTGTCCAAGCCTTTGCGGGTAAGCAAGGGGTTACCATTACGTGGATGAACTGGTTCTTAGCCGCGTTGGTTCCCGGAATTATTTCATTGATTGTGATTCCCTTTGTGATTTACAAACTTTATCCACCAGAACAAAAAGCAACGCCAGATGCTAAAAATTGGGCCACCGGTGAATTAGCCGCAATGGGTAAGATTACTAAGGCCGAAACGATGATGATCATTGGTTTCGTAGCCGCATTGGTTCTTTGGATTACTGGTGCGATGACTGGGATTGATGCGACAACAACTGGGTTTATTGTGATTGCGTTCTTATTAGTTGCCGGGGTGCTTTCATGGAATGATATCTTAAAAGAAACTGGTGCTTGGAACACTTTATTCTGGTTCTCAGTTTTAGTTATGATGGCCGGTGAACTCAATGTTTTAGGCTTTATTCCATGGTTATCACACATTATTGGTAGTAGTTTACATGGTTTAAATTGGTTTGTGGTGTTAATTATTTTAGTTGTTGCCTACTTTTACAGCCACTACTTCTTTGCTTCAGCAACAGCCCACATTTCAGCGATGTATGCCGCTTTCTTAGCGGTTGCCTTAGCTGCCCATGTCCCAGCAATGTTAGCCGCTTTAATGCTTGGATTCTTCGGTAACTTGCTTGCTTCAACAACTCACTATTCATCAGGACCTGCACCAATTTTATTTGGTTCAGGCTACGTTAAACAAGGTGATTGGTGGCGCTTGAACTTTATTTTAGGAATTCTTTACATCATCATTTGGGTCGGGATTGGCTCACTTTGGATGAAATTGATTGGCCTTTGGTAATAAAAAGGGTGTAATCAAAGGTGTTTAAATACGGTATAAAAACAAAAAAGCTACCTGAATTTTTAAATTCAGGTAGCTTTTTTATTTTCAAATAATAGTTACTTTTTATTAAATGGGTTCATTAAAGAATTTTTGTAGTTTTTTGAAGAGCGGGAAGGTAAATAAGATCCAAGCTAAACTCAATGAGTAACCAGCTAAAATATCACTTGGGTAGTGCACACCAAGGTAAACTCGTGATAAACCAATCACGGCAATTAAAGCAATTAAAACAACTTGGACGGTAAAACGAACAGCTTGATTTTTGATGATGTAAAAAACGATGATTGCCAAGATACCATAGAAAATCATACTACTAGTTGCGTGACCACTAGGGAAACTAAAGCCTTTGTGGTGAATCTTTGGCCGAGGGCGTTGGAAGTAATTTTTCAAAATATCAACGGCACCTAAGCTTAAAAGCATTGAGCTCACAAAAACCCAAATCGCTTCGGCATAACGTTTGATAATAACTAAGATGATGGCAGCAATGATGACAAGCCAGTTATAAAGGTGACCGTTACCAATTTTATCGAGATGTTTTAAAAAGTGCTTGCCAAATGGATAAGCCCCACGGACATGGTGCATGATGGCTAAATCAAAATTTGTTAATGCTTGTGGGATACTAAGAAAAAGGATTACCAGTACGATAAAAATTGCTAAAAAAATGGCCCCGAGGGTTGTAGTTTTTGTCGTTGACATATTAATCTCCTAATAAAAAATAATGATTTAAACTAAGCATAACAGCTTTTTGATGGCAGTTAAATTTAAGTTATGTAAAATAGTAAAAGGAATTCGATAAATATATTGGGTAAATACTAATTAATTAAGCATAGGATACAATAATATAGAATAGCACCAAAAACTTGACAAATTTTAACAAAATCATTATAGTATAAATGGTAATTATTACTATTTAGAAAAGAGCGAGTATATGCGTAAAAATATCATCTTAGAAAATACCGAAACGAATGAGCGAATTTACTTAACGAGTAAAAATGTTCGTAACACCCCTGATCGATTATCATTGATGAAATATTCACCCAAATTACAACGTAAAGCATTATTTATTGAAGTTAAGTAAGGAGTATTATGGCAAAAAAATCAAAAATTGCAAAGGCAGCTAAACAAGCAGCCTTAGTTGAGCAATATGCTGCTAAACGGGCGGAATTAAAAGCCGCCGGGGATTATATTGGGTTATCAAAATTACCCCGTAATTCAAGCGCGGTACGCCTTCATAACCGTGATCAGTTAGATGGCCGTCCGCATGGTTATATGCGTAAATTCGGCATGTCACGGCTTAATTTCCGCCAATTAGCCCATAAGGGTCAGATTCCTGGCGTGCAAAAAGCTAGTTGGTAGGCTGAGATTACTAAATTTTAAATTACCCTGAAATCGATTAAATTTATTTTGGTACAGAATAAATTTAACGGTAACACGGTACAATGAAGCGGTAGTTATCAATCGGGATAATTACCGTTTTTTTGTATAAAAATTTAAGAGGATTCCAAGATGCAATTCCGCAATCAAAAAAAGCAATCACATCGTAAGGCTTATATTACCGGAGCCGTTGTCGTTTTATTGGCGGCAGGTGGTGGGGTGGTTGGTTACCAACACATGCATTCAAATACGCCGATGCAACAACCAGCGACTAATAAATATCAAGTGTTACAAACAAATTGGCAAAATCAATTAATACCAGCCGATAAATTACCTGATAATGCACAGTCCAAAGCGTATGTTGCCAAGCTTAATAAGCAAGCGACAGAACTATTGAAGACCATTCATTTAAAGGGGCAAGCAACCCTTTGGAAAGCACGGGGCGGTAAAGTTGGTTCGGCAAATATGACGCATCAATTTAATAATTTACAAACGTTGGCGTTAGCATATGGCACGATGGGTACTCAACAATACCATGATGCTAAAGTATTAAAAACAATTGCAGCGGGCTTGGTATTTATGACCGAGGCAACCCGTTATGATGGTAAACATTACTCTGGTAACTGGTTTGATTGGCAAATCGGGACACCCCAAAGTTTTATTAATATTTTGATGATTTTGGGTAATAAATTACCCAAAACTGATCAACAAAAATATCTAAAAATTATTCAAACGTATGTCCCTAATGCCGAGCAACAATTGAAATTACGGCCGCAAGATAAAAATTTCCCCGTAATTTTTAAACAAGCTTTTAACGCCACAGCCGCCAATCGCGTTGATTTAGCCAGTACGGTATTGGGGTTAGGCATCTTACAACAAAATCCTAAAATGATTGCAACCGCAACGCAAAATGTGGTTGCGGTCTTTAATCCAGTTAAAGCAGGTGATGGCTTTTATCGTGATGGTTCCTTTATTCAACACACGGATGTCGCCTATACGGGTGAATATGGAAATGCACTGATTGGCCAAGCTAGTCGCGTCCTTGCAGTGGTTAAAAATACCCCATTTGCACTACCAACTGCGTCTGCTGAAAAATTTAGTAATGAAGTCATTAAAGCATTTATTCCGTTACTTTACCAAAAAAATACGATGGCGATGGTGGAAGGGCGAGGAGCAACCCGGGCACCAGCCGGAACTGGTGGCCAAGGTTGGCAACCTGCAACCATGGCAAACTTATTATTAGTGGCCGATGCCGCACCAAAAGCCCAACAGACTAAATTACAAGCAGCTGTGAAATATTGGGTTAATAAAGATCCTAAATATTTCTGGGCTAGTGTCCGTGATTATAACGATTTACGGTTATTGAGTGCGGTGGAAAATAATCACCAAATTGAAGCAACTAAAGCCCCATTTAGAGGAACGAAACTATATACGGCGATGGGGCGCTTTGTGCAACAAAGTCAGAAATTTAGTTTAGGAATTAGTTTATCTTCCCAACGCGTGGCAAGTTTTGAAGCCGGTAATGGTGAAAATAAACATGGTTGGCATATGGGTGATGGCCAACTATATCTTTACAATGGTGACGGGATTCAATATGGTGAAAGTTACTGGCCAACAATTGATCCGTATCGCTTACCTGGGACCACGGTTGATACGACGCCCTTACCGAATGTTGGGAATAGTTTTGTCGCACCGACGCCCCAAAATACGTGGGCTGGTGGGGTCACCAATGGTAATAACGCCGTAATTAGTATGGCCCTAGATCAACAAGGCTTGCATTTAGGCAAACAAACCGTACCGATGAATTTACAGGCGAAAAAATCATGGTTTATGGTCGATAATCAAGTCGTAGCCTTAGGAGCGGGCATTACCGGCACTAGTAATACGGGGATTGAAACGGTGGTCGAAGATCGGTTGTTGAGTAATGAAAAACAATATCAATTATTGTCAGATCATGGGGTAATCAAGCCGATAAGTACGGCTAAGGATACTAAATGGTTGATGCTCAAGGCGCCAAAACCCCAACAATCAATTGGATATTATTTCCCAGAAAACACCACGATTGAAGCAAGTCAACAAATTCGTAAAGGACGTTATGCCGATATTAATAAGAAGTTTACTAATCATAAAACCTACACTGGGAAATATGAAAAATTGATTATTAAGCATGGCAAAAATCCGGTAAATCGTAAATATGCGTATATCCTCGTTCCAGACGCATCAATGGCTAAGATGCAAAAATTGGCCCAACAAAATCCGATTAAAATTTTAGCAAATAATGCACAAATTCAAGCGGTTAAAACCACTAATGATGCATATCTAGGCATTAATTTCTGGGAACCCACGGGTGGTGAATTAGCCGGAATTAAAACCAATCACGGCTTAGCACTATTACGAACCAAACACGCGGGTGTCACAACATATACTTTTAGTGATCCAACCCAGAGTGCAACGCAAGTGGCGGTTAAATTACCTGAAAAAATGGCCGCTAAATTAAAAATGAGTCAAGGAATTACGTATGATTCACAAACGGGGGAATACTTACTAAACTTTACTAATTTAGCTGGTAAGGCGTTAAAAATTAGTTTTAAATAACAAAAAAGATGGGTGAAATAAAATTTCACCCATCTTTTTTGTGTCTGTAGCGCATACTACTGTCCAGGTTGGAATCGAACCAACACTCTTTCGATTAACAGTCGAACGCAGTACCATTGTGCCACTGGACAAAGATTTATTAAATTTCTATGTGATTATTATATAACGATGGGAAAAGAACGTCAATAAATTATTTAAAAATAATTATTTTAATATAAATAAAAAGGCATAGATAACGATAATGTCGGCTTTTTGGTTTATTATTTAATATTTAAATAATAAAATAGTTGTTTTATGGTTTTATTAATGGAAAAATAATGCTAACATATGTCTATGAAAACGCTTACAATATTTTCAAGCATGAACCAATAAATAATTAAATGAACTAGGAGCCTGATATGATTAATGCAGTAGGTACAAAAACAAAGCACCGCCGTGATTTTGGTGTTTTAGCAGATGGTTATTTAAGTAAAACGCCAATTTTACAATTTATTATTGTTTCGATGATGTTTCCGCTTTGGGGAACAGCAGCTAGTCTGAATGATATTTTAATTACTCAATTTAAGACTGTATTTCAACTTAATGACGCAGCAACCGCTTTTGTGCAATCAGCTTTCTATGGTGGATATTTCCTAGTTGCGATTCCCGCAAGTATCGTTATTAAAAAGACAACTTATAAAACAGCTATTTTAACTGGTTTGGTCGCTTACATTTTAGGAGCCGGCTTGTTCTTCCCAGCTTCACGGGTGGCGACGTATTCAATGTTCTTAGTTGCCATCTTTGCCATTGCGATTGGATTGTCATTCTTAGAAACCGCATGTGATACGTACAGTTCATTACTTGGACCTAAAAAACATGCTAATTTACGCTTAAACATTTCACAAATTTTAAACCCAATTGGTAGTATTACCGGGATCTTACTTGGTAAATATTTGATTTTTGGTCAAGTTGGTAATTTATCAGAAAAAATGGCAAGCTTACATGGGGCCGCCCGGCTGGCTTATGGTGAAAAAATGTTGCAATTAACTTTGCAACCATACAAATACATTTTATTCGTATTAATTGCAATGTTAATTCTTTTGGCATTAACACCAATGCCGAACACAAAACCTGCCGCTGTGGCTGGCCAAGTAAAGGCTAAATTAAGTGAAACACTTGCATACCTTGCTCACAATCATTTATTCAAAAAAGGTATTATGGCGCAATTCGTTTACGTTGGAATGCAAACGGCGGTTTGGTCATTTACGATTCGGTTAGTTCTTGATTTAAACCACTCAATTAGTGATGCACAAGCTTCAAACTACTTAATTTACTCATATATTGTCTTCTTCTTAGGTAAAGTGATTGCAACTTCACTCTTTACAAAGATTAAACCAACGAAAGTATTAGCAGTTTACTCAGTATTGGGCACGATTGCTTTAGTAACAGCGAGCTTGGCATCTGGTAATATCGCTATTTACTCAGCCGTAGTAGCTAGCTTCTTCTTTGGTCCACAATGGCCAACGATTTACGCGCACACCTTGGATACAGTTACTGAAAAGAAACACACGGAAACGGCCGGGGCAGTATTGGTTATGGCAATTGTTGGGGGCGCGGTTATTCCAGCTATCCAAGGGGTTATCTCAGATTCACTTGGATCATTACAATTATCATTCTTATTCCCAGCTTTATGTTTTGCCATCGTAAGTTTATACTTCATTTCAGAAGTTAAACACGATATCGAATAAAGAGAACAAAAAAAGATTGGTCGTAAATATGCGACCAATCTTTTTTTGTTTAATGTTAAAATGAGAAAAACAACTAAAATATATAACATTAAACTAATGCTTTTTGTTTGACTCTCGGGAAATAATACAATAAAAATGAGAAAAAATAAAGATACACCCAGGGGTATAATTGGATATTTTTTGAATAAAATACGATTAATATGATAGGTGAGCAAATTCATAAGGATAGTAACTTATTTTTTAGGGATATTAAAGTTAATATTAGGTAAATACTTAAACTATCGCTAAAAAGACCGATATCATATATATAGACTAATTAACGAAATAATAGATCTGCAATGGAGAGCATCAAAATGGAAATAAATGGGTATGGCCAATCGTTAGTACAAGCAACCGCGGGGCGATTAGCACCAAAAAAAGCAGTAATAGATGATTTACCAAGTCGGTTTAAGCAAATGATGGCGCCGCAAAATCCGCCGCAGTTAACAGTGAAGGCTGGAGATACCGTTTCAGAATTGGCATTGCAGTATCATACGTCAATTGATGCAATTGTTCAGAGCAACCATTTGCAAGATCCAAACTTAATTTTAATTGGCCAAAAGTTAATGCTGGCTAATAGCAGTCAAGCAGAAGCGATTGCCACGCCTACAAGGACAAATGCCGTCACTAATGATGAATCAATTGGGAAGGCGGGAGTACAACAACAAGCGGTGCAATTTGCCAAACAATTTTTAGGTAACGCGTACGTCTGGGGAAGTGCTAAACCAGGGGCTTTTGACTGTTCAGGATTAGTTAGCTATGCGTATCAACAATTTGGTGTTCAACTACCACACTTAGCCCAAGCCCAAGCTGATCAAACGCGCCATATTGCGACTAAACACGCCCAGGCGGGTGATTTACTATTTTGGCAAAATCAACGCGGGCATGTCTATCATGTTGCGATTGCACTAGGTGATGGGCATTATGTCAATGCGTTAGATCCAGCCCATGGGGTTCAAATCGATGGTATGGCGGCACCGGCTAACTTTGCTGGTCGGGTGATTCGTTAGATAGATAAAGTAAAAAGAGCTACGACAGAAGTCGGGCGATATCGAGAAATACACTAAATAAGTCCCTTGAAGAAAATTCTTCAGGGGACTTATTTTTGTATTTGAATATATCGTACTTTGGGAGCGCGTTTTGGCAGCAATTTAGTGCTCGAAAAGAGTTATGTTAGAACCTCTTTTACGATCAACTAAATGAAGGGGATTAATTATTTCCTGAAATCACAACTTAAATAAGGGAAATAAATAAGTTTAGTTAATCACTTAACAAACTTAAGTGTTTTTGCTTAATTTTCTATTAGAAAAAGTATTTATTTTAGTGATTATAACCCGATTAAATAGCGTTTTAACAACTTTTTTAAGCAATAGTGCTAAAATTAATAAAAACTGATTGCAAAATTTAAAAAGCGTGTTATTCTATATAATGTTCATCAATGAGCAAAGTATATTTAAATTTAATGATGAATTAGGTCAAAGGATAACTTTTGACAAGAGAGGGTTATGATCGCTTGATCAAGTAGGTAGGGAAGATGTTACATCAGTTATTATCAGAGTTTTTAGGCACCGCATTAATGGTTATTTTTGGGGTCGGCGTCCATTGTGATGTCGTATTAAACGATACTAAATATCAGGGCTCGGGGCATTTGTTTGCCATTACAACCTGGGCATTTGGAATTACAATTTCATTGATTATCTTTGGTAATGTTACGTTAAATCCAGCAATGGCATTTGTCCAAGTTTTGTTAGGTAATATGACGTGGCTTCAATTCTTCCCAACGGCGCTCGTTCAAGTTTTAGGTGGGATTGTTGGTTCATGTTTAGTATATGTGCTATATGCCGATTCATTTAAGAGTTCATATGGGCATATTGACAATGTGACAATTCGCAATATTTTTTCAACATCACCTGCCGTACGTAATTTACCTCGTAACTTTTTTGTTGAATTTTTTGCAACCTTTATCTTCTTGGCATCAATTTTAGCGATTTCACGTGTCCAAACGCCAGGCGTGGTACCAATTGCTGTTGGTTTATTGGTTTGGGCTATCGGGATGGGGCTTGGTGGCCCAACTGGATTTGCAATGAACTTAGCACGTGACATGGGACCGCGGATTGCCCATGCAATCTTACCAATTAAAGATAAAGCGGCTAGTGATTGGCAATATGGAATTATCGTGCCTGGAATCGCACCATTTGCTGGAGCGATTATGGCGGCAATCTTTGCTAAATTCTACCTTGGGATGTAGGTCGGCAACTGTAGTTAATAACTATTCGTATTGAGAGAGTGCGAATGATTAGAATAAGTAGTATTAAGGGAGTGTGGCCTAAGTCGTTGGTCACACTCTTTTTTATTACTTGAATATGTAAGGTGAAACCACTAGACAACTGTAAAAAAGGTAATTATGATGGAATATGGATTAAAATTTATAATGATACTTGTTACAATATAAGATATAAAAATAAAAGTTAAACACGAACATTTAAAGGTTATAACCATATTTTAATTAAGAAATTGAATAAAAAAGTTGTAATAAAAAATTTATTGATATATAATTGGTCTTGTTAACGAACTATAATAAATTAAAGAGAATGGATGGGTATGATATTGGAAAAAGAGTTTAGCACTGTTGAAGCAGCACTTGAAGAGTTGAAAAAGGGTGGTTTTGTAATCCTTTCAGATAACGAGGATCGTGAAAACGAAGGTGATTTGGTTGCCTTGGCATCTGAAGCAACCCCAGCCGTTATTCACCAAATGTTAAAGGAAGCCAATGGTTTGATGTGTGTGCCAGTTAATACTGAAATCGCCAATCGGTTGAACTTGACTGACATGGTTGAAAACAGTACCGACCCACACCAAACACCATTTACAGTTACGGTTGACGGTAACTTTGAAGCCACTGGTGTTACGACTGGAGTTTCAGCCTTTGATCGGGCCGCCTCAATTAACCACATTGCTGATGTGAATGCGCAAGCCACTGACTTTAACCGTCCAGGTCATATCCAACCATTGATTGCTAAGCCTCAAGGTTTACGCGAACGGATTGGTCACACTGAAGCTGGGGTTGACTTAGCATTACTTGCCGGTTCACAACCAGCTGCCATTATCATTGAAGTCCTCGGTGAAGATGGTCACATGGCTCAACGTGATGATTTATTTGTTTTAGCTGAAAAATTAAACATTCCATACATCACGATTGCCCAAATTATTGAATACATGGACGCTAACAACATTGCGCAAGCCGCTGATGTTTTAGCCGTTAAATAATTTTTTAATTAGCCATTTATCTTAGTATAGAAATAAAAACGGTCGCTCAGCTGAGCGACCGTTTTTTGAATTGAATTGAAATAGAAATATAAGTAGTGGGCTAATTATTTAGCATCGCCAGTGTACCAGTCAAAGCTTGTTAACCAGTAACTTGTACGGTAGTGTTCATCTAAAGTGGCAATTAAGTCCATGTCTTCTTTACTTAAAGCAAAATCAAAGACTTGCGCATTTTCGATAATCCGTTGTTCGTGGACAGACTTTGGAATAACTGTAAAGCCCATTTGAAGACTCCAACGAATTAAAATTTGTGCGGCTGATTTACCATATTTGGCAGCGATTTGGCCGATAACAGGATTGTTAAGAACCTTACCACCACCAAGGGGTGACCATGCTTCCAAGTGGATGTTGTGATCGTCAGCATATTGCACCATATCAGGTTGTTGCAATAATGGGTGCAATTCGATTTGGTCAACGGCTGGGACGATGTTAGCATCAGTCAACAAATCTTCCATCGTTTCTTGGTTAAAGTTACATACTCCAATCGCTTTAGCTAAACCTTGGTCATAGATTTTTTCCATGGCCTTCCAAGTATCCTTGTACTTACCAGTCACGGGCCAGTGAATTAAGTAAAGGTCAACATAGTCTAAACCAAGGCGTTCAAGGCTACCTTCAAAGTTAGCTAAAGTTGAGTCGTAACCGTGATCAGGATTAGCAAGCTTAGTGGTGATGAATAAATCTTCACGTGAAATCCCGGCTTCAGCAATCCCTTGTTCAATCCCGGTGCGAACGTCGGCTTCGTTACCGTATGCTTTGGCAGTATCAATTAAACGGTAACCGTTTTTGATGGCCGCAGCAACAGCTGGTGTCGCTTCACCGTTTTCAGCTTGCCAAACTCCTAAACCAAAGCGTTCCATTTCAACACCGTTGTTTAAAGTAACGGTTGATGTAATTGTAAAATCTTCAGACATTTCTCTACCTCGTTATTTTAATAAATTGCGCTTATGGTAAATCGTTACCAGCAGCGAAGTAAATGTTGTACCATTCTTGTTTCGTTAACTCGATATCCGCCCCGGCAGCATTTTCAATAATGTGGGCAGGTGTCATCGCGCCCAAGATAACTTGGATGTTGGCTGGAATCCGGATGATCCAAGCAGTGGCAATGGCGTTTTTAGTAACCCCATATTTATCAGCTAATTCACCAAGGTATTCATTAAGTTCAGCAAAATCAGGGTTATCAATGAAAGTTCCACCGAAGAAACCAAATTGGTATGGTGACCACGCTTGGATGGTCATATCGTGAAGGCGTGAGTATTCAAGAATACCACCATCGTGTGAAATACTACGTTCATCAGCCATGTTAGTGTGCATGCCGCGGTCAATCATCCCGGAGTGCATGATACTAAATTGAAGTTGGTTAATGATTAATTTTTGGTTAATCGCATTTTGAACTAAGTCGACTTGTTGGGGATTGAAGTTAGAAACCCCAAAGTGACGAACTTTACCACTCGCTTGAAGTTTGTCGAAGGCTTCGGCAACTTCTGCTGGTTCCATTAGTGGATCAGGACGGTGGAGTAAGAATGAGTCAAGGTAATCAACGCCAAGGCGCTCTAAGATACCATCGACACTGTCAAGAATGTGTTGTTTTGAGAAGTCATAGCGTTTACCAAAGACAAAGCTACCGTGACTACGGGCTTGATCTAAGACAATTCCGCCTTTTGATTGAATGAATAATTGGTCACGATTGATGCTAGACTTAGCCAAGGCTTCCTTGAAAACCTTTTCTGAAGCACCATTTCCGTAGATGTCAGCAGAATCAATAAAATTAATGCCGGCGTCAAAGGCAGTTTCTAAGGTCTTGGCAGCGGCGTCAGCGCTTAAAGCTTCCATCCGCATTATTCCAAGCGCAACTGCTGAAGCTTTAAAATCTGTGTTACCAATTTTAAATTCGCGCATTGTTAAATCCTCCATTATTATTCGTTTATGTGCTGTAATTTATTTATTTTTAAGCACTAGCTTAATAGTACAACTTAGACATATATCTAAGTCAAGATAAGTGGTAAACTATTTTTAAGTTAGTAAAAATATAAGAATTTTCGGGTAATCACTGGCGACTAATTAACCAAAAAGGGGAAGGTTAGACATGACATACTCAATTAGTGAAGTATCAAAAAAATTTAATATCTCACCATTTACACTTCGTTTTTACGATAAACAAGGCTTAATGCCGTTTGTTAAACGTGATCCAGCTGGTCGGCGGGCCTTTTCCGAAGATGATTTGGATTTTGTGTCATTAATTATTTGTTTAAAGCAATCGGGATTAGAATTAGAAGAAATTCGCCAGTTTGTTGAGATGACCCAAGAGGGGGATGCCACTTTAGCGGGGCGCTTAGAATTTTTTGAACGGCAAGTAATTTTAGCCCAAGAACGCATTGAACAACAAAAACAAAATATTGAAAAACTTAAGCGAAAAGTGCAATATTATCAAGTTGCTTGCGATATGGGAACGGAAGAATATGTCAAAGATAACTTTGATTTATCAATCTTTGATCCGGATATTAAATTCGTTAAGGCGGGTGAATAAAATGGCCATGTTAATGTTACGAATTTTAATTGGCTTATATGCATTGTTAATGTTATTTGCTGGTTTTCAAGTGTTAATTAAAGAAGAAAATAAATTGTATATTATCCATATTATGGTTAGTTTAATTACGTTAATTAGTGCGTTTTTCGCTAATTGGCAACTATTTACGATTGTGGCAATTGCAGCAATTATTGCGTATCAACTCTTAGCATTATATCGTGGCTTAACAACCTTTTTTCACTGGCAACATCATGTAATTCGTTTAATTATCTCAGTCGCAGTCATTGTTTTGCTTGTTACTGCACATTAAAAAAGTCGACCATTTAATGGTCGACTTTTTTTAAATTAAGGTCCGTTTTTAAAATGAACAGCTCATCTTAAAATACGGGGCTGGTTAATCTTTAAAATCAATCATGCCCTTAAAGACAGTTTGTAAAATATATGCAAATCCACGCGGAATTACTAATTCATCGAGGTTATTAAGATCAAGGGTGTAGTTAATGGTGTCAGCTTGGTTTGCGATTATTTTGGGAACCCATTGAGGATCGTAAATAAGTTCACGACCAAGGGCGGTTAAATCAGCACCCGCCGCTAAGGCATTTTGGACGTCAGCTGGGCTTTGAATCCCACCAACAACAATTAATGGTAACCGGTCGTTGAGGACGGCCTTGATTTGGGCGTTAATTGGCGTCGTTACATCAGTGGCTTCACGGAAAGGTAATTGATCAAAACTACGGGTTGAAACGTGTAAATAATCTAAGGGTTGTTCCGCTAAAACATCAACAAATTTAAGCGTATCATCTAAGCGAATCCCTGGTGTTTCAGGTTCTTCGGGTGAAATGCGGTAACCAACAATGAATTGGTCGTCGCCGTATTGGGCTTTGGCGGCCAAGACACTCTTAATCACGGCAAGCCCGAGTTGCATCCGCGCTTCAACGGAACCACCCCATTGATCAGTGCGGCGGTTACTGTGCGGTGAGAAGAATTGTTGGAGTAAGTACGTATTGGCTCCGTGAATTTCAACGCCATCAAAACCGGCACTAATGGCCCGGCGCGTTGCGTCACCAAAGGCCGCAATTAAAGCTGTAACTTCAGGTTCTGTTAGGGCATGGGGCGTTTGGGCATGCGGATTTTCAGCTGGAATCGCACTGGCACTAACGGGTTCAAGGCCCCGTAAAATGGTTGAATTAGTCATGCGGCCGGCACTAAAAATTTGTAAAATGGCTTTGGCACCGTTAGCTTTCATGGCACTCGCTAATTTAGTAAGACCAGGAATGAACCGGTCTTCAGCCACGGAAAGTTCGCCTTCAAAACCTTTACCGGTGGCATCGACATTCGCAACAGCAGTAATTTGTAAACCAACCGTATTACGAGCAGCGTAGTAGGCAATTTCATCATCAGTGACGGAGCCATCAAAGAAGCTTGCTGAGTTAGTCATTGGGGCCATCACAATTCGATTTGAAAGGGTAACCCCATTCTTAAAAGTAAATGGCGTTAAAAATGAGTAAGCAGTCATTAATTTTTGGTCCTTTTTAATAGTTTTTCTTAGTATAGCATTGATATATTTACTGGTATTTTTCTTTAGTGAAAATTAAAAAACGTTAACGAACTCGTTAACGTTTTTTAGTCGTAATATTTAATTTTGGGGGGCAGTGATGAATATGTGTTAGGGGTTTAGTTAAACACCATTCCACCATCGATAAGAAGGGCTTGACCAGTCATGTAATCACTGTCAGGACCAGCAAGGTATGATACACAAGCAGCCACATCTTCAGGTTCTGATAAGCGTTTCAACGTAATGTTTTGGGCAAATTGTTCCATGCCCCATTCGAATGGTTTGCCGGCTTCATCAGCAGTCTTTTGAGCAATGTCATTCATCATTGGTGTCTTAACAATCCCTGGGCAGTAAGCATTAACGGTAATGCCCAATGGTGCTAAATCACGGGCCGCAACTTGGGTAATTCCGCGAATAGCAAACTTAGTACCACTGTAGACACCAAGGCCAGGGTTACCAACTTGACCAGCTTGAGATGAAGCGTTAATAATCTTACCACCATGGCCAAGTTCTTTAAAGGCTTCGGTAGCCGCTTGAATACCCCAGTAAGTACCACCAACATTAACATCATATACGCGACGGTAAGTGTCGTAATCGATGGTGTCAAATGGGGTTTGAGGGCCAAGGCCGGCGTTGTTAACGATGACATCAAAACCACCAAGTTGTTCTTTTGCTTCTTTGACAGCGGCAAAGACCGCATCACGATCGGCAACATCAACTTTAACCGCGATGGCTTCGTGGCCAGCGGCTTGGATACTTTCAGCGACTTTAGTAGCAGTTTCTAAGTTATAATCAGCAACCGCAACCTTAAAACCGTCATTTGCAAGACGACGACTGATTGCTTCACCGATTCCTTGACCACCACCAGTTACAAATGCTACTTTTCCATTTACGTTTGTCATAATAAAGACTCCTATTTCAAATTAATTTATTTGTGAAACAGGCAACGAAGTTTGAAATGTTAACGCTTTGTTGCTTACAAGGTAAGTATAATCCTTCGATAATAAAATGCAACAATATTTTGATAATTTTTTCACAATACCACGAGTAAAAGTTGATATATCGGTTTTTTAGCGAAAATAAATTTATTTTTTAAGGCGATTTTTATTATGAAACCGCGTTGATGATCGACTAGCTGTAATTATTAAAATTATGCTTTTTAATTCACAAAATACTGTTTATTTGGTGTAAACGAGTAATACGAAATTGGTTTCATTAACGATTATTAACATCACTAGAATTAAACTAAAAAATGAAGGATAATATAGGAATGAGAACCTTGTAGAAAAGAAAGAAGAGATGTAATGAGTTTTCCAACAAAACAACAACTATATGCACAATTTGCCCAAGCCGATGATGCGGTTTATTTTGCGAGTGCGGATAAACAGCAGGTATATTTTGGTTTTGGCGTTGAAGCAGCGTTAAATAGTGGCGATGCCAGTGTAGTTAAAGCGTGGTTGCGTGAGCAAAAGCAACCCGTATTTGGTGGATTACCATTTGATAAACAAGTCACGACCACGAGCATCATGGCCGGTTACTTTGTCGCGCCAGCGGTTGTGTATGAAGTTAATCAAGCTAAAACCTGGGGGCAGCCGATGGCAAGTTGGCCGACTATTACGCATGCTAATCAAGCGGCAATTGCGAGTCAGCATGATGATACGACCTGGGTTGAACGCATTGAGCATGCCATTACGACGATGCAAACGGATGTTACCAAGCAAAAAGTTGTCCTTGGTCGGCAACGGCAATTGCAGTTAACAACCACGGTTAACGAAGCGCAATTATTACAGGATTTAAATACCCAACAACCAAATAGTTATCACTTTGTGTTAAAACATGCCGGGGAGCTATTTGTTTCCGCCACGCCAGAACGCCTAGTCCAAGTTAAGGCCGCCGCTTTTTCAACAGCGGGGGTAGCTGGGACCATTCGCCGCAGTGCAGATGAGGTTGAGGATCAACAATTAGCGGATGAATTATTCAACGATGCCAAAAATCGCTTGGAACATGCGTATGTGGTTAATACGATTAAGGAACGCTTAGCGGATTTAGTTACTTTAAACGTGCCAACAAAGCCCACAATTATGAAAAATCCCCAAGTCCAACACTTGTACACGCCGATTAACGGTCAATTAACGGCCGCCGTTAATATTCTTGATTTGGTAACGCGGCTCCATCCAACGCCAGCTTTAGGCGGTAAGCCACTGGCATGGGCGATGGCGACGATTAAACAACTTGAGTTGGCCCCCCGTGGTTTATTTGCCGCTCCGATTGGGGTGGTTTTACCAAATGGGGATGGTGAATTTGTCGTCGGTATTCGGGCGATGTTAATTAACCACCAGACGGCTCATTTATTTGCTGGTGCCGGTATCTTAGCCGATTCCGATGCTACCCAAGAATTTGCTGAAACAGGTTTAAAAATGCTGCCAATGATGAACTTACTGAAAGGATAAAATTATGAACGCAACCTTAACAAATAACATTAAACACTTATTGATGGCCTTAGTCGCCCAAGGGGTCCGCGATTTTGTCGTGTCACCTGGTTCACGAACGACCCCAATCGCTTTATTATTGGCTGAATTGGCCCACAACGATGCCAATATTCGCATTACGATTGACGTTGATGAACGCTCAGCGGGTTTCTTTGCCCTTGGGCTAGCCAAGACAAAATCATGGCCCGTCGTTTTATTAGCAACATCAGGGACGGCGACGGCGAACTACTTTCCAGCGGTGGCGGAAGCCAAGATTGCCCATGTACCATTGATTGTGTTAACCACCGATCGGCCACAAGAATTACAAAATATTGGCGCTGCTCAAACGATTGATCAAGTTAAAATGTATGGCACCCATGCCAAAGACTTTGCGCAAATTACGTTGCAAGATGATGGGACCAATGTCACGGAATATATTGATTACCACGTCCAACAATTAGTTAATATTGCCGCTACAGCTCCAGCTGGGGTAGTACAAATTAACTTGCCATTGCGGAAACCATTGATGCCTGATTTGGGTGAAGCATGGCCAAACGTTACTAAGCATAATATTTTGGCAAGTGCCCGCACACCTAGAGCTAATAACGTCGAAGAATTTGTAACGTTGATGAAAACGGGGAAAGTGATGTTATTGGCGGGACCAACTGAAGGGCGCATGGATACTAAAGCGGTCTTGATGCGTGATTTAGCAGACTTATTAAAAGTCCCCGTTTTAGCGGATGTTTTGAGTAGTGTCCGGCCAAATAAGTGGGCCATTAACGGAATTGATGCCTTACTTGAAGCTGATGTAATTAGCGAAGATTTAGTGCCAGATGTCGTCTTTCGTTTTGGTGGCACCCCAGTTTCAGCCCGGGTGAGTGGTTGGTTAAAACAAAATAACGTAACCTTAGTCCAAGTTGGTGAAGAAGCGGTCGGGCATGACTACACGCGCTATGCTAAATTAACTTTGAACTGTGATGAAGAAACGTTACTTGAAGCGATGCAAACGTTAGGTGATCGTCCGGATGAAAATCCATTTGGTAATGCTTGGTTACAAGTCAAAGCAACGTTAAATAACACAGTGGCCCAGGCTGAATTTAGTGAAGCAACCCTACCAGTGGCCTTGCAAGCCTTACCATATGGAGCGGAAATTTTTATTGCTAATTCGATGCCAATTCGGGATATGGATAATTATTTTGTGCCGCGTAATCCAGTGCGGGCCTTTGCTAATCGTGGGGCTAATGGAATTGACGGGACTGTTTCAAGTGCTTTTGGGATGGCGATGAGTGGCAATCCAGCATACTTATTGACAGGGGATTTAACCCTCTTCCATGATATGAATGGTTTGATGTTAGCTCAACAAACGGGCCGGCCAATGACGATTATGGTCGTCAATAATAATGGTGGGGGGATTTTCTCATTCTTACCACAAGCTGCGGCTAAAGATTATTTTGAACCAATGTTTGGAACACCATTGAACTTATCAATTGAAAAGATTGCGGCCTTATACGATGCCGAATATGTTCAAATTACGAGTAAAGAACAATTAGCACAAACGGTTAGTGTACCCGCTGATAAACTTAAAATTGTTGAAATTAAGAGTGATCGTGATAAAAATGTGGGTGACCACCGTCAGTTAATTGATCAAATTAAGGCGGCTTTTAATGATTAAACAAGTAATCGTTGATGGCTATCCATATGAAGTAACGCTGATAGGAAGTGGGGCGCCAACGTGGGTCTTTTTACACGGCTTTATGGGGACGGGGGCGGATTTTGCCCAGATTCAACCTCACGGAACGTGCGTATATCTTAATTTATTTGGCTTTGGTCCGGATGCACCAGTGGTTTCAGATGGGACTTTGTTTCACATGAAACACCAAACGCAAAGCTTGGCGGCGTTATTTAAAGCATTAGCATTCCCCCCCGTTAACTTAGTTGGTTATTCAATGGGGGGGCGCTTAGCATTAGGGTTTGCTTTAGCATATCCAGAATTAGTTGCCCAGTTAATTTTAGAAGGGGCGACGGCGGGAATAGCGGATGCCGTGGATCGAGCAGCTCGCCAAGTTGCGGATAATCAAAAAGCGGAACGGATTGAAGCTCATGGGATGGAAGCTTTTGTACAAGCGTGGGAGGCTTTACCGATGTTTGCGAGTCAAAAATTACTCCCCAAAGTCCAACAAACGTTTATGCATCAACAACGGGTTAATCATCAAGCTAAGAATGTCGCTAATTCATTACGCTATATGGGTACGGGGGCGCAACCTAATTATTGGCCTGCCTTAGCGCAATTAGCAGTGCCGGTGAGTTTATTGGTTGGGCAACGTGATCTTAAATTTCAAGGATTGGCAACCAAGTTATTGGCGGCAATCCCGCAAGCCCAGTTAAAAATTATTGATGGGGTTGGGCACAATATTCACTTTGAAGCTCCAATAAAATTTACGGAGGCATTAAATGCCCTTAACGATTAAACAAGTTACGGTCTATCAATTAGCAATGCAACTGAAGACGCCTTTTAAAACGGCCCATGATGTGACATGGCAGCGGCCACTTAGTTTGCTAAAAATTACTTTTACAAATGGGATTGAAGGTTTTGGGGAAGTGGCATCATTTGCTGATGCGGCCTATACCGCAGAAACCCATGCAATTTCATTGGCTACTTTGGCCCAGTTAATTCCAGCCAGTATCGGGTTAACTATTGATGACCCCCAAGCATTTGCAAGCTGGTTAGCGCCACAAACGCCGTGGTCATTTGCTAAAGCTGCGTTTGAGATGGCTATTTGGGATGGCTTTGGTAAATTAAATCAGCAATCATTAGCCACAATGTTAGGTGGTCGGGGTGCCACGGTTAAAGTCGGCATCGCTTTAGGTGTGGCTGATAGTGAACGGCAATTACAAACGGACGTTGCCGCCGCGGTCGCACAAGGTTATCAACGGATTAAATTAAAGCTTAATCCAACGACACCACTGGCATGGTTGCAGCAAATTGTTGCCGCCCATCCGACAATATTATTTTCAGCGGATGCCAATGCCAGTTGGACACCAAGAGATATGGCCAAGATTCAAGCTTTGGGTCAAATGGGCTTCTATTTACTGGAACAACCATTTGGTGCCGATGCATGGGCAGCCCATTTTGCATTACAAAAACAGTTACCACAGTTAAAAATTAGTTTAGATGAAAGTTTGAATAATCTAGTGGATGTCAAAACAGCTATCACTGGGCCAGTGGGGGCATTAACGCTTAAACAAGGTAAGTTAGGGGGGATTACCGCTACCGCCAAGGCAATTACGTTGGCTAACACGGCGGCCATTTTACCATGGATTGGTGGCATGCTTAGTTCAGGCGTTGGTCGCGCCGCGGATTTAGCCCTAGCAACCTTACCCAATGCCAATGTTTTCCCAAGTGATAGTTCGGCAAGTGAACGCTATTTTGAACGAGATATCATTATGGAACACCCCCAAATTATTGCGGGTAACTTACCAGTCCCAACACAACCAGGGTTAGGAGTTACGATTGATTGGTCGGCAGTGACACAATTATTAGTGGATCAAAAAGAATATAATTAAGCATTGTTTCATGTGAAACAAGCATGGAGGAAATGCATGCCAGCAGATAAACTGGAAGAATGGTGGGATATTTACGATCAAGCTGAACACAAAATTGGCCAACGCCAACGGAGTGAAACGTTAAGAACAGGTGAATATCATTTAGTTGCTAATATTTTTTTATTTAATCAAGCCGGTGAAGTGCTCTTACAACAGCGGTCTTTTGATAAATTAAATTATCCTGGTGCGTGGGATTGCTCAGTCGGTGGGTCAGTGCTAGCTGGTGAAACACCCTTGGCCGCTATGGTACGGGAAGTTCACGAGGAGTTAGGGTTAACGGTAACGCAGGAACAATTGCAGTTATTTGATCATCAAATAGCTCCCACATGGATTGAATATTGGTTTGTCGCACACCTTGATTTTGAGCTGTCGGATGTGACAATCCAAACAGAAGAGGTCGCTCAAGTCGGGTTCTTTAACTTAAGCCAAGCCCAAAAGCAATTAGCGCCCGTGGGTGGAATTAAGTATGAACATGAAGTGCAATTAGCATGGCAAATGCAAACGGAGTTAGGCTAGCAGTTGCATTCACCTGTGAGCGTGATAAGATAGGGGATGTTAAAAACGTCACAAAAGAGATTAAGTTGGAGTTTAAAGAGATGTTTAAAATAATTTGTTATAGTGTTTTACCTAATGAAACAGCGGCATTTAAAGCCTTGAATACCGATGGTTATGCCTTAAAATTGGTAGCAGAACCATTAACGGCCCAAAATTTGATGATGGCCCAAGGCAATAATGCCGTGCTATTAGCAGATAATGGCCCGGTTGATCGTGAAATGTTAACACAATTAGCCGCATGGGGGATTAAATACGTCTTTACACGGACAACTGATTGTGACTTTTTTGATTTTGAAGCCGCCGATGAATTGAATCAAGTAATTTCACGCATTCCAGTCAGTGACCGGGATGCTGATAATACTGATAAAATTGCGATTAGTTTTGCTAATTTTAAAGCAATTCGTACGACGGGCGAACCAATGAATGAAATTTACGCCTAATGATATATAAAAATAACCCCTTGAAACCGCGGCTTCAAGGGGTTATTTATTGTATATTGGTAGTTAGTTAATCACTAACCACTTCACCGTGCCAGTTAAGAATCCCACCATCAACATTAGTTGGTTGGTATCCCATTGCCGCCAACGTATTGGCCGCTTGTTGACTACGATTACCAGAACGACAGAAGACATATAATTCTTCATCTTTATTACCTTCATAGCTAGCAAGCGTGCTAAGGGGGACGTTAACCGCTTGGGCAATATGACCGGCCGCAAATTCGGCAGGTTCACGAACATCAATTAAGGTGATGTTGTCGTTAAGTTTAGTAGCAAGTTCATCAGTTGAGATGTGGTTAATTTCGTTTGACATAATGGTTTCCTTTCAAATACCTTTAGGGGGTATATTACCGATTAATCCGCTAATTGTCAACAAATTAGTTAACGGGTAAAGTTGGCAAGTTAGGTTAAATTTGGTATATTATTTTGATAAAGCTAAAGAAGTACGGGAGAACATAATGGACGCATTGAATGATAAAAAAGCGATTTTAAACCGCTTAAAACGTGCTGAAGGCCAAATTCGTGGGATTCAAAACATGATTACTGAAGAGCATGATTGTGTGGATATTATCACGCAACTAAGTGCAGTCCGTTCAAGTATTGATCGAACAATGGGCTTAATTATGGCGGAAAACTTGCAAAATTGTTTAGCTAATCCAGTAGATGATAGTACAGAACAAGCTGCTATTTTGCAAAAAGCAATTGATATGATTGTCAAAAAATAGTGTTATATCAACTTTAAAGAGGTGCGTAATTAACTTATGCACCTCTTTTTTCATACCCTTGGGGGGATAGAGTGTGACAAATGTCATCTAAAGGAGTGTTACCTGGTTCTATTTTTGCTAAGTTGGTAACGCTAAACTAAAGGTATCAAATATGTGAGGTGATTAAGATGGCGGTAATTGAACTACAACATGTGACTAAAAAGTATGCAACTTTAGTCGCAAATAAAGATATTTCAATAACGATTCAGCCAGGTGAGTTAGTCGGGTTAATTGGTGAAAATGGTGCCGGTAAGAGTACGTTAATTAAGCAATTATTAGGTTTAGAGCACGTCACTAGTGGGCAAATTAATATTTTTGATAGCCAACTAGGGACACCTAAATTACGACAACTTGTCGGGGTGATGCAACAAACTGATATGGTGATCCGCAATGTGAAAGTTAATGATATTTTGCAATGGGCGCATGCCTTATATCAACACCCACTAGCCGTGAATGAAGTTTTAAAAATCACGGATTTAGCTGCGCAAAAAAATCAATATATCACTGAATTATCTGGTGGCCAGTTACGGCGCTTATCATTTGGATTAGCAATTATTGGCCAGCCACAACTATTATTATTAGATGAACCAACCGTGGGGATGGATGTTTTAAATCGGAAACGCTTTTGGGATTATGTGCGGCAACTCCAACAAGCGGGGACAACCATTATTGTGACGAGTCATTATTTAGATGAAATTGCGGATACGGTCAATCGGCTGCTGATTTTAAAGCACGGTCAATTGACCTTTGATGGCACGCTAATTGAACTCCAACAGCAAATTAATAAAACGGTGATTGATTTTGAAAGTGCGCAACAATTAGGTACCGCATTTAATACTGATCAAAATATTCTAAACTGGTATCAGCTTGGTAACCATTATAAAGTCGAAGTTACTAATAGTGATGAGTGGTTACAAACGTATGCTGAACAATTACCCGCATTCACAGGTTTACAAATTAAAGCGACATCTTTAACGGAAATTATGACGAATATGTTGGAGGAAAAATAAATGAATGTCTTAATAAATCAGTTTACGTTTGATTTTAAACGTGACTATCTACGGAATAAGAGTTTTGTGTTTTTTAATTTATTAATGCCGGCCATTTTTTATTTATTATTCACAAAAATACTCCTAAAACAGGCGCCAGCAGAATTTTTGCAAACCTATGCGATTAGTATGTTGGTGTACAGTATTAGCATTACGGCATTTTTTTCATTAGCCCGGTTACTTAATGAAGATCAAACAAATAACTTTCAACAATTACTAACGTTGATGCCAGCAAGTAGAAAAAGTTATTTCATTTCACTAGGATTATTGACCACGATTATGAATTTAACCGCAGCGCTATTAATTTTGCTACTGGCAATTGGTGTGAATCATATTAATATCACCTTTGGGCAAATTTGCTTGACATTAATCGCCGTGATTTTAGTACAAATACCAATTTTATTAGCCGGGGCAATCATTGGCTTAATAGTGAAGTCTAAAAATATTGATGCGGTTGGTAATTTGTTAGTCTTTCCGTTAGCGATTATTTCAGGATTGTGGTGGCCGCTTAATATGTTACCAACGTGGGTGCAAGGGATTGGTAAATTAACACCACAATATTTAATGAATGATGTCATCATTAAAGTTTTAACGCAACACGGAGCCATTTTAAATAGTGGTCTTAAATTAGGCGGCTGGTTTATTATTTTTATGATAGGATTAGGTATAATCGAAAAAAGAAAACTTGGTAAATAAGTATGCTAAAAAAAGTACTCACGCGCTATATTTTATTTGATAGCGCTGAAGGCGCAGCACCATATTTCTATTTGTTAGCGTTGATTTTTCCAATTAGTGCCTTATTAACTTCACCGGCACCACTATCGTTACGTTGGTTCGGCTGGCTATTGTTGGGGGGCTTTTATTTAAGTTATCGAAAGTTATATCAGCATACAGGCATGATGAAGACAATGTTAGTAAGCCAAATGCTGCTTACGCTTTATTTTCAATTTGCGTACAACGTTTATGGCATGATTTTATTTTCGGCCTTCATTATTGGCTCAATCCCGGTAACTAAACCGCAACGCCGAGTACTATTTAGTATTTATTACGGCGCTTTGGGATTAGAATTTATCGGCATTGGTTGGCAAGTTAGCAGGCAGCATACTGGGTTTACGAACGGTGATATTCCATGGCTGCTCTTTCTTAGTATGTTCATGTTAGTAGCCCCGTTGGCAGCCAATTCGGCGCGTAACAGTTGGGAAAAGGGTAAGTATTTGGAACAAAATAATGCCCGTTTAACTGATATCGTTAAACGCTCTGAACAAAATCGGATTGCGCGTGAACTTCATGATACGCTGGGACAATCATTTTCAATGATTACCGTTAAAACGGAATTAGCTAGTAAATTATTAGCTAAAGAACAAACCGCGGCGACGCAAGCACAATTAGTTGAAATTGAACAAATGTCACGCGAAAATTTACAATTAGTGCGGAATATTGTGCGGGAGTTAAAACAAAAAAATATTGCCGAAGTATTGGTAGAACAGGTTGCAAATCTCCAACAAGTGGGGATTAAATGCCAAACGCATACGGAAGCAGTTAGTACGGATTGGCCGCGGAAACAACAAGTATTATTTGGGGCGATTATCAAAGAAGCCGTTACAAATATTATTCGGCATAGTAAGGCTAGTAAAGTTGATATGTACTTTACTAACTTGGAAGATAGTTTTGAACTAAAAATTAGTGATAATGGTAGTGAAATTGTTGATAATACCACTCAAAGCAATGGCATTAAAGGAATGTATGAACGTGTTGCACAAGCTGCGGGCCAGTTAACGATTACCTCAGATAAATATGTAACGACGATAATATGTCAGTTACCGATGGAGAATTTTAGATGATAAAACTATACTTAGCTGAAGATCAAGCAATGCTGCAATCGGCGTTGATTACCATTCTTAATTTAGAGGAAGATTTACAAGTTGTTGGTAGTGCACTTAGTGGCACGACGGCCTTAAATGAACTGTTGACGGCGGCGGTGGATGTTGCAATTTTAGATATTGAATTACCGGGGATTAGCGGCTTAGCCATCGCCGATCAATTACGGCACGCCCGCCCCGATATGAAAGTTGTGATTTTAACAACCTTTGCCCAACCGGCGTATTTTGAACAAGCATTAGCAGCCAAAGTTAATGGGTATTTACTCAAAGATAGCCCAAGTGATAAGTTAATTGCCACGATTCATCAAGTCTTGGAAGGCCAAATTATATATGAACCACAATTGGTGATTGGTATGTATCAGGCAACACAAAATCCGTTAACGGAACGGGAAATTAGTGTCTTAAAATTACTGCAAGCGGCCCAAGATACCCAAGCCATCGCGGATGAATTACACTTGTCAAATGGGACCGTCCGCAATTATATCTCGGCGGTTTTGAGTAAGCTAGGCGCCCATTCGCGAATTGAAGCAGTTCAAATCGCGCAGACCAATAAGTGGCTATAGCAAACTTAAGTAAAATATAGCCATTCGAACGGTGGGATAGTTGTATACTATAGAAAAAAAAGAAATGAGATAGTGACGATGGCATTAAAAGATTTCATGACGGATTTTCAACATATTGGGATTCCAACTAATGATTTAGCAGCGACAATTGCGTTTTATGAACAATTAGGGTTTAAAGTTTTAGGTCGCTTTGAAAATGGACCTAAACATTTTGCCTTCTTGCAATTTGGCCATTTAACGATTGAAGCGTGGGATGGTGGTGAAGTTGTCGCGGCAGACGGGGCCATTAATCATTTCTGTATGGATACTAATGACATTGAAGGGGCCTATGAAGCGGCCGTTGCCATGAACTTAGAATTTGTTAAACCAGGTATTCAAGATATTCCGACTTTTTGGGATAATGGGACACGTATTTTTAAATTTTATGGTCCAAACCGTGAAGTTATTGAAGTGTGTGAAATTGTGTAATTAAAGGGAGTGTGACAAACGGCGTTTAGATACGGTGTAAAAATAGAAAATCCTGACTGAATTCAAAGAATTCCGTCAGGATTTTTGTATTTTATACTAGTATCTGCCTTTTGGAACACGTTCTAGCAGCAAATTACGACTAGAAAAGACTTCTGGCACGCTCTCGTTTTTTAATTAGTTTGCTTCAACTGTGGTTGCTTTAGGGGCAACTTCGTGGTGGGCGCTTAATTTACGTAAGCCAGGAATTGAAAGCATTACGACAAAGCTGAGGATGTACATTGCTGAAAGACAGCCCATGACAACTGGCAATGTGTAGTGATCCATCAAGATTCCAATAACCAATGATGAGAAACCACCAATTGCGCGACCAGTATTAACAATCACATTGTTAGCAGTCGCGCGAATTTCAGTTGGGTAAAGGCGGCTGATAACAGCACCGTAACCACCAAACATACCGTTTGAGAAGAAACCTAGGATGGCACCAGCAATTAACATTGTTGGTTCATTGTTAGCTAAAGTAATGGCAAAGACTGAAACGGCTGAACCGATTAAGAAAATTCCAAAGGCCCGCCGAGGACCAAAGAAGTCTAAGATGTTACCAAAGACTAACATCCCAATACTCATCCCAACAATTGTGGCGATCATCCAAACTGATGAACCAGCAACGGTTAAGTGTAGTTTGTGTTGCATAATGGTTGGTAACCAGTTCATTAAACCAAAGTAACCCGCAATTTGGACTACAACCATAATCATTAAACCAACTGTTTGTAAAGCCACGCCAGGGGTGTTGAATAAACTAGCGATGTTAATGGGTTGCTTAGCAGTGTGATTAGCAACCTTAGCATGGGTAGCTACAAAATCATCACTTTCGTGTAAGTTGCGACGGATAAAGTAAGTTAAGATTACCGGCACTAAACCAACTAAGAACAAGGCATTCCAACCAAATGCTGGAATAATGAAGGCGGCGGCAATCGCAGCAAGGACCGCCCCAATTTGACCACCCACAGCGGCAATTGAAGTCATTTTACCAATCTTGTGGTGGGCAAAACTTTCAGCAATTAAAGTAATCCCAACTCCATATTCACCACCGGCTCCGATTCCGGCAATAAAGCGGAATAAGTAGACGAGTTGAATGTTGTCAGCGAAGTACATGGCCGCCGTTGCAAAGGCGAAGATGAAGACAGTATACGTAAAGGTTTTAACGCGACCAAAGCGATCCCCGATAAGACCAAATAAAATACCACCCGCTAACATCCCGAGATTGGTAACAGTTGCAATCAAACCAGCTTGCGCGCCATTAATATGTAAGCTCGCAATAATTGATGATAAGGCAAACGATAGGAACATGACATCCATGTTTTCTAAGGCGAACCCAGCTGATGTTGATGCAATTGTCCATTTCTGGTTAGTTGTTAACGTGTGGTCTGGTGTTTGATTATGCAAAATACTATCCTCCAAAATGAATGCTCACGGGCATTAGTTATTTTTTCGTGTCAAAACGATATTCGTATCATTTTTGCATAATCAAAATTAAATAGCAACAATAATTTTTAAGTGTTAGCGAAAATTTATTTTTAAAGCACCCGGTTACTGGCACGTTCTATCAAAACGCTTCCCAGTAGTCCGATATCCTCCAAATACAAAAATAACCGCCACGAAGATAATTCTTCAAGACGGTTATTTAGTATATTTCTCGATATTACCCGACTGCTGTCATGCTCTCACAAAAAAAGACTGAAAAATTCAGTCTTTTTAAAATTATTTTTCAGCACCCATTAAAATACCAACAAATGAGGCAATTGCACCACCAAGTAATGGCGCAACTAAGTATACCCAGTAGTGTGATAAAGCTGAACCACCGGCTAAGATAGCAGGACCAAAACTACGGGCTGGGTTCAATGAAGCGCCAGTTAAGTTAAGGGTTGCCATGATAAGAATAGCAAGCGTAAGACCAATGGCAAATGGTGCCAATTGAGGGTTACCAAAACGTTGGCTAGTAACTGTTACGATAACGAAGACAAAAATGAAAGTTGCTAATGTTTCAACGAAGAAAGCATCGATACTTGTAATTTTTGGGAAATCAGTTTGACCAAGCATGTGAACAGGTAAGTGCATGGCACGAACTAATAATGAAACGACACCGGCACCAACAATCCCACCGATGAATTGTGAGACAACGTAGAATAAACCTTCACGCATATCAAGACGACGGTTAATCACCATTGCTAAAGTAACAGCGGGGTTAAAGTGACCACCTGAAATACCACCAACAGTAATGGCCATGATAGTAATTACTAAACCAAATGCCATCCCAATACCTAATGGTCCAACTGGCGTAGCAGTAGTGTTACCGATTGTAACGACACTCGTACCAATAAAGACGAGCATAAATGTACCCATAAATTCTGCGAAATATTTGCGCATGTTAATTCTCCCTAGAATAATATATTTTATGATTGCGTTTTTAATTTTACCATAAATCGATAAAGATTGTGCATTTGTCCTTTTTCATTAGAAAATACAAATGCAACTAACATTAAATGTTAACAATGATTAAATTTTTGATATAAATAGCCACGAATTAAGGCTATTTAATGGTTTGTGTTTACGTTAGGTTAGAAAAAAGAGTAATATTATCATATTGTTTTTCACAATTATATATGTATGTTAAGGAGTAAATAAACATATGGACAAAAAACGTATTGGTTTAGGTGCCCTTGTGTTGATGATGTTTACGACGATCTTTGGTTTTGCCAATGGTCCAATTGCATTTGAACAAATGGGATATGCTTCAATTATTTGGTATATCTTGGGTGCGATCTTATTCTTCTTACCAACTTCAATGATGTATGCCGAATATGGTTCAGCATTGAAAGAGGCTAAGGGTGGTATTTATTCATGGATGGAACGTTCATTGGGTAAAAAAGTTTCATTTATCGTTACTTTTATTGGGTTGGCATCTTGGATTATCTGGATGATTACAATCTCACAAAAAGTGTGGATTCCATTAGCAACTTTGATTTCTGGTCATGATACAACTGGTTCATGGTCACTTTTCGGTCTTGGTAGTGGTAAAACAATCGGAATCTTAGCGGTCTTGTTTGTCCTTGTAGTAGCATTCTTTGTTACAAACGGGGTTAAATCAATTTCACGCATTTCTGCGGTTGGTGGTACCGCTGTTATGGCCTTGAACGGAATCTTATTAGTGATTTCATTAATCGTTGTCTTTGCACACGGTGGCCACTTCGCCGAACCAATTCATGCTAAATCATTTATCGTATCAACGGCGCCTGGCTTTAACACCGTGCCAGAAATGATTGCCTTTGCCCTTTACGCCATCTTTGCGTATGCTGGATTGGAACAAATGGGTGGGATCATTGATGATGTTGAGCACGCTGAAAAGAACTATCCTAAGGCAACTATCTTTGCCACAGCTATTATCGGGATTGGTTACGCTCTTTCAATTCTTTTATGGGGTGCCACTACTAACTGGACTGACTTAAGTCACGATAAAGCGGCTAACTTGGGTAACATCGTGTATGTCTTGATGAACAACTTGGGTTACCAATTTGGTAGCGTACTTGGATTATCACACGGTGGTATGGTAACGATGGGTAACTTCTTTGCTCGTTTTGCTGGTATTTCAATGTTCTTGGCTTACATGGGTTCATTCTTCGTCTTGACGTTTGCGCCATTGAAGTCATTTATCTTGGGAACACCTGCTAAAGTATGGCCTAAGAAGATTACTGAATTAAACAAGCACGGTGTGCCAGCTGCAGCCGTTTGGGCACAAGCAATCATCGTTGCGGTCCTTGTACTTTTAATTTCATTTGGTGGTAAAAATGCTGCACAACTTTACCTTGTGTTAACTAACATGGGTAATGTGGCATCATCACTTCCATATGTATTCTTGGTATTAGCTTTCCCATTCTTCAAGAAATTAAAGGATATTGAACGTCCATTTGTTTTCTATAAATCACACGCTTCAACTTGGATTGTTACAATCATTACTGATGCTTTGATTGTGGTTTCAATTGGTTTAACAATTATTCAACCATTCCAACAACATGACTACTTCAGTGGTATTTGGACATTAGCTGGCCCAATCGTCTTTGGATTGATGGCTTGGATTATGTTTGAAATTGCTGAGAAGAAGCATGGTAAGTTATAAAATAAAGAGTGCTCTGCGGGTCGGTTAGACATCGTAGCGTACTAGAAAAAATTCCTTGGTGCAACGCACCAGGGAATTTTTTTGTATACGCCTAGATGGCTGACCCGCAGAGCACGTTTTGGCTAACAGATATCGGTAATAATAATTATTACTAATATCTAACTAGCGGGCTGCCAAATAAGTTTCACAATTTGTTATAATTAGTAACCAAAGAGACACGGATTAAGGAGAACATTATGCGATATACAACGGCGGGTGAAAGTCACGGACCAGAAGAAATTGCGATTATTGAAGGAATTCCAGCAGGCTTACCGATTACTAGTGCAGAGGTGAATCAGGAATTGGCACGCCGCCAACATGCTTATGGGCGTGGGGGCCGGCAATTAATTGAATTTGATACAGTGACCTTCATGTCAGGGATTCGCCACCAAATGACATTAGGTTCGCCAATTACGCTGAATGTACATAATGATGATCATAATAACTGGACGGCTATTATGGCTCCAGATGAACCAGCTACACCTGAAAATACGCTACGTAAAGTGTTACGACCACGGCCGGGGCATGCCGATTTAATTGGGGGAATGAAGTATCGCCACCAAGCCGATTTACGTAATGTTTTAGAACGGTCATCAGCACGTGAAACGGTAATGCGTGTTGCCGTTGGGGCGGTTGCTAAAAAATTATTACGGGAATTAGGGATTGATGTTCATGGCTTTGTTTTAAGTGTCGGCCCGGTTAAAGGGGATGCTCAAGTGTTAACTCAATATCAATCATTGGATGAAGTGCGCCAAGTAACTGAAAGTTTTGCAACCCGGGCCCTAGATGCCAAAACGGATGCCAAAATGCAAGCTTTGATTGATGAGACCAAACGTAATCGTGACACGGTTGGAGGGATGGTCCAAGTCTTAGCGACCGGTGTTCCAGCAGGATTGGGATCATATGTTAGTGCTGATACGAAGTTAGATGCTAAAATCGCCCGCGCAATTGTTGGCATCAATGCTTTTAAAGCTGTTGATTTTGGGGAAGCTTTTGATCATGTGCAATTATTCGGTAGCCAAGTAATGGATGAAATTTTATGGAGTGAAGAACAAGGATTTTACCGGGCTACTGATAATATGGGTGGCTTTGAAGGTGGGATGACCACTGGTGAAATGATTGTTGTCCGCGGTGTTGTTAAACCAATTCCAACGTTATATCGGCCAATGCGCTCCGTTGATATTGATACGCACACGGAACATAAAGCCAGTATTGAACGTTCTGATACAACAGCGGTCACGGCCGCGGCAGTAATTGCCGAACATATGGTAGCGATTGAATTAGCTAAGGCCATTTTAGATAAATTTGATACGGACAATTTGGCGCGGTTACAAGAACAATTAACAGCTTATCGGGCTGAAATCAAAAACTTTTAGGAGAAATACAAGCATGCAAAAATTAAGGCACGCCGTAAATGGGTTAAGTGGTTCCTTACGTGGACCAAGTGATAAAAGTATTACGCACCGTGCGTTAATTTTAGGTTCATTAGCTCAAGGGCAGACATATATTAAGCAACCACTAGCGTCAGCTGATATCACGAGCACAATGAATGCTTTACGATCATTAGGCGTTAAATTTACGGTTCAAGCAGCTGGCACAATTGTGGTTGATAGTCCCGGGATGGCTAATTTTGCACGTCCCGAAAATTTAGTTTTGGATATGGGAAATTCAGGTACGTCGACGCGCTTGCTAGCCGGGGTGTTTGCCGGGTTAGATTTACCGGTGACAATGACCGGGGATGCTAGTTTATCAACGCGGCCGATGCAACGGATTATTACGCCATTAACGAATTTAGGTGCCGAAATTCAAAGTGTCGATGGTCATTTACCATTAACAATTAGCCGTGGTATTCAAGCCCAACCAATTAAATTCACGTTGCCGCTTGGCTCAGCTCAAGTCAAAAATACGGTCCTGTTAGCCGGGCTAGTCGCTGGGGTGGCAACGACAATTACTGATGATTTTGGCACCCGTGATCATACCGAGCAGATGTTACCCGCCTTTGGGGTGACCCTTGAACAAGTGGATAACACATTCACTATTCCCGACGGTCAAAAACTTCAAGCGACTGAAATTGAAGTCCCAGCTGATATATCCGCAGCTGCTTTTTGGTTAGTGGCGGGTACAATTGTCCCAAAAAGTGTTATAAAACTAACAAAAGTTAATGTAAATCAGACCCGGGCCGGTATTTTAAAGGTTTTAAACCAAATGGGCGCGACAATTAAGCAGCAAACGATTGCCGCCGCCGAGCCCATGGCGAATCTAGAAATTATGGCCCAACCAAGCTTGCAGCCCGTAAAAATTACCGCAGCTGATGTCCCAACGATGATTGATGAATTACCAATTATTGCGTTAGCCGCAACCCAAGCCAACGGACAAACAATTATTAGTGGCGCCCAAGAATTAGCGGTCAAAGAAACGAACCGCATTACGACGGTCACGACGGAATTAAAAAAACTGGGTGCTGATATTACTGCCACTTATGATGGTTTTATCATTAATGGCCCAACTAATTTAGCGGTAGCGGCACCGACGACGGTTGATGGCCATGGTGATCACCGGATTGCGATGATGTTAAGTATTGCGGCTTTAATTACGGCTGGCGAAGTTAACTTAGTTGATCCAGAGAGTGTTGTGATCTCTTATCCAACATTTTTTGAAGATTTAGAACATTTAACGCAACAAGCATAGGAGTAACAATGCAAATTATATTAGTTGGCTTTATGGGGGTCGGTAAAACGACAGTTGGTCAATTGTTAGCCAATACCTTAGCGCAACCATTTATTGATTTGGATGCGGAATTTAATACGGTGACTGGATACACGCCGGGAGCGTATATGCACCAATTTTCGGAAGCTCAATTCCGCCAAGTCGAACAACAAATTTTAAAAACGCAATTACAACAACCCCAAGCCGTCATTAGTAGTGGTGGTGGGGTCTTAACGTTACCAACGAGTCGAGAAATCATGCAAACGAGTGATTTTTACGTTGTGTATTTAGCGAGTGATTTTGCCGTTAATATCGGGCGCTTAAAAGGTGATAGCCACCCGCGGCCATTAATGACCAAGTTAACCGCGCATGGCTTACATGAATTATGGCAAACGCGGCAAGCCCATTATCAAAGCGTGGCCAATTTAACGATTAACACTAACGGCTTAATCCCGGCAGCGATTGTCGCGCAAATTATTAGCAAACTTGACGAGGAACCCATTCATGGATAAATATGGTTTAATTGGCGATCCCATTAATCATTCAAAATCACCGCAAATGCAAACCGCCGCGCTGAAACAAGCGGGCATCTCGGCAACGTATACGTTACTAAATGAACCGGGTGAAGAACTTGCGCAAATTATAACGCGTTTACGGACAAATAACGTGGCGGGCTTTAATGTCACGACGCCATTTAAGCAAGCCATTATCCCATTGCTAGATGAACTTGATGCATCGGCAGCAACGATTCAAGCGGTCAATACGGTTAAGAATGTTGCTGGTAAATTAATTGGCTATTCAACCGATGGGGCTGGTTTTTGGGATAGTTTACCGCAAATTCCAGTTGGTAGTAAGGTGGCCGTAATTGGGGCCGGTGGGGCGGCAAAAGCCATAATTGGGGCAGCGCCAGCCAATGTTGACGTATGTGTGTTTAACCGTGAGAGTGCAAGTTTTGGTGAGCATCAAGCTAGTTTACAAGCATTATTTAAACTTGAATTACAGCCATTAACAACTTTGCCAGCCCAATTGGCGGAGATTGATATCTTGATTAATGCTACTAGTGTTGGCTTGCATGATAATGTCAGTGTGCTAACCTTGGCTGACTTTACCGGGCTAAAACCTAGCGCATTAGTCATTGATTTAGTATACAAACATGGACAAACCCAATTTTTGACGTACGCTAGCGCCACACAGCATGCGACGATGGGGGGCTTGCCAATGTTGGTGATGCAAGGGGCGCTTAGTTTTACAATTTGGCAGCAACAAGCAGCTGATATTACAGCCATGCAAGCGGCGTTATAGGTTTGATTATAAAAAAGTTCGGTGTGTTGATATCGCCGAGCTTTTTTTATTGATTTTGAAATAAATAAAAAATAAAGTGAGATGAATTATGTTATATTTGACCTAATTAATAGGAATATTAATTTTTTTAGAACTTAAGTTAATTGAGCAAAGTACAGGAGGGAACTGCCAATGACTAAACGTGCAATAACATTTTTTAATTTATTGGTATTACTAGGATCATTTTTAGTAATTCCACTAACGACATTAACCCAAACTTCGGTTAGTGCAGCCGGCGGTACTGATTGGGGGGACCAATTCATTACTAAAGCTGAGTTAGAAGATCAAAACGGGAATACCAAAGATAGCTTCTTTATTAATGAAAATATGCAAGCTAACTGGAGTTTTAACATTCCAAAGGGAACGGCTATTAAGGCTGGCGACACAATGACGGTGCCAATCCCAACCGAACTACATGCGACCAGTAATGTCGCCTTTCCAATTGTCGATGCATCAGGTAAAACGATTGGGAATGCCATTGCTGATCCAACAACTGGCAAACTAGTGATTACTTTTACGCAAGAAGCGGCCGACGAAGCCCAGACTGGGATTACCGGGAACTTTAATGTCTTTGTTAAATGGGATGCTTCTAAAGTTAAAGATAATACCGTCGTCCCACTGGATTGGGGGAAGGGTGGTAAGTCATCAGCGACCATTAAGCCAAGTAGTGGGCCGAATGCAGCAGAAGTTTTAGCCAAAAGTGGGTACGTCGATCCTGCTGATCCGACCACAATTCACTGGACGGTACGGATTAACTTTGCCCAACAAGATATTAAAAATGGGGTTTACACAGATACGGTTGGCCCTAACCAAAAGTTTAATCCAAGTTCAGTATCCGCAAAATTCTTAAACCACGACCCTGGTCAAGCTAACTATACGGTTGATAGTAATGTACCTACAAGTAGTATCGTGACCGATAGTGATCAAAAATTCCATATTAATTTTGGTGATTTTTCAAAAACTGCGGTAATTTACTACACAACTACCGCGACCGATAATGGGGCTTCGGCAACGTATGAAAATGCGGGGGCGTTAACTGGTGAAAATATTCAAGAAGTTGATCGTGATGTGCAAACACCTAAAAATGGTGGTGGTGGTAACAGTGAAACGACCACATTCGTCCGGGGAGCCAAAATTTGGGATGACACGTATAATGCTGATAACGTCCGGCCGCAATCAATTACGGTTAACTTATTAGCCAATGGTAAACAAATTGCGACCAAACAAGTGACGGCAGAAACTGCCTACACGTTTAATACGTGGTTTTACTCATTTACCGATTTACCTAAATACGATGCAAATAAGAAATTAATTGTTTACACTGTAACGGAAGATAGTGTGCCAAATTATTCTTCCAAAACAATTTTAGGTAATGAAGGAACGTCAATCAATTTTGCTAATACGTACACGCCTGGTCAAACAAGTATTTCAGTCACCAAAGCATGGAATGACCAAAATAATCAAGATGGGACTCGGCCAAGCAGTATTCAAGTCCAACTTTACCGGAATGGGCAAGCCCAAAACAAACCAGCAACCTTAAATGCTGCTAATAATTGGTCATTTACGTGGGATCAATTACCTGAAAAATCAGCTGGGGATACGAATACGTATACCGTTAAAGAAGTCAATGTGCCTACTGGATATGCTTCAGTTATTACGGGCGATGCGACGAACGGTTATATGATTACTAACAATCACACCGCTGCGCTAACAACGATTAATGTTGTTAAATCATGGCATGATAATGGTAATCAAGATGGGACCCGCCCACAAGAAATTAGTGTCCAACTTTACGATGGTACTGAAAAAATTGGGGCCCCAATTACGCTCTCAGCAGCTAATAACTGGAAGGGAAGTTGGCAAAACTTACCAAAATACAGTGATGGTAAATTAATCAATTATTCAGCTAAAGAAGTCACAGTGCCACAAGGCTATGTTGAAAAAGATGGTGTTTTAAACAATAACAATACTATTATTATTACAAATAGTTACAAAACGGAATTAACTGAGATAAAAGTGATTAAAGATTGGCATGATGAAGATAATCAAGATGGTAGTCGCCCACAAGCAATTACGGTTAATTTAGTAGTTGAAGGTAAAATTATCGCTAGTCAAAAAGTAACTGCCGCAACAAATTGGCAAGCAACTTTTAGCGATTTGGATAAATATCACAATGGTCAACCGATTGATTATACGGTAACTGAAAATGCGGTTGCTGGTTACACGAGTGAAGTGGTTAAAAATGCGGATGGTAGTTTCACGATTACTAATACGCACACTCCTAAAAAGGATGAACCGGTGATACCTGATATTGAACCAACCAATCCCGATGATCAACCAGTTACGCCTAATGACGACCATAATTTGATTCCTGATAAAGATGCTAACGGTAATCAAATTATCGATCCAACGAATGGGCAACCGGAATATATTGATCCAACGACCAATCAACCGGGCATAATTGATCCAAAAACGCATTCATTTGTTGTCGTTAATCCGGTAACGGGGGGCCCTATTAATGGGACAATCTTACCTAAAACAGATGAACAAAAAGCAACGTGGTTAGTAGTGCTCGGGGCTGGCCTCTTGGTTATTGTGAGTGGTTTGTTCTGGTTTTTACGTAAAAACAAGTAAAAATAAAAGAGCTGTGACATAAGTCGGGCGATATCGAGAAATACACTAAAAATCCTCTATGAAGAAAATTCTTCGTAGAGGATTTTTCGAATATATCGGACTTCTGGAGCGCTTTTTGGCAACAATTTAGTACTCGAAAAGAGTTATGTCACAACCCATTTCACTCAAATTGAGCATCGTATAACTTACGATAGACCCCATCAGGTTGTTGCAAGAGGGTCGTGTGCGTACCCCGTTCAACGATGTTACCGTGATCCATGACCAAAATTTGGTCCGCGTTGTGCACCGTACTTAACCGGTGGGCAATCACAATTGCGGTTTTGGCCACCATTAAATTGTCCAAAGCGTGTTGAATGGTTTTTTCAGATTCATTATCTAAGGCCGCCGTCGCTTCGTCTAAGATGACAATTGGGGCATCTTTTAGCAACGCTCGCGCAATACTAAGGCGTTGCTTTTGGCCACCAGATAACTTAATCCCTCGTTCACCAACGGCAGTATCCATTCCATCAGGTAGCCCAGTAATGAATTCGGCGATGTCAGCTTGCTTAGCGGCATGCCAAAGCATGTCAGTGGTCGCAGCAGGCGTCCCGTAAGCAATGTTGTCACCAATACTGCCATCAACAATAATCACATCTTGACTAACAAGGGAGATATGGCGGCGTAAATCGTGCGTCGCAATGCTAGTGATGGCTTGATTATCAAAGGCAATCGTACCATCGGTGGCATCATATAAACGCATCAACAAGCGGATTAACGTTGATTTACCAGCACCGGAACGGCCAACTAAGGCAGTGGTTTTTCCAGCTGGGATCTGGCAAGTTAGATGTTCGAGGGCATCGGCAGTTTTGAGTTCGTATTGGAAACTGACGTCATCAAAAGTAATGCCGGTTGTTAATGGTTCAGGAAAAGCAACCGGGTTAGTAGGCTCAATAATCGCGGCATTAACTTCCATCACATCATGGATGCGGTCATAAGAAACTTGGGCGGTTTGAAAAATATTGATTAATCGTGAAAATGAATTAATCGGATTTTGGAGCAAGGTGACATAACTTAAGTAGGCGACTAAATCCCCAATGGTCATTTGGCCTTTAATAACTAAATATCCTCCAAATGCTAAGACAATAGCCGTCCCACTAGTATTAATGAGTAGTAATAATGGTTGGAAGATAGCTTGCCATTTGGTCGCTTCAAGGGTATAGCTATTGGTTTTATCAACGATATCCGCAAAAACTTCGGTTTCAGCTTGCTCGGTCGTATAACTTTTAATCAACTCAATTTCGGTTAAAGTCGCTTGCAATTGATTAGAAATTTGCGAGTTCATTGACCGAACTTTACTATAGGCTTCACGAATCCGTCCGCGGAAAAAACGAATCGTAATAAATAAAATTGGGAAGGTAATGCTAACTAATAACGCCAAGCGCCAGTTTTGAATATATAAAAAGACGAGGACGACAATAAACGTAAACGTATTCCCAACGAGCCCTAAACTATCGCTCGAAATTAGGGATTGTAGGTTATTAATATCACTTGTCAGCCGGACCATTAAGTCACCGGTTTTTGAATTTTGAAAGAAGGCGTAATCTTGCTTCAAAATTTTGGTATACGTTTTGAGGCGGAGTTCTTTGATCGATTGTTGTGATAAAATTTGCATCATGTAAGTTGAAGCAAATGATAGTAAACCTAAAATAATGGTAGTGATTAATAAACCGCCAACATCTAACCAAAGCGCATTAATACGATGTTGGGCCAAGGCGTGGTCAATAATATTTTTGGTGAATTGCGGAATAATAAAATTAAGGCCGGCAATCACGATTAACAAGCCAATATTTAAAAACAAGAGGCTTTTACGCTTTAAGACACTATTGAAAACAAATTGAAGCATTTGGAGCATGGTTGTATCTGAATTTTTTAACTGTGCTTTTATTTCAGATGGGCTCATACGGCCAGAACCTTGGGGCATACAAGAACCTCCTTGATGGGATAAAATTTTAGGAAACTAAATAATTATTTTAGAGTTAAAATACCGATATGATAGGTATTTATCAGCAATATTAAAAAAATTTTAAATCTTTTAGTTTACTATTTTGATAATTACTAGTATACTCTCCTTTATCAAAAACACGTTGATTAGGACGAGTAACTTTGGCATAGTCACCAGAGAGATCATGGTAATGGAAATTGATCGGCGAAACCATTGTGAACACTACCTATGAGTACAGCAGGAGTATGGTAACAGAAAGCGCTGTCGGAGTTATTAGCCGTTATCCTAATAGTTGAGTTATCGTTACTCGTTTTTTGTGTAACGGTGAAATTGGGTGGTACCGTGCTAATTGCACCCCTGGATAAATATCCAGGGGTGTTTTTTGTTTTTGATACAAAAAAGTTATCCACAGAAAAGGAGGGTTCAATATTATGGCAGAAAAAAAGTTAAAGCGTGATTTATCACCACGACACATGCAAATGATTGCGCTGGGTGGCACAATCGGCGTTGGTTTATTTATGGGTGCTGCAGCCACCATCAAGTGGACAGGACCATCAGTCCTGTTGGCCTATGCATTTGCCGGCATGTTACTGTATTTAGTCATGCGGGCGTTGGGTGAAATGCTATATGTTAACCCAACGACTGGTTCATTTGTAAATTATGCCAATGAATACATTCACCCGTTGGCGGGGTATTTAACGGCTTGGAGTAATATTTTCCAATGGTTAGTTGTTAGTATTAGTGAAGTCATCGCAGTAGGGGCCTATTTACATTATTGGTGGCCTAATTTTCCAACTTGGACGGCCGGGATTGTGGTCATTGTCAGTTTAGCACTCGCGAACTTAGTGTCAGTTAAAGCGTTTGGTGAAATGGAATTTTGGTTTGCCTCAATCAAAGTTTTCACCATTATTGCGATGATTATTTTAGGGTTGTTAGTTATTTTCTTAGGTCTTGGTAATCACTGGCACCCCGTTGGTTTTAGTAATTTATGGAGTCATGGTGGCTTTTTCACGGGTGGCTTTAAAGGTTTCTTCTTTGCATTATCAATTATTGTTGGTTCATACCAAGGGATTGAAATTATAGGGTTAACCGCTGGGGAAGCTAAAAATCCAAAAGAAGCTGTAGTTAAATCAATTCACTCAATTGTGTTTCGAATTTTGATTTTCTACATTGGGGCAATTTTTGTGATTGTAACCATTTATCCATGGAATCAATTGAGTGCCATTGGCTCACCATTTGTGCAAACTTTTGCTAAAGTCGGGATTACCTTTGCAGCGGGTTTGATTAACTTTGTGATGTTAACGGCTGCGATGTCAGGTTGTAATTCAGGGATTTTTAGTTCTAGCCGGATGCTTTACACATTAGGTTTGGATCACGAAATCTCAAAAAAATTCACCAAAGTTTCGCGCTTTAACGTCCCATATATTGGGGTTATCGTAATGGCCACGGGAATGCTTATTGGTTTAGTTTTAAACGAATTAGCTCCCATATTTTTACACTCAAATACGAATGTTTTTGTCGTAGTGTATAGCTCAAGTGTGTTACCAGGGATGGTACCATGGTTTGTGATTTTGCTAAGTGACTTAAAATTCCGCCGGTCAAATCCCGATTTATTAAAGCAACACCCATTTAAAATGCCACTTTTCCCATTTACAAACTATTTTGCACTATTTATGTTAGTAGTGATTTTAGGTTTCATGTTAATTAATCCGGAAACAAAAGTTTCAGTCATTGTCGGGTTAATTGTCTTAGCTGCCTTAACGGTAATTTATGGGCTACGCCAATTTATTAAAAATGCTCGTGTTAATAAGGTTGCTGAGAGTAAAAATTAGAATCATGCAAAAAATAATGATTTTATAATCTTTTTGGTTTACTAATTGGCATTTACCTTGTATACTCTTGGTTAATAAATCAAAACGTTGAGTAGGATTAAGTAATTCAGCTAGCATCTCCAGAAAGATCACGTTGATGGGAGTGATTGATGCTAAATGAACGAAATCTCCCTACGAGTCTAGTTGAGTACACATTTGGTGGAAAGTGCTAGCGAGGTTATTGGCCGTTACCCCGATAAGAGTTGTAGGACTTTATACTGTAGTATTTTTGTGCTACTTAACTTGGGTGGAACCGTGCGATGAGCGCCCCTAGATTTTATTGAGAATCTAGGGGCGTTTTTGTATATATCGCAGGAAGCGAGGGGTAAGGTATGGCAGAGAAAGAATTAAAGCGTGAGTTATCATCACGACACATGCAAATGATTGCATTAGGCGGTACGATTGGGGTTGGATTATTTATGGGTGCGGGGTCAACGATTAAATGGACCGGACCATCAGCATTATTAGCTTATGCATTTGCGGGAATTATTTTGTATTTTGTAATGCGGGCTTTAGGTGAAATGTTATATGTTGATCCAACGACAGGTTCATTTGTAAACTATGCAAGTAAATATATTCATCCATTTGCGGGTTTTCTAACAGCGTGGAGTAATGTGTTCCAATGGTTAGTTGTGGGAATTAGTGAAGTGATTGCGGTCGGTACGTATTTACATTACTGGTGGCCCAATTTCCCATCATGGGTCGCCGGAATTGTTGTTGTCTTGACACTGGCGGGTGCTAATTTATTTTCAGTACGTGCGTTTGGCGAATTAGAATTTTGGTTTGCCTTTATCAAAGTTGCGACGATTGTGATTATGATTATTCTTGGTTTAGGGGTTATTTTATTGGGGATTGGTAATAATGGTCACCCAGTTGGGTTTAGCAATTTATGGGCACATGGTGGTTTCTTTACTGGTGGTATTAAAGGATTTTTCTTTGCACTATCATTGGTTATGGGGGCATATCAAGGGGTTGAATTAATTGGTTTAACGGCCGGGGAAGCTAAAAATCCCCAAGAAGCAATTGTTAAATCAATTCGCACAATCGTCGGGCGAGTATTAATTTTTTACGTTGGTGCAATTTTTGTGATCGTCACAATTTACCCATGGAACGAGTTAAATGCAATTGGGTCACCATTTGTTCAAACCTTTACGAAAGTTGGGATTACCGTGGCCGCTGGGCTAATTAATTTTGTAATGTTAACAGCAGCAATGTCAGGTTGTAACTCAGGAATGTTTAGTGCCAGCCGAATGCTTTACACGCTAGGTAATACTCATGATGCTTCACCAGCATTTACAAAGCTTTCACGCTTTAAAGTGCCATATGTACCAGTAATAGTTTTATCAGCGGGAATGCTAATTGGGATGTTGTTAAATGAATTACCAATGGCCGCATCAACAAATGTATTTGTGATTGTCTACAGTTCAAGTGTGTTACCAGGGATGGTGCCATGGTTTGTGATTTTAATTAGTAACTTGAAATTCCGCCGCGATCACGCGCACCAATTTCCAAATCACCCATTCAAAATGCCACTCTTTCCGTTTTCAAATTACTTCTCATTAATTGTGTTAGCAATAGTTGTGGTCTTTATGTTTATTAATCAAGAAACCCGGATTTCCGTAATCGTTGGTGCGTTGTACTTAGCAGTGGTTAGTGCGGTGTATATCGTACGGGCCATCGTGACAAAACCTAAAACGGTGACGAATAAAAACACGATTATTAACTAAATTTGTAAAAATAAATAATTAACCTAAAAAAGTCCAGTGATTACTTTCACGGACTTTTTTAGCTATAATAAGGGGTAATTAGATAAATTGGAGGGCCTCATGGAATTTACCACCAGTGATAAAATAAAAATTGCCTATACCGATCAAGGCCAAGGTCCCACGCTAATTTTTTTAGCTGGCTTTTCGGGGATTAAAGAGGAATGGCAACAACAAATCCCATTTTTTGTGGCACAAGGTTACCGTGTAGTGGCTTTTGATGCTCGGAATCATGGGCATTCAACGCACCGTGAATTAAACTTAAAAATTGCTCGGTTAGGTCAAGATTTAGCCGAATTAATAGCCCAGTTACAGCTTAATAATGTTACGTTAATTGGCCATTCAATGGGTTCAGCCGTAATTTGGGCGTATTGTATGTTGCATGGGACCACTAAGATTAAGCAAATCGTCACGACTGATGAATCACCATATCCGATGAATACATCAACATGGCCATATGGCGTTTTAAACCTTAACTGGAGTAATGTGGCGGTTGAAGCGGCAACGGTTATGCAAACTAAAATGGCGCAACTACCAATTGCTGAAGCCGTAAAAGATAATTTACGGGCCGAACATAAGCAATATCCATTTGATTTTGAAGGTAATCAACCACTGTTACGGAATCATTTGACGCAAGATTGGCGTGATTTAATTGCAACGTTAACGGTCCCACAATTATACTTAGCTGGTGGTGCATCACCTTTATGGGATTCAGCCCATGCTCAGGCATGTGTAGTCTTAGCCCAAAGTGGCTTAGCCCAGGCACATGTTTTCCCTGGGGCGGGGCATTTACCCCAACTTGAAGTGCCACAGGAATACAACCGGGTTATCAGTGAATTTTTAACATTATAATAGTAAAGAAGGCGACGAAATGGAACGAATAGCAGTGTACTGTGGGGCCTCGGTGGGGAACCAAGAGGTATATCAAAAAATTACGACTGAATTAGGCCAATGGTTAGTGGAACAAAATCTAGGCTTGGTTTACGGTGGTGGTAAATATGGTTTGATGGGCATTCTAGCAAATCAAGTCCTTGACTTGGGTGGGGATGTGATTGGAATTGTCCCAAAGAATTTAGCTGATATGGGGACGATTTTAGAACGCTTAGATGACGTCCGCGTCGTTCCTGATATTTCCGAACGTAAGCTAGAAATGTTACGCTTAAGCGATGGCTGCCTAGCATTACCAGGGGGGCCAGGAACGTTAGAAGAAATTGTCGATGCCTTTTCATGGATGCGAATTGGGGATAATTTAAAACCATGTGCATTCTATAACGTCAACGGCTATTACAATGATTTACAAGCAATGTTTCAAACGATGGTAAATAATGAATTTTTAACACAAACTGATTTTGATAAATTACTATTTTCCGATTCATTAGCAGAAATTTACCAGTTCATGGATACTTATGTACCACCAGTTATTGATATTAAAGGTTAAATAGAAAGAGGGTATGTATGGCTTTACTAGCATTATTATTTGTCAGTATCGGGGCGTTTATTACGCATCCGACACCATTGGGGGCTGTTATTGTCGTATTTGTGGCCGTCATATTTACATTTGTGGCCCCTAAGTTAGTGCGTGGGCTACGCAAGCTTTTGAATGAACAATTAAAATAAAGAATATGTAACAAAAGGCTCCTTGAAAAATTATTCAGGGAGCCTTTTGGCGTATTTTTAGTGGTGATACAATTCATCAATGACCCCTAAAAGCGCTTGCTGCGTCGGGGTTAGCATATGGTTAGTCCGATAAACTAAACTCGTGATAAACATTGGTTGCGCTTCATCAAGAATCGGGATGCTAATAATATCATCGCGGTTAGGCGTTGCGACTTCACTCAAAAAGGTGATGGCAACATTTTCAGCGACCATATTCATCAAAAAGTTAACATCATGGGATTGAAAAATAATCTTCGGTGTAAAATGATTTTGGCGTGCCATAATCCGGATTGCTTCAGTATGGGCAAAACTTGAGGCAAAAATAATAAAATTTTCTTTCTTTAAGTCCGCAAAATAAACGCCGGCTTTTTTTTGTGCGAGCGGGTGATCTTTAGAGAGAAAAATGCGAAAGGGACTGCGCCCAAGTTCAGTTCGCGATAGTTCCGGATCATTATCATTCGTAATGGTACCTAATAAGGCTAAATCAATTTCACCTGCTAATAGACGGCGGCGTAAAATACTGGATTCGGCTTCCACTAAGGTAATTTCAGCTAACATTTGGCGTTGTTGTAAGGCATGGGCAATTTTGGCAAAATAACTATTCTGAATAATTGGGGGAATCCCAAAAAATAATTGTTGGCGATTTAGCCGCTCAATTTCGGCCTTGCTAACACGCCATTCATTGAGAATTGTGGCGACGTGTTGGGCAAATTGTTGGCCACTAGGGGTGACGATTAATTCATTATGTGAACGATCGCGAATGACGAGGGTCGTATCGAGTTCATTTTCTAAGCGTTTGATGGCACTACTGATAGTTGGTTGACTTACATTGAAGTATGCGGCCACTTTTGAAAAACTTTTTTGTAAAATTAATTGATTAAAATATTCAAAATCATGCAGATACATAATTCAACTCCAGTCATAGCAAGGATTTTGACCTTACATATAAAATAATTTTATAAGCTCTTTAACGGTTGACTATAACATTTAATGGATAATATAGTCAATGATATCAAATGGTTTAAGGTAATATTTAACTTTTAATAGTGTTTGCCAGTTAAATTATTTTAAATCGGCCCATTTATTAGAGAGGATTATTATGGAAGAGGAAGAGCATTTATTTAATAAGAACTTTATCAGTGTCACCGTCATCAACTTTGTAGTGTACTTAGTTTACTACTTGTTGATCGTTATTATCGCTGTGATTGCCCAAAAGCATTTACATGCAAGTCTTGCAGAGGCTGGGCTTGCTTCCGGAATTTATATTATCGGGACGTTATTTGCCCGCCTGCTTATTGGTAAAAAGTTGGAAATTCTTGGTCGTAAGAATGTCTTACGTTATGGGGGGCTTGCCTACCTAATTACGACCGCTGCTTACCTATACATGCCTAATTTAGCTATTTTATTTGCAATTCGTTTATTGAACGGTTTCTGTTACGGGATGGTTTCAACGGCCACCAATGCGATTGTGACGGAATACATTCCCTTTTCAAAACGGGGTGAAGGGATTAACTACTACGGTTTAAGTACGAGTTTAGCCGCCGCTTTTGGACCATTGATTGGTCTTTTATTACTCACATACACTAATTTCTACACAATCATTATCATATCAATTATCTTAATCGTCCTTTCAACACTTGGTAGCTTTATCTTACCAGTTAAAGAAATCGAAGTTAACCCCGATCACTTAGCAACGATGAAGAGTTGGAAACTCAACACGTTCATGGAACGTAAAGTGTTATTTATTTCATTCATCGGTTTGTTGATGGGACTAGCGTACTCGAGTGTCCTTTCATTCTTGGCATCATATGCTGAAGCCATTCACTTAGTCCAAGTCAGTTCATTCTTCTTCTTAGTTTATGCCGGTGCGGTTACCTTGACGCGACCCATGTCTGGGAAAATGTTTGACCGCTTTGGTGAAGACAGTGTCATGTATCCTAGTTATATCTTCTTAACCCTAGGGTTGTTTGCGCTTAGTTTTACCACGGTTGGTTGGCAATTACTTGGTTCGGGGGTCTTAGTTGGTTTAGGATACGGAACATTTATGTCAAATGGACAAGCCGTCGTGTTAAAGACTTTACGGACAGAATCTCACAAAATCGGTCTGGGTCTTTCAACGTACTTTATCGGCCTTGACCTTGGAATTGGGATTGGGCCTTACATTTTAGGTGAATTGAAAAACTTTATTTCATTCCAAGAAATGTACTTAGTGGCCGGTATTTTACCATTAGTATGTGCCGTCCTTTACAAGATTTACTACAATCCAAGTAAAGTTACTAAAGGCATTGAACAAGAAATCCACCATCTTACTGAACATGCCCAACACGGAAAAGTTGCTAAATAATTAATAAGACCTCGTCGCTTAGCGGTGAGGTCTTATTTTTGGTAATTTAGTGTGTAAATTGCTAGACTAGCATTGAAACACGAACTTATTTTAAGGTAAGCAAACCGAGGGGGAATTTATATGTACTATTCTAATGGTAACTATGAAGCATTTGCACGACCACGAAAACCAGCCGGCGTTGATCAAAAATCAGCGTATATTGTTGGGGGTGGTTTGGCTGGTTTAGCTGCGGCCGCATTTTTAGTTCGCGATGGTCATATGGCGGGTGAACGGATTCATGTTTTTGAAGAATTAGCAATTCCGGGTGGGGCACTTGATGGAGCCTTAAATCCAGATACGGGATTTATCATTCGTGGGGGGCGCGAAATGGAAAACCACTTTGAGTGTTTATGGGATTTATATCACTCAATTCCGTCACTTGAAGTTGAAGATGCTTCCGTTTTAGATGAATTTTATTGGCTTGATAAAGATGATCCGAATTCATCAAATTGTCGGTTAATTTACAAAAATGGCCAAGAAGTCCCAGATGATGGTGAATTTACATTAGGTAAAGCCACCGCTGAAATTATCAAATTGGTGATGACACCAGAAGATGCCTTGATTGGGCAAAGTATCGAAGACTTTTTCTCAGATGAGTTTTTTGCATCTAATTTCTGGTATTACTGGTGCTCAATGTTTGCGTTTGAACGGTGGCATTCAGCCCAAGAAATGCGTCGCTATGTGATGCGCTTTATCCACCACGTGAAGGGCTTGCCTGATTTTACCGCCTTGAAATTCACACGTTACAATCAATATGAATCACTCGTATTACCATTGATTAAATATCTTGAAAATCATGGGGTTGATTTCCAATACGATACCATCGTTAAAAATGTGGAAGTTGAAATTAATGGTGACGAAAAAGTTGCTAAACGCATTTTCTTAGTCCAAGCAGGGGCTGAAAAAACGCTTGATTTAACACCCGATGATTTAGTATTTGTAACTAACGGTTCGATTACTGAAAGTACGACGCATGGTAGTCATCACCAACCAGCCATTCCTAATCCTGATATGGGGGCCAGTTGGCAATTATGGCAAAACTTAGCTCAACAATCACCAGAATTTGGGAAACCAGATGTGTTTAGTACTAATTTACCAGCTCAAAGTTGGTATATTTCAGCTACGGTAACCCTTAAAAATGAAGATGTGATTCCATACTTGGAACGCTTAACGAATCGCGACACCCATTCAGGTAAAATTGTGACCGGGGGGATTGTCACTGTCCGCGATTCAAATTGGTTAATGAGTTTCTGTGTTCACCGCCAACCCCACTTTAAGCAACAAAATCCTGATGAAACAATTATGTGGGTCTATGCATTACTTTCTGATGAACCTGGTAATTACGTTAACAAGAAAATTGTTGATTGTACTGGTGAAGAAATTGCCCAAGAATTGTTCTATCACTTAGGGGTACCCGCCCACCGGATTAAAGAATTTGCCGCTAATTCATGTAATGTCGTACCAACGTACATGCCATTTATTACGTCATACTTTATGAAACGTGAACCAGGTGATCGCCCATTGGTAATCCCAAATGGTTCAAAAAACTTAGCCTTTATTGGTAACTTTGCGGAAACAGAACGTGATACGGTCTTTACGACTGAATATTCAGTTCGAACAGCGATGGAAGCCGTTTACCAATTACTAGACGTTGAACGCGGTGTCCCAGAAGTCTTTGCCTCAGTTTATGATATTCGCGAACTTTTAAAATCAATTTATGTGCTTAGTGACGGCAAGACAATTGATGAACTTGATATTCCGGTACCACGCTTTGCTAAGCGCATTGGTCGCCGTAAAATTGAAGGAACGTTTATTGAAGAGCTATTGAAACAAGCAAAATTGATCGATTAACTAAAAAGAACCAAAAGCCATTGGCTTTTGGTTCTTTTTAGTTAATCGGCATCCGCAATGATGTCAATAATTTCAGCTAATGATTCTTTTGCTTCAGGAATGATTGGTAAAGATGAGAAAACGTGCAACATTTTAGGATAGATATGCGTGTTAACATCCCAATCATGTTCAAGGGCAAGGCTTTTAAAACGTTTAGCATCTGCGAATAAAATATCGTGCGTGCCAGTAAAGACATCAATGGGTGGTAAGTTACTTGAATCACCATAGATGGGACTAACCAAGGGATCACTTGGTGCTAGCGGTCCGGCATATTTTTCACCTTGGAAGCGGAGTTGACCAGTATTTAACATCGGATCGAGCGGTTGAATTGCATCAATTGCGGGATTAGTCATTGTAACATCTAACCAAGGTGATAATAAGATTGCCCGCCGAGGTAATAAATCAGCATCAAGATCACGCAATTTTTGCATGAAGGCGAGTTGGAAACCACCCCCAGCTGAATCACCCATAAAGGTAATGTTTTCGGGCTTGACACCTTCTTCAGCAAGTAATTGCTTGTATGAATCTAGAATCATGTCATGCACTTCGGGAGCATGGTGTGCCGGTGCTTTGGGATAAATTGGCATGACAATCCGCGCGTTAAGCTCTTTGGCGAGGTGATGAAGCATGGCGTAGTGGAAATAAATTGGTTGCATCCAATAGGCACCACCATGGACGTAGAAAATAATGCGTTCATTATCTTCATTGAATTCGTTTAATTCAATGACATCGGCATTATCAGGGCGGGCTTTAAAGCCAAACTGTAATTGGATATTTTTGGGCAAGGCATAGGGTTGTTCACTCGCTTGATACAATTTTTGATAATCAGCCACGGACTTGATTGGTGGGAATGGCTTGAGGACCTTGATAGCATCGCTGATTAACCAACTGCTTTGACTTTGGTGTTCTTTGTGTGCTTGGTATTTACTGTAGGCGTAACCAGTGCCAAGAGTTGCTAGTAGGAAGGCTCCAAATTTATATTTCATTGACGATACTCCTTTAATTAAGTGTTTATTTTAGTCTAGCATAGGATAAAATTTTAGTGGATTATCAAGTCTCCACCAAAGGGACTAAATTTGGTTGATGATCGATTGTAGTGCCACCAAAGACCAAGTGCGGACGTAATAAACGATTTTCAGCAGGCTGACCTTCGAGTTGCACTAACAGGCTGTCAATTAGCGCTTGGGCGATTTCTTTGAGGGGCTGTTGGACGGTTGTTAGCCGTTGACTAGTAATTTGATTTAAAAAAATACCGTCAAAGCCAATTACACTAACTGTCTCAGGCACTTTAATTTTGTTAAGCGCCAGACCATTTAATAACCCCATTGCAATCCGATCAGTGGCAGCGACAAAGGCACTATTAGGTTTGATATCGAGATGGCGAATTAGTTGGAAAGCTTGTTTTTCGTTATTTAAAATTTGGTGGACATGTCGTGGGGTTTGGAATTTATTAATGGCCCCCAAATAACCGACTAACCGTGCTAGCGCAAAGTATTCCGGCAGTTTAACCCCGACATAATAAATGTTTTCAATGCCTTGTTCTAGCAAATAAGTTGTTGCCATATAAGTGCCAAGTGAATTATCAACATCGACAAACGGAATTGCTGGGCCAAGGGAACCATAAGTAACGACGGGTTTACCAAGAGTTTGCAAAAATGGAATGTCAGTTTGGCGGCCACCTACAACAATTAAACCATCGACGTGATTAACTTCAACTTGGCGGTTATGCCCAATTTCTAAACTATAACCTAACCGTTGTAATTCCTCAGCTAGGTAGATTAGTAACTTAGCATAATATGGTTCGACAGTTTCGATATCTTCTAAAATTAAAAATTGAATTACATAATGGCGGCTTTGAGTAAGCGCAAGGGCCGCGCGATTAGGTGTATAACCAAGGCTATCAATCACTTTTTCAACTAGTTCACGAACATCAGCAGAGACCTGTTCAGGGTGATTGATAACCCGTGAAACAGTCATTTTTGAGACATGGGCTTCACGAGCAATATCAGTCAAAGTTGTCATGGTAAAAATTCTCCTTTAAATTCTTGTTACCGGTAACACGCATGAAACCATTGTAAGCGTTTCCATTATGCGATAAATTAAGGGAGTAGTCAAAGTTATTTAAGATAAATTAATTTCTAGGAGGAAATTAACATGCAAGCAAGTGCAAATCACGTTCGTAGTTTACCACTACTTTCGAAAAAAACGATTATGTTGATGACATTTGGTAACTTAGGAGTTTCAATGGCCTTTTCTTTACAAAGTTCAAGTATGGGCCGGATTTTCCAAACAATCGGTGCTGACCCGACTAAATTAGGTTTCTTCTTTATTTTACCACCACTAATGGGATTGTTTGTGCAACCTTTAGTTGGTTATTTTTCAGATAAAACGTGGTTACCTAAGCTTGGTGGTCGGCGCTTACCTTATTTATTAATTGGTGCTTTTGTTTCAGTAATTATGATGATATTGCTACCTAACTCAGGTTCATTTGGCTTTGGATATGGTTCCTTAGCGGCGTTATCATTTGGTGCTTTTGCAATTCTATTTATGGATTTATCTTCTAACGTGGCCATGCAACCATTTAAAATGATTATCGGGGATACCGTTAATGATAATCAAAAGAACTATGCGTGGTCATATCAATCAATTTGGAGTAATATCGGTAGTATTTTAGCAACCTTGCTACCATTTGGGTTAACGGCGCTTGGAGTAGCCAATGTTGCTGTTAAAGGACGGATTCCTGATTCTGTAATTTATGCTTTCTACATTGGGGCAATTTTATTGATTGTGAGTTCATTATTTACAGTTAAAAACGTACATGAATATGATGATGTCGAATATGCTAAATATCATGGAGTAACTAACGAACAAAAAAATGAAAAGAAGGGGTTCCTTGAATTATTAAAATCAGCGCCTAAAGTTTTCTGGACATTAACTATTGTACAATTCTTCTGCTGGGGCGCGTTCCAATACCTTTGGACTTATGGAACTGGTGCTGTTGCGGCCAATGTTTGGAACACAACGGATCCAACGACGGCTGCCTACCAAGCTGCTGGAAACTGGTTTGGAATTTTATCAGCTGTTCAAGCGGTAGCATCAGTGTTATGGGGCTTTATTTTATCTAGTACTCACCCAAGTCAACGTAAAATGGCGTACTTTGGTGGCCTTTTACTAGGTGGGATTGGATTTGCTTCAATCTTCTTTATCCACACGCAATATCCACTAATCATTTCATTTATTTTAATCGGAATTGGTTGGGTAACCACAACTTCAATTCCATTTATGTACTTAACGACGGCGCTACAAGGTCAAAATGAAGGAACTTACTTGGGACTATTTAATGGGTCAATTTGCTTACCACAAATCGTGGCTTCAGTTGCTTCATTCGCTGTCTTCCCATTATTACATGATCATATGCCAAGTATGTTGTTGATTTCAGGTATTCTATTGGTCATTGGGGCTTTTGCATCATTTGGTGTTAAAGAACACCTCACTGGGGTAGCTAAATAATTTAAAGGAGAATTAAGATGGCAGCACAATTAAAATGGTGGCAAGATCAAGTTGCCTATCAAGTATATCCACGGTCTTTTCAAGATACGAATGCGGATGGGATTGGTGACTTACAAGGAATTATCAGTAAGTTAGATTATTTAGAAGGCCTTGGTGTGACGATGGTGTGGATTTCACCAATTTACCAATCACCAATGGTTGATATGGGGTATGACATTTCGGATTACCAAGCGATTGATCCCCAATTTGGGACGATGGCTGATTTTGATGAACTACTAGCTAAAGCCAACGAACATGGGATTAAAATCATTATGGATTTAGTGGTTAACCATACTTCTGATCAACACGCGTGGTTTAAAGCTGCCTTGGCGGATCCCACTAGTAAATATCGCGATTACTATATTTTTAAACAAACAACCGATGGTCAAGTGCCTAACAACTGGCGGGGGATCTTTGGCGGATCAACTTGGACGGCAGTTCCTGGTGAACCAGGCAATTACTATTTTCATACATTTGCGCCCCAACAACCCGAGTTAAACTGGGAAAATCCCGCTTTACGCCAAGAAATTTACCAAATGATCAATTGGTGGTTAGACAAAGGGATTGGTGGTTTCCGGATTGATGCGATTACCCACCTAAAGAAAGATTTAGACTGGGCTAGTATTGAACCGGATGCGGCAGATGGCATGGCAAGCGTAGTTAAAAAGGGCCAAAATCGGCCTGGAATTAATGTCTTTTTAGATGAACTTAAGCGGGAAACTTTTGATAAGTATGATTGTGTTACAATTGGTGAAGCTTACGGAGTCCCTGAAGCTGATTTGGCACGCTACATCGGTCCAGATGGTTATTTCTCAATGATTTTTGATTTCAGTTATATGAACATTGATGTCAAAAATGTTGATGAATGGTTCCGTGGGCGGTCGAATTGGACGGTACCGGAATTAAAAGATATTTTGTTTAACAGTCAACGGGCAATTCATGCGATTGGCGGCCATGCTGCTAATGTGTTGGAAAACCATGATCAACCGCGGGTCTTATCAAAATTAGTGCCAAATACGGCTGACCAAACACCGACCGCCGCCAAAGCCTTGGCAACGATGTACTATTATTTACCAGGGATTCCATTTATTTATCAAGGGCAGGAATTGGGGATGAAAAATGCCCATCGCCAATCAATCGATGAATTCAACGATGTTTCAACGTTGAACAACTACCGAGAAGGGTTAGCTGCGGGCATGAGTGCAGAAGAAACGCTAGCTTCGGTTAATGCTAAGTCACGGGATAATGCACGGACGCCAATGCAATGGGATGATAGTGAATTTGGTGGCTTTTCAACGGTGACACCATGGTTACCAATGGGGGATGATCGGGCCGGTATTAATTTTGCGGCCGAAGATCCTGATCAAGCCTCAGTCCTTAATTTCTATCGTGCATTGAGTCAATTACGTAATACGGATATTCATCGGATACTAGTTGAAGGCACCTTGGAACCACTGAATTTAGGAGCTAATGTGGTCGCGTATGAACGCCACCTTGAGACAGAAAAGGTCACCGTTTTGGTTAACTTAGATAATCAAGCAACTACAGTTGATTACAAGATTAGTAAAATTCTGTTGAATAACTTACCAACGTTAACGAAGGCGAATGAACAACTAACGCTCGCACCATATCAAGCATTAGTCGTGCGGTAATAAAATAATAAAAAGGGGTTGTGACATAACCCTATAAAAAAAGGGCCACTAAATGAAATTTTAAATTTCATTTAGTGGCCCTTTTAGATATAATCAAAAGAAAAAAGCATCGGGTGCAACCAA
>NZ_CAKKNT010000001.1 GCF_918814755.1 Periweissella ghanensis | reverse complement strand
TATATTTTTATCTGTTAAATTTAGTGAACGTAGAATACAATTGTTATGGGACATCATTTATACCTATGCTTTCTTTGGTTTTCGTCGACTTAATTTTAGCACTAGGACATACGGTGTCCTATTTTTTTTGCAAAAAAAGATGTCGATGATTTTACTCATCAACATCAAATAGTGTAGAACCTTTAAATTCTGCTAGTAGCTTTTTTGTTTAAGTTAGTCATTAAAATGTTGAAGGATAAAGCGGTTTACGTAATGTAAAACAAAGATATTAGCTTAAATTTTTATTTTTTCGGTAAAATACGCTATACTTAATAGCGAGTGTTTTAAAAAGTGAGGATAAATTATGGATGGAATTATTCCAGTTTACAAAGAACGTGGGATGACGAGCCACGATGTCGTATTTAAGTTACGTAAAATTTTACATACTAAAAAAATTGGTCATTCAGGAACCTTAGACCCGAATGTCGATGGGGTATTGCCGGTCGCAGTTGGTCATGCGACTAAAGCAGTCGAGTATTTAGTTAATTCCGGTAAAATTTACCGCGGAGCTATTACTTTGGGGTTTGCAACGACAACAGAAGATTTAGATGGTGAAGTGATTGCCAGTGCACCAGTGGTAACACCGTTTGATGATGCTACAATTGATGCCACGTTAGCGAAATTAACTGGTGAAATTACGCAAATTCCCCCCATGTTTTCAGCTGTTAAAGTCAATGGCCGGAAATTATATGAATATGCGCGGGCTGGTGAAACCGTTGAACGACCAGAACGGCATGTAACGATTGGCGCCTTTACGCAAATCAAAGCTAGTGAATATGATGCCCAAAAGCAACAACAAACGATCTATTTTGAAGTTCACGCTTCTAAGGGGACGTATGTGCGGACGTTAGCAGTTGACTTTGGTAAATTACTTGATTTACCAGCGACTATGACGGACTTAACGCGGATTAAATCGGGTGGGTTTGATCTCGCACAAGCGGTTAAGTTAAGTGAAATTGCGGAAAAAATGGAAGCGGGCACCGTTGAATCAATCATGTTCCCAATTGATCGGGCGTTAGGTGATATTCCCGCGATTGATATGACTGGTGACCACTGGGCTAAAATGAAAAATGGCGCGTGGTTTGGCCGCGGTGAGCTCACTACACAAGCGCCAGTTGTGCGGATGCGTTATCAAGATGATACCAAAGCCCTTTATCACTGGGACGATGAGAAATATTTGTATCGACCATTGAAAATTTTCAATAATCAAGATTAAGAAAGATAATTAGGTAACAGTATGGAAACTTTTAGTTTAAGATATCCATTTACACGACCAGCTACGGCACCAAATTCAGTCGTTTTAGCAATGGGTTTTTTTGATGGTGTACACTTAGGGCATCAGGCAGTTTTAGCTAAAGCACGGGAATTAGCAACCGCTAACGGGGTGCCATTGGCGGTGATGACTTATGATCACCACCCCCACATTGTCTTTCAAAAATTACCCAATCAATATCAATATTTAAGCCCAGTTAAGCGCCAAAATGAGCTGTTTGCTGCTGCCGGAGTGGATGTAGTCTATCGCGTTAGTTTTACTTCAAAACTCGCTAAATTAGCCCCACAGTCGTTTGTCGATGAAGTGCTAATGGCGCTACAACCTCTAGCGGTTGTAGCGGGCTTTGATCACACGTATGGTGGCGATGTCAATGTTGCCAATATGGAACACTTACCCGAATTCGTTGCGGGCCGGTTTGAAGTTGTTAGTGTGCCCAAGGCGGATTTTCATCACGAAAAAATCGGTTCAAGGACAATTCATGAAGTATTGGAAGCTGGTAATGTTGATCTAGCAAATGAAATGTTAGGTTACACATATCAGACAACCGGAGTAATTGTGCATGGTGAAGCCCTGGGACGGACGCTTGGTTTTCCAACCGCAAACGTCTTAACGCCCGCGGATGAAAAAATTCCGGGCGTGGGTGTTTATGGTGTACGGATTAAAATCGCTGATAAATGGTATGAAGGGGATGCTTCAGTAGGGCATAACCAAACTATTGGTGAAGGTCGGCCAAAGACGCTTGAGATTTTTATTTTTGATTTCCATGAAGAAATTTATGGTGAAAATGTCGAAGTGCAATGGTGTCACTATGTTCGTGGTATGGAAAAGTTTGATGGTTTAGAAGCATTAGTTGATCAATTACACCAAGATGAAGCGGATGTGCGGGCATTTTTTGCTAGCAGATAAAAAAAGTTAGCCAAAACCAAAAAAGTTGCAAAAAACAATTGACGAAGGATGTAATTCTTGATATTATATTATTTGTTGATTGCTTCGGGGGAGTAGCGAAGTGGCTAAACGCGGCGGACTGTAACTCCGCTCCTTCGGGTTCGGTGGTTCGAATCCACTCTCCCCCATCCGATAAAAAACCTGCAAATTTATTTGCAGGTTTTTTTGTGCTTTGAAACAAAATTAATGATCTTAAAAATAATAATTACATTTTTTTAATTGTGTTATAATCATTTTGTAATAAAAGATATTGATGGTACTTTGATGTTAATTGAGTTTAGAGCGAGGAAATTTTAAGATGCAGTTATTGTTTAACAATCGAGTTTTTAGAAGTTTAGCATTTTCAAATATATTAAATATGTTAGGGACAACGCTTTTTAGTTTTGCATTTATCATTTACCTTAATAAAGGCGCACATGCCGCCATTTGGATTACAGTTATCTCAATCTTGAATTGGGTGCCGATTATCTTAGGTGCTTTAACTGGCGATATGGCGGATCGTACCAAGCATAAAATCAAAACATTTGCGTTGATCCGGTGGGCACAAACAGTTATGTATGTGATTGTGGCGGTAATTATTCAAAAGCCGACGATGTTAGTTATTACAGCAATCCTATTTTTGAATGTTTTGTCAGATCTTTTAGGCGGGATTCGTTCAGGGATTTATAGCCATTTATTGAAGGTTAACTTGGCGAGTGATGAGTTCCAAGAAGCGTCCGGATTTTCTCAAAGTATGACGGTTTTAATTGACCTAATTGGTGGGGCCGTTGGGTTGGCTTTACTAACGTTAGTTCATAATAATTTTTCCGTGTTTGCAATTTTAAATGCTGTGACATTTGCTTTATCTGGTTTGATTGTATTTGGAGCTCGCAAACATATTAAAGAACCTGCAGTAAATCAGGAAAAGAAGCAACCAACGCAAAAAAAATCAAGTTTTAGCCAACGTATGCTTTTAGGTATTCAAGAATTACGCAAGTTACCAGGAATCAAATCGGTTTTAGCGTATTTGATTGTAATTAATGGCTTAGCGGCGTCAACGAATGTATTATTTGTATTATCGTTGCGGCATCATGTGACGTTATGGAACCTTAGTTTTAGTCAGATGTTTTTCTTGGTTACATCAGCTTTCTCAATTGCGATGTTTGTGAGTTCTTTATGGACCGCTGATATCTTTAAACGCTTGAATTTAGCGCGGTTATTGCTAGTGCATTTGCTAGTTCAAGGGGCGATGGCGGTCGCGTTTTTAATTGGTAATGGCGTACTGATTTTAGTTGCCGTTACAGCATTAGGGTACACATTAGCTAAAATAACGCCAAGATTCTATGGTAATTTAATGCGCAATTTGGGAACTACACAAATTGGCTTAGTGTTAGGCTTAATCAATTCGGTTTCATTAACCTTACCGGTCGTGACGATTGCATTTTTTGGTTTCGTTGCGGCCACGGCGGGTGTGCAAATTTCGTGGGGGATATATGCGGTATTGACAGTTATGCTATTCATACCGCTAGTGATTTTACGTAAAAATATTATCTCTTTTGAAGCATAAGTGCTTGGATGTAGCGGCGTTAAATTTATGGTCGAGTTGGTTTAACAATTAATCGGTTAAAACAATGTTAAAAAGGAATTTGAACTTTTTTCTAAAAAGTGTTGACGAAGGGTTATAATCCTGGTATTATATTATTTATCGATTGATTGTTAAATCTTTCGGGGGAATAGCGAAGTGGCTAAACGCGACGGACTGTAACTCCGTTCCTTCGGGTTCGTAGGTTCGAATCCTACTTCCCCCATCGAATAAAAAACCTGCAAATTTATTTGCAGGTTTTTTTGTATTATCATTGCGAAAATGTTGACAAGTTTCGGTTGGCGTACGATAATTATTCAATGAACTTAATATTTTAATAACGATGAGAAAAGAGCGAGTTTTCTTTGATCAAGCCAGCGAATTTGGGGTAGTGTGAGCCAGATGTTGATTAGTTAGCTCGGGCACTTTTTTAGTTATTCACGAAAAGCTGTCTAGCATTGATTGATGTTAGGAAGTAGGGTGGAACCGCGTTAATTTAACGTCCCTATGTCAATTCTGTTGGCGTAGGGATTTTTTTATTGTCAAAAACTTAGGAGGAAAGACTGATGGAACAAAAATTGTCAATGCAACAAATTATTTTAAAGTTGCAACAATACTGGGCTGAACAAGGTGCAATGTTGATGCAAGCCTACGATACTGAGAAAGGGGCGGGGACTATGAGTCCTTACACTTTCTTGCGCGCCATCGGTCCTGAACCATGGAACGCTGCTTACGTGGAACCTTCACGGCGCCCAGCTGATGGTCGGTACGGTGATAACCCTAACCGGTTATACCAACACCACCAATTTCAAGTGGTTATGAAACCATCACCTGATAACATTCAAGAATTATACTTGGGTTCATTACGTGAACTTGGGATTGAACCATTAGAACACGATATTCGGTTCGTTGAAGATAACTGGGAAAATCCTTCTATGGGTGCCGCCGGTGTTGGTTGGGAAGTTTGGTTAGACGGAATGGAAGTTACGCAATTTACGTACTTCCAACAAGTTGGGGGTCTTCAAGTTGATTCTGTGACGTCAGAAGTTACTTACGGGCTTGAACGGCTTGCATCATACATTCAAGACGTGCCAACTGTTTACGATCTTGAATGGGCTGATGGGGTCCTTTATGGTGATATCTTCAAAGAACCTGAATTTGAACACTCAAAATATTCATTTGAAGAATCAAATCAAGAAATGCTTTTAAGTATGTTTGATAACTTTGAAGCCGAAGCAAAGCGGTTACTTGACTTAGGGCTTGTACACCCAACTTACGACTACATTTTAAAATCATCACACACTTTTAACTTATTGGATGCGCGCGGTAGTGTGTCTGTTACTGAACGTGCTGGGTACTTGAGCCGAATTCGTAACATGGCTCGCGCCGTGGCCAAGGCCTTTGTTGCTGAACGGAAAAAGCTTGGCTTCCCATTGTTAAAAGATGAAGAATTACGTGCCAAATACTTGGCTGATGAAGAAGAAACTGACAAGGAGGCTAAGTAATTATGGCGAACTTTTTATTAGAAATTGGCTTAGAAGAAATTCCAGCCCACGTGGTAACCCCAAGTATTGAACAATTGGTTAAGCGGGTTGGTAAGTTTCTTGATGACAATCGGATTGCATATGGTGAAATCAAACCATTCTCAACGCCGCGTCGGTTAGCTGTGCAAGTGTTAGACATTGCTGCTAACCAACCAGATATTGATGAAGAAGCTAAAGGTCCCGCTAAAAAGATTGCGTTGGATGCTGAAGGTAACTGGTCAAAAGCGGCCCAAGGATTTGTCCGAGGCCAAGGTTTGACGACTGATGAAATTACTTTTAAGGAATTAAAAGGGGTTGAATACGTCTACGTTACTAAGCACATTGCTGGTAAGCCGGTTGAAGAAGTTCTTCCTGGTTTAAAAGATGTGATTATGGCCATGACATTCCCAACAACGATGAAGTGGGCTAACAACTCATTTGAATACGTGCGTCCAATCAAGTGGTTGGTGGCATTGTTAGATAACGAATTAATTCCGTTCTCAATTCTTGAAACTAGCGTTGGCCGGACTTCACGTGGTCACCGTTTCTTAGGTCAAGAAGTTGAATTTACAGATGCATTAAGTTATGAAAAAGCATTAAAAGATCAATTTGTAATTGCTGATGCCAATGTGCGTAAAGAACTTATTAAAGGTCAAATTGAAGCAATTGCTGCTCGTAAAGCTTGGACGATTGATATTGATGCGGACCTGCTTGAAGAAGTTAATAACTTGGTTGAATGGCCAACCGCATTTGCTGGTTCATTCAAAGAAGAATACTTAGCCGTGCCAGATGAAGTTTTAATCACTTCAATGAAAGAACACCAACGGTTCTTCTACGTAACTGATGCGGCTGGTAAGTTATTGCCATTCTTTATCGGGGTGCGTAATGGTAACAGCGAACACATTGATAACGTGATTGCTGGTAACGAAAAAGTGTTAACGGCCCGGCTTGAAGATGCTAAATTCTTCTACAACGAAGACCAAAAGCAAACCATTGCTGATTACATGGGGCGTGTTGAAAAGCTTTCATTCCACGATAAAATTGGTTCCGTTGCGCAACACATGCAACGGGTTAAGTTAATTACACAAATTATTGGTAAGCAATTACAAATGACCGCCGCTGAATTAACCCAATTAGCCCGGGCCAGTGAAATTTACAAGTTTGACTTGGTAACGGGGATGGTTGGTGAATTCTCTGAACTTCAAGGGATTATGGGTGAAAAATACGCGACAATCTTTGGTGAAGATGCCGCGGTAGCCGCTGCTGTGCGCGAACACTACATGCCAATCTCTGCTGAAGGTGATTTACCAGTATCAACCGTTGGGGCCGTCCTTGCCTTAGCTGATAAATACGATGCGATTCTTTCATTCTTTGCCGCCGGTATGATTCCTTCTGGATCCAATGACCCATATGCGCTTCGTCGTCAAGCGCTTGGATTTGTGCGGATTTTACGTGATAAGCAATGGAATATTGATTTAACAGCGATTAATGCTGGCTTAATTGCGAGCCTTGCTAGTGATAACACCGGCTTACCAGCCGCTGTTCAAACGGCTTTAAGTGATGTTAATGCCGATGTCGCTTCATTCATGGTTGATCGGGTAAAGCAATTACTCAATGGTCAAAATACACGTCACGATATCATTGAAGCGGTGATTAACGGTGATAGCAACGATATCTTAACGATGTTTGCCCAAGCCCATGTTTTAGAAGCCCACAAAGATGATGCTAACTTCCGTGACTTTGTTGAAGCCTTCACGCGTGCCGTTCGCTTGAACAAGCAAAACCCGGTTGAAGCACCATACACAGTTGATGCAAGCTTGTTTGATAATGATTCAGAAGGTGCCTTGCATGATGCTGTGGCGGCTCTTGAACCAATTTTGGCAACTAGTTCATTAGCTGACAGCTTTGTTGAGGCCCAAAGCCTGGTACCAGCTATTGCGACGTACTTTGAAGCAACGATGATTATGAGTGATGATGCCGCTGTGCGTCAAAACCGTTTGAACCAAGTTGCACAAGTCGCAGCAATTGCCAACAAGTTTGGTAACTTGACGGACTTGATCGTTAAATAAAGAGAGCGTGACAGAAGTCGGGCGCTATCGAGAAATACACTAAATACCCCCCTTGAAGAAAATTTCTTCGAGGGGGGTATTGTTGTATTTAGAATATAGCGGACTTCTGGAGCGCATTTTAGTTGTATTCGATAGCACTAAGCATCTTTTGTTACACGTTACTTATTATTCAATATTAGTTTGTAACTGATTAACCAAGCCACTTAAAAGGGCCGCTGATTCTAAGAAATTCGTCACAATAACCGGTTTAAGAGCGGTCGCAGTATGGTGTGGTTGAGCGACGGCCATCGCAATGCTAGCGTCGTTACCCATGATTTTAACGGCAGTGACGGCTAATTCATCAGGTACAGAACCATTACCAGTGGCGATAATTTCATTAATAATTGTCCGTAAGTCGGTTACCATTAAATGTATTGTGTTATGCACATCAGCTAAGCCTAAGTGGTTCGGTTTGTTAAAGAACTTATTACCAGCTGTGAACGTGATTTCATAAGCTAAGCTGATATTTTGGGCTAAATTATGTTCAAAGTCATCCGGTGTATCACGTTGGTCGGGTAAGGGAGTATGGTTAATTGGTAGCTCAAGTAATTGTGGATAGGCAGTATTAATGCTTTGGAAGTCATTTTCAATTGTTTTAAGCCATGTGTTTAATTTAAGGGCGCGGTGTTCCGGGGCAATGTGTTGTAACGCGGGTGTAGTTGCTAACTTGCCTTGGGTAAAGCGCAAGGTACTAAGAAGTTGCCGTAGTTGATTGATTAGATGTTTGGTCGCTGCGGCAGCAACAACATTGGTCACAGTTGGAAAGATGGCCGCTGAAACTTGGCAAAGATCAATATCCGGTGCTTTAACGGCAATGAATGGATCAATTTGGGTACATGTGGCCGTGATGAGCTGATTGACGCGGGTATTAACTGCTAAATCAGCATCGGCTTGATAAATGTGAATTGGGAATAATTTAGCAATTGCATAATCATCCTGAGTTAGTAATTGGCTACAAGCTTGAATGATTAACGCACCAATATTGGGGTCAAGAACACGCGCATCAATATTACACCGGGCCGCAGCACTCTTAGTATGCAAGAGTGCTCGGATAACTTGCACGGGAATCGTAGGACCAGTCATCGCTAACGGGTTTAAGAGGTGAGTTGATGCGTGAATCGGGGAGACGGGTTCTTCGGCCGTATTTGTTAATAACATAAAAAATTCCTTCTTTCAAATGCTGATTTAGCATTAGTTTTTTCTTAATGATAGAACTTATTGATTAGAATGTAAAGGGAAGTGCTTATTGTAAGTTGTTGATTTACCCGTTCAAAAGGTTAATAATGCTTAAATAATTTATTGTAAAAATTATGAAAACGCTTTCTTTTGGATGTTAGATAAATTATAATGAACTTGTTCTTAGTAAAATTAATGCAATCTGAGGAGGTTTATTATAATGCAAAATGATTCAGGATATAAATTACCAGATGGTTTCCTTTGGGGTTCTGCGGTGGCAGCCCATCAGCTAGAAGGAGCATGGGATGTTGATGGCAAAGGGGTATCAATTGCCGATGTGATGTTAGCGGGTGAAAACCACGTCTCACGGAAAGTAACCGATACGGTCTTAGCCGATGGTAACTATCCAAATCACCGCGGAATTGATTTTTATCACACGTATGCCCAAGACTTTGATTTATTCAAGGAACTGGGGATGAACGCCTTTCGGACATCAATTGCTTGGACTCGGATTTTCCCAAATGGGGATGAAGATGAGCCAAATGAAGCTGGATTGGCATTTTACGATCAGATGATTGATGCCATGATTGAACATGGCTTAGAACCAGTGATTACACTAAGTCACTTTGAAATGCCATTACACCTTGTTAAAGAATATGGTGGTTGGCGTAATCGTAAGGTGATTGACTTTTTCGTTAAATATGCCAAAACAGTGATTGCTCGCTATGGTGACCGGGTTAAGTATTGGTTGACGTTTAATGAAATTAATAACCAAACTTCATGGATGAATCCCCACCACTTATTACAAGATTCAGGTTTAAAGGATTATCCCGAAGAACAAGCCCAAGAATTAATGTACTTGGCTTCTCACCACGAATTGGTGGCCTCAGCATTGGTTACTAAAGTTGCCCATGCAATCAACCCGGACCTTGAAGTTGGTTGCATGATTGCGATGAACCCTGTGTATCCAGCAACATCAAATCCCAAAGACATTATGATGTCACAACGGGCGATGCAAACGCGTTATTACTGGGGGGATGTGCATGCCCTTGGTGAATATCCAACATGGTTGTTGAAGTACTTTGAACAAAAAAATTTCAACATTGATATTACTGAAGAAGATAAAAAGATTCTTAAAGAAAATACAGTTGATTTTGTTTCATTCTCATACTACATGTCATGGACGGTTTCCGATCCTGAAAACCCCTTGTATGAATATGATGAAGAAAAGAATCACGGTGATAACCCATTCCTTGCCCAATCAGATTGGGGTTGGCAAATTGACCCCGTTGGGATTCGTTACGCAATTAACTGGATGTGGGATCGTTGGCACAAAAAGATGATTGTCGTTGAAAATGGTTTTGGGGCTTTTGATAAGCTTGAAGATGGGGCAATTCATGATCCATATCGGATTGACTACTTCAAAAACCACATTAAATCCGTTGAAGAAGCGATTGTCCTTGATGGCCTACCAGTCTTTGGTTACATGCCATGGTCTGGGATTGACATCATTTCCGCTTCAACTGGTGAAATGAAGAAGCGCTATGGTTTTGTGTATGTTGATTTAGATGACTTTGGTGAAGGTTCAGGCAAACGTTACAAGAAAGATAGTTTCGCTTGGTACCAAAATGTTATCAAAACTAACGGTGCTGAATTGTAAAAAATATTAAAAAGGTCCCCTTGAAGAAACTCTTCAGGAGGACCTTTTTAATAGCGGTAACTTTTGACACGCACATAGTTAATGTGTTTTAAAGTATTGTTCTAAACCTAAACGAACATCATTCGCAATGTGTTCACGGTAACTTTGTTCTTGAATGTACTTAAAATCATGGTCGCTATTGATATAACCATTTTCAAGTAAGATGGCTGGAAGCGTGTTTTTCCGGATAACTAAGAAATCACCGAATTCAACTCCGCGACTAGTCACCGGGAGATTATGCATTTGTCCATTCACCGCCGTTGCTAAGGCAAATGAACCATTATTTTGGTGGTAGTAATACGCCGTTAATCCGTTAGCTGAATTAGCGACAGGTGATGAGTCAAAGTGAAATGAAATTGACGCATCGGCATGATGAGCTTCGGCGATTTCGGGGATTTTATCTAAATACACAATATGATCAGCCGTACGCGTCATCACGACGTGCACGCCATACGGTTCTAAGGCGGCACGGACTAATTTAGCCGTTTTTAAGGTATAGGTTTTTTCAAACTGGCCAGTATTTGAAATGGCCCCAGTATCAGGACCACCATGGCCGGCATCAAGCATAACCGTGGTTTCGGCTAGTGGTGTGAGTGCTTTGAGCGGCGTTTTGCGATTAAGTAACCAGACTGGTAACCAGGCAATTTCTTCATTTGGTTGCCGAACAAGCGCCCAATCATTTTTGGTTTTAATGACTTTTAGCTTGGTACCTTTAGTAACCATGCCGACAGTTTTAGAGTTACGCGATGGACCGGCGTGGATGGGAATTTCCGCTAAGGCCACCGTTTGTTGGTTTTTATTTAGTAAAATAAAGGCAATTACAAAGGTAAAAATGCTAAATACCGCCACAATTGTGAGAGGGATAAGGTTTTTCTTGATATATGTCTGCATCCAATTTTCTCCACTTATTTAACATACTTTAAAAAATAAGCGTACCATAAATCGTTCTTTCTCGCGATAAATAAGCTGAAAAATCAATATTTATTAATTAATTTGCAATCGACCATTTCGGCAATTAAGTGGATATTGTATAATTAGGGCAATGTTATTACTATAAAATGCTAAAAGGATTGCTATATGCGCGATATTCAGAATTATTTTGATCGACACTTATATATTGGTCGGATTGGGACAGCCTTTATTTATGCTGTCATGGTTTCAGTGGCTTTAAATTATTTTTGGACCCCAGGGCACATTTATTCATCTGGGATTACTGGGTTAGCGCAATTATTTGACTCTTTATCACAAGGATTATTTGGTTTTAATATTCCAGTTTATATTTTCTTATTTGTTTTCAATGTACCGTTAATTATTGCAGCGTGGCGCTCAATTGGTCATCGCTTTGCAATTTTTACGACGATTGCGGTTTTACTGGCATCGATTATGATTCGGGTAATTGACAAGCCGGTGACTTTGACGCATGATCCATTAATTGATGCGATTTTTGGTGGCTTAGTTAATGGTTTTGCGACGGGGCTAGCATTACGTAATGGGATATCAACTGGTGGGTTAGATATTTTAGGAATTTTAATTCGTAAGCGGACTGGGATGCGTATGGGAATTGTTAATATGACTTTCAATGCGTTCATTATGTTAGCAGCAGGGTTAGTGTTTGGTTGGCAATTCGCGTTTTATTCAGCTATCGGGGTCTTTGTGAATGCCAAAGTGATTGATACTGTGTATACGCGCCAACAAAAGATGCAAATTATGATTATTACCGATCGACCAAAAACAGTGGTTGATTCAATTCAAAACCATTTACGTCGTGGAATTACCATTATTCACGGGGCGGAAGGAGCCTACAAGCACGATAATAAAGATGTCTTGTTTACGGTTATTTCGCAGTATGAACAATATGAAGTTACTGAAGCCTTGGCCGAATCAGATGTCCACGCCTTTATGTCAATGTGGCGGGTGGATAAGATTCAAGGGAACTTCTATGAACCAAAATTATAATTAATTCATACTAAAGCTAGGTCGCTAACAAGGACCTAGCTTTTATTATTAAGGTGATGTTTGGTATAATACACCATAGACATTTTAGAAAGTATAGGTGAAAAACATGGTCGTTCGATTAGGTTCACACGTCGGGATGAGTGGTAAGGAAATGCTCTTGGGCTCAGCTAAAGAAGCTGCTAGCTATGGAGCTAACACATTTATGATTTATACAGGGGCACCGCAAAATACACGGCGAAAAGACGTCAGTGAAATGAATATTCCGGCCGGACAAGCTTTTATGGCGGAACATGATTTGGCAGAAATCGTGGTCCATGCACCATACATTATTAATTTAGGGAATACGATCGCACCAGAAAAATTTGCTTTTGGCGTTGAATTTTTAAAAGCCGAAGTGGCGCGCGCGGAAGCACTAGGTTCATTACAAATGACCTTGCACCCGGGTGCTCACGTTGGGGCTGGTGCTGAAGCAGCAATTGCCTCAATTGCTAAGGGTCTTAATGAAGTAATTACACCGGATCAAAAAATCAGTATTGCAATTGAAACGATGGCTGGTAAAGGGACCGAAGTTGGTCGGACTTTTGAAGAGATTGCCGCGATTCTTGATAAGGTTACTTATAACGAAAAAGTCAGTGTGACAATGGATACGTGTCATATTCATGATGCGGGCTATAATGTTCGCGAAGATTTTGATGGTGTGCTCAATGAGTTTGATAAAATTGTTGGGTTGGATAAATTAGGGGTGATTCACGTGAATGATTCTAAGAATCCCCAAGGGGCCCACAAAGACCGTCATGAAAATATTGGCTTTGGTTACATTGGTTACCAAGCATTGCATGATGTGGTCTTCCATCCCCAATTAGAACACCTTAGCAAGATTATGGAAACGCCATATGTTGGTGAAGATAAGAAAACGGCGGTAGCACCATATAAAGCCGAAATTGCAATGTTGCGGGCCGGCGAATTTGATCGTCATTTCCGGGAAAAATTAGTGCCCGGTTGGCAAGAAGGTCCTTTAGTTACGGAACTATAAAAATAATTAGTTTTTGAATTGACTTGTTTGGTGATATTTGCGATAATGGTAATCGAGCATTTGGAACTTAGGTTATGGATGTTACATATAACTGAGAGGGGGTGTATTTCATGGCAAAGACAGTCGTTCGTAAAAACGAATCTCTTGATGATGCACTTCGTCGTTTCAAGCGTGGCGTTTCTAAGGATGGTACTTTACAAGAATACCGTAAGCGTGAATTCTATGAAAAGCCATCTGTTAAGAAGAAGCTTAAGTCAGAAGCAGCTCGTAAGCGTAAAAACAAGAAGAGCCGTTTCTAATAGAGCTATCTATTAATAGGAAGTGTACGCTGCGTCGAAAGACAATGAACACTAACACAAAGGAGGAAGAGCCTAATTTATTAGGGTCTTCCTTTTTTGTTGTCTTCTAAATTCAATTGCTTGTAAAACGGGCATAAATAGGCTATGATATAATGATAGATTTTTATGAAAGTGAGTAAATTGCATGTTAAAACAAACAAAAAACTGGTTGCGGCAACATGATTTCGAATATCATCAAGACTTTATTCGCCCATTAATGGGAATGGAACGGACATTTGTTTTGAAGTTTGGCCGAGATAACAAACGAAACTCGCGGGTAATTGTAAAATACCGATACACATTTTTTGGCAAGTTAAAAATTACTGAATTAGATTTGCACATTCACGGTCAACACAACCCGCGCGTCTTTGCTAACGAAGCGGATTTTATCGAATATCTTGAACAGCACCTCGAAAAAATTAAATTAGATGCTTATAAACACCCTGAACGTTTAGAAGCTGAATTAGGTTAAGTCGGTATTTAGCCACTTGACTTTGACGTCTAAGATTATGATCTTAGGCGTTTTTTTATGGCAATGATTGCTCAATGAAATGCAAGTTATTTTTGCTTTTTTGGTCAAAAAGATTATAGTTAAAGTAGTAAAAATTTATTATAAGAAAGCAGGCGCACTTGATGATTTTTTTGTTTATGTTGTTTGGAGTCTTGGCGGGGATTATTTTAGCTAACCAAAATCCGGTCAATGCCTATTTACGGGTGTTTGTTATTTCACCATATGTGGCTTCATTGATTTCATTTTCAATTGGGACGCTTTATATTGGGATTGTTACGCTCGCAACCGGGCACCCACTTTTGCCTACGGGGGCTCAAATTGCGGCCAATCCATGGTGGCTATGGCTGGGTGGGGTGATTGCGGCCATTTATTTAACTTCAAATATTTTATTGTTCCCCAAATTAGGGGCCGTTCAAACAGTGATTTTACCAATTTTAGGTCAAGTATTGATGGGCACGGTGATTGATTCATTTGGTTTATTTGGTGCTAAACATATTCCTATTACGGCCGTTCGTTTAGTTGGGGTCTTAGTCTTATTATTGGGGATGTTTGTCGCGGTAGTTTTGGCCAATCGAACTAAAGCGGAACAAATTTATAAAAACGAATTAGAGAAGCAAGATACACCAACCGCCTTAACGTTATGGCGCATCTGGGGAATATTGGCAGGGATGCTTTCAGCGGTGCAACAAGCCATTAACGGTCGCATGGGCACGGTAGTCCATAGTCCGGTCCAGGCAACGTTCATTTCATTTTTAATTTCGTGGTTGGTTATTTTAATCGTGACGCTCGTCATGCACCGTAAAATCACCATTCCGCGGGCCACGTTTAAGGCAATGCCTAAATGGGGGTGGCTTGGTGGTGTTTTAGGGGCGACATTTGTCTTGATGACCGTTATCCTCGTTCCCATTATTGGTGCGGGCTTAACAGTGACAACATCGCTCATTGGCCAAATTTTAGGATCAGTATTAGTAACCCAAATGGGGTTATGGCGTTCAATTAAAAGCCCGGTTAAACGGTTGCAAGTGATTGGAATTATTATCATGCTGATTGGCGTTTTAATCATTAAAGGAATTGTGTAGTTTAAATACAAAAAGCCCGCCCGAATTTTTTAAATTCAGGCGGGCTTTTTTAGTTTGATACCGTAGCTAAATGCTTTTTAGCACTATTTTAAAAATGGCGTTAAACTAGTTGATAATTCAGCGGCGGTAATTTCCGCAAACGGCGCGTGTGGATGGGCTTTTTTGAAAATTTTAATGAACGGCTTTTCAAATGGGACCCAGTCTAAAGATGGTAAGGCTGTTAAGGAAGTTAATTCGGTAACAGTCAACCCGTGGTGTAGTAACACTAAGGCCATCCGGGTTTCAAGGGTTAATTGACTATCTTGCACTAAATGCGATAAGTCAGCTAAGTCATAATTTAACATGGGCTACCTTACTTTTTGCTATTTGACTTAACTTTAAGTAAGAGCGGCTTACGTGGACGGTTATACGTGAAGCCTTCCCCTAAAGTTTCTTGGACATTTAGAATCGTGGTAAAGGCGCGTTGATCAATCCGCGCGATTAATTCCCGTAATTGGTGTAATTCGCTTGGTGAAACAACGACATAGACCGTTAAGCGGGGTTCGCGAGTATAAGAACCTTCAGTATTGAAGTAACTTGCCCCACGGTTCATTTCGCTATAGACGGCACTAACGATTTCTTCTGGTTTATCCGTCATAATGAGCACGCCCCGGGCAGCATAAGCACCTTCTTGGGTAATTGTCACAATACGTGAGTAAACGTATGAAGCTAAAATCGTGTACATCATGTGTAAAATATCGATATAAACTAGTGAAACGACCATAACGGTAATATCAAGTAAAAGTAAGCTTTTACCCATCGGAATGCCGTATTTTTTTTCAAAAATTCGGGCAATGACGTCAGAACCACCAGTGGTACCACCATATTTATACACAATTCCAAGGCCCGCCCCAGCGATTAAACCAGCGATAATCCCAGAGATGAACATATCATGGTGTAAGTTAAGTTGGAAGGGGAAGGTTTGCCAGATGTAAATCCAAAATGATAACGCAAAAATACCATACAATGTATAAATCAGTGATTTACGACCTAAAATGCGCCACCCAATCAAAACTAAGGGAATGTTTAAAACTAATGTTGCGATGGCCGGATCAAAACCGGTTAATGCACGGAGAATCAACGTAATCCCAGCGACACCACCTTCAGCGAGGCGGTTGGGAATGTTAATATTAACCAAGCCCCAAGCATAAATTGCTGTCCCAATCGTAAACATTAGGATATCAAGCAGACGAATTTTTTCGTTTTCTTGGACCATTGAATGCCTCCTAAATATATTGTTTATCCTCTAATTCTAGCATTTTTAATAATTAAAGTCGTTAAAATATCTAAACAATATTTTGGAATAACACGGATTAGTTAAATCACTGTGCTTCTGCCGTTTATTTTTAGCATTAGAATTGGTATGATATTAAGTAATAAATTTGAACACAAAGAATGGAGAATGCAGTGAAAATTGCTAATTTACCTCAAGAATTTACCGCCGCGTTACCGATTTTAGAAACGATCACTAACGCCGGCTTTGAAGCTTATTTTGTTGGCGGCAGTGTCCGTGATATGTTATTGGGCAAAGCCATTCATGATGTTGATATTGCGACTAGTGCATATCCATCAGAAATTAAAGCATTATTTAATAAAACTGTTGATACCGGGATTGAACATGGCACGGTCATGATTTTAGATCACGGCAACGGTTATGAAACGACTACTTTTCGGACTGAAACGGGCTACACGGATTTTCGTCGCCCCGATTCAGTTAGTTTCGTGCGCGATTTAGCTGAGGACTTAAAACGCCGCGACTTCACGATTAATGCACTTGCGATGCGGGCCAATGGTGAAATTGTCGATTTATTTAATGGACTTGAAGATTTAGATAAACACATCATTCGGGCAGTAGGAGATCCCGTGGAACGATTCCATGAAGATGCCTTAAGAATGATGCGAGCGTTACGCTTTAGTGCCCAATTAGGGTTTGTGATTGAAGCGGCCACTAATGAAGCCATCAAGGGTGAAGCACACTTATTGGTTAATATTGCGGTTGAACGTATTAACGTTGAATTGAGTAAATTACTGTTAGGGAAGGCCGTGGCGGAAGGCCTGATGGCATTTGCCCAAAGTGGCTTATATAAATACGTGCCCAACATTGATATGGGCCGGGAATTAGATATTGTTGCCGCCGGATTAAAGTTGCAAGGGCAAATATTACCCGATGATGCTACGGCTTGGACGTATTTAATTGATCAATTGGGTTTGAGTGAAGATGATGCTGGGAGTTTTTTAAAGGCCTGGAAGCACAGTAATGACTTTATTAAGCAAGTTAAAACTGCTTACCATTTTATTCAGTTATACCGCCAACAAGTCACTATTACAAAATGGGAATTATATCAAGTAGGAGCAGCTTTGCCAATTGCATTAGCGGTGTTAGGTCTTAATTTTAAATCGTTTGATGGTGATAAATACCTAACCGCCTACCATAGTTTAGTAATTACTAATAAACGCCAATTGGCAATTGATGGTCAACAATTAATTGCCGCCGGGGTTGTTAAACCGGGCCCTAAGATGGGGAAAATTTTAGCCAAAATCGAACATGCCGTTGTGATTGGGCAATTGAAGAATCATTTATCAGATTTACTCGCATACGCTGAAATGCTACAAAGTAAGGGAGAATAACATGCAACAATTACGAGTTGAAGGCCTTACCAGTGTGTATGGTGAAAAGACTTTATTTAACGATATTTCATTTTTAATTAACGAAACTGATCGGATTGGTTTGATTGGGGTGAACGGTTCGGGTAAAACCTCACTTTTGAACGTGATTGCTGATTTAAATTCCGCTGATCAAGGCCAAATTATCAAGCCCAACGACTACCGCGTCAGTTATTTAAAACAACAACCAGAACTTGATGAAAGTTTAACGGTTATGGAAGCAGCCTTCGCCGGTAGTCAACCCGTATTTCAAACGATTCGCAATTATGAAGCAGCTTTGAGTGCGTATAGTGCCAACCCAAATGATGAAAAATTATTAGCACGCTACACTAAAGCTGAAGATGCGATGAACCAAGAAGATGCGTGGTTAGCGGAAGCTGAAGTTAAAACCATTTTGACGCAATTACACGTGCCTGATTTAAACCAAGTGGTTGGTAAATTATCAGGGGGCCAAAAGAAACGGGTTGGTTTGGCGCAAGTTTTAATTCAAAAACCTGATTTATTAATTCTTGATGAACCAACTAACCACTTGGATTTTGATTCAATTGCGTGGTTAGAAAAATATTTGGCTAGTTATAAAGGGGCGGTTTTAACCGTGACCCACGACCGGTATTTCCTTGACCAAGTGGCGACCCGGATTTTTGAATTGTCATTTGGTGAAATTTACGAATACCAAGGGAACTATGCGGCCTTTGTCGCCCAAAAAGCGGAACGGGTGGCCGCTGCGGTGGTTGCAGACCACAAGCAAGAACAACTCTACAAACAAGAACTTGCCTGGATGAAAACATCGGCCCGTGCGCGTTCAACCAAGCAAACGGCCCGCCAAAATGCCTTTGCCGAAATTGAAGCTAATCGTAATACGTTACAAATTGACCAAGATGTTGAAGTTAACTTGGGTCAACAACGGCTTGGTAAAAAAGTTATCACGGTTGAAAATGCTAACTTAGCCTTTGGCGATAAAGTAATCTTGCGTGACTTTAACTACTTGATTCAAGCTAAGCAACGCATTGGGATTACGGGGGCCAATGGGGCCGGTAAGTCAACCTTTTTAAATGCGTTAGCCCAACGGGTCCCATTAGATAGTGGGATTATTGAAATTGGTGAAACGGTTAAATTAGCCTTTTACACCCAACAAATGGAACCCATTCCAGATGATAAGCGGATGATTGCTTATTTAAGTGATGTGGCCGAATCCATTAAAGATAACGATGGTAACGATGTTAGTGTGACGGAATTATTAGAACAATTCCTCTTCCCGCGCTTTATGCATGGGACATTGATTCGGAAGTTATCAGGTGGTGAAAAACGCCGCTTATACTTACTGAAATTATTGATGTCACGGCCAAATGTCTTGTTCCTGGATGAACCAACTAATGATTTAGACATTGGGACATTGACCGTTTTAGAAGATTATTTAGCCCATTTCCAAGGAACGGTTATTACCGTTTCCCATGACCGGTATTTCTTAGATAAAGTCGCGGATAAGTTACTTATTTTTGATGGTAATGGTGAAATTGAACAATTTACTGGCTTATTTAGTAGCTACTTGGAAACGCAATTAGCCCAAGCACACCCAGCGCCTAAGCATGTTACCAAAGAAGAAAAGCAAACTGCTAAAATCGATACCAATGCGCCAGCTAAGAAAAAAATGACCTACAAAGAAAAACAAGAATGGGGCACGATTGAAGCCGATATTGAAAAGTTGGAAAATCAACAAGCCGATATCGAAGCGCAAATGGAAGCTAACGGAGCTGACTTTGGTAAGTTATCAGAATTGCAAAGCCAACTTGAAACGACAAGTGCCACGCTAGAAAACATGATGGAACGTTGGGAATATCTATCAGAATTAGCAAATTAGAGAAATAATTGAGGAGAGACGGGTCATGACCAAAGCCGATGAGATTTTTAAACAAAATATTCGTAATATTTTAGATAATGGGGTGATGTCTGAACAAGCACGCCCACATTACAAAGATGGCCAAACTGCCAATAGCAAGTACATTACAGGTTCATTTGCTGAGTATGATATCAGTAAAGGTGAATTGCCAATTACGACCTTACGCCCAATTCCAATTAAAGCCGCCATTAAAGAAATTTTCTGGATTTATCAAGATCAAACAAACCGCTTGGATGTGTTAGAAGATAAATACGGCGTTAAATACTGGCATGATTGGGTAATTGATGATGGTGAAACAATTGGCCAACGGTACGGGGCAACCGTTCGTAAACACGATATTATCAATAATTTATTAGCAGCCTTGGCCGATAACCCGTGGAATCGCCGTAATATTATCGACTTGTGGCAATATGAAGATTTGGCCGCCACTGATGGCTTAAAGCCATGTGCTTTTCAAAGTATGTATGATGTGCGCCGTGTGGGGGATGATATTTACCTAGATGCTACTTTGATTCAACGCTCAAATGATATGTTAGTGGCGCACCACATTAACGCAATGCAATACGTAGCGTTACAAATGATGATTGCCAAGCACTTTGGTTGGAAAGTTGGGAAGTTTTTCTACTTTATCAACAACTTACACATCTACGACAATCAATTTGAACAGGCTAATGAGCTCTTAAACCGGACCCCAAGTGATGTGGCTCCTAAATTGGTCTTGAACGTCCCAGATGGTACTAATTTCTTTGATATTAAGCCGGAAGATTTTGTCTTAGAGGATTATCAACCAGTTAAACCACAATTGAAATTTGAATTAGCAATCTAATTAAAGGAGATTCCCGATGATTAATATGGTATGGGCGGAAGCTCATGATCACGTAATTGCCAAGGATGGTAATATTCCTTGGCGCTTACCGGCTGATTTAGCCTTTTTTAAGCAAGAAACGATTGGGCATCCAATTGTGATGGGCCGTAATACCTTTAAAACGTTTAACAACCGGCCGTTACCACAACGGACCAACATTGTCTTAACTCACGATGAAACGTTTGTGGCGCCAGTAGGATTTGAAGTTATGCATTCAGTGGCCGAAGTTTTGGCGGCAACTGTTGAACAAGGCTTAGATCTCTCGGTAATCGGTGGGGTGGCGATTTATGCTTCATTTATGCCACATGCCGATGAATTAGCGGTCACGGAAGTTGATTTGGATATTCCAGGTGGGGATGCCCATGTCCCACCAGTGGACTTAACAACTTGGCAATTAATTGAAGAACGGGCGGGCGTTTTGGATGAACGCAATACGATTCCGCACACGTTTAAAATTTACCGTCGGAAATAAAAAAAGCGGACCAGAAATAATTTCTGGTCCGCTTTTTATTGTTATCGCTAGTGATGTTAGTCAACGTAACGTAATTCTTTTGGTGAGTGGGTGAAGGCATCAGCCCCAGTTTCAGTAACAACGACACAGTCTTCAATCCGGACCCCAACTTCACCCGGAATGTAAATACCAGGTTCAATTGAGAAAGTCATGCCGGGTTGTAATTCAAGGTTGTTACCTTCCATGATTGATGGGTATTCGTGTTCACTAGTACCCATTCCATGACCAAGGCGGTGGATGAAGTATTCACCGTAACCAGCTTTAGTAATCACGTCACGCGCGATTTTATCAAGTTGGCCGGCCGTAATCCCTGGTTTAACCGCGGCTTGGGCTGTCAATTGGGCTTCTAAAACAACTTTGTGGACTTCAAGGGCTTTGTCATTTGGTTTACCAAACGCAAACGTCCGGGAAGTATCAGAAATGTAACCTTTGTAGAGCGTTCCAAGGTCAAACAAGACCAATTCATTGCGGTGCATTTGAATTTCAGAAGTTGCCCCGTGGGGATCAGCAGCGTGGGCACCAGCTTGTACTAATGTGCCAAAACTCATACCGGCCACACCACGAAGTTTTGATTGGTATTCTAATTCAGCCGCTACTTGCAATTCGGTTTTACCTTCAGCAATTGCTTTAAAACCAACTTCCATCGCAAAGTCAGCATCACGCCCAGCTTGGTGTAAAAGGGCGATTTCTGCGGGTGTTTTGATTAAACGCATGGTTTGCATGTAAGGAGTCATATCTAAGTTGAATTGCGCACTTGGGAAGAAAGCGTGAATTGCTTCAAAGCGTTCAACAGTTAAAGTTTGCTTTTCAATGGCCCAGCTAATTGGATTAGCAACACGTTCTTTGATGTGTTCAGCAATCATGCCAAAAGGTTGTTCGTGGTCTTGGTAACCATAAACACCATATGGCCAGCCAGTTGCTTTAACAACTTCAACTTCAAGGGCGGGACAGAAAATAAATGGTTCCGCTTCAGGGAATACGAAAAGGGCTAAAACCCGTTCAATAGGATCTGAACCAAAACCAGTTAAGTATTGGATTGATTCAAAGTTAGAAAAGTAAGCGACTTCAGCCTTGTTTTGGCCCAGCCATTCACGAATTTGGTTCAATTGAGTGTATTCCATGTGAGACCTCGCTTTTTAAGATAAATATTGTTTACAATGATGATAGCACTTCTACAGAAAAATATTAATAAAAATAAAAATGTAAACGCTTGCAAGAAAGATTATTTGTTTGTTAAACTATATTTAAATGAAAATGAAATGAAAACTTGCTATAATAGGCTTTTGGAATAAAAGTGATATGAGGTCTGGTGCACGAGTATGGAAAAAGAAAATATTACAATTTACGACGTTGCTCGCGAAGCGGGGGTTTCAATGGCGACAGTTTCACGAGTTGTTAATGGCAACAGTAATGTGAAGCAAGCAACAAAGGACAAGGTTTTGGCCGTGATTGATCGGCTTGATTACCGTCCCAATGCAGTTGCGCGCGGACTGGCATCAAAGAAAACTACAACTGTTGGCGTCATCATTCCGGACGTAACCGATATGTTCTTTTCTGAACTAGCCCGTGGGGTTGATGATGTTGCATCAATGTATCATTACAACATTATCTTAGCCAATTCTGATGATTCAGGAACAAAAGAATTACAAGTTTTAGAAAATTTATTAGCAAAACAAGTTGATGGAATCATTTACATGGGGAATGGATTACGCGATAAATTACGTGATCAATTTAGTCATACCAATGTGCCTATCGTGTTAGCGGGTGGAGTTGATGAAAAAAATCAAATTCCAACAGTTAATATTGATTATGCAGCGGCAACTAAAGATGCTGTGACCAAATTAATTAATAACGGCCACAAACAAATTGCCTTTATTTCAGGTAGTTTACAACAAGCTATTAATCAAAATTATCGGTTACAAGGATACAAAGCAGCCCTTGAAGAAGCGGGCATTGCTTTTGATGAAGCCCTAGTCTTTGAAACCCAATACACTTACAACGCCGGTTTTGAATTGGCCAACGAACTATATGGCACGGATGCTACAGCGGCATTTGTTGGGGCAGACGAATTAGCAGCTGGCATCTTAAATGGCTTAACTGACCGAGGGGTAGATGTTCCGAATGATTTTGAAATTATTACCTCAATTAACACAAAGTTAACCCAAATTACGCGCCCTCAATTAACTTCAATTAGTATCCCAATGTATGACATGGGGGCCGTGGCGATGCGGATGTTAACTAAGTTGATGGGGAAAGAAAATATCGAAAATGGCCGCTTATCATTGCCATACGGTATTATTAGTCGCCAAACAACGCGATAAAATTAAAAAAATATAGCAGATATATTGATATCACTACATTAGACGAGTATACTATCTCTGTTATGGAAGTTGATTTCTAATAAACAAATAAAAATTAAAAAGGAGTACTGAAGATGTCAGGACACTCAAAATGGCACAACATTCAAGGTCGTAAAAACGCCCAAGATGCAAAACGTGGTAAGATCTTCCAAAAGATCTCACGTGATCTTTATACCGCAGCAAAGATCGGTGGTGCTGATCCAGATGGTAACCCAGCTCTTCGTTTGGTAATGGAAAAAGCCAAAGCAGCCAACATGCCTAAAGACAATGTGCAACGTGCATTGGATAAAGCAACTGGTGCTGGTGGTGCCAACTATGAAGAAATTACTTATGAAGGATATGGTCCTGCCGGTACTGCGGTGTTAGTTGAAGCCTTGACTGATAACCGTAACCGTACTGCAGCTTCAGTTCGTTCAGCATTTACGCACCACGGTGGTTCACTTGGAACTACTGGTTCAGTGGCATTTATGTTCGACCGTAAAGGTTACATCTTTATCGCCAACGATGAAGACTTAAACCTTGATGAAGATACTGTTTTTGAAGCAGCTATCGAAGCCGGTGCCGAAGACATGAAGGCAACTGAAGATGGTTTTGAAGTAATTACTGAACCTGCTGACTTCGAAACTGTTCGTAACGCCCTTGTTGAACAAGGCTACGAAGTTTCACAAGATGAAGTTACGATGATTCCTCAAAACACTGTTGAAGTTCCTGAAGACAAGCTTGCTACTTTTGCAGCAATGATCGAAGAACTTGAAGACAATGATGACGTTTCAGCCGTATACCACTCAGCTGACTAATCAAAAAATAAAAGGGATGGACTGCAACTAGCGGTTTGTCCTTTTTATTTTGCTGAAATTTGTGTAAATGTTAGTGGGATAAAGTATACTTAAAGTTATTAGAAGTAAAGGAAGTGAATGCTTGTGAGTAACGAGAATTTTAGTTTACCGTTAGACGCTGCTTGGAGTACTAGTGATATTATTAAAGTTACTAATTTTTATGCCTTGGTAGCTGATGCTTATGAAACCGGGGTTAATCGAGAAAGTTTGCTGGCCGCATATCGTGATTTTAAAGAAGTTGTGCCAATGAAATTTGAAGAAAAGCAATTAGATCGTGATTTTACCGCGGCTTCAGGTTACAGTATTTACCGCGCAATGAAAGCAGCCCGGGAAGCAACGCAAGCTAAATTAAAATTAAGTTTGTAAAGGTAATCGAGGAAAAATGATGGAAACGGCAACGTTACAAGAAATTGATACGACGGTGAAGGCGTGGCTCCAAGAAGCCCGGACATTAGTATACCAATGTATGCAAAATGATTTGACAGTTGAACAAAAAACCGGTCGTTTAGATTTAGTAACCAATGTGGATAAGCAAGTTGAACAATTATTGCGTGGTAAAATTAAAACTTTGATGCCGACAGCCAAAATTATTGGTGAAGAAAATGACCACGGTCAAATTAAATCGATGGTGGGGGCAGTCTGGTTTATCGATCCAATTGATGGAACGATGAATTTTATTAAACAACGGGATGATTTTGCGATTATGCTGGCTTTGTATATTGATAATCAACCAATTTTAGGCTGGATTATGGATGTTACTAAAAATCACATTTATCATGGTGGGCCGCAGCTAGGTGTTTGGCGCGATGACGAAAAATTACCCGTTCCAGCCGATATTACGTTAAATGACGGGCTTATTGAGCTCAGTGCGAGTCGTTTAGTAGCTAATGAGATGCATTTTGAGGAAATTGCTAAAATGTCCTCAGGCGTACGTATAATCGGTTCTGCAGGGATTTCATTTATTAAAGTTTTAGAGGGTAAAGCGGTTGGTTACGCCTCAAAAATGAAGCCTTGGGACTTCGCGGCGGCAAAAGTTTTATTAGAAACTAATAAAATACTGGTTACAACAATTGACGGCAAGGAAATTGATATGTTATTATCAAGTACAGTTTTATCGGCAACTGCGAGTGCGCACATGCAAATTGTGCAACTGCAACAGCCGTAGTTGACGATCGGGCTAATAACCCGATTTTTTAATGGTTTTAACTTTTAAAAAGCTCGTCGACAAATTAAAAGGAACATTTATCTTAAGGAGAACAGAATTTTGGCAAAACGTGAAGACATTCGTAACATTGCTATTATTGCCCACGTTGACCACGGTAAAACAACTTTGGTTAACGAATTATTGAAGCAATCAGATACACTTGATGGTCGGACTGAAATCTCAGACCGTGCCATGGATACAAACGACATTGAAAAGGAACGTGGTATCACTATCCTTTCAAAGAACACAGCCGTTAAGGTTGGGGACCGTCAAATTAACATCTTAGATACACCTGGACACGCGGACTTCGGTGGTGAAGTTGAACGTATCATGTCAATGGTTGATGGTGTGCTTTTGGTTGTTGATGCCTTTGAAGGTACAATGCCACAAACTCGTTTTGTTTTGAAGAAGGCCTTCGAACAAAACTTGACACCAATCGTAGTTGTTAACAAGATTGACCGTCCTGGTTCACGTCCTGAAGAAGTCGTTGACGAAGTGCTTGACTTGTTTATCGAATTGGGTGCCGAAGAAGATCAACTTGACTTCCCAGTTATCTTTGCTTCAGCAATGAACGGAACTTCATCATTGGATCCTGAGTTAGACACTCAAGAACACACTATGAAGCCAATCTTCGATAAAGTTTTCGAAACTATTCCAGCTCCTGAAGACAACACTACTGAACCATTACAATTCCAAGTTTCAATGCTTGATTACAACGACTTCGTTGGTCGTATCGGTATTGGTCGTGTTGTTCGTGGTACTATCAACATCGGTGACAGTGTGTCTGTTATGAAGCTTGATGGTTCAACACCTACTTTCCGTGTTACTAAGTTATTTGGTTTCATCGGTTTGGACCGTGTTGAAATCGAATCAGCTAAAGCCGGTGATTTGATCGCCGTTGCTGGTATGGACGAAATCAACGTTGGTGAAACTGTTGTTGCACCTTCAAACCTTGAAGCATTGCCAATCTTGCGGATTGACGAACCAACTCTTCAAATGACTTTCCGTACTAACAACTCACCATTCGCCGGTCGCGAAGGTAAGTTCGTTACTGCTCGTCAATTAGAAGACCGTTTGCGTCGCGAATTGCACACTGACGTTTCATTACGTGTTGAAGACACTGATGAAGCTGGTACATGGCTTGTTTCAGGTCGTGGTGAATTGCACTTGTCAATCTTGATTGAAACTCTTCGTCGTGAAGGTTTCGAATTGCAAGCATCACGTCCACAAGTTATCTTCCGTGACATTGATGGTGTAACATCAGAACCATTTGAGGCAGTTCAAATTGACACTCCTGATGAATACACTGGTTCAGTTATCGATTCACTTTCACAACGTAAGGGTGAAATGCAAAACATGGAATCTGTAGGTAACGGTCAAACTCGTTTGACTTTCCTTGCACCTTCACGTGGTTTGATCGGTTACTCAACTGAATTCCTTTCATTGACTCGTGGATACGGTATCTTTAACCACACTTACGATTCATACGGTCCAGTTATCAAGAACTGGGCACCTGGTCGTCACAACGGTGCTTTGGTTTCAATTAACCAAGGTTCAACTACTAACTACGCTATCATGGGGGTTGAAGACCGTGGTACTATGTTTACTGGTGCCGGTGTTGAAGTGTACGAAGGTATGATCGTTGGTATGAACTCACGTGACAACGATATCTCAGTTAACGTTACTAAGGCTAAGCCACAATCTAACGTTCGTTCATCAAACAAGGACCAAACTGCATCAATCAAGACTCCTCGTGTGATGACTCTTGAAGATTCTCTTGAATTCTTGAACGATGACGAATACGTAGAAGTAACACCAGAAAACGTTCGTTTGCGTAAGCAAATCTTGAACACTGGTGAACGTGAAAAGGCCGCTAAGCGTAAGAAGACTCAAGGTTAATTTTAACTTTAGTTAGTTTAGCTTAAATTTTACAATTAAAAAGCTCGTTGAAAATGAATTTCATTTTCAACGAGCTTTTTTTGTTGTTTTAAATATCCTTAAAAACCAAAATAGCTTATAATAAAGCTGATTTTGATTTAAATGCTTAATAATTTGTTCATGAAAAAGGGGGGATTTTTATGCAAACAACACCTAAACATGGTTGGTGGTATAACCAACTTTTTACAAATTGGCAGAAATTTGAAGTAATTTATATTGCAGCGTTGATCTTGCTACAAATTATGGCCTATGTAATTGTCCCAGATTCCTTAATTGGGATGATTTCTGGGGTGGCGGGGGTCATTTGTTTAGTTTACGGGATGAAAGGGCGGAAAATATCGTTTATCTTTGGTTTTGTTCAATGTATCGCGATGACATATGTGGCCTGGATTTCTCACGCGTATGGTTCGTTTGCGATTGATATTTTTTATGTCATTTCCCAACCAATTGGATGGTATTTGTGGGGCAATGATGCTGCCACACATGCATTTAGTAAAGCCAAACGGCAATTAATCTTTGGTGGTGCTTTTATTGCTTGGGGGATTGGCTGGGTTATTTTAGCAATGCTCCATGGCCAATTACCATATTTAGATTCAATTAATTTTGTGGTCAGCTTCATTGCCCAAATTCTTTATATTTTAAAATTTCAAGAAAATTGGTCATTATGGATTGTGGTCAATATCGCAAATTGCATTTACTGGCTGATTTTAACAATTCAAACCCTAGCCGGGCACAACGATATTGGCTCATTAGGGGCTAATATTTCCCAAGTAACGTTACAGTTAGCATTATTATTTAATGCTGTGTATGCGAGTCGGGTGTGGGCCGCTGGTGCCGCTGACAATGAAGGTGGTGCGGGTAAGTAAATAAAAAAGTCGCCTGCATACGCAGACGACTTTTTTATTGATTATTTTGAGAAGAACTTGAAGAAACCGTTACGTGGAGCTGGTTTAACGACTGAGTTGTGGTAAAGGAAGTTCTTTTCGTCACTAACGCGAGCAAATTGTGATGGATCGACGATTGAACCAACTGACATTTTTGGACCGTTTACTTGTAATTTGTTGTTGAACATGATTATTTTTATTCCTTTCTTAAGACCGATATCTGTATTTATTAACTATAATTAGTATACCGAGAACCAAAATGTTTTGCCTGTGAATTGGATAGGAATATAATTAGAATTAAGTAAGTTTTTAGTTTGCAATTGATGTCAATTTGAAATTTAAATACAAAAAATTGCACAAAAGGCTTTACTTACTTTTTGATAGCGTGTATACTTACTTTTTGTTAAGAGATAAATTAAAAAACAAATGGAGAAATCAACTATGACAGAATCATTTTTAGAATTAGCTACACAACGTCGTACTATTTACGCACTTGGAAAGAACGTTAACCTTTCAAACGACCAATTGGAAGCCCTTATCAAGGAAGCTGTTAAGCAAGCACCAACTGCTTTTAACAACCAAACTACTCGTGCCGTTATCTTGTTTAACGACAAGCACGACGCTTTCTGGAACATCGTATTTGACAAATTGAGTACTATCGTTGAAGGTGAAGAAGCCCTTGCTGCTACTAAGGCTAAGATCGATAGCTTTAAAGCTGGTTACGCAACTGTCTTGTTCTTTACTGAAACAGCCGTTGTTAAGCAATTTGAAGAAATGGCTCCACTTTACGCTGACAACTTCTATGATTGGTCAGAACAAGGTATGGGTATCGCCAACTACGCTACTTGGTTAGCATTGACTGAAGCTGGTCTTGGTGCTTCATTACAACACTACAACCCAATTGTTGACGAACAAGTTGCTGCTGAATTTGATATTCCTGCTGAATGGCGTTTACGTGCACAAATGGTTTTTGGATCAATTGAAGCCCCTGCTGGTGAAAAGGAATTCATTACTGAAGACGAACGTTTCCGTGTTCTTGGTAAGTAATTAAATAAAGTTAATTAAAAAATCGTTACTATTCACTAGTAACGATTTTTTTATTGCATAAAAGCACAGTAGACTTTGGTATAATTAACAGTAATGGTTAAAAACGTTTGAAGGGAGGCCTTTATGGCTACTAGTGACCGGATTGCGATTGTTGGCGGTGGGATTGTCGGCTTAACGACAGCGTACTACTTAAAACAAGCTGGCTATACTGAGATAACGTTGTTTGATGAAGGAACCGGTCAGGCAACGCAAGCTGCAGCAGGAATAATTTCACCATGGCTATCCAAACGCCGTAATCAGCGGTGGTATAATCTGGCTAAACGTGGTGCGCAATTATATCCTGATATTGTAGCAACGGCCGGCTTAAGTAAGCGTGCTTATCGGCAGAATGGCACGATTGTGACCCGCCGAGATCCAGCAAAATTAAATGCGCTTTATGAACTAGCGACAACACGCTTAGCAACGACGCCCATGATGCAAGCAATTGAATTATTGAGTGCTCAAGCAATTGAACAACGCGTGCCAGGGATAACAATCCCAGATGCGGGAATTTTTGTCGCCGGTGGAGCCCAAATTGATGGGACAGCCTTTTTAACAGAGTTAGCGACTTTTTTGGAGATAACAATTGTCCAGGAAAAAGTGACCCTGACCGCCACGGGACAAATCATGGATTATCCAGATTTTGATCAAATTATTTTAGCGACAGGGGCGTGGCTAAGCGAAATTCTGACACCATTGGGGCTTACGACGAATGTCCGGCCCCAAAAGGGACAGTTAATTAGTTATCAGACGGCAAGTTTGCCAACAACGACGCCGGTGTTAATGCCTGAGGGTGAGTATGATTATTTACCAACCCCAGACGGTGTAATTGTTGGGGCCAGTCATGAAGATGACCAAGGATTTGATTTAACAATTGATACCGCGGTGATTAGTGATTTAACGACTAGTGCCCAAAATATTAATCCAGCCTTAGTTAAGGTACCAGTAAGCGTGCGGGTTGGAACGCGGGCATATACGCCTGATTTTGCACCATTCTTTGGTCAGGTACCCGGATATAAACAATTATTTGTTGCTAGTGGTCTTGGTTCATCTGGGTTGACCACAGGGCCAGCGATTGCCCAATTATTAGTAGCAATGCTCGTTAATCCCGATTTAAATATTAGCGAGTATACTAAACCGGTGAGTGAATATATCTACTAATCATGGGCATGTAATGCTTGCAGTGCTAAATTATGGGCGCCTTGATTCATGCGTTCAGGTAACCATTGACTAACAACCAAGGGAAATTGATCTTGAATGGCGTTAATCTGGTCAACGTAAGTTTGAAAATGTTTGGCGTAATTAGTGGCCAAACTTTGATCAACAATTTTACTATCTGTAAAGAAAAAGATGGTTTCATTGGGGCGGGCATATTTAGGTAATTGCTGAAAAGCAAACAAGGTAGCCGCAAATTCAGCTTCATGATTGGAAAGGGTGCCTAAAAAATGCTTTAATTGCATTTGTTGACCGTCGACTACCAATAAGACCCCCGCGGCACTTGGTCCGGGATTACCTTTGGTGGCGGCATCTGTATATATTTTAATCATAAAAAATTTTAACCTCGAGGTATTTTAATTGAAACCTATAAAATCATTTTACCAACCAAGTGGCTTAATGTGGATAATTTCTTGGAGTTGGGTCGCAGCGGTCGGCTTAATTTCATTGATTATTCAACTTGAAATTACGCACTTTAACTTTTGGACTGGTGTGACCTTAATTATTTTTGTTATTGCGTTAATTTTAAGCATTTTCCGCCGCCGCGTCTATTTGATTGATGAACGCTTATACATTGGCCGAATTTTCTATCACTACGATAGTATTGATCTGACTAGTTTAGAAGCAGTTTCATTTGGTAAGCACCACCGCTTTACTTTCACTAAAAACGGCCATGAGCATAGCTACTTGCTCCAAACTAAATTTTTCGACCAAGTCAAGGCCATCGTTGACGGTCATGACCTTGAAAGGAACTAAATTAAACATGAAAAAACAATTAACGCTCGATGCAGCGATGGTCTTAAGTGTCCTCGTTGCCGATCAAGTCGTCAAAGCCTATATTCAAAGCACCAACTTAGGTTTGCACGGTAACACGCTTGTTGAACGGCCATTAATTCCAGGTGTAGTTAGCATTACGAAGTTATTTAATAATGGGGCGGCTTGGAGCTTTTTAGCGGGCCAACAATGGTTCTTTTGGATTGTGACAATTATTGCCGTGATTGCGATTGCTTATGCCTATATTAAAATGCAAGGCCACAAATTATTACAATCATCATTAGCGTTAATTTTTGCCGGGACATTGGGGAACTTTTTTGACCGTGCCCGCCAAGGTTACGTCGTTGATATGTTTGATTTAAAATTTATTAATTTTCCAATTTTTAACATTGCCGATATGGCACTTACATTTGGGGTGATTATCCTCTTTGTAGCGATTTTACGAGATAAGGATTTAAAGTAATGACAGAAACATTTACAGTTGCAGAAGAAACTGGTCGTTTGGATAAAGTTTTGGATGATCACTTTAGTGAATACACCCGTTCACAACTTAACGACTGGATTAAAAAAGATTTAGTTACCGTTAATGGGAAAACCGTTAAGGCTAAGTACAGTGTTAAAACGGGTGATGAAGTGGAAATTAATCCACCAGCGCCAGTTGAATTAGATTTAGTGGCCGAAGATATCCCATTGGATATTGTCTATGAAGACGATGATGTGATTGTCGTTAACAAGCCGCAAGGGATGGTTGTCCACCCCGCCGCTGGGCACAGTAATGGGACGTTAGTGAATGCCTTATTACACCATTCACCACTTTCAACAATTAACGGGACTTTCCGGCCAGGAATTGTCCACCGAATTGATAAAGATACATCGGGCTTGCTAATGGTTGCTAAAAACGACCATGCCCACCAAGAATTACAAGCCCAATTAAAAGCTAAGAAAAACTTACGCGAATACTATGCCTTAGTGCACGGGACCATCAATGAACAACAAGGAACGATTAATGTGCCATTGGGACGTTCAATGAGCGACCGTAAGAAGCAAGCGGCGGTAAAAGACGGTCGTGATGCTGTGACGCATTTTAGTGTCCTCAAACACTTTGATGGTTTCACATTGGTTAAAGCGGTCTTAGAAACAGGTCGGACGCACCAAATTCGCGTCCACATGGCCTACATTGGCCATCCAGTTGCTGGTGATCCATTATATGGTCCCCGAAAGACGCTTGCTGGGAATGGTCAATACTTGCATGCCAAAACATTGGGCTTAACGCAACCAACAACCGGGCAAGAATTGGTCTTTGATACTCCATTACCAGGTTACTTTAAAGATGCGCTTAACAAGTTGACACCGTTGGAAGATGGATTAGACTTTGATGTAAATAACTGTTAGACGGTTGTTAGCTAATCGTCGCACACTAAAATGACGAGGAAAATAAAATGACAAAAGAAATTATTGATGCAATGGCAATGCAACGCGCATTGACTCGGATCACATATGAAATTATTGAACGTAATCGTGGCATTAACGAATTAGTATTAGTCGGAATTAAAACCCGTGGGGTGTACTTAGCACACCGGATTGCTGATCGGCTGCAACAACTTGAAAATACGACGATTCCCGTTGGTGAATTAGATATTTCTTGGTACCGTGATGACGCCGATATCAAAGACCGTGAAAAGATTAATATCGGTGTTGACGTTACTAATAAGCGTGTGGTTTTAGTAGATGACGTCTTATACACTGGTCGGACGATTCGGGCCGCTATGGATGCTATCATGGACAATGGCCGTCCTGCAAGTATTAACTTAGCAGTGCTAGTTGACCGTGGTCACCGTGAATTACCAATTCGGGCGGATTTTGTTGGTAAAAATATTCCAACGTCCCAAAATGAACGTATTCGAGTGAATGTTGAAGAAATTGACGGAATTGATGAAGTAAGTATTGGTTAAAAGAACCATCAATTCTTGAAAGGAGCGTGATAAGGTGAGTAAACGCTATTTAATTTTAGCTGATGGCAGTATTTTTGAAGGCGAAGGATTTGGTTCGCGCGCAACAACTTTTGGCCATATCGTCTTTAATACGGCCATGACCGGCTACCAAGAAATTATCACGAATCAAATTTATCATAACCAAATTATCGTTTTTGGGGCTCCAACCATTGGGGCTGGTGGCATCAATCATGATGCCTATGAATCAATTATGCCAACGACTAAAGGGGTTATTGTCCGCGATGTGGCGGAAGTCTCAACCAACCGCCAAAAACGGATGAATCTGAATGAATACTTGGATTATCACAATATTCCAGGGATTGCCGGGCTTGATACGCGGGCGTTGATTCGCCATTTACGTAAGACCGGCCCCCAAAAAGCTAGTATTGTGGACTTTCCAGATGAACATGCTTTTGACCAACTAAACGCGACGGTGTTGACTAATCAACAAGTGGCCGCAGTTGCCACACCGCGGGCATATCCTAATCCTGGAACTGGGAGTACCGTCGTGGTGATTGACTTTGGTTTAAAACACGGTATTTTACGCCAATTAAGTCAACGTGATGCTGATGTAACCGTCTTACCGTATAAAACAGATGCCGAAGAAGTACTCAGTTTGGACCCCGATGGTGTGATTTTCTCAACTGGGCCTGGGGATCCACGTGATTTACCAGCTTCAGTTTTTGAGTTAATGCGGACTTTACAAACCCGCGTGCCACTCCTTGGGATTGGGTTAGGCCATGAAATTTTTGCCCTAGCTAATAACGCTGAATTAATTCAATTACCATTTGAACATCATGGCACCAATCATCCCGTTAAAGAAGTTATTACTAACGCGGTCTTATATGTACCGCAAGGGGCGGGGTATGCCATTGATCCGGCAACCATTAGTCATGATCAATTGATTGTGACGCATTTAGATTTAATCGATGATTCAGTGCAAGGATTACGGCATCGTGATTTTCCAGCCTTTTCGGTCGCATTTTTTCCAGATTCAGCGCCCGGACCACTTGAAGGTACAACCGTAATCGATGAATTCTTCGATATGATGGAGACAAAGGATAGGTTTTAACTATGACGAAAAAAGAGCTTAAAAAGGTTCTCTTAATTGGCGGTGGTGCCAATGATTTTGGTCGTGAGTCAGAACTCGATGTAGCAACCCATCAAGTTATTGAAACCCTTGCTGGATTAGGGATTATCACGATTTTAATTGATGATAATCCATACTCATTGAGTTTAGAACACCCTAAAGTCAAAGCATATCCGCAAGCAATTACGGTTGCAAATGTCCGCAATATTATTGAAATTGAACGACCCGATGCGGTGTATCCCGCGGTTGGTGGAACAACGGCTTTTCAGGTGTTGGGGGATTTATTTGCCCAATATGATTTTCCGAACTTGCAAATTTTGGGGATGAGCCTAGATGCGGTTAACATGGTTAATAATCCGGCCTTATTAGCTAAGCGTTTACGCCAAATTGGTGAACCAGTCATTTCATCACAAGTGGTTAATAGTGTTGAAGCGGCTTTTGATATTGCCCGTGAAATTGGTTTTCCGGTTAATATCAAACCGATGGCGCCCAAATTTGAAGCTAGTCGGCATACGGCCAATGATTCAGAGACCCTTGATTTAGTCTTAAAAATTGCCTTGAAGCAAAGTCGGATTAAACAAGTCGTGATTTCGCAAGGTATTAACGGCTTACGTGAAGTTGGGGTCCAAGTTATGCGCGACCACCATGATGTTAATATGTTGATTGGGGCAGTTGAAGATATTGATCCGGTCGGTATTCATGCCGCCGATTCAATTTTAGTTACACCCGTGCAAACGTTAACTGACCGTGAATTTCAACGGTTACGGATGGCCGCCTTTCGAATTATGCGGGGGCTTGATATTGTTGGGACCGCCCATATTCAATTTGCCTTAGATCCGCGTACCGATGAATACTATGTCATCAAAGTTAGTCCGTATTTTGATTCCACGAGTACATTAGTATCACGTTCAACTGGTTATCCGTTAGCGATTGTCGCCGCGCATGTCTGTGCCAATGTTAATTTAACGCGGATTGTATTACCAAGTAATTTTGCCAAGAAGATGGCGATGATTGAACCAGTGATGGATCGCATTGTCGTTAAATTTCCGGTATTTGCGTTTGGTGAAATTGAGACCGCCGGGATTAAAGTTAACCGCCGTTTGAATACGATGCAAAAATCAGTTGGGTCCACGATTGGGATTGGCCGTTCAATTGAAGAAGCGTTAGAAAAAGCCATTCGGGCGGCCCACTTTAGTAACCGGGTTTTTTCACCGGATTTAATGAGTGCCTTACCCGAAAATGATTTGATTCAACAACTGATTCATCCACGTGATAATCGGATTTTGTTGTTAATTGAAGCCCTGCGACGCGGTTATACAATTGATGAGCTAGCTGAATTGACTAAGATTGATGAATACTATTTCTACAAATTTCAACATATTATGCAATTAGAGCAAGCTGTTAAGCATAATCCGGGTGATTTAGCATTACTCCAACAAGCCAAGTATTATGGCCTCTCAGATGGCTTAATTGCTAAATTATGGCACCAAGACTTTGATGATGTGCGCCAACTGGCTAAAAATAACGATTTACAACCAACGTTTAAAGCCATTGAACCATCCGCGGGTGAATTTCCTGAAGATGTAACGGTGTATTACAGTACCTTTGAACAAGAAAATGAATCGGAACGCCTGGGCGATAAATCCGTCTTAGTTGTTGGAACGGGGGCATTTCGTTTGGGGGATGGTGCGAGTGGGGCGTATGTGACGGCAACTATTTTGGCTGAAATCCGCGCTAATGGCTTTCAATCAATTATCATCAACAATAATCCCAATGATTTATCGTTGATGATTCAATTTGCCGATAAACAGTACATTGAACCATTGGAAATTTCCGATATTATGAACGTTGTTGAATTAGAACAACCGGCCTTTGTGCTCGTGCCAGGAAATCGGATTAAATTGATTGCCGCCTTACGTGAACGCAATGTTAATGTGTGTGTAATTCCCAAAGATAAGTACATGGCACATGGTCCCGCCACGGAAGAACATGAATTTGCGATCAATTATTATTTTGATGGCACTGATGTGCATCCAATAACCATCACCGAGCATGTAATTGGTAAGTTGATGCTTGATAAAAATGTCTACACGCAAATTTATCAACAAAAAATTCCTAAGTTACAATTACGGGATACTTCACCAGGCTTGTACCAGTTAATTACAAAGCAATTACCATTGAGTACTGATTTAGGGGACTATATTTTACGACCTGTGCCATTTGGTCAAATCGCCTTTTTAAATAAAGTGACTGGCATTAATTGGGTGCGCTTAATGGTACGCAGTATTTTAGGCTGTTCAACCGAGGCTGATAAAGTTTTATTAGCTCGGTTACCGGATGTTGACTTTAAGTATCAAGTTGCGGAAATGGTGGGTAATGATACTGATTTCTTCCAGCATCTCCAACCTGCCGGTGAACTTGATTCAACGCAATTTGAAATGGGTGTGGCGATGCATCTGATCAAATAAACTAATTAAAACATTACTTTTAATGCGGTTGAATTTTTGGTACAATATTCTTTATTGATGGAGATATGGCAGAGTGGTAATGCAGCGGACTCGAAATCCGCCGAACCCGTGTTGAACGGGTGCGCAGGTTCAAATCCTGTTATCTCCTTAAGTAAAGGTATTATGTAACTACCAAGAATAATGTAAAAAAACGTAACTCTTAGGATATAAGAGTTACGTTTTTTTAGTTGCTATTATTTTTTTATTATCAAATAAGCACTAAAAAATTATTGTTTGTAAAAAATAATAATGTTAAGCTAGATTTAAGGTTTTAAATAAAAATGGGTCAATGATTGATCTGTAGTTTTGTTTCAAAGGAGTTTATAATTGGATGACTTTTTGGTTAGCACGAATAAATAATTATCGTTATCGATTAGGGTTATTAATTGGTTGTGTGATTGTAACGATTCATCTAGTCACGATTTTACCTGTTATCTTACCGCAAATTAACGGGCGGACAACTTTTTTTACGCCATATACACAATGGCTATCAATGAATTTAACAGGATTGGGGGTATTTTATTTTATGGCAATCCCAATCTTAGCTAGTTTATCGAGCGCACAAATAATTAGTGATGATTTACGCAGTGGGTTCTTTTGGCAAATTAATCGCCATAAAAAGATTTGGCAATATGCGTTAACAACTCAATTAATTGCAGCCATTAGTGGTGCTTTAACTGTAATGTTGCCATTGGCGCTTGATTTTATTGTTTTATGGTGTGTGCTACCAAATATAACACCAAATATTTTCTTGAATTATGGAAATAGTATTTTTCCTGGATTAACGTTTTTTGCGGATTTATATTACACCCATCCAGCTTTATTAGTAATGATCTACTTGCTAATAAGTGGGGTCGTCGGTGCGGGTTTTGCGGTATTTTCATCATTAGTGGCGGTATATATAAATAATCGCTTTGCTACACTGTCAGCAGGATTTGTAATCTCAATGATGTTAACAATTTTAGCGGTGCAATCAAGCAATCCGATGTTACAATCACCGGTATTACTAGCAAGTGAAATAGGTCTAAAAGCCGTGCCTAATTTTATGCCAACGGTCTTAGCGACGATTATCGGATTTATTATAATGGCGGTCATTCACTATTTGGGGGTTAAAAGACGGTTTAATGTGTAAAATATTTGCTCAAAGAAAATGGGCTTTAATGCCATTAATTAGTTTAGTAGTAATGGGGATTTGGATAATCTTTATTTTTCCACGGCTTGGTAATGCGGATTTACTTGCAGGTAGACCACTAAATATTTTTGAAAAAATTATCTTTGTAATACAGCGAAGAGCTAATGTACTCCAATTTGAGCTACCAATGATGGTGATTAGTTTCCTAGGATTATTCCGAGTGCCGACACAACCAGAATTATACTTATTAGTAACTACCAAAAGACTAGTAACTTTTTTACTTTATAACGTCTTTAGAATTAGTAATATATACATTGGTGCCGTCGGTATTAGCACACTTGCCTATGCGTTGACAGCAAAACAACACTGGCCAAGATTGAATCTACAAATATTATTGAATTTTGTTAGTTTTAGCATCGTATTTATGTGCAGTACTTTTATTTTGGGTGGGCTTTGTTGCATACTTGCCATTATTTTTAATAAGGTTAAGGCACTTGTTGGTGTATCGATTTTTATTTTAATTGATACGATGATTTTTACAAAATTTCAATTTTCATTATTTATCTATCATGGATTTCACTTTGCAATTATTGGTACGGACATATGGATCAATTTATTGATCAACATCGGATTACTAATTGGTATATTTACGTTTACCCCCAAATTATTGATGATACGGAGTACAATATGAGGATTTTTGGGAAATTAATTTATCGTAATTGGCTTTTATATTGGCAAAATGTTAAATATCGTTATTTATGCCTGAGTCTTTTTTATTTTAGTATGCTATTAATTCAGCGTTTTAACGGTCAAACGTTTAGTCAGGTCTTTTATGGTGTTATCCAGCTAGATAACAATTTTAGCTTACCAATTATTTGGCTGGGATTAAGTTTTGTGCCAATAATGATTATTGGCAATGCGGTTACAGAATTAGTGATACAACAGTATATTTATGTCGCCAAAATTAAACTTTGGCATTATTTGGCATCAATTGGTATTGTGCTAGTAATTTCAAATTTGGGTTTAGTTATCGGCACGTATATTATTTTTTGGCATAAACTGGGAAATCTCAATTTTTTTATTATTTACTGGATAATGAATATATTAATTGCTTGCTTATATGGTCTAATATCAGTGATTGTTACCCCTATTATTACCCTAATGGGGGCCATGGCAGTTTATATTTTGGGGATAGCCATTAATACTTTTCCGCTTATTTCACAATTAATGGCTAGCCGTATTGACTATCATTTTACCTGGACGGAAACAGCAACCTTAAGCGGTTTGCTTATTTTGAGCGGGTTTATAAGTAACCACATTAAAAAAATGGATTTTATGGTATAAGGAGATTGCGATGGAAACCCCAATAATTGAATTAATTAATGTTAGTAAGAAGTTTCGAAAACGATTAATTTTAGATGATGTTAATTTAAAAATTGAAAAAAATAAGGTTTATGGTTTTAGTGGCCCAAATGGTTCCGGTAAGTCAGTTACTTTTAAAATTATTTTAGGCTTTATGAACGTAACGAGTGGCAAGGTAATCGTTAATGGTGCAATCGTCCGAAAAGATGTTATGTTTGCGCCGGGAATTGGTTTTTCAATGCAAGAATATGGCTTACTTAAAGATAAAACGGGCTATGAAAATTTAAAATTACTAACATTACTTAATAAAAATGAAGACGTTGATATAGATCAACTATTAAATGATGTCGGGTTACAAAAGGGGAAGCATTTAAAAGTAAATGAATATTCCCTCGGAATGAATCAACGCTTACTGATTGCCGCGGCCTTAATCCAGAATGATGATATTTTGATTTTTGATGAGCCGACCAATGCGTTAGATGAAAACGGCTTGGCATTCTTAGCTAAGTTAATTGATGATTTAAAACAACAAGGTAAGACCGTTTTGGTGTCGAGCCATGATTATGCGTTTTTGGCAAAAATTGCTGACAATATTTTTAAATATAGTAGTGAGGGCGCAATCACTGAGGAAGTTAATCGATGATATTTAAAAAACAATATTGGTACTACCTAATAATTGCACTCATAGTGGTGGGGATACCATATTTAGTTATTAGTAAGTTAAACGTGAATGCTAAGTATCAAAACTATGCTCTAGTAGAACAACAAATCATTGCGCAATCAAAACATGATGTATTGAGTAATGGGGTAAAACTAATTACTATTAAACAAACCGTGCAACATGGTAAATACATAGCTCGGTTAGTTATTAATACTGATTATGATGTGAAAATGTCGTCAATTAACTGGTATGTGCATGGGGCGCATGATGAAGTTAATACGGTGGAGTCAATACTTGTTAATGGTGAAAAGACCGACACATTAACGGCGGGTAAAAATATAATTGATATAGAAACAAAGATTGATAACCATGGGTTAAAAAAATACTATTTAGTGTACGTTAACAATAACCATGGTAAATATACAGTTAATAAACTGGTTTGATGAACTAGATTTAACGCAATTTGAAATGAGTGTTGAGATGCATCTAATGAAATGAAATAATTAAAACATTACTCGCTGGATGGGTGCGTAGGTTTAAATTCTGTTATCCCCTTAAATAAAGGTATTACTTAAGAACCAAGAATAATAAAAAAAAGCCCTAACTCTTGATATGATAGGATTAAAGCGTTTTTTATTGTTTAGCTGACTCTTCGTAGTACGCAATATTGGGGGGTGCGTGAATAAACGTCTTTAAGTGTTTAATAGATCAGATCATTAAAGATGGCGTTTGATTACTTATCTTTGACTTAGTGGTGTAAACTTAGGTTTTAAAAGTTTAATTAGGTGACTTACTAATAGGCCAATAATTAGAAGCCCAAAAATAAGTAAACTAATTGTATCTAATAATGCATATAGCGAGGTCAGTTTTGGAATTAACTGAGTAGCTACTTGTTTAGCAGGCGTTTTAAATGTAATGGGACCACTAGATATAAGGGAATAAAAAACATAAATTTTTCAAACTGAACATTCCTAAATTAACAATAATATATTTCAATTAGATTCGAAGACGAGTTTGTATGCCAATAATTCAACCCAAAGTAATGGCTTTTATTGACATAGCTAATTTAGTGATGTAAGATTTCTATCTACTTTATAAACGAATACGAGGGACTAGGATGCTTTTTAAACATTACGATTTAGATAACGGGCCATTTTTTCATGGTACAAAAAGTAAGTTAGCACTTGGCGATTTATTGACACCAAAGCAACCAGCTAATTATGGAGAAGTTGGTCGCATTTCTAATAATATATACTTCACGGCTACAATCGATGCTGCTAAATGGGGGGCAGAATTGGCCCGTGGGGAAGGTGAGGAACATATATATTTAATCGAACCGACTGGCGATTTTGAAAATGATCCCAATGTAACAGATAAGAAGTTCCCAGGTAATCCAACTCGTTCATACCGTTCAAAGCAGCCCTTAAAAATTATTGGTGAATTAGGTAGTTGGGAACGCCATTCAGATGAGTAAATTGCGACGATGCAACAAGGATTGGCTAAGTTAAAAGCACAAGGTACTGCTAAAATATACGATTAAAGTTAATAGCAATTTTGCAAGGGTTTACACTATGGTATACTTAGGTTAATAATATTAATGAGGTAAATAACCGTGGATAATAGTATCGAAGCCCAACTTGAATTATTGATGAATAAAGCGCGTGTTTCCGCTAAGGTTAGTGATTTAACAATGATTTTAAATAGTATCGAAGATCCTGATTTTGCTGAAACCAAAGCTAAAATTGAAGCTGCTTTAAAAGAATTTATCAACAAGCAAGCGCACTATGGTGAATAATGATGATAAGTCGACGATTAATGTCGGCTTTTTTGTATTAAAGAGTGTTTACACAAGCATATGATTAGCGTATGATAAACAATACATTAGAAAATAATTAGAAAGGGTACAGTCAATGCAAGTGACATTAATTGCTGAGGATTTATCAGCAGTTGGTCAAATATCGATGGTCGCGGCCTTAAATATTTTAAGTGCTTTTGGCATTACAACGATTGCGATGCCGACTACGATTTTATCAACACAAACTGAAGCTTTCGGGCTACCAGCAACCTTGCCGACTTTATCATGGCGGACCACTGCCAGTGCCCATTGGCAAACGATACCCGATATGGAAATTAATAGTGCCTTAGTCGGCTATGTCGGTGATGTGGCCTCAGTGCATCAATTAATGACTGAATTAGCGACAGTTAACCCAGCCTTAGTTGTGATTGATCCAGTAATGGGCGATCAAGGGCAGCTATATCCGGGTTTTGATCAGCGGTATGTGGCAGCGATTAAGCAGTTGGCACAGAGTGCGACGATTTTGACGCCTAATTGGACAGAATTACAGTTACTAACTGATCAGCCGTTGGGACAAAAAGCAACACCGGCTAAAGTGGCCGAATTATTAAACCAATTACCACAACACGGCATTTCGGCCCGAGTGGTCGTAACGGGAATTAACTTTAACGCGACGGTTGCGATTGCTTATCAAGATACGACGGGGCAAATTTGCTTCATTGAGCAACCAAAATTTGCGGGGCATTTTTATGGGGCTGGTGATACGTTTAGTGCGTTATTGTGTGGTTATTTACAACGGGAATTGCCATTTGAAGAGGCCTTACAAGCAGCCGCTGACGGGGTATATCTCGCAATTACTGCAACGGCGGCCTTACCCGTGGCTGTTCGTAAATTTGGATTACAATTGGTGCCAGTGCTAGCAAAAATTGTCCAACAAAAATAAATAATATATATGAGAGGTGCCAAGCATGCTTACAATGGAACAAATTCAAGTGGATTTGAAGAACGTGTTAGATGATTATTTTGCCCAAGTGACGCAACCAGGCAAATTATTTGTTGTCGGTTGTAGTACAAGTGAAATTCGGGGTGATTGGAAAGGGACAAATTCCAGCTTAGATGTTGGTCAAGTGGTCTATGAAACCATTCAAGAATACTTGAAACCACGCGGGATGGCGATTGCCGTTCAAGGTTGTGAACATTTAAACCGCGCATTATTAGTCGAGCGAAGTGTTGCGGAAGCTAATAACCTTGAAATCGTAGATGTTGTGCCTGCGATGCACGCAGGTGGCGGGACCCAAGTTGCAGCCTATCAACGCATGCAAGATCCTGTTGAAGTTGAACATATTGTCGCACAAGGCGGTATTGATATTGGGGGTACGGAAATTGGGATGCATGTGAAGTTTGTGCAAATTCCGGTACCTTTGCAACACCGTGATGTTGGTGCCGCACGGGTTGTTGCCTTGACAAGTCGGCCTAAAAAGATTGGTGGGGAGCGCGCACAGTATCAATTTACAGCAGCTAACTTGGAGGAATAACGTATGAATTCAAAAAATCACTTACGGCAATTAATTTTTGGCGCTTTAATGATGGCCTTAACCGTTGTTTTAGGCCGCGTTTTTATTATTCCCATTCCCTGGACGCATGGGAACATTAATTTATGTGACGCGTGTATCTTAATTTGCGCCCTTGTTTTAGGTCCAGTTCCCGGGGCAATTGTGGGTGGTTTGGGTGGCTTGTTGTTAGATTTAATTTCTGGTTACAGTCAATACATGTTCTTTTCACTAATTGCCCACGGCTTGGAAGGATTTATTGCTGGTTGGTTATTTAAAAAATATCACCGGCAATCATTAGCCTTAGGGGTAGCGATTATTGTGATGGTCGCGTGTTATTTTGCAGCTGATTCAATTTTATATACACCAGTCGTTGGTGCGTTAGGCATTCCAACGAATTTAATTCAAGGAATCGTCGGAGCAATTGTGGCCTTAGTGGTCGTACCACAAGTTAAAAAATATCGTCAGCAATTATCATAATTAAGGATTGAACCGTTATTCGACTAATTACAGTTTGTAGTTAGTTGTGATAACGGTTCTTTTTATTAAAATACGGTTAGAATAACTTAGAATCGACTTTAATTAGAAAATGCTATTGAATATTGTGAAATCTTTCGCTATACTGAAAGCGCTTACTTGTATTATAAAAAATAATATAAGTATAAGTAAAAAACGAAAGAACAGGCGATGATTTTCATGAAAAAATCAACAAAGTATTTTACTAGTTTAGCAACAGCGGTTATGTTATTTTCAGGAATTTTAGCAGGGTGTGGTAATAGTGCCAAAAATTCAGCCGAGACGTCAGCATCAGTTGGAGATTTAAAGGTAGCTTATAAAAATCCTGACAAAGCAATTAATAATGGCACGCTGAATGTTGCCCTTGTTCAAGATGAACCATTCACGGGCATCTTTTCATTTGAATTGTTACAAACTAATGCTGATCAAACTTTGGTTGGACCGACACATACAAATGGCAATTCAATGTTCAAAACGGATAGTCACTTTAAAATTACCGATGGTGGGGCGGCAAATATTCGCTTGGATAAAGCCACCAATTCCGCGACTATTACCTTACGTAAGGGCATTCGTTGGTCGGATGGGCACAAGATAACCGCCAAAGACTTAGAATTTGCCTATGAATTAGTAGCTAATCCGGCTTATGGTTCGCCACACTACACATCAACCGTTTCAAATATTGTCGGTTTCGAAGATTTTCACAATGGTAAGACAAAAACGATTACCGGGATCACGTATCCCCATGGTGAAGATGGCGACTCAATTCGGGTCCAATTCCACCACTTAACAGCGGGCATGTGGAACTCAGGGAATGATTTTTACAATGAAGATATTGAACCATACCATTATTTAAAAAATGTGGCCCCAGCCAAATTAGTTTCATCAAAAGAAATTCGCCAAGCACCACTTTCATATGGACCATACGTGGTTAGCAAAGTCGTTCCGGGTCAATCGGTAACGTATGTGCCTAATAAATATTATTATGGACCAAAGCCTAAGCTTAAGAAGTTAGTGATTTCAGTTGTATCACCAGCTGTGATTGGAGCGGCATTAAAAGATAAGAAATACGATGTGGCTTTACAAATGCCAGCAACGGCGTATCCAGTTGTTAAAAAATTGAGTGATTATGTGCAAACTGGCCAACGTTCATTAACATATGGCTACTTGGCCTTTAATGTTGGGCATTTTGACGCACAAACTAATACGAATATTCAAGATCGGAAAACACCGCTCCAAAGTGCCGCTTTACGTCAAGCCATTGGTTATGCGATGAACGTTGATCAAGTTACTAAGAAATTCGGTCATGGCTTACAAACACGCGCTAATTCAACCATTGGACCAATTTTTGGTAAGTATAATGACCCGAATGTAAAAGGCTTCCCACTTGATATTAGTAAAGCCAATAATCTCTTAGATAAAGCCGGCTTTAAATGGGATAAAGCGCACAAGTATCGGTTAACACCGGCTGGTAAGCCATTTACATTGACATTTTTAGGCCAATCAATTGATCCTAATGCCGCGGCCATTGACCAAAATTATATTCAACAATGGCAAAAAATTGGGGTCCGCGTTAAGTTATACAAAGATCGGTTATTTGATCACTTAACATGGGGCCAAAAGATGTTGGCAGGTAATAGTAATGATTGGGATATTACCGATGGCCAATGGTCAGTTTCATCTGATCCATCACAATTTGGGTTATATGGACAACATGCGCCATATAACTTTGGCCACTTTACTAATCCAACATTAGAAGGGTTACTTAAGAATGTCGATGCCCTTGATGCAGTACAACCTAGTGCCCGGCAAGAGGCCTTTTACAAATATCAACAATATATGCAAGACCAAGCACCAGTAATCCCAACGTACTTCGCCTTAGACTGGGTACCAGTTAATAAGCGCGTTGTTGGTTGGTCCAATGACCATGCTGATGATCAATATTTATGGGCTAATGTTGGCGTCTCAGCAGCCCAACCTAAATAAGATCTAGTAATATAAATTAAACCAAATCCGTTAGATGAAGCTACCATCATTTGACGGATTTTTTTGTTATGTCCAGGGTTTGATGGCGTAATTGATAACCTTGGCAAGGCGCTTGGACTAACAGATGGATGTTACAAATAAAATGACGCTTAAGTTGACGTTGAAAAGCTAAACGTGGTAACTCAGCAAATTCAGTTAGCAGTTGGTAAAAAGGGTGATGAGTAATAATACTGTCGATAAATTGGATTGGATTGGTAATAATCACAGCAAAAATGCGTGGTCGATGATCGTTGTCGCGCACGATTATTTCAAGTTCGCCGTTATAAAAATACGAACGTGACATCACATATGAAATTAAAAATAGCCGTTGGTCAGTAAAACTTTCGGTGCTCGGACCATAAATATCAAAATAAGCGGCCAATTGTTCAATTTCAGTGAGGGTTAGGTGCTCAAATGGCATGGTAAGATTGCGAATTTGGTTAATGACATTGGTGGTAATTGCCACTTTTCGGGTAATTGATTGGGCGGTAAGATCACCTTGTAAAATAATTTGGGCTTTTTGAACACTCGATAACGTCATTGTATATTCTCCTTAAAAAATTTTTTGAATGCTAATAAGATACGTATGCATTTAAAAAAAGAGCAATGAATTTAAAAATAAGCCTATTTAAATCAATCTTTAAGCACCTTTGTTTAAGTATATTAAGAAAAATTAAAAAACGGCAATTGATATTTAGCTGATTAAAAGAGTAAAATTAGAAAATTAAATTTTATTTTCATGTTGACAGTCTAAATTAATCGTTCTATAATTTAGCCATTCAATGATGTTGAAGAGATGAGTAAATCTCAAAGTGATTGCATAGAGAGCTAACGGGGTGGTGAAAGTTAGTATCACGATGATTTTGAAGATGGTCTCTGAGTCGTAATAAAGTGAGCCCGTTGACAAGCTTTATTCGGTAAAACGCCCGTTATCGCGTGCAGGTATCTCAATTGATGTACCTCGTGAGCAAAGGATCGTGATATTCTTTGAAATATGGGTGGTAACACGAATTTTTTCGTCCCGTAGTCTAGTAATAGGCTACGGGACTTTTTTTGACTAAAAAGCAACGTGAATTGAAAATAAAAAATAATGAATGGCATTTTGGAGGATATAAGTATGACAACAACAGTAGTAGGATTTCCACGGATTGGTGAACACCGCGAATTAAAACGCATTACTGAAAAGTATTGGAAAAATAATGCAACGCAAACCGAATTGCTTGAAGCAGCCACTGCAATTAAAGAAAAGCACTGGGATATTCAAGCCCAAGCAGGAATCGATTTTGTGAGTGCTGGTGATTTTTCATTCTTTGACAACGTGTTGGATACAGCGTACTTGCTTAACATTATTCCTAATCGATACCGTGAATTAGATTTAGATGATTTGGATCAATATTTTGCCCTTGCACGTGGTTACCAAGAAGGTGAAAAATCAGTTAAGGCCCTCCCAATGAAGAAGTGGTTTAACACTAACTATCACTACATCGTGCCAGAAATTAACGATACCACTCAAATTAAAGTTACTGGCAATCGGTTGTTTGATGATGTAGCACTTGCAACTAGTAAACACGCTAATGTTAAGGCTTCAATTGTTGGACCATTTACGTTACTCAAATTAGCGCGCTACATTGGTACTAAGCAAGCCGCTGATTTTGCTGTTGATACGATTGCTGCTTACCGAGAAATCTTTGCGAAGTTAAACGAAACAAGTATTGCGTGGTTACAAATTGATGAACCAGCATTAGTGTTTGATTTAACGGATGAGGACAAAGCCTTCTTCCAAGATATTTACACGCAATTATTAGCCCAAGAACACGGTTTCAAAGTTAATATCCAAACTTATTTTGGGGATGTTCGTGATATCTACAGCACCTTGGTAGCATTGCCAGTTGAAGGGCTTGGTTTGGACTTACTTGAAGGTAAATACAACCGCGCCTTAATTAAAGAACTAGGTTTCCCAAATGACAAAATTTTGTTTGCGGGGGTTGTTAACGGTAAGAACATTTGGCGTAATGAATACCGGAAAACGGTTGAATTAATCAAGAGTCTTCCTGTTGAAAACTACATTCTTTCAACTTCATGTTCATTACTCCACGTCCCATTTACGACGGCTAATGAACCTAACTTGAATCCAGATTTATTACAACACTTAGCTTTTGCGGTGCAAAAGTTAACGGAATTAAAAGAACTTGATGCCATTTTAGCCGGTAATGGTGATACTGCTTTAGAGGCCAATGAAGAATTGTTTGCCAGCGTTAACCACCCATTTGATGCGAATGTGCACGCCCGCATTGATCAATTAACTGAAGCTGACTACCACCGTCAGCCATCACGTGAAGAACGGGCCAAGATTCAAAAAGCGGAATTTAACTTACCAGAATTACCAACAACGACCATTGGCTCATTCCCACAAACGGCCGATGTGCGTAGTAACCGCGCCAAGTTCCGGAAAGGTGAAATTACTCGTGCAGAATACGATGCCTTTAACCGCGAAAAGATTGCCGACATTGTTAAATTCCAAGAAGAAATTGGGTTGGATGTTTTAGTCCATGGTGAATTTGAACGTAACGACATGGTTGAATACTTTGGGGAACACTTAGCTGGATTTGAATTTACCAAGAATGCCTGGGTACAATCATACGGTTCACGGGCTGTTAAGCCACCAATTATCTGGGGTGATGTTAGCCGTAAGGAAGCCATCACGGTTGAAACTTCAGCTTATGCCCAAAGCTTGACTGATAAATGGATGAAGGGAATGCTCACAGGACCAGTGACCATCTTTAACTGGTCATTCCCACGTGAAGATATCACGCCGGAAGAATCGGTAACGCAAATTGCGTTAGCTATCCAAGATGAAGTCCTTGATCTTGAAGCGCATGGGATTAAGATTATTCAAATCGATGAAGCCGCCTTACGTGAAAAATTACCGCTTCGTAAGAGTGATTGGTTCAAGGAATACCTTGATTGGGCTGTGCCAGCCTTTCGCTTAGTTCACAGTAAGGTTGAACCAACGACGCAAATTCACACCCACATGTGCTACAGTGAATTTAACGACATCGTTAAAGCTATTGATGATTTGGATGCTGATGTGATTTCATTTGAAGCTTCACGTTCTGATTTATCATTAATTGAAGATTTAAAAGCGAATAACTTTGAAACAGAAGTTGGTCCTGGGATTTATGATATTCACTCACCACGAATTCCAAGTAAGGATGAACTCGTTGATATTATCAATAAAATTTTGGCTAAGTTACCAACTGAAAAAGTTTGGATCAATCCAGACTGTGGTTTGAAGACCCGGGGTGATAAAGAAGCCACTGAAAGTTTAGAAAACTTAGTTGCAGCAACATTTGAAGTCCGGGGGAAATTAAATGGCATTAACTGATTTGTTTGAGAAAAAGACTGTTTTCTCATTGGAAGTCTTTCCGCCACATACCCAAGTCGGTATTGAGAACTTGAGTAAAACATTGGTTGATTTAAAACAAATTAAGCCAGATTTTATCTCAGTGACGCTTGGAGCCGGGGGGATGGCTAAAAGTGAAGATACAATCAAGGTAGCTGATTTTATTCAAAATGATTTACAGATTCCAGCCGTGGCCCATGTGCCGGGGCTCTATCAATCAAAAGCGAAGGTGACGAGATTACTCGATGATTTAGTGGCCCATGACGTGAAAAATGTTTTGGTACTCCGGGGGGATGCCATTGAAGGTGAAATTCCAGTTGGTGAATTTAACCATGCTAATGATTTAGCAACCTTTATCAAAGAATATGGGGCTTTTGATATTGCCGGGGCGTGTTACCCACAAGTGCACTTAGAGTCAGCATCAACCGTTGATGATATTCGCTATTTGAAGAAGAAAGTCGATGCTGGGGTGACTCATTTGATTACACAACTATTCTTTGATAATACGCATTTTTATAACTTCAAAGAACGCTTAGAGTTGGCTGATATTCAAGTGCCAGTCGAAGCCGGGATTATGCCATGTACTAATAAGAAGCAAATTGAACGGATTGCGCAAGTTAGTGGTATTGAAATTCCAAAGAAATTTGCGTCAATCTTATCACGGTATGAAAATAAACCCGAAGCAATGCGCGATGCGGGAATTGCTTTTGCCGTTGATCAAATTGTTGATTTAGTTTCTTCAGGGGTGGATGGAATTCATCTATACACGATGAATAACGCTGAGAACGCCAAGCGTATCTGGGCCGCCACCCATTCATTATTTGAAGATGCCGCAACTGAAAAATTGATTGCCCACTAACCGATTATTTACCTATATATCAAAATAATGCGCATATATCTTTAATTTACACATAGTTATAAAATAAGTCAAAGTTCAAAAAAGGGGTTTTGACATTACTCTTTCCTAGTGGTAATTTGCTGCTAGAACGTGTTCCAGAAGTCCGATATATTCGAAATACGACAAAATCCTCTACGAAGAATTTTCTTCATAGAGGATTTTTAGTGTATTTCTCGATATCGCCCGACTTCTGTCACACTCCCTTTTTTTATTTTAATGGCGCTTTTTTAAAGAAAAACACACAACTAAGTAAGGCGGCAACAATTAAAATTAACAAACACCCGAGCCCGATTAAAGTCCCGTAACTCGTACCAGTACTTAGAGTTGCGTAGTACGCTTGGGTAATTGTGATAATTGTGGCGACAACCGTTGTAGCGACGGCCCCAATAAATTGTTGTAACGTATTAAAGACCGTTGAACCATCGCCATATTCAGCTGTCGGAATGGCGTTCATCCCCGCCGTCATCAAATTACTGTAGGCAAACCCCGTTCCAATTGAGTAGATAACATGGGCGCAAATTAGTAAACCAATTGACTGTTCGATGCAGGCTAAAATCAAAATAACGACTCCCAGTGCTGTGATGGTTAATCCTCCGATAATCGGTTTTTTAGCACCAACTTGATCAAGTAAGCGCCCAGCAACTGGAGCCAAAAGCGCACTTACTAAGGCCCCCGGAACCATGACAACCCCAGCGATAAAGGCATTATAGCCCAGGCTAATTTGAATAAAGGTCGGAATAATGAATGAACCGCCAAGAAAGAGCGCTTGAATGGCTAAGAAACTTAAAAGGGCCGTTGTATAAGCACGATTTTTAAAGACGTTTAAACGTAATAAAGGTTCGGCGCTACTATTAGCCCGGTAAATACTGTAACCCCCGGCGAGTAAGCCAATCATTAATAGGCCGATATTTAATAGCTGCGTGGGTTCATTTAAAAACATCAACATACCAGTAAAAAAGATTGCGAGGCTGGCAAGATGCGCAACATCAAGAGTGCTAGCGGTATTAACTTTTTGCAAGGGGATGGCATATAATCCGATAATTAATGAAACAACGAGGACCGGAAGCAAGAATAAAAAGATGTAATGCCAAGAGTAATTAGTCGTTAATAAACCACCATAAGTGGGCCCAATTGCGGGGGCGATTGATGTCGTTAATGTACCAATTCCCATCATTAAGCCACGTTTTGCTAGCGGGGCAAAATTTAGAATGATATGAAACATTAATGGTAAGCCAATCCCCGTCCCAAAACCTTGGAAAAAGCGGCCAACTAATAAGGTCGTAAAGTTAGGGGCGATTAAATCAAGTGTTAACCCAAGAATAAAGAACAAATTGGCAATGATAAATAAGGGCTTAATGGCAAATTTTTTGAGTAAAAAATTAGTTAATGGTACCATGATAGCAATCACAAGTAAGTACATCGTGGTTACCCATTGAACGGTACTGGGATTGATATGGAACTGATCAATTAAAATTGGAAAAGTAACGTTCATTGCAGTTTCAATGAGGACGCCACTAAAAGATAGCAAACCGGTAGCAATTACGGCTGCTAAAAGGTGTAACTGTTTATTCATATTTCCTCCTAAACGCAAAAAAACAGAGATAATTCCTAAGTAAATAGGAATCGCCTCTGTTCTTCGACACATAAAGTGTTATCTGTACGATATTTTTATATCTATGTTCTTAATTATATACAAGAAAGCCCCTAAAATGCAACTATTAATGTTAATAGTTTCTTAAACATTAAAATACTAAATTTTAGTTAAGCGCTTACATATTAATGCTACCGCTATTTAATAATTTTTGTTATACTTTAAGTAGTTCTTAAGTTTAAAAAAGTTATTCATTGATAGTGGAGGGATTATACAATGAAAGACATTAATATTCCAAAAGTTTTAAAAGCATTTTGTATTTATGCCGTTGTGTTATTTATTTCTTATGCAATTTCATATATGTTAAAGTTATCATTTCCAAAATTTCCAGTTCCTGCTCCATTAGTGGGGTTAGTACTACTTTATGCATCACTCGAGTTTAAACTTGTTAAAGTTGATGATATTGATGGTTTCTCAGGTGTGTTAATTGGTTTAATCGGTTTCTTATTTGTGCCATCAGGGGTTTCAATTATGGTTTCCTTGGACATTTTAAAAGCTGAAGGGCTCCAATTAATTACAATTATTATTTTATCAACCATCATTATGTTGCTAAGTGTGGCATGGACAACGCAATTAGTCTTTAAGTACTTGACGAAGGAACATGGCGACTTGCATTTAGATAATGTAAAAGGGGAGGACTAAGCACATGGCATTATTTTTACAAACCCCATTTTGGGGGATCTTTTTATCAATCACCACTTTTGTATTTGGGCAATTTTTATTTAAAAAATCAAAAGGATTCTTCCTATTTCAACCATTATTCGTTGCGATGGTCTTGGGGGTAGTTATTTTATTAATTGTTAGTAAAATCGCTCACATTACACCAGCCCAATCATATGCTAATTATAAATTAGGGGGCGATATTCTATTTTGGTTCTTGAACCCAGCTACAGTTGCGTTTGCGGTGCCACTGTACAAGCGTCGTGATATTTTGCATAAATACTGGATTCAAATCTTCTTATCATTGATTATTGGGATGGTGATTTCATTAATCTTGATCTTTGGGCTTAGTAAAGTACTGGGCCTTAGTAACACATCACTTGGGGCGATGTTACCACAAGCAGCAACCACCGCGATTGCCATTCAAATTTCAGCCAATGTGGTTGGGGGTCAAGCTGGGGTAACTGCCGCTGCGATTACTGCGATGACAGCTATCTTGAATGCCGTGCTTATCATGGCCTTAGGTGATAAGTTGGTTAAATGGTTCAAACTTGAAAACAACCCAATTGGGATTGGACTTGGGTTTGGGACAGCCGGGCACACGATTGGATCAGCTAAAGCGATGGAATATGGTTCAGTACAAGGGGCAATGGCTGCCATTTCCGTAGTTGTCGTGGGATTAGTTGTTGATATTGTTGTGCCAATTTTTGCCAAATTTATTGGCTTTTAAGTGATAAATTTAGTGAAAAAACATAGGGTGGTTGAACAAAGTTTCAGCCACCTTTTTAATTAGAATTTTTATCATGTAAAGCTAATTTTTTTAATAGGATTAATTTGATATCTATGTAATAATTATTAAATTAAGAATAAAGGATTTGTGGTGGTTTTTATGAATAAACGTCGATTTTATGAATATGGCATGAAAGCGCTAGTGTTAGTATTTACAGGGGTGATTGAAGCGGTGGCACTGAACCAATTCTTAACACCTAATAATATTTTTGCTGGTGGTTTCACTGGGGTCTCACAGTTACTTTCATGGGTCTTGCATACGTCATTTGGAGTGAGCGTTTCTGCCGGGATCTTTGTGTTACTTTTTAACATTCCAATTGCGATTATTGGTTGGTTAAAAATTGGTCCCCAATTTACTGTGTTAAGCTTCATAAATTCATTTTTAACGTCATTTTTAATTGTGGTCTTACCAGTTACGCGTTTGACGACTAATCCATTATTAGCGTCATTATTTGGGGGATTACTAGTCGGGGCCGGAACCGGGTTAACTTTCCGGTACGGATTTTCAACAGCTGGGATGGATATTGTGGCGATGGTCGTGCAAAAAACGACGGGTAAATCAATTGGGACGATCAGTATGACCATTAACTCAGTAATTGTGGCGATTGCGGGGTTAAATATTGGTTGGACCAACGCAATGTATACGATTATCGGGATTTACGCGTCATCACGGATTATTGATACATTACACACACGTCACCAACGCTTAACCGCCTTTATCGTGACGACCCATGCCGATGAAGTGGTGGCTGCGTTACACGCCGACTTAATTCGTGGAATTACGATTCTTAATTCACAAGGTGCGTACACCCGCCAAGATTCAAAAACTTTAATGATTGTTATCTCACGCTATGAACTTTACGAAATGGAACATATTGTTAAGAATACCGATAGTGATGCCTTTATCAATTTAGTAAGTACAGTTGATTTATCAGGTAACTTCTGGGATGAAGATGCGCAACAGCAAATTCGGAAACAAACAGTGGTTGGAAGTCCTAAGTAAAACGAGTATAATTATGTTTAAATAAAAATAATATATTAATGTGAGGTAACGCTAATGCCGATTGTGCATATTGAATTGATTGAAGGTCGTTCACAAGCAGCTATTAAGAAGATGGTTCAAGATGTTACAGCTGCGGTTGCCACTAATACTGGTGCACCCGCCGAGCACGTGCATGTGGTGGTTAACGAAATGGCTAAAGACCGCTACGCTGTTGGTGGCGTCTTAAAAAGTGATGAAAATTAAAAAAGACGTGGCGAAAAGCCACGTCTTTTTTATCGATTACATGAATAACAAGTAAAGGATAGACAGCAAATGACAGATGAACAATTTATCATGGCAATTGACCAAGGGACAACTAGTACGCGGGCAATTATCTTTAACAAACGAGGTGAGATTGTCAAAATTGCCCAACATGAATTTCCGCAAATTTTTCCACATTCTGGCTGGGTCGAACATGATGCAAATGTAATTTGGGAAACAGTGCAGCAAGTCGTGGCCGATGTATTAATTCAAGCCAATATTAAACCATTTAAAATTGCGAGTATTGGGATTACTAACCAACGGGAGACGACGGTCATTTGGGATCGACTCACCGGCGAACCCGTATATAATGCAATTGTGTGGCAATCAAAGCAAACTGCCGAGATTGCTGATCGCCTCAAGGCCGCCGGATTAACTGAAAAAATTCACCAAAAAACGGGGTTAGTTGTCGACTCATACTTTAGTGCGACTAAAATTATGTGGATATTAGACAATGTCCCCGGCGTCCGGCAACGCGCTGAAAAAGGCGAGTTGATGTTTGGCACGATTGATACGTGGATCTTGTATAAGTTGACCAATGGCCACAAGCATGCGACGGATTATTCAAATGCCAGTCGAACGATGTTATTTAACATTAATACATTGGAGTGGGATGAAGAATTACTTGAATTATTCAACATTCCACGTAGTTTGTTGCCTGAAGTTAAACCATCTTCTGGTAAATTTGGCTACACTCAAGATTATGGTTTTTATGGTATTAAGGTTCCCATTGCCGGAATTGCTGGTGATCAACACGCCGCACTTTTTGGGCAAGCAGCTTTTGAACCGGGGATGGTTAAAAATACCTACGGGACCGGCGCCTTTATTATGCTCAATACGGGGGATACGCCGAAGTTTTCTAACAACGGCTTATTAACGACCATCGCGTATGGCCTTGATGGCCAAGTTACGTATGCCCTTGAAGGAAGTATTTTTGCGGCGGGTTCTGCGATTCAATGGTTACGTGATGGCATGCAGTTAGTGGACCATGCGGGGGACACGGATGCATTGGCGGCCGCAGCTGATGCAGATGACAACGTTTATGTGATTCCCGCCTTTACTGGTTTAGGGGCCCCGTATTGGGATCAAGATATGCGCGGAGCCGTCTTTGGCTTAACGCGAGCAACGACTAAAGAACAGTTTATTCGGGCCACAGTTGAATCGTTAGCTTATCAAACCCGCGACGTCGTAGCAACGATGGCCACGGATACTGGTTTACCAATTACGGCTTTAGCGGTTGATGGGGGCGCCTCAAATAATGACTATTTGATGCAATTTCAAGCCGATATTTTAGACCGTGATATTAAGCGCCCGATTGTTAGTGAAACAACCGCGCTAGGGGTGGCCTTCTTAGCGGGATTAGCTGTCGGGTTCTGGCAAGATCAAGCTGAGCTTAAGCGAATGTGGCAATTGCGAGATACGTTTACAAGTCAAATGCCAGCTGATGTGCGCGAGCGTAAGTATGCGGGTTGGCAAATGGCGGTTAAAGCCGCTCAAATGTTTAAAAACTAAGCTGTAATCGCAGTTGGGTTCTATCGAAAAATATACTAAATAAGTCCCCTGAAGAAAATTATTCAGGGGACTTATTTAGTATTGCGAATATATAGGGGTTAAAACTAATTTGAATAATTAATCATCATCACTAGCGTCCGTTAATAAATCTAAAACGTCGGCGGGATCAACGAGGGTGAATTCTTGTAAATCGTTAAATGGTTCCAGACTTGGAATGCTCCAACTTGCTAAGGCAAAGTCAATGCCAGCCGCATGGGCCGCTTTCATATCATGAATTGAATCCCCAATGTAAACGGCACTATCAGCATCGGCATCGAGTTTTTCAATCGCGGCTAAAATGGGATCAGGAAATGGCTTCATCCGACGGGTTTCACCGGCAAAAACAAAGGCATCAAAGAAATCAATCACACCGAAGCCATCAATATGATCAGCAAATTCAGCGGGGGTATTAGAAGTCACAATTGCTAAATGAACATCATGTTGTTTCAACTTGGTAAGCATAGGTTTAATGCCGTTAAATAAAGCAACTTCATCCCAAAAATCATGATAGTGACTTTGCCATTCCGCTTGCATTGCTTCAACATCATCAATCCCAAAGTATTCAAGTGCTTCTTTTGAAGGGAGCCCAAAGATTTTATAAACTTCTTCGTAAGTCTTGTCAATGCCATGATTAGCAAGCGTTAATTGGAGTGATTTCATATACATTTTTTCGGTATCAAGGAGGGTGCCATCGACATCAAAAATAATGAACTTTTTCATAATTACTTACCTCAATTGATTATTATTGATTTAATTATAACGATTATCTAGCTAGATTGTAAGTAAAAAAAGGGAGTGTGACAGAAGTCGGGCGATATCGAGAAATACACTAAAAATCCTCATGAAGAAAAGTCTTCATGAGGATTTTGTCGTATTTCGAATATATCGGACTTCTGGAACACTTTCTAGCAGCAAATTAATACCAGAAAAGAGTTATGTCACAACTCCTTTTAATATTGCCAACAAGTTTGTCTGATTAAATCATGATAAACATTGGTAAAATCATTGGTTTACGTTCCGTTTTTTCGTAGAGGTATGATTGTAAGTCTTCAATCACGGCATTACGAATGCTATTTTCGTTGGCATTTGGATTTTCCATGGCGCGACGAATAGTAGCAAATACGCGACGACGACCTTCATTAATCATTTCACCTGATTCACGCATGTATACAAAACCACGTGAAAGTAAATCAGGACCAGCGGTAATTTCTTTGTTAGCAAGATTGATTGTCGCCACAACAACGACTAAACCATCTTGGGATAACATTTGTCGGTCGCGTAACACGACGTTCCCGATGTCACCGATTCCGTTACCATCAACGTAGACATCTTCTGCACTAAAGTGACCAGCAACGCGAGCTGAATCACTAGTTAGGGCGAGGACATCCCCATTTTCAAGCACGAAACTATTTTCGGCAGGGACGCCAATTTCTTCCGCTAAACCAGCGTGGACTTTGAGCATCCGGTATTCACCGTGAATTGGCATGAAGAATTTAGGTTTCATTAACGCTAACATCAACTTTTGTTCCTCTTGGCCCCCGTGACCAGAAGTGTGGATGTTATTAATCTTACCGTGGATAACATTAGCCCCAGCTTCTTCTAATTCGTTGATAACCCGGTTAACTGATTGGGTATTACCAGGAATTGGTGAAGAACTAAAGATCACCGTATCGTTTGGTTGGATTGAAACTTGACGGTGCGTTCCATTAGCAATCCGTGCAAGGGCTGCCATTGGTTCACCTTGTGATCCCGTACATAAAATCATTACTTCTTCAGCCGGTAGGTGGTTAATTTCGTAGGCATCAACTAATGATGAGTCGGGAATATCCAAATAACCTAATTCACGCCCGTTATTGATGGCGGTTTCCATGGAACGACCAAAGACCGCAATTTTACGACCTTCAGCAATCGCTACTTCCGTCGCAACTTTAACCCGTGAAAGGTTTGAGGCAAAGGTAGCAAAAATAATCCGACCTTTAACGTTTTTGAAGATTTTTTTGATTGAACGCGCCACAAATTGTTCAGATTTAGTAAACTCAGGACGTTCCGCATTAGTTGAATCTGACATTAAGGCTAAAACACCTTCAGAACCAATCCGGGCCATCTTTTGCAAGTTAGGTGGCTGTTTAGTAGTTGGCGTGAGGTCAAATTTGAAGTCCCCCGTTTCAACGATAACTCCACTTGGCGTGGTAACGGCCACCCCGAAAGTATCAGGGATTGAGTGGGTTGTGCGGAAAAATTCAACTTTCATGTTTTCAAACTGTAAGATTGAATCTTCGTTGATTTCATGTAATTCAGTTGAATTTAATAAACCATGCTCCTCAAGCTTACCTTTAATTAAAGCTAAGGCAAGGGGACCAGCATACACCGGAACATTGACGGCGTTTAAAAAGTAGTGAATTGCTCCGATATGGTCTTCGTGTCCGTGAGTAATTACGAGCGCTTTGATTTTTTCGACGTTTTCTTTTAAGTATGAATAGTCAGGAATCACATAGTCAATTCCGAGTAATTCATCTTCGGGGAATTTAATTCCGGCATCAATGACGATGATTTCATCACCATATTGAATACCGTAAGTATTTTTCCCGATTTCGCCAAGGCCACCAATCGCGTAGATCGCAGTCTCATCTGGACGAATATCCAATTGATTGCTCATTAATTAGAGCTCCGTTAAGGAGAAGTTAACGCTTTCTTGTTCATATTCGAGTGCCGCCGTCGACAATTCTTCAATGAATTCGATATTGTGGGTAGTTTTAGTTTCAACGTCATGGCGAACCTCAGCTAAGCTAGCGCCTTCTACGTACATTACCCGTGTGTTTTCCCGCTTAGGGTTTTGTGCTTTTGTTTCTTGGTAGTAAATCTTGAATACCATTAATCTGTGTACTCCTTAGTTTAAAAATTTTCACGACATAGACTTGTTTATATTGTATCAAAAATCATGTATATTGTCATTGTACAATAATTTTTCAAATAATTTTAACCATTCGCATGGGGAGGGAAGCATGATAGTTATTATTACCGTAATCGTCGTAATTTTATTGGTGATGATTATTTCGGTTATTCGGCGCCACGCGGCTCAGACGACAACTAATCAGTTGATTATGAGTAGCCAATTACCGACAAATCAAGCAATGCGCTACGCTCAAACTAATTTACCAGAGTTATTTGATCAAAGTGCGCCCATTAGTTCAACGCTAGTCGCCAATGTGTGGGGGCATGGGGTGATGGCTTTTGAGTTTATTTTTGATGATTTACGGATAGCCAATCAAGGCACTGCGATGCTGACCTTAGAGCAAACCTTAAATGATTACGCCCGTCAAAATGGCTTAGTCGGCTATCAAAAGTTAGCGACGCCGTTTAAAGTAACGGACTTTTGGCAAGCATTAGATGACCATAAGTGGCATATTGATATTACGTATATTATTAATCAAGTGACGCTAGAATATACCCATGATATTGAAAAACTTAACACACGCGCTTGATTTTGCTATAATTAGATAAAATAGCGCAAGCTAAACAAGATACGGGAGAAAAACGCATGACCCAAGTAAAAATTGTGACTGATTCATCAGCCCGATTATCAGCAGCAGAAATTAATGACCTTGATATTACGGTAGTTCCATTAACCGTGATGATTGATGGTACGGTATACGCCGATGGTGAAACTATTACCGGGACTGAATTTATGGACGCAATGGCGAAAGCTGACGCCCTACCCAAAACCAGTCAACCAGCTTTAGGAGCATTCGTTGATAAGTTTGATGAGTTAGCGGCGACTGGTGAAGATGTGCAAATTTTAAGTATTCATATGACAGATGCCCTTTCAGGGACCGTTCATTCAGCCGAACAAGCCGGCCAAATTTCAAAAGGTGATGTCGTAGCCATTGATTCACAAATGACAGACCGGGCTTTAGGATTCCAAGTAGTGACGGCTGCTAAAATGGCCAAAGACGGCGCTTCACGTGACGAAATAATTGCCGCAATTAATGATGTTCGTGATCATACTAAATTGTACGTGACAGTACCAACTTTAGATAACTTAGTTGCTGGTGGTCGCCTTAACAAAGCGGTTGGATTTATCGGTGGTTTCTTAAACATTAAAGTTGTGATTGAATTAATTGATGGTAAAATTGCGATTGCTGCTAAGGGTCGCGGGATGAAGGTTATTAACAAAGCATATCAAGATTTTTATGCTGAAATGGACGCACACGGTTCAATCAAGCGGGTTGGACTATCACATGCTGGTAACTTAGACGAAGCCTTAATGGTACAAGCAGAAATTAGTAAACGGTTCCCAGATGCCGAAATTTTTGTTGATCAAACATCACCAATTATTGCAACTCACACCGGAGCTGGGGCGTTGGCTGTGATTTATGAATTTGGTGAGTAATAGACTGACCTTATCGTCAGCTTATTGATGTCAGTTACTTGTAATGTCACCATTACGATGCTAATACTCAAAAGTTCGCATGGTTCAGTTAATGGACCATGCGAACTTTTAGTTATAAGTAGTTACATTTGGAGAAAGGGGTGAACTAGATGCGCAGATGGATGAAAATTGTCGCTGCAATTGGCGTGGTTGGGCTGGTAGCTAGTGGTGGATATTGGGTAAGCCGCCACCAAAATGAACCGCAACAGGCAACGCCAACTAAACAACACCTAGTTAAACAACTCAAGTTAGTGGCTTTGGGTGATTCACTAACCCAAGGTGTCGGTGATACCACACCTGCTCATGGCTATCCGGGACGGATTGCCACAGCCCTTAAAAAACAAACTAAAATTCCAACCACGGCCCTTAATCTTGGTAAGGAGGGTGATCGTTCTGACCAAATTTTAAAACGGTTAAATGCAAGTGCACGCCAACAATTGGCCGTCAAGCAAGCCAATGTGATTGTATTAACGGCGGGTGGTAATGATTTATTAAAAGTCTTACAAGGGGCGATTGTCGGTCATTCGGAGGCGGAAGTAACCAAAGCCGTCCAAGGCACCGTGCCACACTATACAGCTAACTTGCAGGCTTTATTAGCCAGAGTTCGGCAATTGAATCCCAAGGCAGCCTTATTTTTATTTGGTAACTATAATCCCTTGTATGTTTATTTTCCTAATTTTACGGCGATTAACACAAGTGTGACGACCTATAATAAAGTAAATGCTACAATGGTTACTAAATACGATGGTTATTATGTCCCAACATTTAAGCAATTAACGTATGGTCAGTATCAAAATGGCCATGCCCGCCAGGACTTAATTATGCAGGCAAATGAAGTCGGCACCAACTTTTTAGCAGCCCTTTCAAGTACGCGCGTACAAGCAGCCGAGAAGAATAACTTTCTATCCCCAGCGGATCATTTTCATCCCAATGCCAAAGGGTATGATTTAATGACGAAAGCATTATTACAAAAAATGTTGCTACATGATAGTTGGCAATATACTAAAATTGGAGGGCAGTAAATGCGGAATTCACAAACAAAAAAACGAGTTAATGGATGGTTTTGGGGCTTTTGGTTGCTCGTAGTGGCGATGGTGATTGGGGTTGGTACAGTAGTAACGTTAGTTAATCAACCCGCAACGAATTCAGCAACAAGCGCACCATCAACCAATAATGATAGTTCGTTTAATATTGTGCTCAACAAAGACCAAATCAATAAATTAGCAAGTCATTATTTAGCTGAAAAGCAAGTTGGCCAAGGACAAAAAATTAGTTTTGCCATCAATGAATATGTCAATATTTACGGTAAAGTGAATGTTTTAGGGCAGTCATTGGATGCGGGGATGGCGCTGGTACCCCATGTCACGGCTGATGGGAACGTCGTTTTAAAAGCCCACGCCATTAACGTTGGGCAATTACAATTACCAACCCGGTTAGTATTAGGCATTTTCTCACGGACTTATCAAGTCCCAGATTGGGTGGTAATTAAACCGCGACAAAATGAAATTGTTTTACAATTAAATCAATTGAAGACGTTGGATGGATTTAAATTTGCGGCGAAGACAATTGATATTCCGGCTAATCGATTTGAATTTGAAGGGCGGATTAAATAATGTATCAAACCTTTTATCATTTTTTGATGACGCAACGCAATCACTTAGCATATGACGAAATCAGTAATTTTGCGCAAAATGCTTTTCTTGATCAAGCATTTCCCAAGCAAGCAACTGATTATCATGAAATTTCAGAATACTTAGAACTAAACGCTGGCTACCTCCCAAGTATGGATATTTTCGATACGACGTGGCAGCGTTACAAAGAAAGCGAAGGTTAATTATGGCACAAATTATTCAATGGTATCCCGGACACATGGCAAAAGCTTTTCGCCAAATGCGTGAAAACCTCCACCTCGTCGACATCGTCTTTGAACTTGTCGATGCACGGATTCCAAATGCATCACGTAATCCTCAATTGGATGAATTAATTGGTGATAAGCCTCGGTTGTTGGTGATGACTAAAACCGACTTAGCTGATCCTGGTGAAACCAAACGTTGGTTAGCATACTACCGTCAACAAGGAATTGCTGCCGTTGGTTTGGATTCGCGTGATCACATGACGCCCCAAGTTATTACTAAGGCTGCTAAGCGTGTCTTAGCGGATAAATTAGTTCGGGACGCTGAAAAAGGGATTAAAGATCAACCATTGCGCGCCATCGTGGCTGGAATTCCAAACGTTGGTAAGTCAACTTTACTTAATCACTTGGTTACTAAAAATGTTGCGATTACTGGGGATCGACCTGGGGTAACTAAAAAGCAACAATGGCTTAAAACGCCAACTAATTTACAATTACTTGATACACCAGGGGTTTTATGGCCTAAATTTGAAGATCCTGAAGTTGGTAAGCGCTTAGCTATTACCGGAGCCATCAAGGATACATTGATTGCCAAAGACGATGTGGCGTTGAGTTTAATTGGCTTTTTCCGAGAAGATAACCAACCAGCCTTAATTGCCCGGTACCACTTAGATGAAGATATTTTTGATAAGTTAAGTGATGTTGATATTTTGTTATTAATTACTAAAAAATTAGGATTCAAGGATGATTATGACCGAGCAGCGGAGCGTTTGTTACTAGACTTACGTCGTGGTCGCATTTGCCAATACACATTGGAAAAAGCACCATTGGCTGGTGAAGTACTTGATGAAGAAGTTGAGGCGCACGATGCCGAAACAAACGATTAAAGCGATTAAAGCACAATTAGCCATGATTACCAACCCTAAGGATGAGTTATTGGTCCAATTAGCGACTGATGAACGGCAAGGAGTCCAAACGGCAATTAACCAATGGCAGCGCCAATATGCTAAGTTAACTGCGGCAAAATTAGCGTTTCAAGAGCATTTAAAAATTGAACGCGCTGCTAAGGCCCAAGGGTTTCAATTGATTGCTGGGGTTGATGAAGTTGGTCGCGGACCGCTTGCCGGACCAGTTGTGGCGGCCGCTGTAATTTTACCGGCTGATTTTGAATTGTTAGGGGTGAATGACTCTAAGCAATTATCTGATAAAAAACGGCGGGAGTTAGCACCACAAATCATGGCCCAAGCAGTCGCGGTTGGTTTTGGGATTGTGGAAGCACCTGAAATTGATCAAATCAACATTTATGAGGCGAGTCGGGTCGCAATGCAACAGGCGGTTAGTCAATTAAAACCACAGGCGGATTACTTACTAGTCGATGCCATGGTTGTGGATGTTGATTTACCACAAGAAAAATTAATTAAAGGGGATGCCAAGTCCGCTTCAATTGGGGCAGCAAGTATTGTTGCAAAAGTTAAGCGGGATGAAATTATGGCGGCTTATGATCGTGAGTATCCCGGATATGATTTTGCTAGTAATGCTGGCTATGGCACGGCGGCACATTTAGCAGGGTTGGCACAACATGGAATCACGCCGATTCATCGCCAAACTTTTGCACCGGTAAAAAAATATCTAAAAGATTAAAATTAAATTAGATATTACGTTAAATAGAGATAAATATTTGGTTGCTTGTGTTCTATGTGGTATAGTACACCTGTATAACATTTATTTGAATGGTCAATTTTGGAAAGTAATTGTAAAAATTTTGATACTGACTTAATAAATTTTAAGGCTGTGTTAAATTATAAACGGAGACTTGTCACATCTGGATTGATACCGTATGATAAATAAGTTGAAATGTTTCAAAAATGTTACCGTTTGATTGCAAATGATAACATTTTCGTTCTAAATTGAGGTAAGGAGGTCAGCGATGTTTAATTATATTGAGCAACTTCTCGCAAACAAAGCTATTCGTTTCATAGCACAAACCATCTTTTACTTCATTGTGCTCATGTTCTTACTCTATATGTATGGGTATGCCGAACATGGCCAAGGTGGCTTTATCTACAATGAATTTTAGCTTTTAATAAATATTAAATATATAAAAGGAATGTCCAATGGTCGAAAATATTATTAAGACAATCGATACGTTTGCTAGTACCCAACCTGATCAAGTTGTATATGATTTCTTGGGAACTAGTCACACGTATGCCGATTTAAAAGCCCAATCAGATAGTTTAGCAGCGTACATTGACACGCTTGCATTACCAGCAAAGAGTCCAGTATTAGTATACGGTGGTCAACAATTTGAAATGTTAGTGAGCTTTTTGGCCCTTTCAAAATCAGGACATGCCTACATGCCTGTTGACGTCGAATCAGCAGCTGATCGGATTAACGCGATTTTAGAAATTGGTGAACCAGCCGCTATTTTAGCCGTTGATGCCTTACCAAGCCAAATCGAAGTACCAAGCATTCCGGTAGTCAACTTTGATGAGTTAACTACGCAAATGCAAGCTAAGCAACCTTATGAATTGACGCAACCGGTCCTTGATGATGATACATATTACATCATCTTTACGTCTGGAACGACGGGTAAGCCTAAGGGTGTGCAAATTTCACACGCTAACTTACTTTCATTTACCAACTGGATGATTACCGATGAAGAATTTATGGTCCCTGAGCAACCACAAATGTTGGCTCAACCACCATATTCATTTGATTTATCAGTTATGTACTGGGCACCAACTTTAGCTAAGGGTGGAACATTGTTTGCCCTTCCAAAGGATATCATCAGTGACTTCCAAAAGTTGTTTGCTTACTTACCAAAATTACCAATTCAAGTGTGGACTTCAACGCCTTCATTTGCTGAAATGGCTATGTTATCAGAAGATTTCTGTGCCGAAAAAATGCCTAGTTTAACGCATTTCTACTTCTGTGGTGAAGAATTAACCGTTAAGACCGCGCAAAAGTTACACGCTCGTTTCCCAGAAGCCCGCATTATTAATTCATACGGCCCAACTGAAGCAACGGTGGCTTTATCAGCAATTGCGATTACCGAACCAATGTTGACTAGCGGCGAACGCTTGCCAATTGGGTTGCCAAAGCCTGGTTCAACAACAGTTGTGCTTGATGAAGATGGTCATGTTTTACCAGCCGGTGAACAAGGTGAAATCATCATTGCTGGGCCAAACGTTTCGAAAGGGTACCTTAATAACCCCGAAAAGACGGCCGCAGTGTTCTTTGAATATGAAGGCCAACCTGCTTACCACACTGGAGACTTAGGGAGCTTTGATGCTAACGGCGTCCTACAATACGGTGGTCGGATGGACTTCCAAATTAAGTTCAATGGTTTCCGGATTGAACTTGAAGAGGTTTCTCACGTCTTAAACTTATCACCATACATCAAATCAGCAGTAGCAGTTCCACGCTACAATAAGGAACACAAAGTACAACAATTGTTAGCGTACGTTGTGGTTAAAGAAGATGTTGATGCAAGTGATAACTTAGCTTTGACAAAGGCGATTAAAGAAAGTCTTAAAGACTTAATGATGCCTTACATGATGCCTTCACGTTTCATTTACCGTGAAGACTTACCAATTACACCAAATGGGAAAATCAACATTAAGAGTTTGATTGCCGAGGTAAATAATCGATGATGCAAGGTTTAATTCAATGGTTGCAGTCGATTCCAAATTGGCAACCATATGGCGAACCGAAATACTTTGCATGGTTACTCGCATTATTAATTCCAATTGTGGTTGCAATGTTTTTTGGCCGCCGCTTAAAAATTTATCAATCGCTCGTATCGCTTGGCTTTATTGTCGTGATGTATACCGGCGCTAGTTATCACCAGTTATTTGCGTTAGTGGCGTACGTCATTTGGCAGACGATTATCGTTTTTGCCTACCATGCTTATCGCAAAAATCACGATACATTCCCGGTCTTTGCGGGAGCCGTTTTCTTGGCAATTTTACCGTTGATCTTTGTTAAGGTCACACCTGCCATTGATGATGGTAATAATTCACTACTTGGTTTCTTAGGGATTTCTTACTTAACATTCCGTTCCGTGGCCATGTTAATGGAAATGCGCGATGGGGTCTTAAAAGATATTAAACTTAGCACGTTCTTACGGTTCATGTTGTATATGCCAACAATCTCATCCGGACCAATTGACCGTTACCGGCGCTTTGAAGAAGATTACGATAATGTCCCAACACGGGCTGAATATTTAGATTTACTTGAAAAATCCGTCTGGTATTTAATGCTTGGGTTCTTTTATAAATACGTCTTAGCATACTTCTTTGGTACTATCTTATTAGTCCCATTAAAGGCGCACGCACTAGCCGTTGGCGGTTGGATGAACTGGTCAACTGTCGGGGTTATGTATGCGTATGGGTTTGATTTATTCTTTGACTTTGCCGGGTATTCATTGTTTGCCGTCGCAATTTCATACTTGATGGGAATTAAGATTCCGATGAACTTTAATCAACCATTTAAGTCACCAAACATTAAAGATTTCTGGAATCGTTGGCACATTAGTTTGAGTTTTTGGTTCCGTGATTTCGTATTTATGCGGATTGTGTTTGTCTTAGTAAAGAATAAAGTTTTCAAAAATCGTAATGTAACATCAAGCGTGGCGTACATCCTCAACATGTTAATCATGGGATTCTGGCACGGGGTAACTTGGTATTACATTAGTTACGGTCTGTTACACGGGCTTGCAATCGTCGTAAATGATGCATGGTTGCGTAAAAAGAAAAAGATCAATAAAGAACGCCGTTTGGCTGGTAATCCACCGTTACCAAGTAATAAGTGGACGACGGCACTAGGGATTGTTGTGACTTTCCAATTTGTAATGATTAGTTTCTTACTATTCTCTGGTTTCTTAGATCAATTATGGTTCCACAATATTAAATAGTTAACAACGAAAGAGGTTAAAATAATGGACATTCAAGCAGATTTAATTGAAATGATTGACGACTTATTCATGGAAGATATTTCAGATATCATGGATGAAGATTTATATAACGCTGGTATCTTAGATTCAATGGGCACGGTTGAATTAATCGTGGCCATGGAAGAAAAATTTGGTATCAAAGTGCCAGTCTCGGAATTGGGCCGTGATGACTGGAATACTGGTAACAAGATTGTTGCCGGAATCAAGGGGTTAAAGAATGCTTAAGCGATTAGCTTTAATTTTTGGGCCAGTCGTTGTAGCCGCTATCTTAGTGCTTACAGTGATGTTTGTCGGTCCAATTGATAAGCACAAGCATAATTTAGCAAATGAAGAACAAGCTGCCGTTTCATTATCACCAACCGTCTTTCGTCAAGCCTATTTAAAAAATATGGCGTTGTCAGATGAAGACCATCGCTTTGTTCCCTTTTTTGGGTCAAGTGAATGGAATCGGATGGATGCCTTTCACCCAGCCGTTTTAGCACGAGCATATCACCGTAATTATCAACCATTCTTATTAGGGCAAAAGGGTGCTGAAGCCTTGACGCAATATTTTGGAATGCAACAAATTATGCAAAATATGCACCACAAGCAAGCGGTATTCTTTGTATCACCACAATGGTTTACTAAGGCTGATCAACAAAGTGCTGCGTTCCAGTTTTACTTTAGTAAGTCACAAGCGTTGGCTTTCTTGAAAAATCAAACGGACACATTTGCTGATCGTTACGCAGCTAAGCGGTTACTGGCGACTTATCCCAATGTACCGTATCGTAATTTAGTGCAAAAGGTGGCCGATGGTCAAAAATTATCAAACTTGGATGAAAAGTATCTTGATTTCCAAGGCCAAGTTCATGCAAATGAAGATGCCTTCTTTTCACGCTTTGATATTGGTACGAATTTGAAGAAACGGGTCCTTCCAAAGGTTAAAGAGTTACCACAACCATATAATGCCCAAGCACTTGATGCTAAAGCAGTTCAACTTGGTGAGTCGCAAACGCGTAATAACCGTTTTGGGATTCTTGATAACTTCTTTACTAATCGGATTGGTAGTAGCTTCCCATCATTAAAGAATGCCCAAGCTCACTTTAATTACACCCAATCAGCTGAGTATAGTGATTTCCAACTTGACTTAGATCAATTAGCGAAAACACATACGAATGTAATCTTCGTTATTCCACCCGTTAATTCTAAGTGGGCTAAATATACCGGGTTAAATGAGAATATGTATCAAGCGTCAGTACGCAAGATCAAACATCAATTAACATCACAAGGTTTTAACAACATCTTAGACTTATCAAGACGCGGTAATGAACCATACTTTATGGAAGATACCATTCACCTCGGTTGGCGTGGTTGGCTTGCTTTTGATAAAGGGGTGGCACCATTCCTTGAACATAAACAACCAGCACCGGTATATCATTTAAACAATCATTTTATTTCAGAAGACTGGAATAATTTTGATCCAATCAATAATGATGTAAATACATTTAAATAAGCCACAACCTCAAGAAGACTTAAATTATTCTAAGATAATTTAAGTCTTCTTTTTGTGTAAAAAAACAGATGATTTAAATGGTGTTAGTGGTTATTGTTAGCTTTATGTGTAAATTTTTTTGTAAAAACCCAGTAATTTTACAATGAAATTAAAAATTAGATAGTAAATCCGAAAATTATTGTGTAAGATAAAGTTCGTGACAAAATTTAAGAAAGAACAGGTACGTTGTATTGGATAAAAAGGTTTTGCCCGTGATTGAGTTTAAAAATGTTGGATTGTCATTTGACAATAATGAAATTTTGAAGAATGTTAGCTTTGAAATTGAAGCAGGTCAGTTTTATACCTTGTTGGGTCCTTCAGGATCCGGTAAATCAACGATTTTAAACTTAATTTCCGGTCAATTATCTGCTGATGCAGGTGAAATATTGTTTGATGGAAAAGTTATTAATAATATTCCAGCTGAGAGTCGGAGAGTGAATACAGTTTTTCAAAACTACGCTCTTTTTCCAAATATGACCGTTTTTGATAATGTTGCTTTTGGTCCTAAATTAAAGAAGATGCCAAAGGACAAAATCAAAGCGAAGGTGCGTGAAATGCTTGCGCTAGTGAAACTAGAAGCATTTGAAAATCGCGCAATTCAGGAATTGTCAGGAGGTCAAAAACAGCGCGTTGCAATCGCCCGCGCTCTTGCTAATGAACCTGACGTTCTTTTACTTGACGAACCTTTATCTGCTCTTGATTACAAGCTCCGTAAACAAATGCAATCAGAACTCCGCGCAATTCAAAAGCGGTTAGGGATTACATTTATTTTTGTGACGCACGATCAAGAAGAAGCACTAGCGATGTCTGATTGGATTTTCATCATGAATGATGGCAAAATTCAACAAAATGGGACACCGGTTGATATTTACGATGAACCAATTAATCACTTTGTTGCTGATTTTATTGGTGAAAGTAATATCGTTAATGGGGTCATGAAACAAGATTACCTCGTTAGCTTTGTCAATAAAGATTTTGAAAACCTTGATGCTGGGATGAAACCAAATGAACCGGTTGAAGTTGTATTACGACCAGAAGATTTGGATTTAGTACCCGTGGAACAAGGTAAATTAATTGTGACAATTGCTGATCAATCATTCCGGGGTGATTTCTATGAAATTACGGCAATTGATGATGATCAAAATGAATGGAAAGTTCAAGCAACCAACCCAAGTACTGTTGGGGCCCGCGTTGGCTTGGACTTTGGCCCAGAAGATATCCACGTAATGCGTTTCAATGAATCTGAAGATGATTTTGACGCCCGGATTGAAAGTTACGAGGGTGAATAATGAAGGATAATACACGTGCAAAGGCGTTCTTTGCCATTCCATATATTAGTTGGCTAGCAGTTTTTGTGATTGTACCGATTGCATTGTTGGTTTATCAAAGTTTAACCAATGCACAAGGTAACTTAACGCTAGCTAATTTCCATGAATTTATTACCTCAGATGTTTACTTACCAATGGCCTTTAACTCCGTATTTTATGCGTTGATTATTACCGCAATTACGTTTGTGATTAGTTTTCCCGCCGCGTATGTTTTAAGTCGGCTAAAGCATCGTCAATTATGGTTAATGTTAATTATTTTGCCAACGTGGATTAATGTGTTATTGAAAACGTATGCTTTTTTGGGGCTACTTAGTAAGAGTGGCTTGATTAATCAATTGTTCGCAACCTTAGGCTTTGGTACTCATAATTTGTTATTTAACCATGTTAGCTTTATTTTTGTGGCCGTATATTTGGAATTACCATTTATGCTATTACCAATCTATAACTCAATTAATGAAATCGATCCTGATATTTTGAAAGCAAGTCGCGATCTTGGTGCTAAGCCGGTTAATACGTTAACGCAATTAGTATTTCCTTTGTCAATTAATGGGATTAAATCAGGGATTCAAGCCGTTTTCATTCCTAGTTTGAGCTTATTTATGTTAACGACCTTAATTGGTGGTAACAAAGTCATGACGCTTGGATCAGCAATTGAGTTACACTTTATTGTGACGCAAAATTGGCACATGGGATCAACCATCGCGATTGTCTTAATTTTTGCAATGGCGGTGACAATGTACTTTACACGGGAACGAGGTAAGCGCAAATAATGCAAAAAAATTATTAGGAAATAGTTACTTGTTACTCGTAATGATTCTGCTGTATATTCCAATTATCTTTTTAGTAGTGTACTCATTTAATGGTGGCACGATTATGAGTGGTTGGGGTGGCTTTTCTTTTGTCCACTATCAAGAACTTTTTGCGGATACACGGTTATTGAAAATTTTGTTAGATACGTTTATTCTAGCAATTTCTTCTGCAACCATTGCGGCCTTTATTGGAACAGTGGGAGCGTTATTTTTAGATAGTCTCCAAAATAAAAAGACATTAAACACGTTTTTGTCATTAAATAATGTGTTATTGGTGTCACCAGATGTCACGATTGGGGTTAGTTTTTTAATCCTATTTACGATTTTAGGTTTCTCATTAGGGTTTGTGAGTGTCTTAATTTCACATATCGCCTTTTCAATTCCAATCGTATTATTGATGGTCTTACCACGATTACGGGAAATGGATAATACGCTAGTCATGGCCGCCCGTGATTTAGGGGCTAAACGCGGAACAATTCTTTCACAAATTGTGATTCCTGAAATCTGGCCAAGTATTATGGCTGGGTTCTTGTTAGCTTTGACATACTCATTAGATGATTTTGCGGTAACTTTTTTTGTGACCGGGAACGGCTTTAGTACGTTGTCAGTCGAAATTTATTCACGTGCCCGACAAGGGGTTAGTCTTGAAATTAATGCTTTATCGGCTTTAATGTTTGCTGTTTCGTTGTTATTGGTTTTTGCGTACTACTTGTACACTACCTATACTGATAAAAAAGCACGGTTAACGAAGTAGGAAAGGGGCGAATAAAGATGAAAAAAATTGTTCCATTCGTATCAATGATGATTGTGGTCTTAGTTGTACTGGTCCTTGGCCAAAATTGGTTGGCACAAATTAATAAACCACCGATTAAAGCCGCCAATACTAATCAAGTTTTGAACATTTATAACTGGGGTGATTACATTGATCCGGCGTTATTAGCTAAGTTCACCAAAGAAACGGGTTATCAAGTTAACTACGATACTTTTGATTCTAATCAAGCATTGGAAACAAAAGTTAAACAAGGTGGGACACACTATGATGTGATTTTCCCAAGTGAATACCTCGTTAGTAAGATGACACAAGAAGGTTTATTAGCTAAGTTAGATTATTCAAAAATTCATGGCTTTGATAATTTATCAAAACATTTGTTAAATCAAAAGTATGATCCTCATAATGAACACTCATTACCATATTTTTGGGGGACAACCGGAATTATGTATAATGACCAAGTTTTTCATGCGAGTCAATTGGATTCATGGGGGAAATTATGGAATCCCATCTTCAAAGATCAATTATTATTAATTGATGGTCCACGGGAAATGTTACAACCAGCGATGCAAGCGCTCGGCTATTCATTGAATACCGAAAACCAAGCCGAAATTAAGCAAATTTTTAATAAATTTGTCGCCTTGGGCCCTAACATTCGCGGAATTGTGACCGATGAAAAGAAACAATTAATGATTAATGGTGATGCGAATATTTCCGTTACTTATAACGGGGATGCCCAGGTGGTTATTGATGCAAATCCACATGTTAAATTTTTAATTCCTAAAGAAGGTGGTCCAATCTGGACTGATAACATGGCCATTCCTAAAAATGCTAATAATAAAAAAGCGGCCTATGCGTTTATTAACTTTATGTTGAATCCTAAAAATGCCGCTCAAAATGCGGAATATGTGGCATATAGTTCACCAAACCAAGCTGCTTTAAAATATTTACCAAAAAGTATTACCCATAACCCAGTATTATACCCACCAATGAGTGAGTTAAAAAATGCACAACACTACAACAACCAACCACTACGTTACTTCAATGAATATAACGAAGTATATTTAGAAGCAAAAACTAAAGTATCTTTAGATGGGGGTCTCAAATGACAACTAAATATTTAAAATCACAGTACATTTTTGATGTTGAAACACAAACGACTTTTGCGGGTGTCGTGGTAATTAAAGATCAACAGATTGCAGCTATTTTGGATGAAGTACCAAGTGATGCCGTAGCAAGTGAGATTATTTATTACACTGACCAAATGATTATTCCTGGTTTTGTTGATCCGCATCAACATTTAAACAAAGCATCATTGTTTAATGCCGGTATTATGAATTATATTAGTGGGGCATCAGTAGCTGAAGTTACGACTAAATTAGCGCAAGTGCAAGCATATCATGGTTGGAAGGTGGCTTCAGGATTTTATCCAAGCGAGTTTGGTAATGTACCAACGCCAACTAAAGCCGATATTGATGTGGTTGAACCACATAATCCAGCCGTCCTTTTATCCGGTGATGGTCATACGGCATGGTTAAACTCAGCTGCGTTAGCACATGTCCATGTTGATGACGCCGATGTGCAACAATTTGGTGGTACGGCCTACAAAGACGGCGCCGAATTTACGGGTTTCTTTGAGGAAGGTATTGCCGTGCACGTTGTTGCCCAAGTTTTTGCGGCGATGCAGATTGAACGGCCCCAACTCTATTTAGATTATGTAAAATACATGAATTCAATGGGGATTACAGGATTAGCTGATATGGCAAGTACCGGGGCTTCAGATGATGATTTTGTCTATGAAGATGTCCATGCGGCGATTGCTGATGAAGTGACGGCCCGCGTTAGTATTTTCCCAGCTATGCAAATGCACCATACGCGGATTAACAAGATTGGTAAAATGTTTGCTGATAATCAACGAATTATTCTTGGTGGTGGGAAACAATTTTACGATGGCGTTACGAGCACCCAAACAGCTTATTTAAAAGCCCCTTATCCGGGTTCTGATACGCATTGTGGTGAACCATTATTACCTAATGAAGTGTTACATGATTTAATTTTTAAAGCCAACCAAATTGGGTTGCCCATTCGGGTCCATGCCATTGGTGATCAAGCCGTGCAAAATACGTTGATTTACTTTGCCGCTGCTAATGCTAAATATCCATTACCAGCTGGAAAAGTTAATACAATTGAGCATTTAGAAGTCTTTGATCCAAGTGATATTGATTTGATCCGTGATACTAAGGCAATTGTTTCAGTTCAACCAAGTCACGCTCTGATTGAATATGATACTTTGGATGCTGAAGTTGGGCCTGAACGGAGTAAGGATATGTTTCCAACGAAAGATTTCTTGGATGCTGGTGCAACCCTTGCTTTTGGAACTGATGCCCCAGTAGTCCTTGATACAACACCGTTACAATCGATTTTCTTTGCAACAACGCGGCGCACATTAGCGAACCAAGCTGATGATAGCTTCCGACCTGAACAAGCCATTGATATTGCTAGCGCGTTAGTAGCCCATACGTTAAATGCAGCTCGTGCAATTCAACGTAATGATATTGGTGCCATTAAGGTTGGTAATTACGCTGATTTAGCGGTCTTAGATACTAATATTTTAGCTATTGAGCCGACTGATTTACTAAAAGTTAAGGTAACTGCAACATTCTTTAATGGAGAATTAGTGTTTAATAATTAGATTAAATGTAAAAAGTGATACAAAAGCTTATTAAAACTTTTGTATCACTTTTTTGATAGAATGAAGTATCTTTTCTTGTAAGGAGCTTGTGTAATGATAACTTGGTACCTAAAAAGTAACAAAATATTTGATAGTACAACGGCAACCACTTTTGCGGGCATAATCCAGATTACGGATGAACGAATTACCGCCATTTATCACGATAGCGAGGTTTCGTTGCCAGCTAATGCCCACCTAATTGATTATGGTGAGCAGTTAGTTTTACCGGGGTTTATTGATGCTCATCAACATATTTATTTGTCGGCATTAGTCTATGCGCAAATTTTACATTACGTCAGTGGAGTTACGCCCGCCACTGTGGCACAAAAAGTTGCTCAAGTTCCCAAGTATCAGGGGTGGAAATTAGCATTAGGCTTCTATGCCAGTGATTTTCCTAATCAACAAACACCAACTAGTGCCGATTTAGACCGACTTGATGCCATTACACCGACGATGGTCATTGCCGGAGATGCACATTCGGTCTGGTTAAACACGGCAGCGATGGCCACACTTAATTTGCCCCAATTGGTAGCTAGTAATTATGGTGGCCGAGCGGTACAAGATGATCAAGGGTACACGGGTTTCTTTGAAGAAGGCATCGCGATTGCCATTATTGCCCAAATTTTAACGCAAATTTGTCCACCAACCACTCGCTTGTATTTAGCCTATGCCCACCACTTAAATACGATGGGGATTACCGGGGTTGCGGATTTGGCACTATCAGGTTCCGCCCCCGATGATTTGATTTATCCTACTGTCTACCAACAACTTACCAAGACTAGTACAGTCCGTACGTCGATTTATCCGGCAATGCGGCCTGATATTACCCGCGTAACCCAAATTAGCCAGCTTTTTGCGCATGAAGACCGGATTCAATTTGGGGGTGTTAAGCAGTTTTATGATGGTGTGACGAGTACGCAAACAGCATATTTAAAAGCACCGTACCCTGATAGTACGAAACATGGTGGGCCGTTATTGCCGGATAAATTACTCCATGAGTTGATTTTAACGGCCAATCAGCATGGCTGGCCCATTCGGGTGCATACAATTGGTGATGAAGCGGTTTGGCAAACTTTAACGGCCTTTGCTCAAGCTAATCAAAAGTTCCCGTTACCAAACGATTACGTTAACTCGCTTGAGCACCTTGAATTAATTGACCGCTTGGATTTAGGGTTGATTGGTGCCACCAAAGCCATCTTATCGGTCCAACCGAGCCATGCGTTAATTGGTTATGATACATTAGATTTAGAAGTGGGGCCTGAGCGCGTTAAGAATATATTTTTATTTAAGGATTTTATCGAGGCTGGGGCCACGTTGGCTTTTGGCACCGATTCACCAATCGTGATTGATAATACACCGTTAGAAACGTTATTTTATGCCACCACGCGCCGCACGCTTGCTAACAAGCCCCAAGATGCCTTCCGACCGGATCAAGCATTATCGGTGGCCACAGCGATTCTTGCCCACACCAAGAACGCCGCTCAAGCAATTGGGCGCCATGATATTGGAATGATTGCGTTGGGTAACTTGGCGGATTTAGTGGTGTTAGATACAGATATTTTAGGCATTCCGGCGCCTGATTTATTAAATGTCAAAGTACAGACCACCATTTTTAATGGTCAAAGGGTATTTACGAATAATAAATAGTTAATTTTTAGCATAGGATTGAGCTTAATTTGGAGCTCACAGTATTTTTTGCTATAATAGATGCTCAGATAAGAATTAAGCTTTTACTTGCAATAAGGGGTATACTAAACTTATTAAAAGTATCAGTGTAAAATATTAATTAATAATGTATTTAACTATTTAAGTACGCTGGAGGAATTATATGCAACCAAAGGGCGTAATTCGCGGAATTTACTACTGTATTATTTTAACGTTGCTAGCTTTTGATATTTTATGTGCGTTGTGGTTAGGCTTAAACGTCCTAACGGCAACTGGGGGTGTCCCAATCACAATGGCAAGCTTTGATGAACAAGTATTTGTATACGTCGGGGTCGCCTTACTAGCATGTCTTGTTTTGCAATTTTTATTTGCTTGCTTAGATGTCGATGTTTTTGTTGGTGTTTTATTGACCATTATTTCAGTGGCCTTAATTGCCTTTGGTGCCTACACATGGCCAATTGATCAATCAGCCTTTACGATTTGTGGCGCGCCAACGGTGTTATTTTTCTTGTTAACAACCCATGTCTTGAAAAAAGGTCGCTAACATTACCAATTGCTTAAAGCTAAAAAAGCAAATCTTAACGGATTTGCTTTTTTTTGCGTTAACCGCTAGTAACTTGTGTCAGTATACCTAACAAGATTTCACTGCAGTAATCGGTAAGACCGGCAAAAAGGGGAATTTAATCCGTTGGAGGTGACTTTACCTACTTAAAGTCGGATATGATTATGCTATAATATTAGAAAATGTGCTTACATAAGGAGACGCAGCTATTTTGAAAGAGAAGATATTCAAGATTGAGAATGCTGAACAACAAGTTGGTTTATTAGGCGCCCAAGATAGTTTTTTATTGTTATTAGAAGAAGGTATCGGCGTTAAACTCCGGGCCTTTGGTGATGAAATTAAAATTAACGGTGAGGATGAACCAGTTGAGACGACGTATGATATCTTACGCCAGTTAGCCCATCTGATTAAGACAGGTGTTAAGATTAATGCGACTGACGTTGTGAGTGCCATTAAAATGGCCGAACGCGGGACGTTGGAATATTTCCAAGACCTCTACTCAGAAACTTTGATTCGAGATGCCAAGGGTCGCCCAGTGCGGGTGAAAAACTTTGGACAACGTCAATATATTCAAGCAATTCGGAATAATGATATTACGTTTGGGATTGGCCCCGCCGGAACCGGGAAAACCTATTTAGCGGTTGTGATGGCAGTTAGTGCTTTAAAACGCGGGGATGTTGAACGGATTATCATTACTCGGCCAGCCGTTGAAGCCGGTGAATCATTAGGATTCTTACCCGGGGATTTAAAAGAAAAGGTTGATCCATACTTACGGCCGATTTATGATGCCTTACACGCAATTTTAGGTAAAGAGCATACCGAACGTTTAATGGATCGTGGGACGATTGAAATCGCCCCATTAGCCTACATGCGGGGTCGGACGTTAGATAACGCCTTTGTGATTTTAGATGAAGCCCAAAATACGACCACGATGCAAATGAAGATGTTCTTAACACGATTAGGTTTTGGGGCTAAAATGCTAATTAATGGTGATATTTCACAAATTGATTTACCTCGTGGGGCTAAATCAGGTTTAAAGCAAGCCCAAGCAGTGCTCCAAAACGTCCGGCGCATTGAGTTTGTTGAATTTGCAGCCGCTGATGTCGTGCGCCACCCCGTCGTTGGTTTAATTATCAACGCCTATGATAAGTATGAAACAGAAAGTACAGGAAATAATTAATGGATTTAGCATTAATCGATAACACTCAAGAGCATGTTAGTGATGCTCACCAAAAACTCGTCCATGACGTGTTAATGTTTGCCGGTGACTACATTAAGCTACCAACCGATACGGAAATGTCAGTAACCTTTATGAACAATCCGGAAATTCAAAAATACAACCTCGAGTATCGGGGAGTTGATAAACCAACCGATGTCATCAGTTTTGCGATTGAAGAAGATGATGAAGATGAATTTGCCTTAATCATGGATGAAGAAATGACGGCTGATTTAGGGCATAATATTGGTGATATCTTAATTTCAATGGATAAAGTTGCTGAACAAGCGGCCTTTTTGGGTCACAGTTTTGAACGTGAATTGGGCTTTTTAGCGGTCCATGGTTTCTTACACCTTAATGGTTATGATCACATGGAAGCTGATGAAGAACAAGAGATGTTCACCTTGCAAAAGGAGATTTTAGATGCCTTTGGACTCGCGCGATAAACAGCCAACCTCAGTGCAACCACAAATTGACAAGAACCATAGTTTTCGTCAATCCCTTGGCCATGCTGCCGGTGGGGTTTGGTTGGTCATTAAAAAAGAACGTAATATGCGCTTTCATTTACTGACAGCTGCTATTGTGATTGGCCTGGGATTATGGTTTGGTATCGGGCGTTCAGATTGGTTGTGGATTGCTGTGGCAATTTTTTCAGTCATTACAGCAGAATTTTTAAATACCATTGTTGAATCAATTGTTGATTTAGTTGTCGGAAAAAGTTATCATAGATTAGCTAAGACTGCCAAAGATGTGGCAGCTGCAAGTACCTTGGTTGCTGCCGTTTTTGCGGTCGTAATTGGGTTAATCATTTTTGAACCATATATTTGGTTTATGTTGTCAACACACTAGAAGATGTCCGGAATTAACCGGGGATGAAAAAGAGGGAATAATGAGCGGAAAAGAATTTAAATCTGGGTTCGTAGCAATCGTTGGGCGACCAAACGTTGGTAAATCAACTTTACTTAACCACATTGTTGGTGAAAAAGTCGCCATCATGTCAAATAAGGCACAAACAACGCGTAACAAGATTCAAGGAATTTACACGACTGATGACGAACAAATCGTCTTCATTGACACGCCAGGAATTCACAAACCCCACAATAGTTTGGGTGATTTCATGGTTAAGTCAGCTTTATCAGCATTACACGAAGCCGATGCCATTTGGTTTGTTGTTAACGCCGATGAAGAACGTGGTCGGGGAGATGACTTCATTATTGAACGCTTAAAAGAAGTGTCTGGGACACCAATTTACTTAGTGATTAACAAGATTGATTTGGTGCACCCAAATGACTTGTTGCCAATTATGGAAAGTTACCGCGAAGCCTTGGATTGGAATGAAATTTTCCCAATCTCAGCGCGTTCTGGTGCTAACGTGCCGGAATTACTTGAGACAGTTGCTAAAGAATTGACAGCGGGTCCGCAATACTTCCCAGCTGATCAAATTACAGATCACCCAGAACGTTTCGTGATTGGTGAATTAATCCGTGAAAAGATTTTGCAATTAACAAGTCAAGAAGTTCCGCACTCCGTGGCCGTGGTGATTGAAAAGATTGAACGGGAAACGGAACAAAAAGTTCAAATTCAAGCAACAATTGTAGTGGAACGTCCGGGTCAAAAGAGTATTATTATCGGAAAACAAGGTGCCGTTATTAAGCAAGTTGGGATCCGTGCACGTAAAGATATCGAACGGTTACTAGGAGATCGGGTTAACTTACAATTGTGGGTTAAAGTTGAAGATCGCTGGTTGGATAAACCACAAGCACTTCAATCATACGGTTACTCAGAAGAGGACTACTAATATTAATACTAAAATTCCACTTGATAATTGTATCAGGTGGAATTTTTCGTGTGAAATGAGTGTTATGTTCAATAATGTTAAATAATGTTCAGTTTTATGAAAAAATTATATTTAAATTTGCAGAAAATTATCAATAAGCATTGATATATAAATAGTTTATCAAGTATAATGAATAAGTTTTTAAATAATATATTATTAAGTAAGAAGAGAGCAAAATGATTAAAATTTTTAGTGGTACCGATATAGAAGCGATTGTAAAAGAAATAGATGAATGGATGATTGCTAACAACGCATCATTTTATGGTTCACGGGCAATTCGTAAACGTGATTTACCAGATGGTAGTTTTGAGTTTACGGTTAACGTTAAGTTATAGTTTTTTTTGTGCGTATAAGTATAAGTTTTATGTAATTGATGAAGAATTAAAATATTATATATAGAACCAATCTAGATGAACCTGTAATTCAATAAAAGTAATTAATGAATTGTAAGACGAATTTAAAGTCTTTTTTCATTAATTGAGTTATTATATAGTATGTTACCTGAGGGGGTTGTTCAAGCAGAAATGCTAAATGATCAAGGTAAATATTAATTTGTCATATTATTAGTAAATTAAATCAGAAAAATACTTAATAAACATTTTTTGTATTATGGGTGTAAAATACCTGAAATATGATTGTTTAATTTATCTGATATAAATACTATATAGACAAAGATAAAGAGATAGCGGTATTAAGTTACATTTAGTTAAAGCGGAGCGCTTAGTTTAACGATATGTAACTGATATTGAAATCGCAACAAAAGAATTTGTGGGGGAATTACAATGGATTGGTTTTTAAATTTAGACGCAGAAACACAATTGTTTATCAAAAATTTTATGGTCTCATCAGGATCGCTAAAACGCTTAGCTGAGATTTACGGGGTGAGTTATCCAACTGTGCGTTTACGGTTAAATCAAGTGATTTATCGTATTCAAATGTTAGATGAACAAAATACACCATCGTTTGAAGCAAAAGTGATGCACATGGTGGAAGATAATCGTTTGACGTTGGAAACAGCTAAACAAATTATTGAAGACTATAAAGACGAATTTGCAGATATCAAATAATATTATTGTAAAAACAAAGAACACACTCGTGTTCTTTGTTTTTTTTAGTTTAAGGGATGTAAATAGCATTTCAGGGACCGGCTTTAAAATGCTATACTTGAGAACATATCATATTTAAGAGTAAAAAGGGGAATTGGTATTGTATGTTGAGATTTAATGATGACAACCGGTACCATTGGCGGACGTTTTGGTTTAGTTTAGTAATTATTATCGGGTTTGCATGCGCTACATTTGGGGCAGTGTTTTTACGAGGCAAAACTTTAATTTCTAATAGTGACGCGGTTAATCAGCATATTCAAGTTTTTGGACAACTCCATGCGTATTTAATGACGTTTATTCAGCATCCAACTACTTTTGGGACTTGGGATTGGACGTTGAGTAACGGAACCGATTGGTTTAATGCCTTTAGTTATTATATTTTAGGTGATCCATTGGCGTATTTGATGATCTTTTTTGACCACCAACATACGCTGCTTGGTTATCAAGTAATTATCTTATTACGCTATATTTTAGCTGGGTTAGCGGTTGGGTATAGTGCAACTAAATTTGGGATTCCGCGACAATGGCTCGGGTTAACAATTGTGACCTATTTGGCAAGTATGTTTGGGATATACGGTGTTACTAATCAGTCATTGTTTCTCAATGCGTTTATCTATTTACCGTTACTAATTGTCGCTGTTGAACGTTTCTTTGCTAATCGGCGGTATGTGAGCTTAGTTTTATTAGTTGGCTTAGCGGTGGCGAGTAACTTTTATTGGGGGTTAATCCTCGCTGAAATGTTGGCAATTTATGCCTTGGTCACATATAGCTATAATTATCGGCAAGCACAGTGGTGGCGCGATTGGACACCATTAGTGCTATATGTAGTCCTAGGGATTGCCTTGGCGAGTGTCGTATTATGGCCAACCGTGATTTATTTAACTGCTTCACCGCGCAGTGGCTCAGGGATCGCTCAATTGTTTAGTTTGTACCCATGGGAATATTATTTAAAATTATTGACGTTACCATTTGGGGTTCAAGGTGTGGTTGAGCCAAGTTCATTTTGGTTGCAAGGTTCGGCAGCTGCCATTAATACGCTAGGTTTTTTCTGGATTATCGCTAATCGCCGTGAAAATAAAATGGCGTTTACGTTTTTAATGATAATTATTGGGTTACTGCTTTTTCCAGCCGCGGCAGTATTATTAACGATTGGTAATACACCGACGAATCGTTGGATGTTTTGTTATTACTTAATGACGGCTTTTTCCGGGGTGCATTTATTAATGCAACGCAACCAGTTGCCATTACTAATGAAGCGCAAGTTAAGTGGGATGATCACCTTAACGTGGCTCGGATATTTAGCCTTAAGCAAAATTAATCAAGTTAACAATTGGCAGTTATTAATGTATAGTATCACGTTAGCAGTAATGGTCAGCTATTTATGGGTAAAACCAGGGACAAAATGGTTCACAACATATTTGTTACGGTGGGCCGTGTTAGCTAGTATTACATTAACCGTTTTAGGGCAATTTAATACGCGCTTAGGCCATCGTGATAATTTCAATTTATTAACGGCTAACCAAGTCAACGAGTTAATCGATACACCAACAAGTTTTAATGCCCAGTATAGTAGGGCATTAACGGCGCGAACGGAATATACTAATGGGATTCAAACGCCTAGCCAGCAGTCTTTTATTAACAGCTTTTTGACGCCGGCCCACGCAACCGGATTGTACTTATCAACGGTCTCACCAGCAATGATTGATGTCAGTGATCAATTAGCGATTGCTAGTGGCCGGACCGTTAATCCCTTGCGGAATTTAGATAATCGCTTCTTACTAACGGAATATTTTGGTGCTAATCAATTAGTGGGTTCTAAAATGACTAAATTAGCGGCGCTACCACATTTACAAAAACAAGCGAGTGATGCCCAACATGTTAACTTCTATCACAATCCATTGGCTTTTCCAATTATCTGGACAGCGTTAGGCGCATATTCTGAGGATCAATATTTGGCGGCTAATCCGGTTGAAAAAGAAAGTTTATTTGGGTCTGGCATGGTCGCTGTCCCAAAGGTTACGACCGTGAAGCCACAATTAAATAGCTTACATGAAGCCCACCATCTGGGAGTTCGCTTATCGCGGTATATTGATAAGAAACAAGTGCTTAAAGGGGCAAAACAGAATCAGGTGCAGTTACGCGGCCATCATGTGACGTATATTAATAACAATCCTGGGGCTAGTATGGTTTTAAAGCTTAAACCAACGTTACCGGGTGGCGAAATTTTAGTATATTTATCAGATATTAAGTTTCAAGCGGCCACGGCCCATGATTTACGCCAACAAGGGGTGCAATTGACCCATCGGATGGCCCAACGGTTAACTTTAAATCGTTTAGATGGTTTTAGTTTGAATGTTCGTGGTGGTAATCGGATTGTTAATTTTAGTCAAGAATCAACGGCGTCGGGAGCATTTTATCAATTACGTAGGGCGGGGGTCTTAAACTTTGGGATTACGCAACGCGTGCCCCATAGTTTAACATTTAATTTTGATCAACCTGGTAAATACACATTTAATGTGCAAGTCTATTCACAAGCTAGTAATGCACAAGTTATGCAACGCTTACAGACGGTTAAACAACATGGACTACAAGCAATTAAACTTAATTACCGTGGTTTAAGTGGTCAATATACTAGTGCAAAGCCAACGTGGTTAGGATCAAATATTCCGTATTCAACTGGCTGGCATGCCAAAGTTAATGGTCAACCCGTGGCAGTGAACCGGATTAATGGTGGCTTTGTTGGCCTTAAAGTGCCGGCCGGTCAAAGCCAAAAAGTAGTGTTACAGTATCAAACGCCGGGTTTAAAACTGGGACTAGTACTTTCTATTAGCGCATGGTTAATTTTCTTGGGAATGTTAATTTGGAATCGTCGTCGCCATTTTGAGAGTTAATTTACGGATTCTTTACGTAATTTATCTTGATTATTACTTAATATTTTTTAAAATAAAATTTGTAGTTTTATTTTAATTTGTGCTATAGTTGTATTTATCGAAAGACTTTAGAGAAGAGGTATGTATGATACGAAAGATTATTCACCATCCGGAAGCCAGCGGATTAGCGGTAATGGCAACGATGGTATTTTGCATGTCAAATTACAATTTAGTATGGCGTTATGGATTTGGCAATCACCACTTTCAGCACGAAGCAGTGATTTACCCAATTGCCTTGACATTGGTATTTTTAACAAAGAAGTTTATCTCAGGACCAATTGTAGGGCACTTACATAAACGCTCACAATGGTTGAGCCAACAACCACGCCACATTAGTTTTCCATTTTTAGTTATTTCATGCAACACCTTAATTGTGATTGCTGTAACAACCTTAGTGTTTAAAAACTATGTGCCATCACATTATTTGTTTGATTACTTACGCAATTGGATTCGGGCCTTTGTGGTCGCAATTCCAGTATTCTTTTTTATTGTACGCCCATTGGTAACCCGCTTTATGAAGTGGCTCCAATCTAAAGTGGCTGCACCAATGCTTGAAGAAATGTAAAAATAACGAGCTGTGATCGCAGGCGTGGCTGACGGAACGGACTACTAATATATTCAAAATACACCAATAAACCCCTTGAAGTGCTTGCTTCAAGGGGTTTATTTAGTGTATTTCTCGATAGCACCCGCTTTTTGTTACATGCTTTTTTTGAGGTCAAAATGACCTTTACGGTTTTGTTACTTTAAGTAAGCTTGACATTTAGGGGCGGCGGACTATAATTTAATATGTCGTTTAGATATATTAAATTAAGGAGGGGGTATGTACGAATTAATTATTTTAGGTGTTTTGACGAGTGGGGATAAGTCGGGGTATGCCTTACGCAATATTTTAGAAAATATTTTTACCACGCGCCGCAAAGTTTCTAGTGGGGTCTTATATCCACGCTTAGATGAATTTGCCAAGTGTGGTTGGATTACATTGTATGAAAATCCCCAAGACCCACGCTCGGCCCGCTTTGCACATTTAACCGAGCAGGGGGCCCAACACTTTCGTAAATTAATGGAGCAACCGGTCGCGTACGATTCCAAACGCGAAGAGTTATTGCATTTTAAATGTCGTTTCTTAGGTTCGGTTAGTGTGCCGGTGCGTAAACAAATTCTGTTGGAATATCAAACTTATTTAACCACTGACATTAACGCCTATCAGGCATTAGCACTACATATGGATGAACATATTCAGCGTGATGACGGCCAACGAGAGAAGTACCACTATGTGTTAGCAGGTACGGAACTTGACTTGACGCTTGCCCAAACTAAATTAGCTTGGGTAGAACAACAATTAACCACGCTTAAAGGAGAATAACAATGGAAGAAAAACCATACCAGAAATGGTTAGCCCTCGCGGCTTTATCAATTGGGGTCTTTATGGGACTTTTGGATGTGACGGTCGTTAATGTGGCCTTGCCCACGATGCAAAAGTCATTTAATGAGCCGTTTAATAACTTACAATGGGTGCTAAGCTCATACACAATTGTCTTTGCCGTGATGATCTTGATTTTATCAAAACTCGGTGATATGTATGGCCGCAAGAAGATTTTCTTAGCTAGTATTATTTTATTTATTATTGCTTCCGCCGCTAATGGCTTAGCCCCAACTTTATTAGCCCTTGATATTAGTCGTGCGGTCCAAGCAATTGGGGGTGCCGGGATGATGTCATTGTCAATGGCGTTAGTTGCGTCTAACTTTGATGGTGCTAAGCGTGGGATTGCCCTTGGAATTGTGGGGTCAGTAATTGGCTTATCATCAGCTTCAGGCCCCCTTGTTGGTGGTTTATTGGTTGAAAAATTCGGTTGGCAATCAATTTTTTACATTAATGTGCCAGTTGGCATTATCGCGGTCATTATGACGTTCTTGTTTGTCAAGGAAACGCCAAGTTACGGTAAGGACCAACGCGTGGATCTTCTTGGAATGCTCTTATCAGCAGCAACATTATTTTGTGCTATTTTTGGTTTGATTCAAAAAGAAGATAATGTCCACATGGCTTGGACCAATCCCCACATTGGTGGCTGGTTATTAGCTGCCATTATTTTATTAGCTATTTTTATTACGGTTGAAATGAAGCTCCAACACCCAATGATGAACTTACGGATGTTCAAACAACGGAACTTTGTTGGGGCGGTGATTGTGGCCTTTGCATTAGGGGCGGGGGTCTATTCAATGAATACCTTTATTACCATCTTGATGCAAAATTACATTGGTTGGTCGGCCTTTGATACAGGAATTCGGCAACTGGCAATTTCCGTATGGTCATTAGTTTTGGGGCCAATTACTGGGATTTTAGGTCAAAAATACTCGCGTAAAGGTTTAGTTGCCGGTGGGTTAGTCTTAGTGGGAATCGGATTTGTCCTTTTAATTAACGGCTTGTCATTAACGACTGGTTACCCACAAATCTTGCCAATGATGATTTTGATGGGGATTGGGAATGCGATTGTTAACCCATTGTTAAATACGGTTGGTCTTGATGGGGTTCCATTGCCAGAAATGGGGATGGCCTCAGGCTTATTGAACGTCTTTCGGCAATTTGGGGTTTCATTTGGGATTGTAATTTTAGGGTTGGTACAAGCGAATGCATATGAAAATCAATTAGCCGGTAAGTTACCAAATACCGATGTGCCCAAAGAAGTCCTTAGCCATCTACAATCAGCATTGGTTGAAGCCGGTCCATTTGGGGGCCATGCGATTGCTTTTAGTCAACGAATTGCCCAAATTTCGGGGGCTAAACAGTTCCAAGTGGCCGTGGTGGAATCATATAATCGTGGCTTAGCAACTACGCTAATGACGGGAACAATTATTGTTTTGTTAGGAGCGTTAGGGGCATTGACTTTATTAAAACGTAATGAACGTAAATAAAACTCAAATTTATATTTAAATTTAAAGTCGATGAGCTACACTAGCTTGTCGGCTATTTTTTTACCGCACTTTGCGGATTGCAATCATGTTAAATCTTTGTTATCGAAGTAATAACAAAGATTACCATTGGATTAAAAGCGACTGCATTACTTGCAAAAGGCCATTACTCTCGGTATCTTTAAGGAGATGAAGGTGTAAATTATAAATAAAAATCGTCACTAAATAAGAATATAAAAATAAACAAGGGGGACACTATGAGGGGGACAACGACTGCGCCGAATTTTGGTATTTTTTATAATGATACCGCCGGCAGTCAAATTGCAGCCAACCAAGCTGCAACCGTTAAAGCACGTTTAATGGCGGTAGGTTATACGTGTCAATTATTAACTGCCGATAGTGCATTAGCGGCACGAACATTATTAGCGCAGCGCTTAGAGCAATTTGATGGCTTAGTCGTGGTTGGCGGTGATGGCACGCTCAATACCGCGATGACCGCGATGTTTGAGAGTGGCTGTTTTGTACCATTAGGGCTCGTTCCAAGTGGTCGTGAGAATTTATTTGCTAAACGGTGGCAAATTGCAAAGGATGTGGAAAAAGCCTGTCAAATCATTATTAGCGGCCGACTTAAAAGAGTGAATGCGAGTGTGATTAATCATCAGTATGTTTGCCATACGACGTTGACGATTGGGACTGATCCGACAGCAACCTGTCATGAATTAGAACAAGAAATACCATTTCGCGGTTGGAAACAATTACGTTGGTGGCTTAATTATTTAAAACACTCACCTAAATTTAGTTTAAACTATCAGTTTGGGAATGAAGCTGCGCAACCAATCACGACACGGATTTTTAAAGTTAATCCGTATGTAATTTCCAAAGGGGCAAAGTATCATGAGCAGCGTGAAAGTAATTTTACGGTGCGGTATTTAAATAGCCAACCGTTAGTGCAAATGTGGGCGGTGTCACGGATGATGATGACCCATTCGTTAGCCAATGGTATTAGTCATGCCCAGGCGCAAACCCAGTTAAACGTGACGACGAAGAGTGATGTTGATATGGTTAAGGTGATGTTAGATGGCAATATTAGACCGCAATTACCGTTGGAAATGAATATCGTGCGCGATATGTATGAAGTATTTTTACCAAGTGGTAATTTTATTTGATAAGGGTGTTTTAAGCCAGCTTGTGGCTAAAGTGGATAAATACCTTGATAATCCAGCAAAAAAGCGCTGAGCTCCTGCTCAGCGCTTTTTTACTATCGAAATTATAGATCTTGTTGGAAATCTTTTGCGGTATATAATTTAAATACTTTCGTGAAAAGAAAATTAGCAATAAAAGCAGCAATGGCAGGAATCACAAACCAAGCAAGTAAACCAATAATAGGACTAATGGTATGACTCATGAAGATCTTATCAGCTGGATCCATTACGATGGATTGGATTGGCGAAACCATCCCAATCCAACCGAAACCGGCCGTCGTTGGGGTACCTTCAATGCCAAAAATCGCTACCGGCAAGCTGGCAATCGCAGCACTTAACATAAATGCTAACATAGTAACGGGCTTTTTAAAGATTGATGGCATCATCCCTTTCATCGCCCCTAAGAAAATTGCTACTGTTACACCAGGTTTGTTAACCTTTAATGAATTGATGATAAGTACAATCGTTGTGGCAACCACCCCCATAGCAGCAGCTCCAGAACCAAGACCGGCAAGGCCAATTGCAAGCGAAACTCCCACCGTTGAAACAGGTGTGATAATGATAACTGAGTAAGCCATTGCAATTAGCATGGCCATTGGGACTGGTGCCAATTTGGTAAATGTTTCAACAGCATTTCCAATTGCAGCGGTTACTTGAGCAACATAAGGAGCAATTTCAAGGCCTACGAGGCCAACTAAGCTACCGACTAAAATAGGACTTAAAATGATGGCTACTGAACCAAAACCTTTAAGGTATTTAGCAACTAACCAAGTTACAAAAACAGCAAGCCCAGCGACAATCATTGCATTGATAACATCACCGGCACCACCAGCCACATAAATCACTGACTTTGGAATCCAAGGAGTGTTAGTGATTGGGTTGATGGCATGGGCGCCAGCCGTTGTCCATTTGATTGAACCAGACGCAGCCGCCGTTGCAATGGCCACGACCCCGGCATCAAGGGATTTCATTTTAAATTGCATTGCCACAGCCATCCCGATTAAGAATGGAATTAAGATGGTAAACAAGTTTAGAATTGCACTAAGGTCTTGACCAAAACTGGTTGTCATTAAACCTGAGTATTTCAAAATATATTTCATGACAGCGCTTGGAAGAACCCCGATTAGAATCCCTTGGGCAGAACCAGAAAGGACTTTAAAGAAGAAATCTTTAATGTGTAATTCAGTGGTGCCATCAAAAACTTGTGGTGCAATCTCTTGTGCCTTACGAGCATATTCTTGGTTACGAACATCTTGTGATTCTTTACTAAACCATTTTTTGCCTTGTGCTTTAATCATATTCTCTTTTTCCTCTAAATGAAATTAATGCCGTTATCTAAAAATTGCTGAACTAATACAAGGGTGGGTGGAATTAGTATTCAACAACTGTTTCTGGGGTTTGACCCGCTGCAAAGGCTACAGCCGCGTCAAATGATTGGTGGACCATTTCTTCAACGGCTTTAGTTGTGTAAAAGGCAGTGTGTGGGGTAACTAAAACGTTTGGTCGCGCAATCAAATCAGCAATCTTAGCATCAGGGAATTCCTTACCTGACCAGTCTTCATTGAACAAACCAACTTCGTTTTCGTAAACGTCCATGGCAAAATCACTGATCTTACCGCTATCTAAACTAGCAATAACGGCATCGATATCAACTAAGTTACCACGTGAGCAGTTAACGATGATGACACCATCTTTCATCTTAGCAATTGAGTCTGCGTTAATCATGTGATGGTTAGCCGCCACACCAGGAACATATAAGCTAATTACGTCGGCTTGGGCGTACAATTCGTCAAGGGTGTCAACATATAAACCTTCGGCTGCTAATTGGGCATTTTGGTATGGATCAAAAGCAATTACTTTGGCGCCAAACCCTTTAAGGATGTTAATGGAAACTTGACCAATGTGGCCAGTACCGATAACCCCAACGGTTTGCATCCGCATTTCACGACCAATTGTTGGGGCCCAACGTAAATCGTGGTTAGCAATCTTAGCATCAAGTGGCTTAGTACGACGGAGTAACCGGCTCATTTGAATGATTGAGTGTTCAGCAATCGCGTTAGGTGAGTAAACTGGGACGTTTGAGATTTTGAAACCAAATTCACGCGCGGCATCAAAATCAATGTTGTCAGTCCCGACATTTCGAAGTGAAAGGCTCTTAACGCCACCGGCAGCCAAGGCTTCAAGACTGGCGCGCGTGTAGTCCAATTGTTGGTAAACAACGGCCCCATCAGCCCCATTAGCAAGTTCAGCAGTTTCAGGAGTTAATAATTCTCCAGTGAAATCAACTTCGATTTCAGGATGAGCAGCTTCCCATGCTTGTAAAGCTGGTTTTTCATCATCGCGGATTCCGTAAGCAAAAATTTTAGTCATGATATATATATCTCCTCAGGTATTTGTTTGTTATTACACAAGTTATTATACATGATAATTACATGTTTTCCACTATTTTTTCTGTATTTTGTGAAGTTTTTATCAATGTAAGTACTCAAAAGTTTGATTATGTGATTATTTTAACAATAATTTTTAACTAAAACCTTTGCTATAACTGACTTTACAACACGAGCGCTAATAATTATTAAATGTTATAAAGAAGATTAAGGATTGCTAAAAAAATTTGCCAACCAGGGTTTTAAAGGAGTATATTACTTGGTATAAACATTCACTATACGTTTAATCATCTATAAATTATAGTTGTAAAAAACTACAAAGTTAACTTGATGAACGTGTGATAAAGTTTGGTTAAAGTAAGGAGAAGCGACAGATGCTGGAAAAACAAGTTTTAAAGAAACTCTTAGCAAGTGCTTTTGATGTCCCGGTTATGGTGACATATTGGGACGGCACATCAGAAAATTATGGTGAAGGGTTACCTGCTATTCATATTAAATTGAATACAAAACTTAATATGAAGGATCTAACCAAAACTCCGACACTCGTCCTTGCCGAAGCGTACATGAATAAAGACATCGAAATCGAAGGTAGTATTCAAGAATTAATTACCTCTGCTTATCGTAAGCATGACAGTTTCTTAACTAATCAAGATGGCTTTAAGGGCCTTTTGAGTAAGTTTGTCCACTCACACGGCGAAAAAGAATCAAAAGCTGATATCCATTCACACTACGATATTGGGAATGACTTCTATGAAAAGTGGCTTGATAGCACAATGACTTATTCATGTGCCTACTGGATTCGTGAAGACATGACGCTTGAAGAAGCACAAATGGCCAAAGTTCACCATATTCTTGATAAGCTTGATTCAAAACCAGGTCAATCATTATTGGATATTGGTTGTGGTTGGGGAACGCTAATTATTACCGCCGCTCAAGAATACGGTTTGAAATCAACTGGGGTAACTTTGTCTGAAGAACAATATGCATTTGTGGTTAACCGCATTAAAGAACTTCATTTGGAAGAATTAGTTACAGTTAAGTTAGTTGATTATCGTGAACTAGGTGATATGACCTTTGATTTTGTAACGTCAGTCGGGATGTTTGAACACGTTGGTAAAGAAAATCTTGGCCTCTACTTTAAGAAGGTCAATGAATACTTGAAGCCCCGTGGTCGCGCATTAATCCATGGTATTACCGGTCAACACGAAGGTGCCGGTGTCGATCCATTTATCGCAAAATACATCTTCCCAGGTGGCTACATTCCAAACGTAGCAGAAAATATGCAACATATCATGAATGCCCAATTGCAATTGGACGATTTAGAACCATTACGTCGCCACTATCAACGGACTCTTGAAGAATGGTACAAAAACTACATGCCCGTCTTTGATGAAACGGTGGCAGCATATGGGGAACCATTTGCCCGTATGTGGGATTTATACTTACAAGGGTGTGCCGCTTCATTTGAAAGTGGTAACATCGATGTAATCCAATTCTTAATGACTAAAGGCCCTTCAGGTACCAACTTACCAATGAGCCGTTCGTACATTTATAAGAACGAAAAGTAATACATCTATTATTATTTTAGCAAACTAGGCGATGAGTGCAAACATTGCCTAGTTTTTTTATCAGAAAAAATGATACAATTTAAGGAATTTATAAGAGATTACGTATATTTAACCGCTACTTGCATTCGTAATTCAGGAAAATATATAATCGAATTATTAACTAACTTTTTAAGAGGGAATAGGTGCACACATGCAAAACTTTAATTTTAAAAACGCCACGGAAATTGTTTTTGGTAAAGATCAAATTGCCAGTAAATTACATGCAGCTGTAAGTCAATTTGGAGACAATGTTTTACTTGTTTATGGTGGTGGTTCAATTAAACGTAGTGGCTTGTACGATCAAGTTAAAGAATTATTAGCCGACTTGAATGTTGTTGAATTAGCTGGCATTGATCCTAATCCTCGTGTTGAATCAGTGGCCGCCGGACAAGCACTTACTAAAGACCACGCGATTGATGTTGTTTTGGCAATTGGTGGTGGTTCAGTAATTGATGCTGCTAAAGTGATTGCCTCAGCTAAATACTACGATGGAGATGTTTGGGATTTAGTTTTAGATCCAACTTTACGCTATGGGATTAAGCAACTACCCGTGGTTGATATTTTAACGCTTGCTGCGACTGGAACGGAAATGAACAAAGGTTCAGTAATTTCAAACATGGAAACTAAGCAAAAAATTGGCACATATGGTCCTAATACACCCGCCGTTTCATTCTTAGACCCAACATTGACTTATAGTGTCTCAACTTGGCAAACAGCGGCTGGTTCATTTGATATTTTCAGCCACTTAGTTGAACAATACTTTGACCGCGAACCAAACAATGACGTTACGGCTGGTTTAATTGAAGGAATTATGCGCACGGTGATTAAATGGGCACCGGTTGCCATTGCCCAACCAGAAAACTACGATGCTCGGGCTAACTTAATGTGGGCTTCAACAATGGCCTTAAATGGCTTAGTGGGGCTTGGTAATGCTAATGGTTGGTCAGTTCACCCAATGGAACATGAATTGTCAGCCTACTATGACATTACGCATGGGGCTGGCTTAGCAATTTTAACACCACGTTGGATGGAATTTTGTTTGAATGCCGATACGGAAGCTAAATTTGCTGCCTTTGGTCGCAATGTATGGCACTTAGCCGGTGAAGATAGTCAAGTGGCCCGTGATGCCATTCAAGCTACGTATGACTGGATTAAGGAACTTGGCTTACCAACCACGCTTGGTGGTGTCGATATTAATGAAGATACTAACTTTGAAGCGATGGCTAACCATGCCGTTAACTTGAAGAACTTGACGGAAACGGGTTATGTTTCATTAAATGCGGCTGATGTGGTAGACTTGTACCGGAAGTCAATGACGACAGAAGGTTTTGAATAAGCCTTAGCAGGAGGTACCATGGGAATTTTAACTGATAACATTATGATTGTGCCATTTATCATCGGCGCAATTATTACGGGCGCAATTATTGGGATGATTGGTTGGGTTAGCAATCGGAAAAAGAGATAGAGTGCAGAGTGCAGAGTGCGAGAAGCCCCTGGGAGACAGTGAGCACTAACGAAAAACGATAAAATACGGGTTTGGTATTTTAATCGTTTTAAAGTTAGGCGCAACTGTCTGGGGCTTCGAGCACGTTTAGGCTCTACTGCCTTAAACGCTTGCGCCTTCGAGTACATTTTGGCTCTACTGCCATAACAACATCCAAAACACAAAAACCGAAGGGCCTAGGCTCTTCGGTTTTTTGCTTGCTGATATATTAATTAAACCGTCTTGGCATAATCCACGCACATAGCAGATAGATGATTAGGGCAACAATGTTAGTAAAGACGCCAAAAATAACGAAGATAACCCGTAATAAGGTTGGATCGACATTTAAATATTCACCGAGGCCACCGAGGACGCCTAACCAAACCCGATTGTTATCACTGCGATAAAGTCGTTTGTGCATAATAAAGCCCTCCTTTAATTGCTAGTTGGTACTTCTTAAGTATATCCAAAAATTAGCTTAATTTAAATTAAAAGGTGTGCGATTGAATTGACCATAGTAGGGGTGTCAAGTATAGTGAATAAAGCTATTATTGCCATTAGTATTGATAAATTTGCCATAGACCCTATTAATGCTTTAAAATTAAAGTATTAAGTGTAATAAGCACCAAATTTATGTGGGCTATTAATGACATAATATTATTCAAAGATAATGGAGAACACACAATGAATTGGACAGAAGTTAGCGTGAAAACAGCCAGTGAGGCCGTTGAAGCAGTCTCAAGTATTTTAATGGAACTTGGTGCTGCGGGGATTCAAATTGAGGATGCCAACGAGAACTTAAATTATGAACGAGCTGACGAAACCGTCTATATTGATTGGGATGAATTAAATTTGCCAAAAGTAGGGGCAATTGTTAGTGGTTACTTTGATGAAGACGATTTTGATCCAGCAATTTTACCGCAAATCAAAGCTAAAGTTACCCAATTAGGGGAATTTGGTTTGGATTACTTACCTGGTGAAGTCGTAGTGAAAGATATTGATAACCAAAAGTGGGCTACGGCGTGGAAGAAATACTACCACCCCGTTCGCGTGACGCGTAACTTAACGATTGTGCCTTCATGGTTAGATTATCAACCAGCCCAAAGTGATGAAAAATTAATTGTGCTTGATCCTGGCATGGCCTTTGGGACTGGAACACACCCCACAACGCGGTTGATGTTAGAAGCATTAACGATTGTTGTGCGCGGTGGTGAACGCGTGCTTGACGTGGGAACTGGTTCCGGGGTCTTAAGTATCGCAGCTAAGCACTTAGGGGTTGGCACAATTACGGCAACGGATATTGACGATATTGCGGTTGCTAAGGCCCAAGAAAACTTGGCGCTTAATCCAGTGGCCAAAGATATTGATGTGCACGTATCTGATTTACTTAAAGATGTCGCGGCCGAAAACGTCGATTTGATTGTAGCTAATATTTTGGCCGAAGTAATTCACCCCTTGATCCCTCAGGCATGGGATAAGTTGCGTTTAGGTGGGTACTTCTTAACTAGTGGGATTATTAAAGACAAATTTACGGAAATTCGGGATGCTCAAATTGCGGCTGGTTTCAAAATTGAACAAAGCTTGCAAATTGGTGATTGGTATGGAATTATTGCCTACAAACCAAATCCGGATGACGTTAACGAATTTACAGCACAAGGGTAAGGTGAACAGATGCAACGGTATTTTTTAAAAGCTAATGTTGAAGCGAACTTTACTTTAGATGAAGAAACATATCACCACTTTGTGACCGTTTTACGTGCTAAAGAAGGGACCAAAGCGGAATTTGTCCAACCAAATCAAGCGGTGGTCATTGCTAGTTTGGCAGCCATCACGGATGGTATGGCAACGATGCAGGTAGTTGAAACACTCACCAGTGATGTCGAATTACCAGTGGATACAACCATTATTTGTGGGTTACCCAAAGGTGATAAAGCGGAATTAATTGTCCAAAAAGCAACGGAATTAGGCGTTAACCAAGTAATTTTTGTGCAGACGGCTTGGAGTGTTGCTAAATGGAATGATAAAGCGGATAAAAAGATTGCTCGCCTACAAAAGATTGCCGCGGGGGCAGCGGAACAATCACATCGCACACGGGTACCAGCAATCAAATATGCACCAAGTTTAGCCGAAGTGGCCGCAATGCCATTTGATCACAAAATGATCGCCTATGAAGAAGCCGCTAAAACGGGTGAACAAGCGCAATTAGCGCAAACGTTAGCGGCAATTGAGCCACAACAATCAATTTGTGCGGTTTTTGGCCCCGAAGGTGGGATTGCTCCACAAGAAATTGAAAAATTAACAGCACATGGCTTTACCGTGGCGGCGCTTGGACCACGGATTTTACGGGCCGAAACAGCACCATTATACTGGCTAAGTGCCATTAGCTTTGCGCTTGAATTAGCGCAACCACAACATTAGGAATAAAAAATTAGGTTTAGGTAGGGAAGAGAATGTTTGCATCAAAACGATGGAGTTATGTAGTAATTGCAATAGTGGGCTTAGTATTAGGAGCAGTGCTCCCGAACGTATTTAATATCGCTGGGGTTAGCGCGAATAGCAAGATAATTTGGTTATTGATTACGATTAACTTTATTGGGGCGTTTGGGATCGGTTGGTACATCAAACGGACTTACACTCCATGGTGGACATTGTTAATCTTCCCAGGTATCTTTGCATTAGATACGTTCCTTTTGAAAACCAATGAGCACCAATATGCTTACTTCTTGGCGTTGACTTACTTGGCGTTATCAGTAGTGGCGCACTTTAATTCTTGGGCGATTAACGTTGAGGATGAAGGTGAAGAACATTACAAGAATATTGTTGATGGTGGCTTTGAAGCTGGCAATTAACAGAGTGCGCCAAGGCGCGTTAAGTACCGTGGCATACTAGGACAAACCAATGACTTGGTCTTTGAGTCAGTAGGGTTGTCCGTATATGCATAGGTACTTGCGGCTTGAAGCACATTTAGGTAGAGTGCGTCAAGTCCTTGGTAAACACCAAACACTAACGAAAAACGATTAAATAACCTCCTTGAATTTTTTCAAGGAGGTTATTTTTTGCTATTATTTATTGGGGGAACACTCTTACATTCAGTGCTCTTTTGAACTAAGGTGTGCTAACTGACACGTGGATAAGGGATATGTTAGAATTACATTTACATAAAAACATCTTGGGAGGGGGAGTTTTAATATGACAAAACAAATGAATACGCACGGAAATGGCTATTTAGGGGCGCTTGGATTATTATCAGTGCTAGTAGTTTTGTTTACGTTTGTGGTTCGGGGCCTGGTTGAATTAGCAATTGCGCATACGTACTCATGGCAAACTTATTTAACTTTAACGATTGAAAGTGTGCTTTGGGGCAGCGTTGTTTTTGGGGTGATTTCCTTAAGCGAACACCTTATTTCAAATCACAAAGGATGATGAATCAAAGAACTAAGGGGGCAGTTTTGAAAAAAATTTGGCAAAGATATATCAAAATCGTGGCGTTGGTGTTTACCACGGCTCTTACAACGATATTCGGGGTCCGCGGCCTAGTTGATATTATCGTCTTACAAGAATATTTACTGAAAAGTTATCTTGATTTAACGATTAAGGCAACGATTGGAGCGATTGTTATTTTTGGGATTGTAGCAATCTATGACTCTATTAAATTGATGCGGCAATCAAAAAATAAAGATGGCTAATCTATGGAGGGCTTATGAAAAACATTTGGGCGAGTTATGTAACGGCGGTAGAGTTGATGGTAGCGTTAGCCTTAGTTTTGACGTTTGGTATTCGGGGCATCGTTGATGTGGTGGTATACCATGCCTACTTTTGGCAAAATTATATTAGTGTGAGTGTCCGGAGTGTCTTTGGGGCCATTGCATTTTTTGGAATTATTGCGTTGATTGAGTATTTTAATTTAAAACGCAAAGCTAAGAAATAAGTGGATTGTAAATAGAAAAAAGTCGCCTCAAGGGGCGACTTTTTTAATTAAATGGTAGCCATGGTAGAGATTTGCTAATCCTTGGTTCAACCTTGCTATTATAGTTAAAATAATGACTACCAACTTGTTCATTCATAACTTTTGGTACATTATTTTGAGTGAGCAAACGTACACCGTAAATATATGAACCTTTGTGTTCAACTAATGCCCAATGATTTTCTTTGGTGTATTGACCAGTATAAAATTTAAGCCAAGCACCATTACCGAATGGATTATCAGCAACGAAAGCATCAACTTTTAAACCTGCTTTATCTTTTGTGGGTGCATTTGGTAAGACAGTATAACCAGCTTGAGTTGTTAGAAATGGATTAAACCGATCAATTTGTTGTATTTGGTATGCACGGCCGATGCTTAAAGTTGTTAACCAAATTAATGCTAATACGAATACACTAGCGATAATTATTAAATATCGTTGGTAGCGTTTTTTGGAACGGACATCATTACTTATTTTTGTAACCATTGGGTTATCTCCTCCTTTAAGTAAACTATCTAAAGGAATTGCTAACAAATTACTCAGCTCAATTAAAGTATCTAGATTGGGATAGCTTTGATTATTTTCCCAACGTGATAGAGTCTGACGGGTTACATGTAGCTGATTAGCAAGTTCTTGTTGAGTCATGTTTAAAGCTTTGCGGGTAGATCTTAGATTATTAGCGAATTCCATTTTAGTAGCTCCTTTAAATTTAGCATACGTATTTTTGGATAAAATGTAACGCAATTAACGTGTTACATTAGTGAATGGAAGGTAGAATAAGCAGTCTATTATTGGGAATTAATACGTGATAATTTTACTAAATAAAGGTTATTGGTGTATACAATTAATAATGCATACTAAAAAAGTCGCCTCAAGGGGCGACTTTTTTAGTAACCATACCGAATGTTGCTTAATTCAGCAATTTGTTTAATTAAATGTGTTTGTTCAGCGGTTAATTGCGTACTATCTTCTTTAGTCGCATTAGCAATTGCCAAATTGAGTTGGCTTAAAATAAATGGAACCGCCGTGGTGGGGCTAGTTAATTGCGTTTGATAATCAGTTAACACGTGGTCTAGTCGACTATCGACCGCTAAAGTTGGTAATAAGGCATTAATTAAATCCAAGGCGGTGACATCACGTTCAGAACCACCAGCAAACCAGTTAACATTACTCATTAAATCTTCCTCCATATTGTAGGTTACTTAACATCAAAATAAAACGACCAAGTGGTGAAATTACTGTTGTTATCAGTGGGCAAGATGATGGCATCGTTAATAAAAGCGTTTTTAGTATAGAAATCACGATTACGCGTGGCATTAGTGATTAAGCGTAGTTTACGTCCATGATTTTTGATAACCAGATCTTTAACGGCTTGTAAAATACGTGAACCATAACCACTACCTTGATTACCAGGGGCTACAACTAAGGTATCGAGATACCAGTAGTCTTTGGGAAAGGGGTTTAAAATCGCTTCGGCTTTTAGAACATGGCCTAATAACTGGCGCGAAGTTTTAAAGTTAGTAATCAACGGGATTTTCCAGGCCCCAGCTTTTAAAAAGGCCGGGCCATCAAGTTCTTGACCAGCCGGAATGAGACTAAAGTAACCTATTAACTTACCAGCGTCGTAACAAACATAACTATAGCCCGCTTTAATACTGACGGCCGCATTCAATTTTAATAATTCATAGAGCGCTTTCGTGAACTTAGCCGGTTTGGCACCAATTTTGAACAGCTCATAATCTTTGAAACCGTTAAAATTAAGCTCGGCAATGGCTCGTAAATCGGTTAAGTGTGCTTTTTTGATTTCCATCGGGCGATTCCTCAGCAATTACGTATTATTACATTAATTATTAATTATGATAACTCGTAAAGTATAGCATAAATTAATAATTAATGTAATGTTTTGCTACTAATTAAAATAGGCTATAAATTATCATTAATCTGTGGTTAGCGATGCTTTTTTAATAAAAATCACGGTATAATAAAGGTTAACTACTATCAATTTTTGTGGACAACTAGTATGATAATTACTAGCGCTTTAAAACAAATTGATGGAAAAATCAGTTAAAAAGGGGGAGATGCGGAAATGGAACGGGTTGCTAATGTCATTGTAGATGTACCAGCAATGCAAACGAACCAACCATATAGTTATCTAATTCCGGCCCCACTTACCCAGACGGTTGCATTGGGGATGCGGGTAGCGGTACCATTTGGCCGTGGTAATCGCCTAATTCAAGGATTTGTGGTTGGTTTTAGTGAACTAGATCCTCAAGATGAAGCTGTGACTAAGCTTAAAATGATCAACGCGGTGTTGGATTTAAAACCGGTCTTGAATCAAGAACTAATCAGTTTATCAGGTTGGTTGGCGCATCAAGCCTATGCGTTTCAAATTACCGTGTTACAAGCAATGTTACCAAGCATGTTTCGGGCGAAGTATAAGAAGTATTTACGGCCAATTGATGAAATTAATGATCCAGTCGTCCAACAGTTGTTTGGTGGGCGGGATTTAATTGAATATGATGAAACCCAGTTTACGCCGGAACAAGTCAGCAAGTTAACGAAATTGCAACGTGAAGGTAGTTTGGAATTTTATTATGAAGTCAACAACCAAGCGAAGGCCAAGACGAAACTCGGGATTAAAACGTTACTTGATTTTGAACAACTTGAAGAAGCGCGCAGTGGCTTAACTAAAGCCGCCCATAAGCAAAGTGTTTTATTGTCATTGCTACAAACGTTAGCTCCTGAGCAAGTTGTGGCTAAAGACCAAGTCGTGGCTGAGTATGAGCTTAGCGATGCGGTCATTACTACCGGGGCCAAAAAAGGGTGGCTGGCTAAAGTGCCAATGGAAGTTTATCGTGATCCAATGGCCCATCACACGATTAAGCCTAGCCAAGCATTAACCCTCCAACCGCATCAACAAGCTGCGCTAACCGCGATTAATGACGCTGCTGGCCAAGCACAAACGTTCTTATTAGAAGGAGTGACCGGTTCTGGGAAAACGGAAGTTTACTTACAGGCCATGCAACACACGTTAGCCCAAGGCCGGACTGCCTTAATGTTAGTACCGGAAATTGCATTAACACCGCAAATGATGGTCCGGGTACGTTCACGTTTTGGTAGTCAAGTGGCGGTCTTACACTCGGGATTATCCGTTGGTGAGCGCTATGATGAATGGCGGCGGATTGAAAATGGTGAAGCACGGGTAGTCGTTGGTGCCCGGTCAGCGGTCTTTGCGCCGTTGGATAATATTGGCCTCATTATTATGGATGAAGAACATGAAACCACCTATAAGCAAGAGGAAAATCCGCGCTATCATGCCCGTGATGTGGCCATGTGGCGCAGCCAATATTACCAAGCCCCCCTAGTTTTAGGTTCAGCAACCCCATCATTAGAATCGCGGGCACGGGCCCAAAAAGGCGTTTATCAATTATTGATGATGCCTGAACGGATTAATCAGCAAATCATGCCGACCGTTCAAATTGTTGATATGCGCGAAGAAATCAAGAAAGGGCCGGAATCAACATTTTCCGAGGAATTGTTGGTGGCCCTTAAAGAACGTCTAGCGCGTGGTGAGCAAAGTGTCTTGATGCTTAATCGCCGCGGTTTTTCGAGCTTTATGATGTGTCGGGATTGTGGCTATGTTTTGCAATGTCCCAATTGTGATATTGGCTTGACGTTGCACATGGATACCCATTCAATGAAATGCCACTATTGTGGTCATGAAGAAGGGATTCCTAAGATGTGTCCCAATTGTCAATCAACGGCAATTCGTTACTATGGGACCGGGACGCAAAAAGTTGAGCAAGAATTGCATGAATTACTGCCGGAAGCCCGGATTTTACGGATGGATTTAGATACCACTCGTAAAAAGGGCGCTCATGAGAATATGTTGACGGCGTTTGGCGCCCATCAAGCTGATATTTTACTTGGTACCCAAATGATTGCTAAAGGGCTTGATTTTCCGTTAGTGACCTTAGTCGGGGTCTTAAATGCTGATACTGCCTTGGGGCTACCCGATTTTCATGCCGCTGAGCGGACGTTCCAGTTATTAACGCAAGTCGCTGGCCGGGCTGGGCGCGCGGACTTACCGGGTGAAGTGTATGTGCAGACGTATAATCCAGACCATTACGCGATTCAACTGGCCAAAGCGCATGATTATGAGCATTTTTATCAACAAGAAATGCAATTACGGCATTTAGCTAAGTATCCGCCATACTTTTTCACGATTAAGTTGCAAGGCAGTGATTTAGATGAACGAACGGCGGCCCAAAATATGAGTCAGATTGGGCGGTGGTTAAAGAAACGCTTACCAGCGGACACAATTTTTTTAGGGCCCACACCCCGGTCGATTGCGCGTATTAATCAGCGTTATTATTACCAAATTGTGATTAAATACCGGCACCAAAATGCATTAGATCAAGTATTAAATGAACTGCTAGAACGAGCGCAAACCGCGGGGCGTAATGCCTTTCAATTATCAATTGACCGCGAGCCCGTCAGCTTTATGTAAAAGGAGATTTTTATGACATCCGTAGTATTTATGGGAACCCCAGCGTTCTCAGCCCCTATTTTAGAAGCCGTGATTGCTAATGGCTATGACGTTAAAGCCGTCGTAACCCAACCTGATCGCCCAGTTGGTCGCAAACGCGTGTTGACACCAACACCAGTTAAAGAGGTCGCTTTAGCACACGAGATTGAAGTTTTACAACCCGAAAAAATCAGTGGTTCTGATGAAATGCAACGCGTGATTGATATCAACCCAGATTTAATTATCACCGCCGCTTTTGGTCAATTTTTGCCAACGAAGTTACTTAACGCAGCTAAAATTGGGGCCATCAATGTCCACGCATCATTATTACCTAAATACCGTGGTGGCGCACCAGTCCACTATTCAATTATGAATGGGGATGCCAAAACGGGAGTCTCAATTATGTACATGGTTAAGAAAATGGACGCTGGGGATGTGATTGCCGTGGCCGAAGAACCAATTACTGGCTCGGATAATGTTGGTACGATGTTTGATAAATTAAGTGTCCTTGGCCGCGATTTATTAATCAAAACCTTACCTGATTTAATTGCGGGTAACGTAACGCCAGTCGCCCAAGATGAAGCGTTAGTAACATTCTCACCAAATATCAGTCCTGAACAAGAACAATTGGACTTTAACCAACCGGCCCAAGTGATTGATAACCATGTGCGCGGATTATACCCATTCCCAACAGCATATACCGTCATTAACGGCGTGCGGACTAAAATCCAAGGTGTGCAAGTGATTGATGAAACTACTGATCAACCCGCCGGAGTGGTTGTGAAGAAATCTAAAAAAGAAGTTTGGCTTGCCGCCGGTGCAGGCACAATTATTAGCTTGGTTGCCTTACAACCAGCTGGTAAACCTAAAATGAGTATCAACGATTATTTAAACGGTAACTTAGCAAGTTTCGAAGAAGGACAACAGGTAATTTTTAATGGCTAAACCAACCAAACCACAATTGAAAACGGCACGCGCTCTAGCAGTATACACCCTTGAAAGCATCAAAAATGGGGCGTACTCAAACTTACAATTAAATGCTACTATCAAAAAGTTTGAAATGGATCCAAAAGACAAGAACCTTTACACGACAATTGTTTACGGGGTCATTCAACACCGTTTAACACTTGAATTTTGGTTAAAACCATTTGTTAAGCAACCGCAAAAAATGCAACCATGGCTACGCGAATTACTCTATACAGCAATTTTCCAAATGCAATTCTTGGATAAAATTCCTAAGCACTCAATTTTTGATGAAACGATTGAAATTGCTAAGCAACGGGGGCATGATGGTCAACGTCGGTTCATTACGGGGGTCTTACACCAAATTGATCGTGAAGGCTTACCATCATTTGATAGCATTACCGATCCAGTGGAACGCTTATCAGTAACGGCTAGCTTGCCAGTTTGGTTACTTGAAAAACTTAATGACCAAGTTGGTTTGGCAAAGACAGAATCAATTGCAGCTTCAATTAACGAAGCACCAGCCCAATCAGTGCGGGTTAACCGTGCCGTAACTAACGTTGATGAAATGTTGGCCGCATTAGTAGCAGAAGGCTTTGAGGTTGAAAAATCACCCGTTGCTGAAGATGGTTTATTAGTGCACGGTGGTTTTGTGGCGGGTAGTCAACCATTCTTAGACGGTTACATTACGCTTCAAGATGAATCAGCAATGTTAGTGGCCGAAGTGATGCAACTTGATCAACCAAGTTACAAAGTCCTTGATGCGTGTGCAGCCCCTGGTGGGAAAACCACCCAAATTGCAAGTTACTTAGAAGCTGATGATGGTGGGCAAGTGAATGCCTTAGATATTCACGACCACAAAGTTAAGTTAATCAATGCGAATGCACAACGCCTCCACGTTGATGACCGGATTGTGGCTAAAGCCATTGATGCGCGTGAATTAAGCGCAGAATTTGATGCGGCTAGCTTTGATCGGGTGTTAGTTGATGCGCCATGTTCAGGATTTGGTTTATTACGTCGTAAACCAGAAATTCGTTACGAAAAGCAATTAGCGGATAGTCAAAACTTACAAAAGATTCAATTGGCCATCTTGGATAGTGTGGCCGACTTAGTTAAGGTTGATGGCTTGTTAACGTATTCAACTTGTACTATTTTGGATATTGAAAACCAACAAGTTGTCCAACAATTCTTGGCAAGTCACCCAGACTTTGCTTTAGCACCAGTAGTAACAAGCAACAACTTGCCTACAAGTGCTGATCAAACATTGACAATTTACCCAGATGATTACCAATCAGATGGATTCTTTATTGCCAATTTAAAACGTGTTAAATAATCAATAAAGGGGCACGGCGATGCTAGCGGGGTATGTGTTAACAAAATTAAATTCAACCGAGTGGCGGCGCGCCAAGGTCTTTGGTAATATTTGGCAAGGTGGTGCCCAAACGGTGTCAACGAGTTTTTGGGGCTTAGTGTATGACTTGCTCCCAGAAACGGGCTTATTTGCAAGTGTTGAAATTGAAAAAATTGTTAAAAGCTTACAACGGCAGGGCTTAATTGCTCGCGATGAGCATGGCTTAGTGCAATTAACAGCCAAAGGGGCGAGCGCTCAAGCTGAATATGTGACCACGCATTATGTTCCTGAGCATTTAAGCATTAATCAAAGCTATGATGTAAAATTTTTTCAAGAGCTTTTCTTACTTGCCAACCAAACGATTTCCGAACTGGCTTATAGTAATGCACAATTCTATCCGTATCAGATCGATTTACGCGCCCAATGGCAACTTAAAAACTGGTTAAAGGGCCATTCGCGCGAGGTGTTGATTAAGCAATGGTATTTAGAATTACAAACGTGGTTAGCAACGTTACCAAATGCCGATGCACAGTTATTTACGCAGATGCTCTTTGGCCATGATGTTACCAATGCGTTATTTAGTGAATTACCAGTCCCAACAACGTGGGATGAATTTGACTGGCAAGTGTGGCAATTAGACCATTTAGCGGCCCTAATGACCCATAGCTTACAAAGTGATTCGCTAATTAAGAGTTTGATGACGTTAGCCCAACGCGCCTTGCTATCAAATAGTGCCGAGCAAAGTGTGACCCTGTGGCAACAATTGCAATCAGTCAACCAAGTAGCTCAAGGACGCCGGATTAAACCTAATACGGTGCGTGAACATATTTTGCAAGCCGCAATTTTACAACGCTGGTCGGCAAATGAGATTGAGTTGTTAATTCCCGCATCGGAGCAAAAGGTGTTAGCGGACCTATATGGGGATGCTGAGATTACGACGTGGGACTTTAAAGCCTATGCTGGCGGGAAAGATCCCCGTTACTTTACGTACTTTAGGTTATATCAATTATTACAACTAGCAACTAAGCGGGGGGCCATTGATGTCAGAGTTTAATGCGCAACTACACGCTTATCTTAAGCAACACTATCATTTTGATACGTTTCGCCCCGGTCAAGCCGAGGTTTTAACTGCTTTGTTAGAACGCCATGAAGATGTCTTAGCGGTGTTGCCAACGGGGACAGGGAAAAGTTTAATTTATGAACTAGCTGGGCGCTATTTAGGCGGGTTAACCGTGATTGTGTCACCGTTGTTATCGTTGATGCAAGATCAAGTTGCGCGCCTTAATGCGCATGGAATTCGCCGCACCGTGGCGTTAAATTCAATGCAACATCCCCGGACGAAGTTCTTTATCTTGCAAAATTTAGCCAAATTTGATTACTTATTTATTGCCCCGGAAACTTTAATGCAACCGGGCGTGTTAGAAACGCTAGCCCAACAGCCGGTTAATTTATTGGTAATTGATGAAGCTCACAGCATTGCCCAGTGGGGCCCTGATTTTCGTCCTAATTATTTAGAACTGGGCCGGGCCTATCAAGCGTTTAAGCAACCGCGATTACTATTATTAACGGCCACGGCCGGTACTAAAGTACGTGCGGACATTCAAAGCCAATTTACTTTGCCCAAGCCACTGACCGAATTTGTCTATTCGGTTAATCGCCCTAATATTCATTTACGGACTGAAAAAGTGGCCAATGAACAAGAAAAGCATGCACGCTTATTGGAATTAGTTCAAAGCTTACCGGGGCCAGGGATTGTTTATTTATCAAGTAAGAAGCAAGCTAATCAAATTCGCATTGATTTACAACAAAAAACGGATCGCAAAGTGGCGACGTATCATGGCGATATTGAAAATGAGCAACGCTTTGCCATTCAACAACAGTTTATGCAAAATCAATTGGATGTGATTGTCGCCACGTCGGCCTTTGGTATGGGGATTGATAAAGCGGATGTTCGCTGGGTAATTCATTATCATATGGCCAGTGATTTGGAAGGCTACTTACAAGAAATCGGGCGGGCTGGGCGTGATCAACAACCGGCCGTGGCCATTTTACTGTATACGGAAACCGATGATTATTTAGTTAATAACTTACTAATTAGTGGCATTCCAGAAGATGTTACGATTAAACATTTTTATCGCCAAACACCGCACTATGCTTTTGACCCGCAACAGTTACGGTTATTGCAATATTACGCGAGTCAGGGGATGGATGCCCAAGGGGTGACGCAACTATTTCAACGGCGTTTACTTGTTAAAAGATTGGCGCTCCAACAAATGGTGCAATATGTTGAAATTGCAGCCGATAAGCGGAATTATTTATTACGGGTGTTTGGTGAAACTGAATTGACGGGGGATGCAGCTGGTAATTGGTCAACGCAAGCGACCCCATTAGATATTGAAGCCTTAGCGTTACCAACTACGGTTCCCAACCAAACTGCTGCAACCATTGATTGGCAAACCCGGTTAGAAAAATTATTCAATCAGTAAGCTGATTTTAATGATGTATGGTACAATATTCACTGATAATTTCTAGGAGGAGTTAGATGACTCAAAATAACGACGAACAAAAAAAGCAACCGTGGGAGTCTTCTTTTACAGAAGAAACCAGTACTGATGAAAGTGCTGCCCCATCACGTACCCAATTCCGTAAGCGTAGTTCACGTACGGCGTGGATTGTTAGTTTATTGATTTTAGCTGTAGTAGTCTTAGCAGCTTATCCAGTAGTTCGCTATGTTGAATCGATTAATTCACCAGGCTCATCAGCTGATGAACCTACTCAAACGCAAATTTCAACGTCAACCCCAAGCAAGGGTAAAGAGTCAGCCGATAAATCAGATAAATCAGACAAATCTGATAAGGCAGCTAAGGACGAGCAAAGTAAAGCGGATGCAAGTAGTCAAGCGGCGGCTAGTTCAGCAGCTGCCAGTTCAGCCGCAAGTAGCCAAGCGGCTGCTCAATCAGCGCAAGCGGCATCAACTAAAGCGGCCCAAGAAAAGGCGAAAAAAGACGCTGCTAGCTCATCAAGTAAAGCGGATGCAAGTAGTTCAAGTCAAGCGGGTGGTCAGTTTGACACCGTTAAAGTTAATGGTTACCGCTTAGCTTTAGCGCATGGGTTATCATTAGCCCAATTACAAGCATTGAATCCAGGAGTTGATTTAAACAACGTGCACGTTGGTGAATCACTACGTGTCAGCAACTAAGGATGACCTTGTTGCCCACCGTGTAAATAAATATAGATTGGAACATTAAGTAATTTATGACAACAAAAATACAAGTCGCAATTGACGGACCGGCCTCAGCTGGGAAATCAACTATTGCCAAAATCATTGCCACACAATTGGGGTACATCTATGTCGATACGGGTGCTATGTATCGTACAATCACGTTAGCTGCTATTCGCGCGAACTTAATTCAAGTCGGCCAAACAACGGTTGACGAAAAAGTAATTAGTGATCTCCTCGACAACGTGCAAATTGGGTTTGCACCAAGTGAAGATGGGCAATTAGTTTTCTTAAACGAAACCGATATTACTGAAGATATTCGTCAAGCGGATGTGAACAGTTTAGTTTCATTGATTGCGGCCATTCCAGCTGTGCGGACGGACTTAGTTGAACGACAACGTCAATTGGCAGCGACAAGTAGTGTTGTCATGGATGGCCGTGATATTGGGACAACCGTATTACCAAATGCTCAAGTGAAAATCTTCTTAGTGGCAAGTGTCGCCGAACGTGCCCAACGACGGTTTGCTGAAAACCAAGCGAAGGGGATTGATACTGATTTGACGCTAGCTAAAATTGAGGAATCAATTGCCCGCCGAGATTATCTTGATTCACATCGAGAAGTCTCACCATTAAAGCAAGCTGATGATGCCGTATTGGTTGATACCACAGGGTTAAGCATTGCAGAAGTTGTTACTGAAATTACTAACTTAATCCACAAAAAAATTGGCTAAATAATTTTTTTGTGATAATTGAGATAAATATATAGTCAAAAACTGATAAGTAGGGTACAATATCCTATAGAGTCGTTTTATTGGAGGATTGTTTTTCATGAATGAAGAAAACAACGAATTATTAGCAGCCCTTGATGCAGCAGCAGAAATTAATGTTGGTGACATTGTTAAGGGTGAAGTTTTAGCATTTGACGATCAACGTCAAGCTATTGTGGGAATTCAAGGTACTGGTGTTGAAGGTGTGATTCCAGGTCGCGAATACTCAAACAACCCAGATGCAGATATTACTGCAGAATTAAAGATCGGTGACGTTTTAGACCTTGTTGTTACTCGTAAAATTGGTAGCGATAAGGAAGGTGGTTCATACCTCCTTTCTAAGAAGCGTCTTGAAGTACGTAAGGCTTGGGAAAATCTTGAAAAAGACCACAAGCCTGGTGATATCCTTGAAGTACCTGTTATCCAAGTTGTCCGTGGTGGCTTGGTAGTTGATGCTGGTGTTCGTGGTTTCATTCCTGCTTCAATGATCGAAAACCGTTTCGTTTCAGATTTAAACCAATACAAAGGTCAAACTGTCCGTGCTGAAATCGTTGAAATCGATCCAGCTGACAACCGCTTGATCCTTTCACGTCGTGCCGTACTTTCAGCTGAACACTCAGCTGCGATTGAAAAAGTATTTGGCCAAATCAGCGTGAACGATGTTGTTGAAGGTAAAGTTGCTCGTATGACTGACTTTGGTGCTTTCATCGACCTCGGTGGTGTAGATGGACTTGTCCACGTATCAGAAATTTCATACGACCGCGTTTCAAAGCCTGCTGATGTCCTTTCAGTTGGTGAAACTGTTAAGGTTAAAGTACTTGCAATGGACGCTGAAAAGCAACGTATTTCATTGTCAATCAAGCAAACTCAACCTGGCCCATGGGAAAAGATTGCGCAAGACGCTCCTGAAGGTTCTGTCCTCGAAGGAACTGTTAAGCGTTTGACTGACTTCGGTGCTTTCGTTGAAGTTGCTGCCGGTGTTGAAGGTTTGGTTCACATTTCACAAATCTCACACAACCACATTGATGCACCTTCTGACGTATTGAAGTCAGGTGAATCAGTTAAGGTTAAGGTATTGTCAGTTGATCCAGCTGCTCAACGTTTGAGCCTTTCAATCAAGGCTTTAGAAGAACGTCCAGCTGCTCAAAAAGCTGAAAAGTCAGAAGATAACTCTTCTGCATCATCATCAGACATTAAGAACTACAGCTCTGACGATGAAGAAGGCTTCACTATTGGCGATATTCTTGGTGACTTGAACAAGTAATTGTCATTTAAAGAGAAGATCGGGTCAACCGATCTTCTCTTTTGTTTTATATAAGAAAAAAGATACTCGAAAAGGAGAATCACTATGGGATATCCATTAGTTGCTATTGTTGGGCGACCAAACGTTGGTAAATCAACAATTTTTAACCGGGTTGTTGGTGACCGTATCTCAATCGTTGAAGATACACCTGGGGTTACTCGTGACCGGATCTATGCTCGTGGTGAATGGTTAGGTCATGAATTCCGCTTGATTGATACTGGGGGAATTGATATTGATGACCAACCATTTATGCGTCAAATTACCGAACAAGCTGAAGTAGCCATCGATGAAGCCGATGTTATTATCTTTATGGTTAGTGCGCAAGAAGGTTTGACTGATGCCGACGAACACGTGGCCAAAATTTTATACCGTGCTGACAAGCCCGTTATTGTGGCGGTTAACAAGGTTGATAACTTTGAAATGCGTTCAGAAATTTACGATTTCTACGCGCTAGGCTTTGGTGAAGTTTACCCAATTTCTGGTTCACACGGGATTGGTTTAGGGGACTTATTAGATGAAGTTGTTAAAAACTTCCCTGAAACTGAAGAAGAAGTTGAAGATGATTCAATTCGGTTCTCATTCATTGGGCGGCCAAATGTTGGTAAATCTTCATTAGTTAACGCCTTACTTGGTGAAGACCGGGTTATCGTGTCACCAATTGAAGGAACGACCCGGGATGCCGTCGATACTAAATTTACCACTGCAGAAGGTGATGAATTTGTGATGGTCGATACGGCCGGGATTCGTAAACGTGGTAAAGTTTATGAAAGTACCGAAAAATATTCCGTTATGCGAGCCATGCGGGCCATTGATGACTCAAATGTTATCTTAATGGTTATTAACGCTGAAGAAGGTATTCGCGAACAAGACAAGCACGTCGCTGGATATGCGCACGAAGCTGGTCGGGCGATTATTTTAGTCGTTAACAAGTGGGATGCGATTGAAAAAGATAACAAAACGATGCAAGAATTCGAAGACCACATTCGTAATGAATTTAAGTACTTGGATTATGCACCAATTGTGTTCGTTTCAGCGAAAACTAAGCAACGGTTAGAAAAGTTACCTGCCTTGATTAAGCAAGTTAACGATAACCACAAGAAACGGATTACTAGTTCAGTCTTGAATGAAGTTATCTTGGATGCCGTGGCAACCACACCAACGCCAACGGTTCACGGGAAGCGTTTGCGAATCTACTACGGAACGCAAGTGGCGATTCAACCACCAACATTTGTGGTGTTTGTTAACGACCCTGAATTAATGCACTTCTCATACCAACGTTTCCTTGAAAACCAAATTCGTAAAGCATTTGATTTCACGGGAACGCCAATTCACTTAATCATTCGGGAACGTAAGTAAGACCAATTAGATTAAGCCGCGAACCCGCACAAATGCTTTGGCAGCTGTGTGGGTTTTGCTATTTAATAGTTTTGCAGGCCTAAAGGAGAAAATCATGCAAGAATCATACTCAGAACAAATGTTAGATGCACTCAGTGGTGGTCAATTAGAGGTTGCTAAAAAATTATTTGCATCCGCATTACGCCATGATGATGACGATATGCTATTTAGTTTAGCTGAAGAACTATATGGTTTAGGCTTCTTGAAACAAGCTAAACGGGTGTATTTAAAATTACTGGATGCGTATCCTGATGCCGACGAACTCCGGACCGGCTTGGCGGATGTCTTAATTGATGAAGGTGAAATTGATGAAGCCATCAACTACTTAAGCCAAATTACGCCAGCTTCATCAGCTTATTTGGAAAGTTTGCTAGTTATGGCTGACTTATACCAAACCGAAGAATTATTTGAAGCGAGTGAACAAAAATTGGTTGAAGCCCATGCTTTGGCCCCTGATGAACCAGTAATTTTGTTTGCGATGGCCGAATTTTACTTCAATATGCGTCAATTTAAAGATGCGATTAAGTACTACAAGGAACTCTTAATGCAAGGGGTGAAGCAGTTCTCACGCGTCGATTTAGTATCCCGGATTGGGGTCGCCTATGCCCAAGCTGGGAACTTCGATAATGCGATTGGTTACTTAGAACAAATTCACGAAGCGGATATGACACCTGCCATCCAATTCCAACTTGGTTTTACCTATTTCCAATTAAAGGAATATGAAAAAGCGATTCCGGCGTTAGAAAAAGTGGTCGAAATGGATAATCAATTTGCCAGTGTTTACCCATACTTGGGACAAGCGTTGGTGGAAACTAATCAATTAGAAGATGCCTTACGGATTTTCCAACAAGGGTTAGCGGTCGATGAATTCAATGAAACCTTGTTCAAAATTGCTGCTGAAACCGCCATTAAATTGGGTGATTTTGCGTTGGCAACCAAGTATTATGAAGAAGGACTAGCCATTGAACCAGATGATGTTTCCTTAGTTTTAGGGTTATCAAATCTGTACTTACAAGCGGAAAATGATGACGATAATATCGAATTGTTGAGTGCGTATGTTCAAAATGATGAAGTTGATCCCCAAATTTATTGGAACGTGGCTAAATCATTAACGCGTGTTGATCAATGGGAATTGGCCCGGAAATATTGGCACGCTGCGGCTGATAGCTTTATGGATAATGCAGATTACTTGCATGAAGCATTTAGTTTTGCCAAAGAAGATGCTGATCGGCCATGGGCACTCGAACTTGGATCACAATACTTATTATTGCAACCGGAAGATTATGACATGTTAGATCAAGTGCGCGCACTTGCTGATGACCTTTAAAAGACAGCAAGCGTTTAATTAAAATATGCACGTTCAAGATGCATATAGATTAGATAGTGTAATGAAGCTAGTTGTTTTGTAAAGATTAAATTGTAATATATAACGAAGCGTTGTTTCAGATAGTTGAAACAACGCTTTTTTCGTGGTTAAATCATGGTAATGTAAAGAACGTGTATAGGAAATATAGATATTGTGTTAAAGTTAGATAAAGATTAATTTACTATTTGAAATTCTGAATTTGCCGTATAATATTACATAGATAACTACAAAAGGGGTGCTTTATGGCGAAAAATTTAATTGGAGAAATCCTGATAAATACGACCACTGTTGAATTAATTATTTATAATACTAATTCAAATAAGGTCGTGGAAAGTGTCCACAAAAATATGCAAGGCGGGTCTGATATTTATAGTTCCGGCTCAATTCCATTCTCAGTTGCTCGGCGCTTGCTGGTGATTATGCAAGGTTACCGGCAGTTGATGGCCGACTATGCGGTCCAAGACGTTCAAGTTTGGGCTAGTGAATTGTTTATGCAAGCGTCAAATTCAGAATTTATTGCTGATCAAATTAAACAAGCCACTGGTTATTTAGTTAAGAGCTTAAACAGTAGCCAAGAAGAATTCTACCGTAATCAAGCAATTCGTACGTATTTCCCAGAATTTGCAAGCATGGCAGCGGATAAGTTATATATTATTGGGATTAACTCAGGTCGCTTAGATATTGGCTATTATGCAAAAAGTGAATTTAAGTTTTCCCGGAGTGTCTTATTAGGACCAATTCGGATTGCCGAATCCCTTGAAGAAATTGAAAGTCAAATTGTTGATTATCCACAATTCTTGACGGATTTTATTGGGAGTAAAATTGCCGATTTTGCGCAAGTTTTACCGCAATTGGAACCATGTCAAAATCTCTTAGTAGCGGGATCAGATATTTTAAATAAATTCTTTATTCCAGCCGATGCGGATAGTGCCACGATTACCTTTGCCGAATTTAGCGCCCTTAAGCTCAAAATTCAACACTTATCACGGCAAGCACTAATTGATCAATTTAATGTCCAACCAGAAATTGTGCGTTACATTATGCCTGAAATTTTCATCTTAGAACGGGCCTTTAACATTATCCACGCCCAAACTATTACCTTAACTCGGTTAGCGGCGATTGATGGTTTAATTTTTGCCCAACCAGATGTCAAATTACCTGGTGAAAGTGAAATTGTCGCTTCAGCTGAAAACATTGCTGATCAATATCGGGTTGAATACAACCACCGTAAGCAAGTGGAAACCTTTGCGTTACATATCTTTGATCAATTAAAGCCGGTCCACCACTTAGGCCACCGCGAACGTTTACTCTTACATGTTGTTTGTATTGTCCACGATATTGGGAATTTCGTGAATAGTTATGCGCATTATATTCATTCAGCGAAGTTAATTCAAAGTTTGGATTTCCATGGTTTATCCGATAAAGAACAAGCCATTATTGCTATGGTTTCTCAATTTCATAGTTCCAAAACGCCGGCCGCTGGTGAATACCAAGCAGAAGCCGAACGTTTTAACAAAAAAGAACGTTTGTTGATTGCCAAATTAACAGCAATTTTGCGGATTGCAGATGCCTTGGATGATTCGCGCTTGCAAAAAATTAAAACGATTGCGGTCTCATTACGGGAAACCGAAGTCGTCATTACGGCTACGACGAATGCCAATATTTTATTAGAAACGTGGACGTTTGAACAAAAGGCAGCCTTTTTCATGGATGTCTTTGGGATGCAACCAACATTAAAGAAGAGAGTGAGTCGTAAATAATGAGTGAGAAGAAAATTTTTGATAAACCGGAATACTTTGTTAACCGGGAATTGAGTTGGTTACAATTTAATGAACGGGTTATTGAAGAAGCGCGTGATCGTCAAAACCCATTGCTTGAACGGATTCGCTTCCTTGGGATTAGTCAAAATAACTTGGATGAGTGGTTCATGGTGCGGGTTGCTTCCCTAGCCCAAATGGCGCATGTTGATGTCAAGAAAAAAGATGCCGCTGGCTACACCCCACGTGAGCAACTAGATTTGATTAGCGTCGCGGCTAGTGAACATGTTAAATTACAGTACCAAACGTACACGCGCGTTTTAGTACCCGCGTTAAAAGAACACGGCATTCAAATCGTTAAACCCGATGAATTAGATGCCGAGTCGCTAAATTACTTTGAAAATTATTTTGACCGTGAAATTTTCCCGGTGTTAACGCCAATGGCTGATGACCAAACACGCCCATTCCCATTCTTGGCGAATGATAGTTTAAATATTGCCGTGCGCTTATCAAAAGAAGATGAAGAGGGCAAGACAAAGCTATTTGCAACGCTGCAAGTGCCCGATAACGTCTTTAAACGGGTGATTCCGGTCCCCGGACAAGATAATCACTTTATTTTATTAGAAGATATTATTAAGCAATTTGTTGATCGCTTATTCTTAGGTTACACCGTCAAGGAAACGGCCACATACCGCGTTTTACGGGATATGGAACTGGATGTTGCTGAAAATGAAGATGAAACGCCCAACTTACTTAAGGAAGTGCAAGCGCGCTTAGCAGAACGTGAACGCGGTGATGTTATTCGTTTGGAATGTGAAGGCACGATGAGCCAACATATTAAAAAACGTTTGCAAGCGGCCCTTCAAGTGGCGGATATTCGCACGTATGATGTCAACGGCCCAATTGATTTGACGTTCTTATCTGATGTGGCCAAGCAAGTCACCGATTTACCAAGTTTACGCTATCCTGATTTTGAAGCCTACGAACAAGCGGACTTAATGACCGGTAATATTTTTGATGTTATTCGTAAAAATGACCAATTATTACACCACCCATACGATACCTTTAAGCCCGTCGTGCGCTTTATTCAACAAGCCGCTACGGATGCTGATGTGTTAGCAATTAAGATGACGTTATACCGGGTTTCAGGGGACTCACCCATCATTAAAGCCCTTGGACAAGCAGCTAAAAATGGGAAACAAGTTACGGTGTTGGTCGAAGTTAAAGCCCGGTTTGATGAAGAAAATAACGTCCACTGGGCCAAAGAACTTGAACGCATGGGCGTCCATGTAATTTATGGACTCAAAGGTCTTAAGACGCACTCTAAAATTGCGATGGTTATTCGCCGTGAAGGGGACGAAATTCGCCGCTACCTCCACTTGGGAACGGGTAACTATAACGATGTGACTGCCCACTTCTATACTGATTTAGGGCTCTTGACGGCTGATACGAATATTGGGATTGATGCAGCGAATGTCTTTAATATCTTGTCTGGTTATTCAGAACAACAATATTTCCACGAATTGCACATGTCACCAGACGGGATTCGGGAATTTATTGAAGTTAAAATTGATCAAGAGATTCAAAATGCCCAAGCGGGGAAACCGGCTAAAATTCAAATTAAAGTTAATTCCGTGGCCGATGCTAGTATGGTACGTAAGTTGTATGAAGCAAGTACCGCCGGCGTTAAGGTGGAATTAATTGTCCGTGGAATTACGATTTTACGGGTTGGTATTCCGGGTGTTAGTGAAAATATTGAAGCCCATTCAATTGTCGGGCGCTTCCTTGAACACAGTCGAATTTACATGTTTGGGAATAATGGCGAACCAGAAATTTACCTTTCAAGTGCAGATTTAATGACGCGGAATTTGAATCGTCGGGTTGAATTACTTTTCCCAGTGCATGCCGAAAACTTAAAACAACGCGTCTTAGCAATTTTTAACACCATGTGGATGGATAACATCAAAACACGTGTGTTACAATCAGATGGTAGCTATCAAAAGATTGACCGGCGCGGGGTCCAAGAATCCCTCGATGCCCAGGTTACATTTATGGACGAAGCGACACAAAAAGTAAAAGTACAAAAACATGCTGAAAAAGAAGCCGAATTAACCGAACGCTTTACCCCACTAAACAATCCTTTTGAAGAGTAAGTATGGGTAAAAAGGTTAATTGGAAGGGGATTTATGAAGAAATTTGCGATTATTGACTTGGGATCAAACTCAGCTCGGATGACGATTAGTGAAATCCATCCAGATGGTTCTTATGAAGTTTTGGAACGGATGCAAGAAATGGTCCGGCTCTCAAATAATATGGGACCCGAAAAGGTGTTACAAAAACCTGAAATTGACCGGACAATTAAAGCTTTGGAAGGATTTCATGCAGCAATTCAAAAATATGATGATATTAAGGTCCGCGCCGTGGCAACCGCGGCCGTACGTCAAGCAACTAACCAAGCCGAATTTTTAGCGTTGGTCCACGAAAAAATTGGGATTGAACTCGAAGTTTTGACGGGTGAACAAGAAGCGCACTATGACTATTTAGGGGTTATTAACACCTTAAATGTTAGTAATACTTTGATTTTAGATACTGGTGGAGCTTCATCTGAATTGATCTTTGTCGTGGATAAAGAATCACGGCATGAAGTTAGTATTCCAGTAGGGGCAGTTAATATTTCAGAGGACTTCTTGGAAGCCAATAAAATTACCGCCCCATCGCTATTTAAAGCCTTCACGGCAGTTGATGAACGCTTAAGTAGTATTCCATGGTTACGTCAAGCACATGAATTTCCGTTGGTAGTCTTGGGTGGTTCTAACCGGACGTTGGGTAAAATTTCCCGGCGGGCGAAGCATATTCAAGATACACCATTGCACGGCTACCGGATTTCAAGTGAAGAAGCGTTTGGTATTTACACCGATATTTTAGGTAAAGATTTAGAAGAACGCCGTAAAGTTCCGGGTTTAGCCAAGGAACGTGGTGATATTATCGTTGGTGGTTTGATGCCATTAATGGCCCTATTACGCTATGTTGATGCCAATAAAATTACTTTCTCTCAAGCCGGTATTCGGGAAGGAATTTTATTTGAAAAAATCAATCAAATTACTGGTGAAACGGTGATTGATCCAGAACCAGGCGCAATGACCGTTGATATTGACGATTAGTTAATTGATAAGGGAGTGCAGTAAAATGAAACATCCACGGGTTTTAAACGTGATTGTAACCGTATGTTTATTATTTTGGGTCTTTGATCTGATTGAAGTCATTCGGTTTTAAACTAAATTAGGTTTGCAAAAACGGACTGGAGCATGGTGCTTCGGTCCTTTTTTTGTTACATTTTTTTAAAGATATTGTTTATATAATTGCATATTCACTATAATTATGTATATTTATGCAAATAAAAGGAATTTTAATTGCATAATAATCGCATAGTTAGTATATTAAACTGTATTAACAAAGCGAAGTGAGGAAATGCTATGAAAAAAGGGATTTATCAATTATTTTTATCAGTTTTTGCATTTATGTTTATTTTTAGTAGTTTTGGGGCTGCCATGGCCGCTACCGATGCGCCGAAATCAGATCCAACGTTAGCGCAAATTAAAAAGAGTGGCTTGTTAGTAGTCGGCTTATCTGCTGATTATGCCCCCTATGAGTTTCACCAAACGATTAAAGGCCAAGACCAAATTGTTGGTTTTGACGTTTCAATGGCCCATGCGGTTGCTAAACAATTAGGTGTTAAACTCCAAATTAAAGAAATGGCCTACGATGCCTTACTCGGCGCCTTAAAAACCGGTAAGATTGATATGATTATTTCTGGGATGAGTCCAACCCCAGAACGGGCCAAGGAAGTTAACTTCTCAAAGGCGTACTTGCATGTGAAACAAGAAGTATTGGTTCGGGCAGCTGATAAGAACAAGTACAAAAATGTCACTGATTTTTCAAATGTGAGTGTCGCCGCTCAAAAGAGTACCACCCAAGCTGATCTCGCAACTCAAGCTTTACCAGGTGCCAAACCCGTATTATTAACGAAATTTACAGATGCCATCTTACAATTACAATCCGGTAAAGTGGGCGCCATTGTGGTTGAAAGTCCCGTTGGTGAAGCGTATGTCCAACACGACAAACATTTAGCCTTAGTACCAATGAACTTTCCTAATGACATTGGCACAACCGTAATTGCGATGCCTAAAGGCGCGGATGCGTTGACCGCTCAAGTCAATGATGTCATCGACCGGGTTAGCCACGATGGTTCATTTAAAAAGTGGCAACGCTTAGCTAATGATCAATTATTTGTTTCAAAAAGTTTCTTCGCCCAGTATGGTAGTTACTTTGTTTCTGGAACGGAATTAACCGTTGTTTTAGCAATTATTGGGGTCTTCTTTGGTGCCATTCTTGGTGTTTTCTTAGCCTTGATGAAACGCGCTAAATTAGCAACTTCGGATACTTGGGTGGGTAAATTAATTAAAATGCTTGGAAAGGTTATTTCAAACGTTTATATCGAATTTGTCCGTGGGACACCGTTAATGGTCCAAGTTTACATTATCTTCTTTGGAGCTACATGGTTATTCCACTTAAACATTAGTGCCTTTGCTTCTGGGGCGATTGCCGTTAGCTTGAATTCAGCAGCCTATGTGGCTGAAATTATCCGTTCAGGAATTAACTCAGTGGCGGCTGGTCAAAATGAAGCCGCGCGTTCATTAGGGCTTTCATCAAACCAAGCAATGCGCTACATTATTTTACCGCAAGCCGTTAAGAACATCTTGCCCGCTTTAGGAAATGAATTTGTGACGGTCATCAAGGAATCTTCAGTGGTTTCGGTGATTGGGGTTGGTGAATTGATGTTTAAGACGGCAACGGTTCAAGGAGCATCATTTAACCCATTCTTACCACTAGTAATCACAGCGTTGATTTACTTTGTCTTAACATTTAGTTTAACGCGGATTTTGAATTTGATTGAAAAACGGTTTAATTTAGGTAGAGCGTAAGCACACCCGGGAAACAGTGAGGACTATAGACCCACCCGAAAAATAGCATACCTTAAAGAAGCGGCCCGCGGGCGGCTTCTTTTTTTGGCTAAAATATACAATATATTTACAAAAATATAACAAAAAGGTTTGCAAAAGGCCTATTTAACTTAATTTATGATAGACTAAAAAGCAGAGATACTGTTGGTTTGCAAAAGGCCAATAAATTAGGAAGACAGTGAACATATGATTAATAAAAATCAACTTAAAGTTAGTTTCTTATTAGCGATGATTTGTCTCCTCGTTAAGGTATGCATGGATAACCTTGATAAAGGATCAATGGCCAGTAAATTTATTCAAACGATTAACATAATTGGGGCGAGTGGTTACTGGTATTTACCAATCATCGTGGGTGGATGGTTTGTAATCGTGTTTACATTTGGCTTTTACATATTTTTCCGGGTATTAAATGCTATTGTACACGCGTTATACCGTCGGCGTTAAACTACTTAACGCGGCATCTTGAAAAATCCTATCTGCTTTTAATTAAGTGTATAGGATTTTTTTGCACCTAAAATTTGGACCACTTGCACACTAAACACGACCGCTTAGCCGCCATGTATTTACCTGGGATGGAGGATGTGGAATACTAAAGGTACGGAGAGGGAAATATGAAAATAACAATTGAAATTGATGCAACCATCCCGGACTTGGAAGTTGTGTTACGAACACCCCAGTTTGATGATCAGGTTGCACAATTACAAGTAGCCCTGCAAGCCTTTGATACCGAGCAACCCCACGAGCTACTGAGTCCGATTACGTATCTTAAAGATGATACCGAATATTACTTTAATAATGCGGAAGTTTTATTTTTTGAAACGGATGGGCGCGATGTGTATGCACACACTAACGATGAGGCCTATCTCGTTAAGCACCGGTTATATGAGTTAGAGCAACGCTTACAACCGACATTTATGCGGATTTCAAAATCAGCGTTACTTAATGTGCATGCCGTGTATGGTTTGACTCGGACGGTAACGGGGGCAACGGTTGGCTTTCAGAATAGTCCCAAAATAGCATTTGTTTCCCGCCGCTATTTCAAAGATTTAAAAGAACGTTTAGAAGAGGAGCGTAACTTATGAACAAAAAAACGATTATTCCCGGCCTTGGTTTCTTAGCAGCCGGAGCTTTTCTAGTAGTTTACCAACTCGGCTGGCTGAATTTTCATGTCGGCATTTGGACACTGATTTTTACCGTTATTTTAGCCTTTTTTATGGTTAAAGATGCCATTTATGGTGGGATTGTGATTCCGATTTCGAGCTTGGCAATTCTAGCAATGTTATATGCGCGGCCATTAGGGATTGAAAAATTAGTCCCATGGACGATTGTTGCGGTTGCTATTTTGGTGATTATTGGCTTGGAGTTATTATTTAAAACTAAAAGTCATAAATACTACACATTCCATCATGGAGCGGGGCATCAACAATTTAAGAAGAAGTACGTATATGGACCTGATGATGTACAAGAAAGTACCGATAGTGAACTTAATTTAAATGCTAATATGACATCAACTTTTCGGTATGTGAAGTCACAAGACTTTCAAAGTGGCCATGTGGCAGCCAAGATGGCGAGTGTTAAAATCTATTTTGACAAAGCCCACATTAACACAACCGCGACATTGAATTTAGATGTGAATTTATCAGATGTGTTAATCTATGTGCCGCGTGATTGGCATGTGGTTAATCATGTTAATGCCCTTTTGAGTGATGTTGAAGAGAAATCTGCAGCCGATGAAATAACAACAGCTGAACTTGTGATTACCGGGAATGTTAATTTGTCGGCGGTTAATATTTATCATGTTTAAAAGATAGAGCGGTCTACCAAGCGAGCGATATCGAGGAATACTAGTGAAATGGCCATGGAAAGTTTACTTTCCGGGTCATTTTGCGTATATTACGAAAATATCGGCTTGGTAGCCCGCGTTTTGGCTATTAAGTAGAAAATGCGGGTTAGGCATTTAGCTTGGGGCCACTAGGCATAGGAGGCTGCCTGTTGGTGCGTAGGATACTTATTAATGCATAATTGCTTTTTGTATAAGTTTTTGTTAAGGTATTTGGGTAAGATGAAGAAAAGGGGTCAAAAAATAATGGAAAATATTTTAGAAGTGCACCAACTGAGTAAACACTTTGGTAAGAAACAAGCGTTAAATAATGTTGACTTCACGGTCGGTAAGGGCCGTATTGTTGGTTTAATTGGACCCAATGGAGCTGGTAAAACAACAATTATGAAAGCAATCTTAGGTTTGTTTTCATATGAAAAAGGGCAGATTAAGATTGATAATCACCCCGTATCTGAAGCAAGTCACCAAGCCTTAGCAAAGGTGGGGGCGTTAATTGAATATCCAGCGATTTACCCATATTTAACGGGACTTGATCACTTGAAACTTAATGCAACCGGTGATGCGACCACCGAGCGAATTGATCAGTTAGTAAAACAAATGAAAATGGAAAGTTATATTAATCGTAAGGCCAAAAACTATTCATTGGGTATGAAACAAAAACTTGGGATTGCGTTAGCCTTGATTAATCAACCAGAATTAGTCATTTTAGATGAACCGATGAATGGTTTGGATCCACAAGCGACCAAAGATTTACGGGATGTAATTATGAGTCAAGCAGCCGCTGGAACTTCATTTTTAATCTCAAGTCATATTTTAAGTGAATTAGAAAAGCTGGTTAGTGAAGTGGTCATTATTGATCATGGTGAAGTCATTAAACAAGCAACTATCGCTAATTTAAATCACCAAGAAAATGATTTTATTATGCTTAAAACCAGTGATGATGCCGCTGCGCGTACTAGCTTGGCGCAAGTTGGTATTACGACAGCTGAGGCACCCGGCTTAGTCTTTAACCAAACGCCGAGTGCAACCTTAGCCTTAGTGATTAAAACCCTTGTTAAAGCGGATATTGATATTTATGACGTGGTGCACCAAGGTGAAGATTTAGAAGCATCATTATTGTCAATATTACACAACGAAAAGAAGGAGGCTTAAGATGTCAACTTTATTATGACAAGAAATCTTTAAGTTGCGCCACCAAACTATTGCATGGGCAACAATTATTTTTAATTTACTGGTCATGACGATCTTTGCGGTACTTAGTAAAGCTAAGCCGGAATGGTTCTCGGCAAAAGGCCAAACGACGGGGGCTTTTAATGGAACGTTATTTTTAGCCTTTTTCTTAATCGGTGTGGCGTCAACGATTGTCGCCTCTGAATTTCAACATGGGACAATCAAAGCGTTATTGTATCGTAAATACTACCGTGGTGAAATTTTTGCTAGTAAGGTCATCACATTATTCCTATTTTCAATTGTGAACTATGTGTTGATTTTCTTATACACATTAATTTTGAAATTTGTGCTCTTTAGTAACGTGGCATTAGATGCCAAAGTTGGGAAAACAACGGTCTTGGGTCAATTAGGCTTAGATTTAGTCGGTTCATTTATTGGTATCTGGTTGATTTTAGCACTAGTATTGTTAATTGCTAATTTATTTAAAACTGGTTCTGCGGCCATTACCATTGGGATTTTGAGCTATTTTGCGGCTAGCATTTTACAAATTGCCCAATCATTTGCCATTGAAAAGTGGAACTGGCTCAAATGGAATCCGCTTAACATGCTAAATGTCGGTGCACAAATTAGTGATAGCACATTCAAAAGTGTGACGAAATTAAGCACACCATTATTAACCACGGGGAGTCTCGTTTACACGGTAATTTTCTTATTAATTGGCTACTACATTTTCAAGAAACGCAATGTTTAGTTAATTAGCATCCTCGCTAGCAAAGGTCGTTGATTCCGCTTAGTGAATTAACGGCTTTTTATTTGATTGAAAAACCGCAACCTTTAATTAAAAATTAAGCGACAGAGTAAAATTAAAAAGCGCCGATAGTTTATAATGGTAAGTAACTAGGAAATAGGGGGGACGATGTATGAAGAAGACGTCAAGAATACTAGCTTATATTGGCTTGACGATTTTACTTATTATTTCACTTGGGTTAATCTTTAATCAGCAAATTGCCAAAATTGCACTGGAAACATATCATCCACATGTGACGGCCAAATCAATTGCTGCTGCTAAAGAAAAACCGGCGAGCTTTGATTGGCAAAAGGTTAATAGTGTTTCATCAGCACAAATTATTCAAGCGCGGTTTAAAACCAATGATGCTAACTTTATTGGCTATGTTGCCGTCCCAGCAATGGGGATTTCATTACCCATCTCAGCGGGGACCGGTGGTGATAATTTGGCCTTAGGAGCGGCCACGGTGTTGCCAAACCAAGTAATGGGGCAAGGTAACTATGTGTTAGCTAGTCATATGGTTTACATCGGTAAGAATTTACTCTTTTCACCGTTGTATTATCATAAAGATGATGGCGTTAAGGGGCAAAAAATTTATTTGACCGATTTAAAAAATGTCTATGAATATACCACAACCGAATATAAAGTGGTGCCATCAACAGCGATTCAAATAACTGATCCGGTTCCGGGTAAAAAGGTCATTACTTTGTTTACTTGTAACTATTCCCACGATGAGGGGCGGGTTGTTTTACGGGGTGAATTGACTAAGACGATGGCTTGGCATGATACGTCAAAAAAGATTAAAGATTATTTCCAAGACCAAAATAATTCTGGTAATTAAACCGATTTTAAAGACAAGGGGGCAAAACTGCGACTCTTGTCTTTTTATTTTAATTTAAGTATTAATAGTACTAGTAAATATAATACACTTTAAGTATAATGAATTAAAAATGGGAGATAGCTTATGTTAGCAATTGGTCAACACAGTACACGAAGTTTAACGGTTACGATGGCAGACACCGCTTTAGCCATGCATAGTGGTAGTTTAGCGGTTTTAGCAACCCCGCGGTTGATTGCCTTATGTGAAGAAACGGCTTGTGAATTAATCGCCACAAGTTTAGTCGCTGGGCAAACGACGGTGGGCACCCATATTGATTTACAACATCAAGCACCGACGCCGATTGGTGGGATAGTTACGGTAACATGTACTTTAACGGCGCAGTCAGTCCATCATTTTAGTTTTGATTTAGTGGTTAAAGATGCCAAACGCCAAGTTGCCATTGGCCAACATGAACGCGTAAAGGTTGATACGAAGGCATTTATGGCGAAAGTAGATAATGTGTAAAGATTCTTTACGCAAATTTTATAAATAATTTAGTAGTTAAATCACTTTAAAATATGGATAATAAAGGGTATTATTTGTATTAAATTTTAAAAATTTAGAAAGTAGGATCAGCCTATCTTAAAACGGGTTAGAGTACGCTATACTTACTATTTGATTGTGGCGTTAATCGTAAATGCGGTGAGTATTGTTATTTTACCGCGGATTTTAAATAGTTTTGACGTACCTTTTCATATCGGTCGGGTGGTCGGTGCGTGGGGTGCGTGGCACAGTGGCCAAATGCTGCCGTATGTTAATCCATGGGCGCTACATGGCTTAGGCTTAGGTTCGAATTATTTTTATGGGACGTGGCAAGCCTTTTTATTAGCCCCCATTTATGGGCTAACACACTCAGTAGCAGTGACGTTTACCGTATTTAATATCGTAGCCACGGTAATTGCTGGGGTTTTGATGGATAAATTACTGCGGCAATTTTTCCATGGCAATGCCGTTATGGTGGCTAGTAGCTTTTATATGGCCTCACCATTCATGGTCCATAATTTATTTGTGACACAAGACCAAGGGGCAATTATTGGGATTGCCCTACTACCGATGATTTTTATTGGTGTGTTTCGGATTTTAAAAGATCAAGCTAATGGGATTGCGTATTTAGCGATTGGGGCGGCTTTAATGCTCTCAAGTCACTTGTTGAGTACTTTTTTAGCGGTAGTGGCCGTAATAATTGTGCTCATTTGGGCGTGGCGTGAGCTTAATCTCACCACGCTTATCCGTTTAGGATATGCTGGCTTGTTAGCGTTGGCGCTAAGTGCCTTTTTCTGGGTGCCATTAATTGAACTTAAGTCACTAGATTTATACAACGTCTTTTTCAAAAATATTTACGTGATGGATCGCACGGCGGCGTTCTTAACGAAGTCAAACAGTTGGCAACCATACAGTAAATTAATTAAGGTCGTTAATGGGTTAGCTTTATTAGGCTCAATGGGGTTAATCTTTAAATGGTCAACGATTAAAGACCGAGCTGATGAAATGCAATTTAAATTGTTTAAACTCAGTCTTGGGGTAACGGCCTTATTTGCCTTCTTGAGTTATGCACCGCTTAATTGGCGCTACTTACCAGGTGTGTTTGCTAATTTGCAATTCTTATGGCGCTTTATGTACATCGGTTACTTCTTTATGGCCTTCATTTTGGCGGTCGGCATTGAAGTTTTTGTTCGCGAATATGTTAGTTATGGTACTAAGGCGAAAGTCTCCAAAACGGTGCTCGCAAGTTTAGCGGTGACCCTCATCTTGGCATTAGGTCAAACATTCCAATATGCCCATTCAGTGCGCCATGCCGTTAAGCTTGATGCCCGGCCGGCTGTGATTGCCAATGGCTTCAAAGCCTTTAATCCGCATAGCAAAAGTGATGCTTGGTATTTTGAATATGCTAGTACGGGGGTGTATTTACACCAAAACATTATAACTAACCCGGCAGCAATTATTGCAAAGCACAATGTCACGACAGCCGATGTAACCACAACGACTAAGAATACGAACCGCTTAATTAGTGCTAATGTGGCCGTTAACGGGGCGGATAATTATTTAGTTTTCAAAAAAGTTTACTATCCAGGCTACTACATTCGGCTAGCTAACGGGCAGCATGCTGATATTAAAGCGACCCACAATAAAGATGGTTTAGTCGCGGTCCGCTTACCGGCTAATTATCAAGGGGGCTTGAAGCTTGGCTTCCAGGCGCCATTATTATACGTCTGGATGTGGGCAGTCTCATTATGTACCTTAGTGATGACGTTGGCGGTGATGTTGCGCCAACGTAATCTAGGGGGCCAATTTTACCAGTCATTATATTAAAACGTTTTAAAAGGAGCTGTGACAGAAGTCGGGCGATATCGAGAAATACACTAAAAATCCTCTATGAAGAAAATTCTTCGTAGAGGATTTTGTCGTATTTCGAATATATCGGACTTCTGGAGCGCGTTTTGGCAGTAATTTAGTACTTGAAAAGAGTTATGTCACAACCCCTTTTTTACGCAGTAAGCCTTTTAATCTGTATTAATTAAAATTGTGTAAGCACAGACTGATAATCAGATGATAATTAAAGAAATTCTAAAGGATACCTTGTATAATAGTCAGTATTTTCGTTATAATTTAAACAATATGGTTTCTCTTAATGCACAAGCGATACCGAAATAATAGGAGAGGAGCTTAAAATGGCGCAATCACAAAAAGGGATTTCAGCATATTCATTATTTGTTGGATCATTTCTTAGTAATACCGGAATCAGTTTCATTTGGCCACTAACGACAATCTACATGCATGATTACTTAGGTAAGAGTTTGACGGTGGCGGGAATCGTTTTATTCATTAATTCAATCTTTACCATGCTAGGAACAAATATCGGAGGGTACCTCTATGATAATTGGAGCCATTATTACACCGTTGTAATCGGGGCCGTGCTGGTAACCTTTGCTAGTGCGATGTTAATTTTTAATCACCAGTGGCCTAATTATACCTTTTGGTTAATTCTCCTTGGTTTTGGGAATGGGTTAATTGTGACCGCGGTCAATTCGTTTGCGACGATGGTTGAAGGCAAGACTCCTAGTTATGTCTATAACGTCTTGTACTTCATGAGTAATTTAGGGTTAGTCGTTGGAACTTTAATGGTTGGATTCTTACTCCATTTAGGAATTAGCATTGTCTTTGGCGCCGCGACCGTTTTATATGTGATTCTTCTTGGCATTGTGTTAGTTGCTTATCGAGGTCATGAACAAGAAAGTAATATTGCCCGTAACTACCATGGTGGTGGGGATTACTTAGAACGTTCAAGCCTAGTGCGCATCATGACGTTATTAGCATTATTGATGATTGTCTGGATTTTCTATGAACAATGGCAAAGTAATATCGCCACATACATGGTTGCCAATCACTTTACGGTCAAGGACTACAGTTATATGTGGACCGTTAATGCCGTGATGATTGTTTTAATTCAACCAATTATGACGTACTTTGATGCCTTCTTACTCCGTCACATCAACATGCGGCTATATGTTGGGTTTGCGTTAATTGGGGCGTCGTTCTTGATCTTGCCCTTTGCCCAACATACGTACGGGTTCTTCGTAGCGTCAATGGCCTTGTTAACGATTGGTGAAATTGCATGTTTACCAGCTGTTGCAACCTTTGTTAATATGCTTGCCCCCGATTCACAAAAGGGTAAGTTCCAAGGGATGGTCGCCGGTGCGGGAGCTTTAGGGCGAGCAATCGGACCAGTCTTTGGGGCCGTGATTATTGATTACGCCACATATGACAAATTATTTTTAACTTCAACAATTGTTATTTGGGTCGTAACCGCGATTTTCTTAGTTGTTAACCAACGGCTACGCGCCAAATAAGTTAAACCGAGCGGTGACAGTAGTTGGGTGCTCGTGAAAAGCCTTCATGAAGAGTTTTCATCATGGAGGCTTTTGTTGTATCAAGGCTAGCTTGGTCTACTGGAAGGAATTGTCGCGATTTACTTGAGTGGTGGGGTAAAAATCGCTATACTTATATACTATAAGTAAGTAAATTTGTAATGCGGTGTAATTAGTGTTTATATACGAGATAAAAAGCATATTCACAGTGTTTTTGTATAAATATGCACATAAGAGGATTTTAGTTTGTTTTTATACACTTTAATTGATAGACTTACAAATAACAATAAATGACGAGGTGCGATGTGATGAGTGCAGTATTAGAAATTAAAAACTTAGAAAAACATTTTGGTGACACAACGGTCATTAAAAATATTACCGAAACGGTCAACAAGGGTGAAGTGATTGCCGTGTTAGGTCCTTCAGGAGCTGGTAAATCAACCTTCTTGCGCGCTTTAAATATGCTTGAAGCCCCATCAGCTGGGGAAGTGATTTTTGATGGCCAAGATTTAACCAAGTTAAACGACAAACAACTGGATAATTTACGGATGAACATGGGGATGGTGTTCCAATCATTTAATCTATTCCCCAATATGAGTGTCCTTGAAAACATCAAGTTAGCACCGATGAAGATTAAAAAAGTTAGCAATGATGAAGCGACTAAAGTGGCTCAAGAATTGTTGGCTAAAGTTGGTTTAGCTGATAAAGCCGATGTTTACCCAAGTAGTCTATCTGGGGGGCAACAACAACGGGTTGCGATTGCGCGGGCCTTGGCGATGAAACCCGAAGTAATGTTATTTGATGAACCAACGTCAGCTTTGGATCCAGAAATGGTCGGTGAAGTTTTAAAAGTTATGCAAGACTTAGCTGATGAAGGGATGACCATGGTCGTGGTAACGCACGAAATGGGCTTTGCCCGGGAAGTTGCTACCAAAGTTTGGTTTATGGCTGATGGCTTTATCCAAGAAAATGCAACTCCCGAAGCTTTCTTTGCCGCCCCTAAAACTGAACGGGCCCAAGATTTCTTAGCCAAAATTTTGTAAACAAAATAGGATCGCTACTATCGCTCTAACTAAAACCGCCTTGAAGAATTTTTCTTTACGGCGGCTTTTTGTATACGACAACTTGCTGCTAACAAATTCACAAATTGGTCTACAACCGATTAACTTTTTTTATTAATTGCCACTTTAAATTATGCTGAAATTAATTAACCGTTGGCAAGTTTTATTGGTATAAATGATTGGTTGTATTAGCCAATTATGAGGAATGTTAAGGTTTGCTCGCAGTTACTGGTAGCTATACCAATAGTGAAATTACATTGACGTCTAACACCGCTTAGCCTAAACTGAAGGCGTAATCAAGTCACAAAGCAACTTTATTGATGAAAATGGAGGAGCATGATGGAACAGCGCGATTTACATGAACTTATTACGACCTTTGAAACCCAATTTGGTACGATACCAACGGATATGTTTTTCTCGCCGGGCCGGGTTAATCTCATTGGTGAACACACGGATTACAATGGCGGTCATGTTTTACCAATTACTTTGATGCTCGGCACATATGGGGTGGCCCGGCGCCGTGACGATCGACTTGTCCGTTTGTATTCCGCTAATTTTCCGGATTTGGGGATGCTTAGTTTTGCAATTGATGATTTTAATAAAATGCCGACCCACAGTTGGGCGGATTATGTTAAGGGGGTCTTAAAAGCCTTAACCGAATTAGGCTATCACCTGGAAACTGGTTTTGATTTAGCCATTGATGGGGATATTCCGATTGCTTCTGGATTATCTTCATCAGCATCGTTAGAATTACTAATTGGCGTCGTGGTCCAAAAGTTGTTTGATTTAAAAATTCCCCGCTTACAATTAGTGATGGCTGGGCACCAAGCTGAAAATGACTTTGTCGGGGTTAAAACTGGGCTGATGGATCAATTCTCAGTCGGCTTTGGGGCACCCAATACAGCCATCTTTCTTGATACTAATACGTTAGGGTATCGGTTAGTCCCCGTAATTTTACGTGATTTTGAACTAATTGTGATGAATACTAATAAACCACGTAGTTTGGTGACCTCCAAATATAATGAGCGGGTCGCCGAAACCCAAGCGGCCTTGCAGGCATTACAAACTAAATTATCAATTAACAGTCTTGGCGATATTGATATGGCGACATTCACTGCTAATCAAGCCTTGATTAAAGATCCAACCTTGGTTAAACGGGCCCGCCACGCTGTGAGTGAAAATCAGCGCACGATTACGGCAGTTCGTGAACTTGCGCAAGGTGATTTAATTGAATTTGGGGCGCTGTTAAATCAATCGCAAGCTTCCTTACGTGATGATTATGAAGTAACCGGACTTGAGCTAGATACGTTAGTAACGGCCGCCCAAGAGTTTCCGGGGGTCTTAGGGGCCCGCATGACTGGGGCGGGGTTTGGCGGTTATGCCTTGGCGTTGATTCCTAAAAAACGGCGGGCGCAATTTGAGCAGCAAGTGGGGGCGCGGTACTACGAAGTACTAGGGTATGATGCTAGTTTTTATGATGTTGAAATTGGTCCGGGGGCACAATGGATTGGCCCGGTTAAAACACATTAAAAAAGTTATTGGCTAATACAACTAAATGATAATGGGGGGAGTTATGCACTTAACGACATCGGGTATCGCAACGGTCCGTGGTCATCAAGTGGTGCGCGCTGTACTCGAAAATCACCACCAAACGCGCTTAGCGGTGGTAAATTTTGGTGGTATGCTGCAGGAGTTTTCTGTGCTCGATGGCTATGAACGCGTTAATTTGATAACACCATCAACTGCTATGCCTAGCGCCAGTGGCTATAATAGCAGCGCACTTAACCATGTCATTGGCCGAGTGGCTGGTATTATTGAAGCAAGTCGGTTTGTCTATCAAGCGGATGTTTGGAATTTACCAACGAATTATTATCAACACACTTTAAATGGCGGTCCGCATGGCTTTGATCAGCAAATGTTTACAATGACGACGGATGCCAACCAAGGGAGTGTGACGCTGACTTATCAAGCACAAGAAGCGTTCGATGGCTTCCCAGGTGATTTACTGACGACGGTAACCTATCGCTTGACAGAGGATGATTGTGTCCATGTGACATTCACAGGCCACCAAACCAAGCAGGCGGGGGTGTTTGCCCCGACACTAAATACATGCTTTCAACTTGGTAAAACGCAGGATAGTAGCGACTGGCACTTACAAATTAATGGTTCGCAAAGGCTTGTTGTTGATGCGCTAGGCGTACCAATGGGGCTGGTGCAAACTGAATGGGACACACCGTTAGATTTTACCCGATTACGCCGAATAGGTCGCCTCCCATGTGGCGGCGTTACCTTTATCGTACCAGCGGATTTAAAGCAAGCTGCGGTAACGATTGTTGATCCAGTTACGCGTCGCCAAGTGGAAATTTACTCAAATCGGCATGGCTTATTTGTTGGGCAGCCCAAGGACACCAATCAGCAACCGGCGGTGGGGACAATGATGCTTGTGCCACAGAACTTGCCCAATAGTGTTAATATTCCGGAATTTGGTTCAATTTCAATTGCAGTCGATACCCCAAAAAGTTATGATATTATTTATAAATACATCAAAAGTAAATAAATGAAATCTTTTAAGTGAAAGCGACGCGAACCGTCGGTTTCACTTTTTAAAAGGTGAGCATTTTTAAGAGGGGGTTAAAAATGGTAAGTATGCGCGATATTGCTGCCGATGCGGGCGTGTCAGTCGGAATTGTCTCGCGAATATTTAATCAAGATCCGACGCTAAAAGTTACCCAAGCAACCCGGCAACGTGTCTTGGTGGCCGCTCAAAAATTAGGGTATCGCTACCAAGCACGGCGCGGTCAAAAGGATGTGAAAAAGAATAAATCACATCCTTGGTATATCGCTGTGATTACGAGTTATGAGCAGCGCCATGAAGTTTCCGATCCGTATTTTCTAGCCTTACGGAATGGCTTAGATGAAAATGCCCAAGCACAACATATTCATCTTGATTATCTATTTACCTTACAGTCTGCACAGAAGCCGTGGTCGGCCTTGAGCCGGTATGATGCCGTCATTTTAATCGGGACATTTGCAGATGAATTACTCGCTACAATTAGTACATATAATAAGCATTTAGTCGTCATTGATGATCATCGGGAATTACCTAATTATGATGTCGTGCATAATGATTTTGACTATCAAACAACCCATTTATTAGAACATTTGTATCAGCAAGGCCATCGGAAAATTGCGTTTATCGGGGTTAAAAATCCGGTGTATGATGCAGATGGCCAAGTAACGGCGTGGGTTACCAATGAACGGCATGGCGCCTACCAGCGCTGGATGGAGCACCAAGGGCTTGCTGACCCAGCTTACTGTGAAATTTTGACAACGTGGGAAATTCAAGCCGTGATTACGAGTGGGCAAAAATTAATGGCCTTGCCCACACCGCCAACCGCGATTATTACGAATTCTGATCCGATTGCCATAATTTTATATAACATGTTACAAGAAAATGGCTGGCAAATTCCGGCCCAAGTTAGTGTTGTGAGCTTTGATGACATTGAGTATAGCCGCTTTTTGATGCCAAAATTAACGACGATTCGGCCAGCAACCCGGATGATGGGGCAAATGGCCTTACGCTTGCTAAGCGAACAAATTAATGACCACCGGCAACCAGGATTGACAGTGGAAGTGGCATCCCAATTAATTAAGCGTAATAGTGTGTGCGACTTAACGAACCTTAAAGGAGAATAACGATGGCTACCATTCGCGATGTTGCCCACGCGGCAGCGGTGTCACCAGCGACTGTTTCACGAATTTTAAATGAAGATCCGACATTTAAAGTCGTGGCAGCGACCCGGCAAAGCGTGCTAGCGGCAGCAGCAAAGTTAAATTATACGCCGCCGACTAAAGCACCACTGATTAAGCGCCGGCAACGGATTACTAAGGCCACAATTGGGGTCATTACGCTAACGGACGATGAACAGTCCGCACTGGATGCCCCGTATTGGGGGGCCATTCGAAACGGCTTACAACACAGTGCAGCGGTTAAACACTTGCAATTGGCCTTTTTATTCTCATTGCGTGATGCCCACCCAAATTGGCAATTAGTAAAGCAGTGTGGCGCAGTGATTGTCGTGGGGGCAATTGATGATGAATTACGTACGTATCTTTGGCAACAAAATCCCCACTTAGTCGTCATTGATGACCACCGGCCGGGCCAAAGGTATGATACAGTGTACAATGACTTTGCCCAACAAACGCATCATTTGTTAGATTACTTATATGCGCGCGGCTATCGTGAAATTGGCTTTATCGGGGCTAGCATGCCGCTTTTTAATCGCCAAGGAATGGCCAGTGAATTTATTGATGATGGCCGGTATACCGCCTATCTAGAGTGGATGGCACGGCATAATTTAGCACTACCAATGGCGCCGCTAATTTTACCTGACGGGGCTACGCAGACGGCGATTGAAGCACTGAATCCTTTAATTACCCAAGGGGCGAAGTTACCGCAAGCGATGATTGTAGCGTCTGATCAAATTGCCTTGGGGCTTTACCATGTCTGTCAGGCCCAAAATATCACGTTGCCAACGCAAATGGCGATTGTAAGCTTTGGTGATTTGGAAGTGACTCGCTTTTTGATGCCGCCACTGACCACTATCCAACCTAATCCGGCGATGATGGGGCAAGTGGCGCTTAATTTAGCGGCCGCTCACTTACAAGGGGCACCGGAAGCCCCAGTACGGGTACGGGTCGCATCAACGTTAGTGGAACGTGATAGTGTTGGGTTAGATAAACGTGACGACTTAGGTTAAATCCGGTAAATTGATTTAATTTAAAATATATCAATTTTATTTGCGAATGTTACCTTGGTGTAATATGTTTATGCTAGAATGATTGAATTGTGCAAGTATATTTAAAAATAAATATCAGGGAAATAAAATAATGCATTTAAAATATTGGATTTCAAGCGGGATTGTGGTCATTGGTGCGGCAATTATCGCCGTAAATATCGATGAACAAAGCGTTACAACAGTGGCTAGTCCCGTTGAAAAAACCGCTCAGCGGGTCCCAGCTGCTGAGGCTACATATGTTAAACCCGAATATCAACCAGTCGCAAATATTGCGAATTTAACTGCCACAAGTGCCTCAATTTACGATTTAGATGCACACAGTTTTATTTTTACCAAAAACGCCCATAACCAAGAGTTCAATGCTTCAACTTCAAAGTTAATGGCGATGTATGTTATCTATAAACGGCTCCAAGTTGATCCAAATTTACACTGGTCAGATCAAGTTAAAATTACTAATCCTGGAATTGTCAAGTTAAGTACAGTCCCCGGTTTAGGTGAAATTCCGATGACGTTGAACAAAACGTATACCGCGCAAGCCTTGGCTGAAAATGCGATGGTAGTGTCATCTAATGAAAGTATTACGGCCTTGGGTATTTGGGCATTTGGCTCAAATGATGCGATGATTAAGGCGATGAATACCGAAGCCCAAGAAATGCAGCTTACGCAAACGCATTTTTACACAACTTCGGGGCTTGATGTTGATGACGTTACGCCATATGGGCTTCAATTAACCGGGGCGCCAAAAGATGGGCGTAATACTTCATCGGCCTATGATTTGACGATGCTGAGTCAAGCGCTGATTACCGAGTTTCCGCAAATTCTGCAGTTAACGGCCTTACCTCAAGTGACAATTGATAATGTTGTGCACCAATCAACCGATCGCTATTTAAAAGGTTTTGAATTTTTTGATCCGAAACATGGCATTGATGGTTTGAAGACGGGAACAACGCCCGCGGCTGGTCAAGTCTTTGTTGGGACGAGTATGTTACCGGGTAAACACCGTATTATTACGGTTGTGATGCACTCAAATGATCGCTTTAATGATACGAATAAACTGTTAGCCGCCATTCAACGCTAAGCTGGCTAGCCATGGATACCGCGACTGAATTTGTCAAATTCGGCCGGGGTATTTTTATTTTAATATGTTAACGGTTAATTCTAATATGACTAAAAGATATATGTATAAGAATTAATTTATAAAAAAGTTAAAAAAGTGTAACCATTTCGTAACACGCAAATGCTAGGATTATTGCTTGTAAGTAAAAAAATGGAATTGAAGGCACAGGCATGACAATCAAAGTAGTAGCACAGACGATCCTAGTGGCAGCTAGTATCGCAATTATTCCCGCTAATTTAGTTGGTGGGGCCATCCAAGGGCAGCTTGGGCAGTCGGTTCATGCGGCTGAAATTAAGAATCCGCAACCAGAATATGGCCGGATTCAAAATATACCGTATCTCTCAGCACCGAGTGCCGCGATTTATGATTACACGGCACATAGTTTTGTTTATTCCAAACAACCGTTTAGTTGGCAATATAGCGCCTCAACTAGTAAGTTAATGGCGATGTATGCAATTTATCGGCAAATGAAGGCTCATCCATGGTTAAAATGGTCGAGTCCAGTCAAAATTGATTACTGGGGCATTAGTCGGATGAGCGTGACCCCAGCGCTTGGTGAAACCCCACTCGTGTTAGGGCGGACGTATAGTGCCCAACAGCTTGCCCAAAATGCGATGATTTTATCATCCAATGAAAGTATTACCGCATTAGGGCGCTGGGCATTTGGTTCCAACCAAGCCATGATTAATGCGATGAATTGGAATGCACGGCGGTTGGGTTTAAATCAAACGCGCTATTATACCACTTCAGGACTTGATGTCGCCGATGTTGCGCGCTTTAACCTCCAACTAGCCGGGGCACCTTATTATGGCCGTAACACGACGTCAGCCTATGATTTGGTGATGTTGGCTCAAGCGTTGTTTAATGAATTCCCACAGATTTTGCAGCTTTCATCAATGAGTTATGAATGGGTCAATGGGGTTCGCCGGTATTCAACGGACCATTATTTACCATTTGGGGCGTATTATAACCCTAAACATGGAATTGATGGTTTAAAGACGGGCACAACACCAGCCGCTGGTCAAGTCTTTGTTGGGACGAGTGTTTTACCTGGGCACCACCGCATCATTACGGTCGTCTTACATTCACGTGATCGGTATGCCGATACCAACCGTTTAGTCGGGGCGATTGGTCGTTAATTATAAGCAACAAAAAAAACTCGTAAGCCGCGGCTTACGAGTTTTTTGATATTAATTATTTAATACCTTGCATCTTACGAACAGCCCATGGGCTTAAGAGTGCGAGGATAATGGCAAGCACAATTGCTAAGGCTCCAAGGAAACCGAAGTAAGTTGCTTTTGACCAGATGTCGTATAAACGAACTAATTGGGCGTTAACGGCTTGCGCAGTGGCATCAGTTAACAACCACAATGAAAGCATTTGGGCTTCAAAGGCCTTTGGTGCAAGCTTAACAGAAACTGATGAACCAGTTGGTGATAAGCAAAGTTCACCGATAACACAGATGGCGAAACTAATGATAATCCAGAATGGGTTGATCAAAGTCTTGCTAGTCATACCCATTGTTGGGATAACCATGATTAAGAATGAAATACCGGCAAGGAAAAGACCGATAGCAAACTTGATTGGTGTTGAAGGACCTTTTTTACCTAACTTAGTCCAGATACCTGAAATAATAGGGGCAAAGATAACAATCAACAATGGGTTAACTGATTGGAAGAACGCTGCTGGAATTGTGTAGTGAATCCCAACAATGCTGCTTAAGTTACGTTGCGTGTTAGTATCAACGAAGGCACCTAAGATTGATGAACCTTGTTCTTGGATTGACCAGAACATTACGGCACCTAAGAACATTGGTACGTAAGCAAGTAACCGTGACTTTTCAACTTTATCAGTCTTCTTACTCTTGTACATTGTGGCGAAGTAACCAATTGGTAAGACCACCCCAAGGACCGTAACAAAGATTGAGAAGTTGTTGAAAGTTAATGTACCAGTTAAGTGAGTAATCACAAGAATGGCGATGATGGCAACGATACCGATACCAAAACGCACTTTGAATTTTTTGAATTCTTCAGGTGAGAAGGGGTTAGGCACGTCTTTACCAACTAAACCAAGGCTCTTCTTGTTGAAGACCACGTAAACCATGAGGGCAATGAACATCCCAACGGCTGCGGCACCAAAACCAGCGTGGTAGCTAAATGATGATTGTAAAGTTCCGACGATAAATGGCGCAACAAACGCTCCCATGTTAACGGCCATGTAGAAGATAACAAAACCACTATCCATGCGGGGGTCCTTTTTATCGTACAAACCACCAACCACGGCAGAAATGTTTGGCTTCAATAAACCAGTACCGATAATGATCAAGAACATTGAAAGTAAGAACGTTACGCGACCACCAACGGGACTTGAAAGGGCAATGTGACCGAACATGATGAGCACGGCCCCCATAAGCATGGCTGTTCGTGAACCAACCAGACGGTCAGCCACCCAACCACCGACGATACAAGTCATAAAGATCAAGGCACCGTAAAGTGACATGATTGATTGGGCGACAGTTTGGTCAAACCCAAGACCACCATGACTTACACTGTCATATAAGAAGTAAAGTAGGATGGCACGCATCCCGTAGTAACTAAAACGTTCCCAGAATTCCATAAAGAATTGAACTCCAAGTCCGCGTGGGTGTCCGAAGAACCCAGTTTGAGGAACGCTTTTAAGCATTTCTTCGCGTGAATATTGCATAGGTAAATCTCCTTTGTTGCATAAATCAAAATTAATGCAAATGTGTTTCGTTTTAATAGAGCAAAATCAAATATTAAAATGAATATCACTATTTTATAATAATTTACGGTGTTAAGTCAATTTTAATATAAATATTTTTATTTTAATAATTGCCTAATTTAGAAATACGGTTATTAAAAATAATTATATAGGTGGTTTTTTAAAAGCGCTTTAAAGGTTGGTATAGCAACGTTTTTACTGAAATGGATTTTCTTATTAAAATTTGCGTTGGTGGCAAAATTTATTTTTTGTTTTAATCAAACTTTGGTCGTGAAAAAAGTATAATTAAGGATCTTGGCTAAAATAAAAAGCAAGCAACCTTAAATGAGAAAGGGGCTTACTTTAATTTTAACTACTTAGTTTTTCGGTAATTGGACATAGGCCGCAGTGGTATTAGCAACAACGGGGGCATCACCGTCATCATCGCCGTCGTCATCATCATGATTATTTTTCCGGATTTGATTGGCTAATAAACCACCACCAGCAACAATCAATGCGGATAATAAGAGATATTGGACCATATTAATCACAACAGTCCATAACGCTTGGGTACGGGTATTGGTTAAGCGTTTTTGTTGGGCTCGGGCTGTGGCGATATCGGTTGCATAGACGGAGGTCGTTTTTTTACCAGCTTGAATTACGGAAACTTCATATAAGGTAACTTTTTGGCCAATTCGTAACCATGGATTACCTTCCGTTACGGCTAGTTTAGAACCTTTCCCCGATTTAATTTGTTTCCGGGTGGGGGCAGCTTCAATATGAATTCGTAAATTTTTCCCAGTTGGGAGCGAGATGTGATAGAAAACCGGTGCTTTACCGTTGTTCATTAATTGACCATCGCGATATGTATCCAAAATCTTAACTTCCGTTGTTTGGTAAATATTCACTTGCTCCTTATTAGTATCATTAAATGAAATCACACTATTAAGGATAATAAAGAACGCAAATAAAGCCCAGACTCCAATAAATTCTTTATAGTATTTCTTCAGGGTTGCCCAGAAATCTTCATTAAGGTATTTATTAAGCGTGAAATGCGGTAATTTAGGTTGTTTGATGGTTCAATTCCTCCAATTAGATGTAGTTATGAGTTTAAGTATAACAAGCATTCGAAGTATAGAGCATAAAAACCACTCAAAATTAATGAGTGGTTTCAAGTTAAAGCGTGAATTTAATATAAGAGCGATCATCAAATGAGGCTAATTTACTAGTGAATCCCTTGGTTGCTTTAAAAGTTGCCACAAGGAGGGGATCATCTTGGCGTAATTGTTGCAAGGTCGTTTCAGTTTCAGCTAAAGATGCTTCTAAGACCGGGTAACCATCTGAAGCTAGGACAATTGTTTGCGCATCCGCGACTGCCACAATTTTAATTTTTTCTGGTAAGGCCCCAATGCCATCTAAGACTAAATAACCAAACTCAGAAGTCGTATTTGCTAAGTTGGCTTGCAATTCTAAAAAGGGGAGGATTGCTTGGCGACCGGGATCTTCTGCCAATGGAGAAACTTTTTGGTAATGATTAGCCTGGTAAACAAAACTCCGTAAATCAGCCAACAAGGTATCAATTTGTTTACTATTATTATAGTAAACACCATCGACTAAACAATGGCAGTCACCGAAGAACCAAATTTCTTGCTTGGCGACACTATAAATGATGCAATTTACTTGTAATCGATCATTGGGATGGTCCCGAAAATAGGTAATATCTTGATAGCGTGTTTTAAGACATTCGTTTAAAAACGCATACATTTCATACGCATTAAAATTTTTATTAGCATGTCGGAGCGCGAACGTTAAGGTTTCACGAGCTTGGACGCCAGGGGATGGTGACCAGAGCCCCTTAGTCGATTTATTAGTTACCCCATCAATAACCGCGATATAATTGGCGTTATGAAAAATCGCATCTTCGTTCAGGGCTGGATTATTACGCTTGGATGCGGTAAATTCTTCGATTATTTGCATTTGGACCCCCGCCTGGATAGTTGAGGCTGTCAAAACTATCACAATGATTTATATAACTATATGATACAACGATTACCGTTAAATATCACTTATTTTTAGGAAAAACTTAAAGTTGAATAAACTAACTGTTAATATAACCGGAAAGCAAATAAAAGGAGCTGTGACAGCAGTCGGGCGATATCGAGAAATACACTAAAAATCCTCTATGAAGAAAATTCTTCATAGAGGATTTTGTCGTATTTCGAATATATCGGACTTCTGGAGCGCGTTTTGGTAGCAATTTAGTACTTGAAAAGGGTTATGTCACAATCCTTTTCACTACAATAAAATTATTTATTACGCGTGGCAATGCGGGAAATTAAGTAAACACTAGCTTCAAAGATGGCAATGAAGAAACTAACTGGCCAACTAGTGTAGTAACCAAGCGCTAACCCAAGCCAAACGCCTAAAATTGCTTGGATAACCGCAAATAAAATCATTTTGTTAACTGATTTACAGAAAATTTGCGCGGTTGCGGCAGGTAAAGTAAGTAAAACAAAAATTAAGAGGGAGCCCACAATTTGGGCCGCCACACTAACACTAACAGCCATAATTACTAAGAATAGTAATGAAATTAAGTTGGTGTTGTTGTATTGGATTGAAGCGCCGACAGCATCAAATGAGTCAAACTTTAACCGGCGGTAGATTAAGAGCATAATCAACAACACGATAATTGAGATTGAACAAATTTGGATCACGTTTTGCACACTAATTCCGACGATACTCCCAAATAAGATGCTCGTTGCAAAGGATGCGTTTTTATTAGAAAGGGATAAAAATAACACCCCCGCCCCCATGAAAGCGGCCGAAACAGCACTGGTGGCTACTTCACTCCGTTCTCGTTGCACACCTAAGCCATGAGCAGCAAAGGCACTAAGGACGGTAGCTAATAACATCCCATTTAACGGTGAGAAGTTAAGCAAGAGGCCAAAGGTTGCCCCCGAAAAACCGATTTCTGATAACGCGTGCCCTAAGAAGGCTAAGCGGCGGGCAATTACAAAGACCCCCAACACCCCACATAAGATTGCCACGGTGGTTCCGGCAAAGTAGGCGTTTTTCATGAATTCAAGTGCGAACAAAATAATTCCTCCTATTATATAACGACGGCTGTTGTGGTAACAAAAATTCGGACGATGAAAATCATCATCCGAATTAATGGGGCCGCCGCCACAAAAATATCTATCTTTATAAATTTACACAGAATTGGTAAATAGTCAAATTATTTTCCTAGTTTTGCTTGAATCTTTTCAACTTGTTTAAATTGACTAGTCATCCATTGCACGTAATCTTTACCAGCTGGCATTGTTTCAGTTACGTCAACGACTGGGACGTTGTGTTCGTGGGCTAATTTAACTAATTGCACAACGGTCTTGTCAGATGCTTGGGTGTTTTGGACGAAGAAATCAATCTTGTGGTGAATAATGTCTTCTTGCATGGCTGCGACATCTTTTGGTGCAGGGTCAGTACCATTTTCAACTGAATCAGCAAAGCTTTGGTTGTTAACTTTGTAGTTCATTTCGTCTAAGGCATATGTGAAAACTGGTTCACTGACATCAACGCCTTTACCATCGCTACCAGCTTTAAGTTTACTGATTAATTGATCAACTGGGGCAAGGGTTGCGATGTATTTCTTAGCGTTGGCCTTGAAGTAATCAGCTTTCTTAGGGTCCATCTTGGCAAACTTAGCAGCTAAGTAATTGGCCAATGCAGGCATCGTTTGTTGACGGTACCAAAGGTGGGGGTTGTCACCGTTTTTCTTACCAACGATATCTTCACCAACGTGAATGTTCGTTGCTTTACTGTTATTTTGGGCTAATTTATCCATCCAAGTGTCGTAACCAATCCCGTTTGATAATAACACATTGGCCCCAGCCACTTGTTGCGCCACTTTAGTTGTTGGTTCATAATCGTGGGGATCAACATCGGGGTTATCAATAATTGAAGTAACGGAACCTTGGTTACCAAGGACTGCTTTGGCAACTTCACCGTAAAAGTCAACGGTAGAAACAACTTTGATGGCATGTGCATTATTGCTTGAAGTTGCGCTCTTATTTGAGCTACATGCTGCTAAGGTAAAGGCGGCTGTGACGGCAAGGGCGCCGACCGCTAATAATTGCCATGATGATTTTTTTGAATGAAACATTGATTTCTCCTCTTTATAACAAAATATGCATTTTTAAAATTACCAAAGATGTGATATAGTAAATGGTAATTAGTACTATTTAACTTTACCATAGAATGTTTATTTGTAAATAGTAAAAATTACCGTTTAGGAGATTTTTAATGAATTTAAATACTGAAATCGATTTGGATCAGGCCGTTCAAATCATGAAAAAAGGCGGTTTAAAGGCAACTAAACAACGCTTAGCCTTGTTACAACTTTTATTTGAAAAAAAAGATTTTTATCAAACATTAGCGGAATTAACCAAACAAATGCGGGAACAATTCGCCAAAATGAGCAATGAAACGGTCTATCGCAATATCAAAGAGTTAGAACAACTCCAAATTGTGGAAACCCGCTTATTTGATAATGGTGTCCGGGCAAAATTCCAATGTGACTTCAATAATACTAAACATGCCCACTTCATTTGTGAGGTATGTGGTCGGATTATTGAAATTGAACAACCTGATATTACGGCGATTTTGACACGCTTACCAGGCTTTGCCATTGAACAGGAGCATTTTGAATTGATCGGTAAATGTGCGGATTGTCAATTAGCAGCTAGTTCTAAATAGGGCACAAAAAAACCAAGTAATGAATTTTCATTACTTGGTTTTTTATTTGTTTGATTAACGGATACGACCAGCAAAGTTTGCTTGACGAGCCATACCACCGATTTGTGTACCAACACCTGGTTCAAGGGCGCTAATGAAGCGACCGTTACCAAGTGAGATAGCAACGTGGTAAACTGTACCATTTGGTAAAGTCCAGAACAACAAGTCACCGGCTTGGGCTTGTGAAGTTGGGATGCGGTCAGTAGCAGCAGCTTGCATACCTGATTGGTGTGGCAAGTTGATACCAAAGTGGGCCATTACGTAAGTAACTAAACCAGAACAGTCAAAGGCTGATGGTGATGCAGCACCCCAAACATATGGAGTACCAATGAAGTTAAGCGCGTATTGAGCAGCAGCGGCTGCACGTTGGCTAACTGATTGGTTGTTGCTTTGTTGTGGAGCTGGTGCTGAAGTTTGTTGTGGAGCTGGCGCACCTGCTGGGGTGTTGTTTTGGTTTGAAGAAGCACCAGCATAACCAGGTACATTGCTTGAACCAGCGCGCACGATCAACTTTTGGCCTACATAAATGTAGTTAGGGTTTGAAAGGTGGTTTAATTGCATTAATGAAGTAACTGTTGTGTGGTTACGCATAGCAATTAATGAAAGGTAGTCACCTGATTGAACAGTAACTGTAGTAGCAGCGTTGTTGTTTGATTGTGATGAACGCGCTGGGGCAACTGGTGGCACGTTAGTCTTAGCAGGCGTTGGTGCTGGTGTGTTAGTTGCAGTTGTGTTCAAACGTTGACCAACGAAGATCAAGTTAGGGTTAGTGATGTGGTTTAACTTGATTAAGTCAGCTACAGTAGTGTGGTTACGGTAAGCAATTGCTGAAAGTGAATCGCCTGACTTAACAGTAACTGTGTCGGCGTTAGCTGCAACAACAGTTACCCCTAAAGTAGCGGCAGTAGCGATGGTAGTTAAAACAGTTTTCTTGATGGAATTATGCATATTATGATCTCCCCAGATAGACATATTAATTTTTTTAAATTTAGTTTGCGCATCGATTAAAAACCTGCGACTTTGTTTAATGTCTTTTTAATATAGGTATATTTTACCGCGTTATTGTTACTGTTAAATGCTATTAAAGTTACAGCTATATTACATAGTTCGATAATTAAGAGGTAATAGTCCAATAAAAGCGATTAAATAACTGCCCTTAATATTTTTTTAATGAAATTTATTAGTTTTGTATCAAAATTACTTAAATTTATGAAAACGGTTAATTAGTTGCGCTAGTAGGCAAGTGAGGCTAAACGTGCACCCAGTTGCAAGCCCTAAGCATATACGAAACAAATTACTAACTCAAAACCCAAGTTATTGCTAGTTAGCTAGCTAAAACGTGCAAACCAAACCAAGCACCTGTGCCTACCGTCACATAGCTAAGATACTAAGCCCGTATCTTTTGCTATGCGGCAGTAGTGCTCGCTGCTTACCGGCTTGGTTTGCACTCTCAAAAAAAAAGAGCATGTAGCAAAAGCCTACATGCTCGACAGACGTATGATGAACTAGTGTAAATTGGGGTAAAAACTAGTTAGGAAGTCATAGCTTGGGATGACTACTACCTTCCCTACAACATATAATAGCACTTATTCTATATATACCTAATAATCTGCTTGATAATCAAAATTAATTAACTATGACCCACAAAAATAGCGAAAATTAGGATTAATAATACGAGTACCGTAATGGCGACATAAATATAATCGGCTTCTTTAATGAAGGCAAAAATTGACACGATCACGCGTAAAGCAGGCGTCAAAATTAATAAAAACAGGCCAAACATCATAATCGCGACTGGTTTCAATTGGGTCATCCCCGTGAGAATGCTACTAAAGCTAGTTGGCCAAGTGTCGGCTGGGTAGCCTGATTTGCCAGTAATAATTAAGAGTACGAGGCCAATTAGCATCACTAAACCAGCAAGCCCAACGCCGACCCGTAAAACTTTTCCAATAGTGCGCTCAATTTGGTTTAATTCGGCTTTTAAAGTATCGTTTTCATGTGGCATTAGATGTTAACCCCCAAACCTTTCAAGATTAATTGCACACCAATAATTAACAAGACGGGGATGAAAATCATCCGCAACACGCGGGCAGGGAGGAGTTGCATCACGCGTGAACCCACGGTTGAACCACCTAAAATCCCTAAGGCAATCGGCACGGCAATTACGGGATTGATCGAGCCGTTAAAGAAATAAACGGTGGCACTGGCCGTAGCGGTCACGCCCATCATCAAATTACTCGTTGAACTGGATGGTTTGAGGGGCATTTTCATCATGCCATCCATGGCCATGACTTTAAATGATCCCGAACCAATCCCAAGTAAGCCAGACGCTAACCCAGCCCCAAACATAATTAAAGCCCCGCCGGGAATTTTTTCGACTTGGTAATCAACTTGTTGTTTGAGCTGCTTATCATAGTAAGAACTATTCAACCGTAACTTAGCCGCCAGCGGATCATGGGCGGTTGAAGGAACTTCACTTGCGGTGCCGCGTAATTTACGGTACATATTCCAAGATTGGAAGACTAGGAGACAACCAAATAATAGAAATAAGACCGTTGCATTGAATATCCCGGCCAAAATGGCCCCGGTTAAAGCGCCAATCGTCGTAAAAATTTCTAATAACATAGCGACACGGATGTTTAAAACGTCATCCTTTAAAAAGGCGATGGTGGCCCCAGAACTCGTGGCAATGACGGCGATAATACTGGCCCCAATCGCGTATTTAATATCCATCCCCATTACTAACGTTAGCACCGGGGTCACGATAATTCCGCCCCCAAGGCCCAAAATGGCGCCCGCAAAACCAGCGACCACCCCGACAATTAGCATGAGCAAAGCTTGTAATAACATAAGCAATCTCCTTTGATACTGAATTCACAAACGTTGTTAAGTATACGGGAGGGCTACGCGAAGTACTAGCGAAAGACGGATTAACGCGGTGAGTTTATGAAATTATTAAATAATGCAAAAAGCCTAATAAAAGGTTCAAGATTGACTAAATTCGGGGTTTTAAAGTTCATTTAATGGAATATCAAGTAAATGTTTGGTAAAGTTCTTTTATTGAACTTTTTTAGATTTGAGGTTGTTATGCAAAAAACAAAAATAAAAATTGGCATTAGTGCATTCATCTTTATCGTGTTAATGCTCTTGGTAGTAACGCACCATGCGACGGGGATTGATAACTGGGGCTTTAGCCTTGATCATGGGGCTTTACTAAGTCCCAATACGCCATGGATGCTCGAAATTACTTACATGTCAGAACCGGCAATTTGGCTGGTGATGTTAAACTTAATAATGCTCTATCTGTTTTTTAGCGCTAAAAAACAGGCCTATGCCTTATATATGGGGTTATGGCTTGATGGGGCGGTGATTATTGCCACCGTAATTAAAATCTTGGTCGGGCGCCACCGGCCACTACATCAATTAGTTTTGGATACGGGGTATTCATTTCCTAGTATTCATACAATGACAGCGGCCATTTGTGTTTTGATGTTTTTAGCATTATTTAAAACCCATAGCTCTAAATACCGCGTCTTTCAAATTCTTGGTTTAGTTTGGGTCATTACCGTGGCCGCCTCACGCGTGTACTTGCGTAACCACTATCCAAGCGATGTCCTTGGCGGCGCAACATTAGCATATCTCTGGACAAACCTTTTATGGTATATTAATCAGCGATGGTTACATATTATTAAATAAATGGAGAGGTGGCCATGTTCCAGTTGCTAGCCGTAACGGTAGGGCTTTTTATTAGCACCAATTTAGATGACATGGTAGTTTTACTACTATTAAATGAAGAAATTATTAATCGGCGCTTGCGGGTACGCGAGGTAATGTATGGCCAAGTGGCCGGTATACTAGTGATTGGGGCAGTTAGTTGGCTCGTTAGTATTGGTTTAAGCCAATTTGCACCTAGTCTGACCCGGTGGTTAGGGATTTTACCAATCTTAATTGGTTTAAAAATGCTCATTACTAATCTACGTAACACACCTGGGGATGAGCAAACGATCCCGGTTCAAACCAAGTCGTGGCAAAATGTCCTGGCAATCCTAGGGTTAACGTTAGCGGGTGGCGGCGATAACTTAGCCGTCTATATTCCGGTGTTACAACATACAACGCCAATCCGCGCGGCGGTAATGATACTCTTATTTATCCCGCTAACACTTGGCTGGATTGGACTGTCAATTTTAATTGCCCGCATACCACCGATTAAATGGGTACTGGCACAATATACGGATAAATTAGTTCCCGTAATTTTTATCGGACTCGGGATCTTATTACTATTTAATATAGCTTAAATTAGTGCTTAAAGTAAAAAGGCTGGAAGAATTTTCTTCCGGCCTTTTTATTTTAACGTAAGCGTTTAAATAGTGGTTCCATAATCAAGGGGGCCAAGACCGTCGTTAAGGTTACAACAGCGGTATAAAATGTAAACTGGCTGGTGGTGATTAACTGACTGGCCAAGCCGGCCGTTAAGATGACTAGCGCCATTTCACCGCGCGCCACCATTCCACTACCAATTGCCGCGGCCGTTAAATTTGATAAGCCACTCCATTTGCTGGCGATATAAGCGCCTAACATCTTGGTGGCCACCGCAATAAGGGTCCAAATTATTAGCGGGCCAAACATTGGTATTAAAGTTGCCACGTTAATTTGGGCCCCAATACCGGCAAAAAAGAGCGGAATGACTGTCCAAGTAGCCGCGGTAATAAGGTGGTGATTAATCGTGGCTAAACGGGTAACGCGGCGACTAATAAAGCCTAGGATAAACCAAATTAATGGTAAGAAGTTGGTTAAATTGACCCCAGCGCCACTGGTTACGAAGGTGACAGCGGTTAAACCAAGAATGGCGATCATATCATCAATAATCGCAGCTCCTAAAATAATACTTCCGATGCGTGAACCGAGTTGGTGATGGGTGCCTAACACCGCGAGTGTGATTGAAATTGATGTGGCCGCAAAGACTAAGCCACTAAAGCTAGCGATTAATAATGTTTGATGCAACCACAATTCAATCGCCCAAAAGACCCCAAAGGGAACAAATGCGCCGAGCCACGCCACCCGATTAGCAATGCTAAAATTGGCTTTTAAAGCTGCGGCATCAACTGCGAGGCCCGCTTCATACATTAGCAACCAGACGCCTAATTCACTGGCTAAATGGAGCCAATCCATGGGCAAGCTAAGATTCAATAGGCTGGGGCCTAATAATAAACCAGCTAACATCTGGCCAATTACGGCCGGTAAGTTAACCTTAGTGACTAACCAACCACCAATTAAGGCGGCGATAACTAAACAAAAAATTGCGAACATAAATTCCTCCAAATAAAAAAGTGATCGCCAAGTACCAACTAGCTCCCCGACTAGTTAATTCTTGAAGATCACTTCAACCGATAAATATATTAAGGGAAGCATAACATAAAAAGTGCGCGTTGGAAAGTGTAATGAAAATCAATAAATTGATGATTATAATTGCATAAATGGGGTATAGTGTTATCCGTTAATAAAATTTAGGAGGAATTTCACATGCAAGGAGATCCAGAGAACTCCAAGGGTTGGCATCGCACCTTTATAACCTGTTGGCTCGGGTGTTTTATCACCGGGATGGGTTTTTCAATGACGATGCCATTTTTACCATTATTTATTGGTACTTTAGGCCAATTCAGTCGCTTTGAATTGAATTTGTATGCGGGTATCGCATTCTCAATTACATTCTTAGCCCAAGCAATTATTTCACCGTTGTGGGGTAATTTAGCCGATTTAAAAGGTCGTAAGTTGATGTGTTTACGGGCATCAGGTGTGATGGCGTTTACTATTTTTGCGACCGGCTTAGCCACCAGTGTCTGGATGGTAATTATTTTACGGACGCTGCAAGGGTTATTTTCCGGGTATATCAACAATGCCACAGCTTTGATGGCGGGGGAAACGGGGCGCCATCATTCGGGATCAGTCATGGCCAAAATGATGACGGCCAATGTGTCTGGTAATTTACTCGGCCCCTTATTTGGCGGTGCCTTAGCCGATTTATTCGGGTATCGCGTGCCATTTTTTGTGACGGGGATTTTGATGGCCGTCGCGTTTGTTTTGACGATTGTCAACGTTAAAGAACACTTTACGCCCATTGAAAAGCAAGCGATGAAGCCCTTTAAGGAATTAATGCACGAAATTAAGCAACCAAACTTAATCTTTACGATGTTTGCGACCACGATGATCGTTCAATCAGCTTTAATGTCAATTAGTCCCATTATTGCGTTGTTTGTTAATCAATTAATGCACGGCCATGGTAACGTTTCGCTAGTTAGTGGGGTTGTGGCAGCGATGCCAGGTTTCGGGACGTTGTTAGTTGCTGGCTATCTTGGGCGTAAAATGGATAAAATTGGCCCCGAAAAAATTCTGGTTGGGGGATTGATTTTAGCAATCCTGTCATTTGTACCGATGATTTTTGTCAGTTCACCGTGGAGCTTAGCTAGTTGGCGCTTTGTTTTGGGGATGGCCAATGCCGGGTTATTGCCCGCGGTGCAAACAATCTTGACTCTTGATGTGCCACGCGAATCATTTGGGCGCATCTTTAGTTACAACCAAGGTTTTCAATCAATCGGTGGCGTTGTGGGACCATTACTAGGCGCCGGGATTTCTGGGGCCCTTGGCTATGCATTTGTCTTTGTCGCTACGGCCTTGTTATTGGCGGTAAATTTAGGAATTATTTTTATCCAACGCCAAGCTTTGATTAGTAGTAACCAAGCCAATCAAAAGGCCAGTCAAGCCGTTGGCAAAATGGCGTTAAAGTCGTAAATCTGCATTTAAAAATTAAATACGATATTAAATGAAAGAACTTGCTTACGAGCGGGTTCTTTTTTAGGATAACTAATTGACTTATAATTAATGGCTAGTAAAATAAATTAATTAATTATTAATTAAATGAAAGAAAATGGAAATATGCCTAATTTACATAAGCTCCAACCGCCGCATTTTGCCGGCATTGATTACATCAAGGTCGTCGCGTGTTTTTCAGTTTTACTTGTTCATTTTCGCTTGAATGTCCAATATACCATTCCTGCCAATACGTTTGGTCGGTTCGTCGCTTTATTTATGGCGACGGATTATGAATTATTTATTACGAGTGTGCCCTTATTTTTTATGTGTACCGGATATTTGATGTTGAATAAGAAGTTCAGCTATGATTACTACATTAAGCTCGGGAAAGTTTTATTACTATACTTAATGTGTAGCTTGTTGACTTATGTTATTTTAGTCGCCATCAAGCACCAAACCTTAGCGGTCCACCAAATTTGGGATGGTATTCGGACGTACCAATTAATTGGCTATGCCTGGTATGTCAAAATTTATGCTACGCTATACTTGTTGATTCCGTTCATTAATTTGCTCATTGCGCGCTTTAATGAAGCGAATAAATATTGGTTATTAGCGTTGATTGGCGTCTTGATGTTGGCCGTTGGGTTACCAACACCACTATCAACGGGGTTTGGCATTAATTTCCCGATTAATTATCATGTAATTTACCAACTATATCCATATGTTTACTATTTAATTGGGGCCTACTTACGGAAGTTCCCCATTAAAATTAATTGGCAGTGGTTGTTGAGTGTTGAAATTTTAACGACGGTGGCTGGCATTGGCATCAATATGCTGCGCCGTGCGCCATTTGTTGGTGGGGCAGAAGGTAATTATCCATCATTACTAGTAATGGTCCAATCACTTGCGTTATTTATGTTAATTAATGCGCTAGCCAACCGCCCAACTAAATGGGTTAGTTGGTTGAGTAAATATACGTTACCAATTTACTTAATGTCGTTTGTTGTTGATATGTATATCTACCCATTTTTCATTCATCTTTTGGGGAGTGGTAAAGCGACCATTCCGTATGCCTTAGTGATTGGGATCGTGGTGTTTGGCCTTAGTTTAGCCTTAACGCTTATTGCTGAAGCCGTTACGAATTTCATCTGGCCATATCTTTACCGCGTCTTAGGGATGCCCCAAATGTTATGGCGTAAACCAGTAAAAGTAAGTCAGTGAATTATGCGGATGTCCAATATGGGCATCTTTTTTTATTTCCAAAGCCCAAACTTGCATTATTACAAAAATATTAAGATAATATAAAGAAGAATTGTTAACCGTAATTTATTTAATGCTGACATGCTAATTTAAGCTACATCGATTAAGAAAGTAAGAGGTTTAATTAATATGGCCGCTGAACCTGATTATAATTCCAAACAATGGCGTGCAACATTTTATACGATGTGGTTTGGATGTTTTATGACTGGCTTTGGGTTTTCAATGACGATGCCATTTTTATCATTATTCACTGGCAGTTTAGGTAACTTTAATCGCTTTGAATTGAACTTGTATTCGGGGATTGCCTTTGCGATTACGTATTTGGCCCAAGCGGTGATTTCGCCGTATTGGGGGAGCTTAGCCGACCGTAAAGGGCGGAAGTTGATGTGTCTGCGGGCCTCAGGGGTCATGACGGTAACGATTTTACTAACCGGCTTAGTTAGTAACGTTTGGCTCGTGATTTTACTGCGGCTCGTGCAAGGGTTATTTTCGGGCTACATTAATAACGCCACGGCGCTGATGGCTGGTGAAACGAAGAAAAGCGAATCCGGGGTTGTTATGACTAACATGATGACCGCCAGTGTGAGTGGCTCGTTGCTAGGACCACTCTTTGGCGGTGTTTTGGCCAATTATTTTGGCTACCGCATTCCATTTATTGTCACCGGGGTGATCATGGCAATTGTGTTTATCGCGACGTGGTTTAAAGCCGATGAACACTTTACGCCAATTCCCGCTAAAAATATTAAGCACGGGGCTGATTTTTGGCATAGTTTGGGTGACACCAAGTTGATTTGGGTCCTTTTGTTGACAACGTTGGTGGTGGAAACCGCCCTCATGTCCGTGGGACCAATTATTTCGTTATTTGTTGCCGAATTAATGCACGGGCATGGCGATATCTCATTAGTTAGTGGGATTGTGGCCGCGATGCCAGGGTTTGGAGCGATTTTAGTGGCCCGTAAAATTGGCCATAAAATGGATACAATTGGGGCCGGTAAGATCTTATTTGGTGGATTGATCTTGGCAACCTTGTTCTTCATTCCGATGTATTTTGTGACTAATCCATGGACATTAGCGCTATGGCGGTTATTACTGGGGATGGCCAGTGCAGCAATGTTACCAGCCGTGCAAACTGCTTTAACCGTTAGTGTGCCGCGTGAGGTTTTTGGCCGGATTTTTAGTTTTAATCAATCTGCCCAAGCAATCGGTGGGGTCGTGGGACCAATGCTTGGGGCGCTGATTTCGGGGATTTTTAGTTATCAGGAAATTTTTGCGGTGACAGCAGTGCTACTATTAATTAATCTAGTGGTGTTATTCTGTATGCGCAGTCATTTAGTGAGTTTACGAAAATAATTAGTTAAAACCGCCGTTGTAGGCAACTTATTTTTTGCAAACGGTTACTTTTATTAAGTTCTGCGGCATTTTCTTAATAATTACCGTAACCATCAAGAATTCTGCTAAAGTAAAGGTAAGCGTCACTGCGATTGTGAGAGAGCGCATTGATTAGAAGGTTTTAAAAACCAACTTGACGCATAAGAGAGTGCCTAATTTTTTAAATTTTAGGCAAAAGGCTTGGATTTTTATTTAATCCAAGCCTTTTTAATTTTAAAATTAAATTATTAAAAATACTGAGTCTTTATTTGTGCTTTATTAAATTTTTTAGGTTATAATAGGACTTGTTAAACGTTTACCACGAACGTTGACATTTAGTAAGCGAATCGTTATATTTGTAGTGTACTAAAGGGGATTTTAATTAAATTAGGGGGCACACTTATGAAAATTTTGATTATTGGCGCAACTGGCATGGCCGGAAGCGCACTTACTAAATTAGCTCACGAACATGGGCATACTGTGGTTGCTAACGGACGCAATCAAGACAAGTTAGCACAATTAGCACATGATAATGCTGGCATTGAAGTGCTAGCCCAAGATGCGTTTACGTTAACGAAGGACCAGTTGGTGGCGTATGATGTCGTGATTGATGCGTTTGCGACAGCGCCAACAACCGCATATTTACACATTGATTTAGCGGCACACTTAGTGCATGAACTTCGGGGGGAGGACATGCCACGAGTAGCCTTTATCTTGGGGGCCGGTAGTTTAAAGCACGGTGATCATTTGGTGGTTGACGAAATTTTAGCTGATGAAAGTACTTTACCATGGCGGGCCGTACCACAAGCCCAATTGGTCGAGTTAGACTTATTACGATCAGTTGATAACGTTAACTGGGTAGGGTTCTCTCCCGCCCAATTGTTCACCGCAGGGCCAGCGAGTGATAAACCACTCTATGGAACTGAGGACGTGCTTTTTAATGCCAATGGTGAATCAGTTACAACTTCAGGTACGATGGCGGTGGCAATTTTAGCAGAACTTGAACAACCAACGACAACGCGGGGGCGGTTGACGGTTGCGAATGGTTAAAATTGGCTACTCAAAAAAGTAATGTTATTTATTATGAATTTCTTACATTTGAGCTAGATAATACCGCAGAATTTTGTTTCATGGTTATAATTAAGTCAGAATTTCAAAGGAGACTTAATTATGACACAAGCATTAAACTTAGATTTAGCAAAAACAGCGTTGGTTGTTGTTGACGTTCAAAAAGGAATCGTGGGTTATGATAATATCGCACCAATCGATGGTCAAACTTTAGTAGCTCGGAACAACGAATTGGCGGACGCTTTTGCTGCAGCTGGGGCAACCGTTGTGTTAGTTCGGGTGCGTAACACTGGTCGTGAAGGCTTCAACCCATTGACGGATGCACCACATGCGGCTGCTAAGCCAACTGATGAAAGCTTTGCTGAATTGGCCCTTGATGTTAAGGATAACCAAGATGCTGATGTTGTGATTGTTGACAAGCACAACTGGGGAGCTTTCCACGGCACTGATTTAGATACACAATTGCGTCGTCGCGGTATCGATACAGTTGTCTTGACGGGGATTGCCTCATCAATTGGGGTTGATACCACAGCCCGTGAAGCCGCTCAAGCTGGTTACAACGTGGTCTTTGTACCTGAAGCCATGACGGACTTAAGCTTACGCGCCCACGAATTCGTGACGGAAGTGATCTTCCCTCGTTTGGGTAAGAGCCGGACGGTGGCGGAAGTATTGGCAGCGGTAAAATAGAGTGCGAAAAGCCGTGCTTGCGGCTTTGAGCACGTTTAGGCTCAGCTGACTTAGGCGGAATTGTCTGGTCATTCGAGCACGTCTTGGCTCAGCTGCCTAGAACAGCTTGCGGCTTTGAGCACGTCTTGGCTCTGCTGACTTAGGCGGAATTGTCTGGTCATTTGAGCACGTCTTGGCTCTACTGCCTAGGCTTCACCAACACAAATATTGCTAAATTAAAACCGTCGAGCAACATGCTCGACGGTTTTTTTAGTGTGCAAATAAGTTAGTCAACCTTTTCAACCGCGAGTTCATTAATGAGTTCGTGATGTTGTGGGAAGCGCGCGTGTAATTCAGCTTGGCTAAATAGTTTGAAATCAGCAAACGTGAAGCCAGGAGCGACCATGCAACTAACTAGCGCATAATCATCACCAGCGGCAACCGATGAGCCAAAAATGTGCCCATGATTAACCGTGTACTGTAAGACATCACCAGCGGCTAAATCTAAGCCCACCGTGGTTTTTTGGTAGGCACCATCTGGTAAAATTTCATGGACTTGCAGTGATGAGCCATAGTGGAAGTACCAAACTTCATCAGCCGTTAAAGCATGTAAATGCGAAGGGCTATCAGCGGTGAGTAAAAAGTAAATATTTGTGTATAATGGGCGGTCTTGCTCAGCTAACCAAACGTTTGCGGCCGGTAATTCTTTGTAGTAACCACCTTCAGGATGGGGGATTAAGCCGAGTTTTTCAATCCAATATTCTTTTGGAAGCATCATATAATCTCCTTTAAGTTAATAATTAAATTATTTCAATAATCCTAGCGGCTGTCAAATTTTTCTTAATGTTTTCTTAATGGTATGTATTGCATACTATTGGTTTGTGTAGTAGTATGTATTACATACCATAGCAGGAGGATGACATGGCAGAAAATGTTTCAAGTCAATTGTTAAAAGGGGTGCTCCAAGGAATTATGCTCGTCATTTTAGCTAAAGAACCCAACTATGGCTATGGGATTACCAAAGCGATGAATGACTATGGTTTGCTAGCAATTCCCAAAGGTACGATTTATCCATTATTAACTAGTATGACCAATAAAGGGTTGCTATCAACCGAAATGCACACGGCTGCAAGTGGTCGTGATCGCAAATATTACTATATTACTGCGGCTGGGTTAGCCGAGAAAACGAAATTTATTAGTGAATGGCACGAATTAGTTGGGATTGTCGATGGCGTTGTGAAGGGAGAATAATACCATGAGAACTAGTGAATTAATTGAAAAAAATAATGAATTACGTCAGTTATTAAATCCTGAAAATGAACAGTTTTACAGTGATTTTTTAGTTTATATGCGATTAAAATCATTTAAACAAAACGAGTTTAAAAGTGAAACGCTGTTACTCGAAATTCTTAATGATATCCTCGATGCCCAAGATGAAGGAATCAGTGCAGCGCAATATTTTGGTAAAAATCCGATGCAAGTGGCTGATGAGTTATTAAAGGTTGAACCAATGTCATGGCGAGAAATTATTAAATTAATTGCCCTAGTGGTGGGGAATTTACTAGCATTGGCTTTCTTACCATCGTTGCTTAATCCGAGAGCAACTCTCGATGTTGGCCAATTTTTATTGATAGCGGTCTACATAATTGGCCTAATTATCATAGGTATTAAGTACTTAGCGACAATGTTTTATCAAGCTAAACAAAAAATTACGAATAAATTTTTGCAATTGTTATTACAATTAAGTGCCTTCGTGGTGGTCGGACTACCGGTTTGGGGATTATTTTACTTAAAGACGCCATGGCGGTTTATATTTAATGGCTGGCCAAGTATTACCATCATTGGTTTGGTTTTACTAACACTCACGATGTGGTACTTTAAAATTGATAAATCAGAAAGCTGGCCAATTTATTTAACGGGCCTTGGTTTTGGTATTTTTGGTATTTTAATGCGCTTGTAAATGTTAACGGAAGGTTTATTTTAATTAAAGGAGAACAAACCGATGAGAACCAGTGAATTAATTGAAAAAAATAATGAACTACGGCAGTTATTAAATCCTGAAAATGAGCAGTTTTATAGTGATTTTTTAGTTTATATGCGCTTGGCGAGTTTACTACGTTCAGAATTTAAGATTGAAACGATGTTACTAGAAATTCTTAATGATATCCTCGATGCTCAAGATGAGGGGACGAATGCGGCCCAATATTTTGGTAAAAAACCTAAGCAAGTCGCCGATGAGTTATTAGCGGCGACACCAATTTCAACGCGCGAAATTTTAAAAGTTGCCGGGATTGTCGTAACGGTATTGTTATTTGTTACTTTCTTACCATTATTAGTTGCCCCAACGGCCACCTTTGATTTGGGCCAATTGCTCATCCTTGTTGGTTACGTTTTAATTGTTATTTTAGGAACGTTCAAATACATTGCCCACACGATTTATCAAACAAATGCTAAGGCCCCCAAATTAGGGCGTTGGTTATGGCCTGGGGTGGTGTTACTCGTATTTATGGTTCCCGCCGTGGCTATTATGTGGGTGCACACTCCGTGGCAATTTGCGATGGCCGGGGTGACGGGTGCCAGTGTGATTGTGGTGTTGATGACGATAATGACACTTTGGTTTTTGAGTATTCGAGGAAAAAAGCCATTCTTCTCAACTTATCTTATTAGTATGCTATGTGGGATTGCGGGGCTCGTGTTACGGATTCCCGCCGTTGAACAGCTGTATTTAGCTAATCAAAATCGGCACGTTCCTGGGGGGTTCCTCTTGGTCGGATTGTTGCTGATCTTGATTATCGGCAATTTGGTGCGACTCTGGTGGCACCGTAAAAATAAGTGATTAAAAACCGATCTGCGCATTAGCGTAGACCGGTTTTTTGTTGGTATTGGTTGTGGATTTGCAGGGCCCGAAGTTTACGGTTCTTACGTTTATGATAAAAGCTGCGCCCATAGCCCCACGCATAGATGATGAAAAGTAGGCACAGGGGCAACATGACGTAATCATACCATGTGTGAATGGCGGTGTTGTGCCAAATTAGAACCAAGCCTAGGATTGTGAGAACAGGCAAAATCGCCCCAAGCCAGAAATAGCGATTATTAGCGAGGACAAATTCTTCGAGTAAGATTAAGATAATTGCAATAATGATAAACGTAACTTGGTTCATTGTGGCGCCTCCTTTGCCGCTAGTGAGCATGTTATGAGCAATATATAAGGACCTAATAATTGAATTACTTTTAAGAACTATAATAAACATTGTTACCCAAAAAAGACATTCTCAAAGCTTGAAAATTTTCAAGAAATTATTCTTGACTATTCGGTCAAAAATAATCACAATATGGGCATGGGAAGAAATAGAAAATTTGATCCAACAGTCGTGTTACATGATATTGGCTGGTTGTTTATTAAGAATGGTTATAATGGGACATCGCTTGATGATATTGTTAAGGCAACCGGGCTCTTACGTGGTAGTCTATACAGTACTTTTGGCAGCAAATTAGGGATGTTTATCGCCGCGTTTGAGTTAAGTTTACATGAGGAGGATACCCAATTGAAGTGGGGCTTGTTACTGATTGCTATGCTTGAAGTAGCTCCACAAAGCACTAAAGTGGCCCAAATGATTCAAACGTGGTATGCCACTAATCAAACACCTGATATTGAAGCCCAAATTGGCCATGCATTGTTGAGACACAGCGGTATTATTACTAAAGGAGAATAAATCATGGAAAATGTTGTTAAAATTGAAAATCAAACCTTAATTGTTATGCCACAAGGGGTTAACAAACTAGCTGCTTTAAAAGATAAACTTGAATTTCCGCTAGCACAAGTAGCCGGGGCCTCAATTGATGCTGGTATTTTACACGAAAGTAAAGGATTAAGGGCACCGGGAACCGCTTTACCAGGTTATTGGGCCGGTACATTTCACAAAGATGGTGAAAAAACGTTCTTTAATGTTAAAAGTAGTAGCCAACCAGTGGTAATTCAATTAAAGAATGCTGAATTTACACGGCTAGTTTTGGGTGTGGAGCAGCCAGAAGAATTGGTACGCACGATCAATGAGTACATCAATTAAACCTTAATCCGCGAGGCCTCCCAGTTGGTGTCGCACTCGGATATTTGTTAAAATTAACAGTAAGGATTAAGGGGGAACATTATGCAAGAAATTAAAAATGTAATCGCACCGGTTAACAATAAACACGGCATTAAAAATCAACAAGCATTGTTAACGATTCGTGGCGCGGCCGTGGCAGCAGCTGGCATCGCGGTGTCACCAATTCCCTTTACGGATGCCACGTTATTGATTCCTGGGCAAACAGCGATGATTATTGAACTCTATCGGTTATATGATCGCTCAATTGCGGAAGGGGCGATTAAAGGTATCTTGAGTTCTTTAGCCACGACAACGGTTGCCCGGACAGTGGTTGGTAATTTATTTAAATTCATTCCCGGAATTGGAACGGTGACTGGGGGTGCCATTAATGGGACGGTCGCGTATGCCTTTACTAATTCGATGGGCTTGGCAGTTGCTAAAGCCTTGGAAAATGGGGAATTAGATACACCAGGTGATTTAAAGGATGTCATCTTAGCAGCCTTTAACTTCCGGCAAGCCGGTCGTAGTCGGAAACAAAAATAATCAATTATTGGACGAGTTGTCATTTTGACAGCCCGTTTTTTGTGTTTTAAAGCTGATATTAGCGGAATTGAAATTGTTGCCGAGCTTAAATTATGATAAGATAAGGTTATTTTGAAAATGTAGTTTACAATGCTAGTTTAGTGAATTTTACTAAATCACGAAATTGAAATTATTTTAATAATATTGCTAAGTTAGCACGCTGAAACGACACAAAATGCACGAATGAAAGGGGTAGTAAATGCAAAAATCAAAGGGACGTTTACTGACGGAAATTGGCACTGTCATCGGGATTGTCGTCCTAGGCTTTATTAGTCTAACACCGGCTAAATCACAGAATACGACGATGAAACTCGATCACGGCAATTTAGTGTATACGGGGGCCGTTATCAATCATAAATTTGCGGGTCAGGGCAAGTTAACGGTACAAAGTCAAGGTCAATATGTCGGTAATTTTACGGACGGCCGTTTTCAAGGCTTAGGGACTTTTACGGCCACAAAAGGTTGGCAAATGCAAAGTGATTTCCAAAATGGCCAATTGGTTGACCAAGTCAAACTCCATGTCGGCAATAAGACATATGATCAAAAAATATTAGCAGATGGGACTTTGAAAAATGCGCATTAAATGGTTTAGCCTAGTCCGCATAACTGGACTGATCTTAGTATTAACGTACCACTTTTTCCAAACCAAATTCACCGGGGGCTTCATTGGGGTGGATGTGTTCTTCACATTTTCAGGTTTCCTAATTACGGCGTTAATGGTCGATGAATTTGTTAAAGCTAATGATTTCAAATTAATGGCCTTTTACAAACGCCGATTTTATCGGATTGTGCCCCCACTATTTATTTCGGTCTTAGTCGTGTTGCCATTAACTTACCTAATCGATCACGATTTTGTGACTGGAATTGGTAAACAAATTGCCGCGGCATTGAGTTTTACGACCAATTACTTTGAAATTGCGACGAGTGGGAGTTACGAAAACAAATTTATTCCCCATTTATTCGTTCACACATGGTCATTGGCCGTTGAAATGCACTTCTATATTATCTGGGGGATTATCGCTTTCATTATTGCCAAAATTAGTCGGCGGTATAGTCAGGATATCTCTAGTGTTGCCGTCTTTCGGAGTCTATTAGCCGCAGTGGCCACCATTTTAGCCATTGGAAGTTTTATGACAATGGCGCTTGGAGCAATCGGCTTAAAAGACTTTTCACCAGTTTACTTCTCAAGTGTGACGCACAGTTTCCCATTCTTTATCGGGTGTGTGCTCGGGGTGATGACGGGAATTAAAAATCATATTCCGGCTTACAAACGAGTTACCGCTCGAGTAAATGCCCCAATTGCAGCGGGCATTATGGCGGTGAGTTTCATGCCCTTAATTAGTTTAGGGTACGTCATGAACTTTGACAGTATTGTGACGTACCAAGGGGGGATGGTTTTAGCGGCCGTTCTTGCCGGAACGATGATCTATGGGGCCCGGTTATTGCATGACCATACGCCAAACATTAATGAACCACGGTGGGCGACCTTCTTAGCCGATGTTAGTTACAGTGTTTACTTGTATCACTGGCCGCTTTATGTGATTTTCTCACACATGATGCCGAACACGATGGCCGCAATTGTGACCACGATTGTTTCAATTATTTTATCAGCAATTTCATACTACATTTTAGAACCCGTAATTGCTGGTAAAGAAGCCCATGCCTTTGGACAAACATTTACTTGGCAACAACTTCAATGGCCGGTCTTAATTGTGGCCGCTGTGTTGACAGTTAATCTTGGGGCTGTCGTTAAGAGCGCGCCACAAGTGTCTAGTTTAGAACAATCATTATGGGTTGGGGGGATTTATCAAGATGTCGATAAAATCACGACGACCCATGACGCTGTTTTAGCGGCTGTGGCACCGAAAGGTAAAGATGGGGCGGTCAAAGGAATTCCCGCCGGTGTTTCAATTATTGGGGATAGTGTGACGTTGGGAACGCGGACGTACTTAGGGGCCCATGTTGCTAATAGTAGCATTGACGCGGAAGGTGACCGGACGATGAATTTGGCCTACCAAGTCATGATGAACCAACAACGCAGTCATATTTTACGTGAATACGTCGTGATTTGTATCGGGACGAATGCGCTTGATGATTACGCGGTCCAAACAACCAAGCTCGTTAATGATTTGGCACCTGGTCATAAATTGATCTTTATGACGCCATATAACCAACACGCCACGGCAAGTTGGAATTCAACCAAATCAGCAGTCTTGGAACGGCAATTGGCTAAAAAATACAACTTTATTACGATTGCTGATTGGGATAAAGCAGCGGCTGCGAATCCAGCGATTTTCCAAGGTACGGATGGGGTCCACTTTGCGGGCCGGCACGCCGGGGATGTCCTCTATGCGCAAGTTATGAACCAAGGCTTGAAAGAAGCTAAAGACAAGCCAGCTAAACCTGGTAAGTGAAATAAGTAATTAAAAAGGGAAGTGAACGATGAAGTTCACTTCCCTTTTTGTATTGGGGAAAATTAGTGGCCGTTGCACATCTGGTATTGATTCCATAGATCCGCTCAATTCAAGCGCAGTAATAGTATGTTAAAATGCAGTATAAACATTAAAGTTAGTTTAATGTCAAGGTACATGTCTTGGAGGATAAGATGGATAAAATAACAACCATTAGTGATGTATCAAAAGCGTTAGGAATCCCAGCATCAACATTACGCTATTGGGACAAGCAGGGGTTATTACGCTTTGAACGGGGGGCTAATAATTATCGTGAATTCTCATTTGAAACGATGTTAGATATTTGTAATGTCATGTTATTACGTGATTTAGAAGTCCCACTGGCCGTCCTTAAGCAACGTCAAGCAATGACATTAGCGGACCTAGATACGATGTTTAAGCAAACTAAAGATCATCTTGAAGCGACAATGCAAGAACTACAACAGGTAATCACCCGCATTAATACCCGCCAACAAACCTTACAAAAATTGGTAAGCCTAAAAGCCCAAAAGCCAACGGTGATTACCCAACAACTATTACCAATTCAAACGTTTAATTTCACCAATAAAGCCTCAGTCCAACAATACCTTGCGGATCCGACAAAATCGGCGGATATTCTGGCCGTGCATGGCGATAATAGTTATACATGTGGCATTTTCACACCGATTGTCACAACAACCGAGTTACGCGCGGGGGATGTGGTTCCTAAACAATACTTACACGGGGTGACTTGGCACAATAAAACCCAGGCACCGCAGATTGATGATCTTTTAGCGCAAAGTGGGTTAACTTTAAGTCAAATTGGGACGGTTATCTTTCAATATTTAATGTCGATTAATGAAGATGGCCAATATCGCGATTATTTTGAAGTTTGGCTAGAACTTAAGTAGTTGCTTGACTTGAAACCTACTTTAAGGTTTATACTTTGTTACAAACAAAGTAAATGCAGTAAGTCGGAGGTGGCAATGCAACAACGAAATAAAGTGATTGGTGTTTTTTCCCATGTTGATGCGGGGAAAACAACCTTAATTGAGGCCTTGCTATATCAAGCGCAAGTAATTTCCGCCGTCGGGAATGTTAATAAAGGTACAACTTTCATGGATAATGAACCGATTGAACGTCAACGGGGGATTACTTTTTCGAGTAAGCCTGTCCATTTTGAACATCACGGTCAAGGGTACACGATTATTGATACACCGGGGCACATGGATTTGACCTTTGAAATGGAAAAAAGTCTCCAAGTTGTTGACGTGGCTATCTTACTAATTAGTGCCACCGATGGGATTACGGGTTATACGGAGACCATTTTTAATTTGTGTCAAGCATATGATGTCCCGGTGATTTTCTTCTATAATAAGATGGATATGATTACGACCACGCCGGCTCAATTACGTGAGGATGTAGAGAAGTTAGCCGCGCCAGTAGTACCAGGCCCAGTAACTGTTGATGGGCTGGTTGATTGGTCAAATGAAACGGCCTTTTTAGAAGATTGGGCGGTCTTGGATGAAGCTTGGTTTAGCTATTTAATGGCGGCTGACGGGGCCACTATCGATGCGCAAATCATCACCGATAAATTAAATACGGCTTTGCTAGCTCGGACCATTATGCCAGTTATTTTTGGTTCAGCTCGTCAACAAACCGGGGTCGCTACTTTGTTAGCCCTCTTAGATGTGATTACTTTAACGACTGAACCAGCTGAATATGCACTGGCACAAGTCTATAAAATAACCCATGATCAAAAAAATAATCGCTATGTCCATGCCAAAGTCATCCAAGGGGTATTTGAACCTAAGGATAAAATTACGACGGATGGTAGCGATGAGCAAAAAATCAATCAGTTATTTAATTTTCAAGGTGGAACTTACCAAGCTGTGAATCAGGCCCAGCCAGGCGATATTATCGCGGTAACGGGCATTGATGTCCAGCCAGGGAGTTTCTTTGGGACGCTTGGGATTACTGCAGATACATTACCCCAACCAGTTAATTTAAAACGAGAAGCAATTCTAGCAGTACGGGTCTTGACAAATGATGCGACCCAAAATGATGTGATGATTAAAAATATGCAAACCTTAGCCCAAGAAGATCCAACGTTGCATGTCCAATTTAAGGCGGCGATGCAAGAGTTATACATTAACGTTACAGGGACACTGCAAATGGAATATTTAAAAGTGATCTTTGCTGATCGCTTTGGTTTTGAAATTGATTTTTCAGCACCGACAATTTTATACAAAGAAACAATCACCCAAGCAAGTATTGGCTATGGCCACTATGAACCATTACGGCATTATGCCGAAGTGGCCCTCCGTTTAACGCCGGGGCAGCCGGGGCAAGGGATTATTTTTGAAAATGAATGTTCACGTGAACAATTACCAATTAATTATCAAAAACGAATTGAGCAGCACGTCTTTGAAAAAGCTCATTTAGGGGTCTTAACTGGTGCACCGATTACGGATTTGACGATCACCTTACTTAGTGGGAAGGCCTATGTGCCAGAAACTAAGGGGGGTGACTTCCGGGAAGCGACCAATCGGGCCATCCGGCAAGCCTTGATGAAGACTAGTAGTCAGCTTCTGGAACCATGGTATACGGTCACCGCGATTGTGCCAGCACATTTGGTTGGCCGTGTGAGCGCCGATTTAGAGAAAATGCACGGGCATGTCGATAACTTAATAAGTGGTAGTAATGACAACGCCACGGTCATTGGGGCAGTGCCAGTGGCGAATTTCTTTGAGTATCCGACGACGTTTGCCTCATTTTCTAAAAATGAAGGGCGGTTAACAACTGCACTTCAAGGGTATCAACCATGTCAAGATCAAGCGGCATTAATTGAAGCCGCGGCGTATGATCCGGAAAGTGATTTAGATAATACCGCTAATTCAATTTTCTTTAAAAAAGGTCATGGTTTTGATGCGCACTGGCGGGATGTTGATGATTTGCATCACATTAATTTGGTGTAGGGTATGTGCTAAAAAAGGGCGCAATATTTTGAACTAATAAGCAAAAAAGGGAAGTGAACCATGAAGTTCACTTCCCTTTTACGTTGCACATGTAGCCAAGACGTGCTCAGCCAACCAAGTAGTTCCGCCTACCGTCACATAGCTAAAATACCAAGATCGTATCTTTTGCTATGTGTCAGTAGTGCTCGCTACTCCCTGATTGGCTTCACACTCTATCAAAACGTGCTCGCACAGGCAACCAATTCCGGCTAACTTACAATCCAGACATGCTAAGTACGCATTTACTGGCTTGTAGCGTTAGTCCTCATTGGTTACCGCCTGTGCTCGCACTCTGTATGCTACCCATGAATTGTTTCTTCTAACTTATCGCCAGCCTTATCAATCTTCTTAGCGGCAAAAACAGTGCCACCAACTAAAAGACCACCAACGAGGAGTGTGGCTGCAATCATAAACTTAAAAATTGATTTTAAAAAATCCATCTTACTTCCCCCACATTAAGAATGTATAAGTTAGTCAGCGTTTCGGCCAACAAAGAATGAAACCACCGCGACGACAACTACCGCCCCAATAATTGATGGGATTAAAGCCATCCCAGCTAAGTGTGGTCCCCAGTTACCAAGCACGGCTTGACCAACTGCTGATCCCACCAAACCTGCCACAATATTAGCAATCCAACCCATTGATTGGCCTTTGCTAGTGATTGCGCCGGCGATGGCCCCGATAATAGCTCCAATAATTAATACCCATAACCAATGCATAATAGTACCCCCTTATAAATATTGAATTTGATGCGTTAAATAAATGAGCTTTTAGCTAACACATCTTTATTAAATTATAAGCATGAATTTAATAAATTTCAAATAATGTGCTTACAAGGTATGTTGAATGGTAAAGAAATAGCGTAATAAAGCGACGCCATAGTGCGGATGATTTTGTTGCTCTTTTAAAATGCTTTGCAAGCGACTAGGGTAGTCGGTAATAATCGCATCAACGTTCATGACGGATAACCAATACATTGATGGACGATCATTGGCTGTCCAAGCATACACTTGCTTCTTTTGCGCATGAATATCACGAACTAATTGCGGCGTTAACGTACTATATTCAACGGTGTAAAAAGCATTCTTCCCTTTTGGTAAGGTATCAGTATTATAAGGTAAGATAAAACCGATTTTGATTTTATTATCATTTTCCTTAACATTTTGAACTAAGTTTTTATTAAGTGAGTGTAAGATGGCGTGGTTTTTAGCTAATTCAGGGCCAAATTCTTTTAGAAAGGCGGTTAGGGTCTTCTTATTTGCCACCATTGAAGTTTTTAACTCAATTAATAATGGTTGATGGTGTGTCGTGGCGTAATCTAGGTATTCATGTAATGAAGGGACTTTGGCTTTTTCACCATCAATATGCATAGTTAATTTAGTGATTTGGTTAAGCGTCAACTCAGCTGGGGTATTATTAACTCCAGTTAAGACCTTGAGATTAGTATCATGTAAGATAATAAACTGATTATCTTTGGTTAGTTGCACATCAGTTTCAATATAAGCTGGATGAGCGCTTTTAATGGTGTTTTTAAGACTTTCTAAACTATTAGGTAAGCCATTGTCGCCGTTAACTCCACGGTGTGAAATGACAATTGGTTGGCGATTAACAGTTGGCAACCAGCTGTTTTCAGATGTCACGACAAAAATCCCACAACCTAAGAGAATTAACCCAGTAAGTAAGCGACTGCCCAAGCCTAAATGCTGACGCAAGTTAAATGCCAGCCGATTAGGATTTAAGATATGGCGATTAATTTGCCAGATAAACCAAGTTGTTAAAGCATAAATACCAGCTGTAAAGATAACCATTAAAACATTGGCACTATGGCGTGCTAGTGGTAGAGCGATGATTTCAACCAGCTTTTGCACACCGTATAAAATAGCGGCAAAAATAGCTAGCGCCACTAAATTAGCAATAACGGCGCCAATAAAACGTAAAACTTGATACCAAGTGACATTTTGCCAACTATTTTTGAAAGCTTGGCGGAAACTTTGCCCAGCCATGATATTCGGAATAACTTGGCCACATTTGATCAAAATTAAGCTATAAACAACAAGGCCACCGGTAACAGCGAGGCCAATTGCTGATTTTTCTAATAAAACTTGCGAAATAAAATCGGGTAACTTGATTAAACTGGCTAGGGGGATGCGATAGCTAAGCATCGTCATAGGGACTAAGGCAATCGCATTTAATAAAACTAAGCCTAAAATTGTGGGGCTAAAGAAATGTAAGCGTAAAGTAATGGCAGCTGATGAATTACTAAGTCGCTTAAGGATGATTTGGACTATGAGACTAAAGAACCAAAATGTAATCAAATAAATGATTAGGGCTCCACCAAATTGAGCTAGATGACTTAAAACAAAGCCGATAAGGGCTTGAAGTGAAGTACTCGGGATATTAGCGGTATTGGGAAATTGATGATTGGCAAATGCAAAAATTTGGGCCCAAAGCCAATTCAAGGCTAATAAAATCAACGGGGTGATAATAAAAAATGCGCTTCCAGTTTGATTTTTTTGTGGAGCAATATTGTTGATACGATGCATAATAATTCCACCTTTCAAGTTATAATGTATTCCTTAATATTAGTGAAAAAAACGCTAATTGTAAAAAAATATGCCCGCGTTTAGTGTATTTTTTTTAAACTTCTTTACATATCTGTTACCATAATATAGATAGAAATTTAAGAATAGCCGGTATAATGTAACTAATTTAACAAATACGATTGTGGGGCATGACCGATGTTAGTACAAAATGTGCAAGAAGTAGTTTGTTTGGAGTCCGTTAAGGTCAAAGATGCGCGTGAAGTGTATGCTTTAATTGAAAAAAACTATCAATATTTAGCACCGTGGTTCCCATGGTTAACGAACTTAAATAGCGTTGCGTCAAGTAATGGATTACGCCTTTAATGAAATGCACTTACACCGCTTAGAATTAATCACTGATGTTGCCAATGAAGCGAGTCAACGCGTGGCCCGACGGTTGAGTTGGAAAAAGGAAGCGTATTTGAGTGATTACTTAATTACGGCTGATTGTTACCGCGATGCAGTCTTATTTTGCAAAATTAATCAGCACGGCTAAAAAAATAAAACTTTTTTTCAATGAATTTCTTCGCTAAAATTTATCGCCGTTAAGCAAAAAGTTTACGTTTTAGTTCACGAAAGTTAAAAACGTTGATATAAAAGTGTTTTGCCGGTGGAATTAGTTAAAAATACGGCTAGGGATAATCGACCTATAAAAATAATTTATAAGATAGCAAATTTTTGACTATACCACATTAAGTCAGTTAAAGTATGGGTATAGAAATCAAAAGGAGCTAAATGATATGCTTACAGGAAAAGATTTACTCAACAACCCATTATTGAACAAAGGAACCGCCTTTTCAGCCCAAGAACGCGCGGACTACAAACTCAACGGTTTGTTGCCAACAGCTATCCAAACGCTCGACGAACAAGTTGCAGCCACATATGCCCAATTAGAAACTTACACAACCCGTTACGAACAAAACAAGTTCTTGATGTCTGTTTACAACACTAACCGCGTGCTTTACTACGCCATCGTTGGTTCACACATCAAAGAATTGTTACCAGTAATTTACACACCAACAATTGCTGATGCCGTACGTGGTTTCTCAGATGACTTTGTTCGTCCAAATGACGCCGTTTTCCTTGACGTTAACCACCCTGAAACGATTGCTGATGTCTTAAAAGAAGCCAGCAAGGACATGCCACAAGTTGATATGTTAGTTATCACTGATGGTGAAGGTGTGCTTGGAATCGGTGACTGGGGTATCCAAGGGGTAATGATTTCAGTTGGTAAGTTAGCCGTTTACACGGTTGCTGCTGGTATCCACCCTGATCACGTGTTACCAATCGTAATTGACAATGGTACTGACCGTCAAGAATTACTCGACAACCCTAACTACGTGGGTAACCGTCAAAACCGTAAGACTGGTCAAGAATACTGGGATTACATCGATCAATTCGTGGAAACTGCCAAGGGCTTATTCCCAGACGTATTATTCCACTGGGAAGACTTCGGTCGTGCCAATGCTAGCGTGATCTTGGAAAAATACAAGAATGAAATCACGACTTTCAACGATGACATCCAAGGTACTGGTGTGATGATGGCTGCTTCAATGAACGCCGTTGCTAACGCTTCAAACAAGCCAGTTACGGAACAAACTTATGTCGTCTTTGGTGGTGGAACAGCCGGTATCGGGGTTTCAGACCAAATTCGTAACGAAATGATGCGTCAAGGTATGACTGAAGCAGAAGCGATGAAACGTTTCTTCATCGTTGACCGTTATGGTTTAGTTATTGAGGGTCAAGAAAACTTGACGGAAGGTCAAACACGTTACGCGCGTCCAGCTGACGAATTCTCAACTCCAATGGCTACTTTGACAGATGTTGTTAAAGCCGTTAAGCCATCTGTTTTGATTGGTACTTCAGGTCAAGCTAACACCTTTACACAAGAAATTGTTGAAATCATGAGCGCCAACACTGAACGTCCAGCCATCATGCCAATTTCAAACCCAACTGAATTACAAGAAGGTAAAGCTGATGACATTATCAAATGGTCTAAGGGTAATGCCTTGGTAGTTACTGGTTCACCTTCAGATCCGGTTGAATTTGAAGGTACAACTTACTACATCGGTCAAGCCAACAACTCATTACTTTACCCTGGTTTGGGTGCTGGGATCGTGGTTTCTAAGGCAAGCACGGTGACTGATGCAATGCTTTCTGCTGCGGCCCACGGTATCGCTGATATCCAAGACTTGTCAGAAAAGGGTGCTTCATTGTTACCACCTGTTGAAACTGCGCCACAAGCTTCTAAGTATGTTGCAATGGCTGTTGTTAAGGCAGCGATTGATGACAAGGTTAACCGTGTTGACATTGCTGATGTTGAAGCTGCCGTTGATGCAAGCATTTGGAAAGCTGAATATTAAGAAGAAGAGTGCGAACAGCACCGGTAAATCCTGAGCACTAACGCAGCTAAACGCAAAATGCGGTTTTGGCATTTAGTGGTAGCTAGTTAGGCGGAACTGTCTGGGGGCTTGGAGCACGTCTAGGCCCTGCTGACTAGGCGGAACTACTTGGTTGGCTGAGCACGTCTAGGCTCTGCTGCCACAAATTGCTGATCACGCCCCCCTAAAAAAGATATCCTCCCAGATATGGTTTATCGTTCAAATCCATTAAGTGATCAGCGAATTAAAAAATCCAAAGGAAAAGCTAATTTTCCTTTGGATTTTTTTATATTACACACTTGTAATATAAAGATTAATATTTCAGCAGGATTTAGCGTAAATATAAGGTAATTAATGCTAAAAAAATGTATCATTTAATTAGTACAATTGCCTTAAAAAATTGCCCCCCCATCATAGACAAATGAGGTCATGGAACATGGACACACATACGCTTACCAGCATGTTAAATCAGCCATATTTTGGTAGTACATCGCCGCAAACGGCCCGCCGGGTGATGGAAGTTAACCTACTCGTATTAGGAATTCAGCGGACAACTGCTTGGCGGCAAGCTAACAGCGACGGGGCACCAACCCCAACGATTGCTGAAATTGCCCAGTTACCCAATGGGCGGGCGCAAAGTCGTGCCATCATGGCGGTGCTTGATTCGGTCGTTAATGCCACGCCGTATGGGTATTTATTTCAAAATTTAATTGCTTTATATATGGAATATGATTTCGAAGCCGAAATTAGTCAAAAAATTCTCGCCGATAGTTTGACGATGGTTGCCGCCCTTGATCCACATGTGCCCCCATTAGCGCACCTACAAGGATGGCTGACGACGTATACGGAGTATTTAGTGGCACAAGGGGACCAAAAGGCATTATTGATTCCACCACACGTTCAAGTCCGCTTGCGGGAATTATTTTTACCAATTGCGCCGGATATTAAAAATATGTACATACATGGGGTTGATAATATCGATGTGCCGTTTATGTTTGGCAATGCCGCCACGACGTTTTATCGTGCCCACCAAGCCGATGTAGTATTAGAATTATTTGCGAGTTTGAGTCAATTTTTACAGCAAATGCCGTTGAGTCAAATGCTCCCAATTACAGATGTTGATTTTGAAGCTGTCGATGCCCAGTTACCAGTCTTTGATGCCTTACTGGTTCGGTTATTGCAGATGCCAATTTTAGAAGCTGATGAAGATCAAGCGGATAAAGCCACCATGATGGCGCTTGCCCAAAATTATTTCAGTGTTGAAGAGCTGATGTTAACCATGATTGCCGCCAATGTCCAAGCTGCGCAACGGATTGTGATTATGGCGCAAGTTAACCCCGATCGCGATTACTTATGGCGCCGATTTTGGCAAAATCTAACGGCGTTACCAGATATCACCGCCATGTATGAAAGGCTGCCAGTCGGGATAGTCGCTGGTCAATTAGTTGAATATCGTTTGGCGACAGTTCAATCAAAAAATTGGGCAATATAAAAAGCCAGTTACAATCGTACACTGGCTTTTAAAGGGGGCGGATGCTTACATCAACTAAATCCAGGGGGGATTAGTGGATTAATAAGCTCCTAAGTTATTGTAGCAAAGTTCGCTCGATAACAAAAATATTTAGCATTATAATTCGTATTAAATTGTATATTTTTTTTGAAGAAGACGAAATAAATACTAATGAGTAGTAAAAAACGAACCTAAATGGCAATTAGGAGGACATGATGAATTTACCAACAAAGCGGATGGCGATTGCTGTGAGTATCAGTGGGGCCAATCAAGCGGAACTTTTGGCCCAAATTGAGGCGTGTCGGGCCTATCAAATCGATCTGATTGAATGGCGATTGGATACGTGTTTAGCCTTGGGGTATCAACCAGATGCTGCTGAAATGCGCTTAATTATTGCCGCTAGTGCTTTCCCGATGATTTTAACGTACCGGACGGCCGATGAAGGCGGTGATTATCCGTTTGAAGTCGCCCGTTATACCCAATTGTATCTGGATGGGTGGCAAGCCGGGGCGGCCTTTTTAGATGTTGAATATCGCCTTTGGACGAAGGTTCGTTTAGCTCTAGCACCTGAAAAGCCCGCGATTATTATGTCATACCACAACTTTAAAGAAACCCCACGTAACTTAGCGGAACGCATTAATCTCATGGGCCAAGCCAATCCGGCAATGATTAAAATTGCGGTCATGAGTCATGGCGCCAAAGATACTGATTATTTACTAGATACGATTGCCGCGTGCCAAACAATTCCGATGATTGGGATTGCGATGGGGGCCGCTGGTGCACGTAGTCGGACCGCTGGCTTTGCTTATGGGTCGCGCATCACGTATACGACCTTACCAAGCACGGCTCCAATGGCTCCGGGACAAATTGATTTACCAACTCTAATTACGGTGCTCCATAAAGGACACCCGCGTTTTTAATGAAAGCGAGAATTACCTATGATTATTACCAACCAAGATAGTGCGACGGCCACCGCCTTAAAAGACCAATTAGTGGCCCAAAACCCAGATTTATTAGTATTCCAACACGCCCAGAATTTAGCTTTACCAACGGTTAAAACGGTGGACAGCTTACCAATTGCCTTACCCGCAGGTGCACAAGTAATCCTTAACCACCATGCCGCTGTTCAATCAACGCGTGCATTTCACCCGGAAAACACGGTGATTACGACCCCGCACAGTGTGATTGGGGATGGTGGCTTAGTGATTATGGCCGGTCCAGATTCAATTGAAAGTGCTGATCACGTCGCACAAATGGCGACTGAAGTTCATGCGGTTGGCGCGACCGTTTTACGCGGGGGTTCGTTTAAGCCGCGGACAAGTCCTTACAGCTTCCAAGGGGTCGGTGAAGCAGGCTTAATTGCCCACCGCCAAGCAGCTGATGCGGCCGGCTTGGACATGGTTACGGAAGTCCTTGATCCGCGGGATGTCGATATTGTGGATCAATACACGGATATTTTCCAAATTGGGACACGGAACATGCAAAACTTTGCGTTGTTAAAAGCTGTCGGGGCCAAACGTAAACCGGTTGTTTTAAAGCGGGGGATGTCAGCCACGCTTGATGAATTTTTACAAGCGGCCGAATACATTGCTGCTGGTGGCAATACACAAATTATTTTGATGGAACGCGGGATTCGCTCGTTTGATAATAAATACACGCGCAACACCCTCGATGTCGGTGCGATTGCGGTCTTGAAGCAAATGACGCACTACCCAGTCTTACTCGATGCCAGTCATGCGGCCGGTGAACGCGCCTTAGTAACGCCGTTGACCTTAGCGGGAGTGGCGGCCGGTGCGGATGGTTTCATGTTGGAAATTCATGATAATCCGGATGCTGCCTTTGTTGATGCGCAACAAGCAATCACGCCTGCTCATATGGGGGAAATTGTGACTAAGGCGCGCCAAATTCATGCAATTGTGCGAGGTGAATAAATGGAAGCTGTCATGTACACAACTGATTACCGGCAAACGTTAGCCACGGTGCTAGCGGAATTGCCTGCCCAACGTGTCTTAGTGTTAACCGATGCGCAAGTTGGCGCGTTATACCTTGAACAAACGGTCGTTGCCCTGGCCGCAACAGGCAAAGCAGTGCATACGATGACTGTGCCCGTGGGCGAAACGAGTAAATCGTTAACGACCTATGAAGCCATTAGTCAAAAATTAGCTAATGAACATTTTGATCGCCACGATGCCTTGATTAGTCTCGGCGGTGGGGTGATTGGTGATTTAGGCGGCTATGTTGCTAGCACATACAAGCGCGGAATTGCGTTTATTCAAGTGCCAACTTCATTTACAGCTCAAGTTGATTCCAGTGTCGGTGGTAAAACGGCGTTAAACCTGGGGACGCAAAAAAACGTCATCGGCACCTTCTATCATGCCGTGACGACGATTATTGACAGTCAATTTTTGGATACGTTAAGTACGCGTAATTTGCTGGAAGGTTATGTCGAAACCATTAAGATGAGCTTGTTAGCGGGTGGTGATTTTGCCGCCTTGACGGCTAATATTAGCACGCCCACTGAAATTTTGACCCATCGCGATGCCTTGATTAAAGCATCAATTGACTACAAAACCCATATTGTGGCCGGCGATTTCAAGGACTTTGGCCAACGTAAATTCTTGAACTTTGGGCATACGCTTGGCCATGCAATTGAATTAGCGGATCCAGATTTAATGCATGGGGAAGCAGTTGGGATTGGGATGTTCCAATTAGCCCAACTCTTGATGCCAATTGAGATTCAAGCCGCCATTCGTGAACGCTTAGCGGCCTTGGGGTTACCGTTATCATCACAATACTTGGGCACGGTCGCCTTTTATGATAATTTGTTAAATGATAAAAAAGTCGCGGGTAGCACGATTGATTTGGTGGTCTTACCAGTCATTGGTCAACCAGCAATTCAAACGATACCGTTGCCTGAATTCAAAACGTTGCTTCAAGGCGCGAATTAACAGGAGATATACCATGGGGAAGAAAGTCCACCGTTTGCAAAAAGAAGTTGAAAGTTTACGGCAAGATGTTATGACGTTGCAAGTCATTGTCCGCCATCAAATTGGCGATCACCCCCAGACGTTAACGGAATGGGCGTTACTCGCTAATGTTTCGTTGCGCGAACATGGCCGCTTAATGATGCATCTCTTCAAAGCCCTGGAAAAAGGGAAACCTGTAACCGTTGACCACGTGACGCGGCGCTTGTTCAAATATAATCATCAATTAGATCAAGCAGAATTAGCGGAACTACGCCCGGACACAGAGGCATACTTGCAATTAGTTTACCAACAAGATCCTGAATATTATGGCGAACTAATGGGTAATATTACGGATTTTAAAATTAACTAGTTGGTGATGGACCAGTAAATCATTAAACTAACTTAAAACAGCTATCTTTGATAATAAGATAGTTGTTTTTGTATTTTTTATACAAAATAAGTGACTTAAATTCATAAGATGCTATAATTAAGGGGGATTTAAAGGAGGTGTCGCGATGGCTAAGTTATTGAATGTAGTAATTGAAAACTTGAAAAATGTTAAGCATGGTGAAGTATCACTAGTTAATAAGGGTGAGTACTTAAATGTTATTGGCATTTATGGCCAAAATGGCTCCGGGAAAACAACCTTAATTAATGCTGTCCAATTATTTAAATTAATTATCAGTAATCAAAAATTAAACGGGGTTGAATATCTTAGCCCGAATGAAGTTGCGACAATTTCACTAGAATTTGATGATACCAAAGGGCAACAATACTTGAGTTATGCGTTTAGCTTATTATTGGTAAACGGGCAAGTTAATTTAGTGGGCGAAGAGTTGCGCGTAAAAGCGTATGGTAATAACAAGCGTTATCGCTCGCTTTTAACGTGGCACAAAACGGATGATTTAACGTTGAAAATTTTGGGTAAAGATGCAAATGAAGATGTCATGGATTATGCGGTTGCTAGTAGTATGAACGCTGCGGCGATTGTTAGTTCAGAATACATGCGTAATTTATTAGCCCGCCGTCAAGGACAAGTAAAGTATGATGAACTCAATAGGACCATTGACAATTTACGGCGAATTGCGTTTGATATTAACATTTATACAGATGCTCACGCCGGGGTAACGTCACTTGGCTTGCCATTATCATTTATTTACCATACTGAAGAAATGGATAGTGCTGGGGTTATCTTAGTCCCAAATAACGATGCTCCAATTTCGAAGGATGTTTACATGCGGATCGAAAAAAGTATCCAACAAGTAAATCAAGTCTTGCCCAATATTGTCCCAGGATTGACCTTGGATACAATTGTCAATCAGCAGTTAGCTGCCGATGGTGAACATATGGATTATATTATCCAATTAATTTCTGTTCGGGAAAGCATTGATACTAAAACAAATACTAAAGAAATTAAAAAAATTCCTTTTAGATATGAATCGGTAGGGATCATAAAAATTGTGTCGATTCTACCATTTTTAATTGAAGCGTATACGAATACTGAATCGGTGGTTTTAATTGATGAACTTGACTCTGGTATTTATGAGTATCTGTTGGGTGAACTCGTTGCTATTTTTGAACAAGGTGCATTTGGGCAACTAATTTTCACGTCACACAATTTGCGGGTGTTAGAAATGTTACCGCAAGAGAAGATTGTCTTTTCAACGACGGATGAATTTAACCGCTATACCCATTTTGAAAAAATTCGTGATACTAACAACTTACGGAAGAAGTATTTACGTGATATTGAATTTGAAGAAGGGCAGTATTACGCACCAACGCAACGTGCCAAGATAATTCAAGGTTTTCGTAATACTAACGTTAAAGCAAGTAACTTGGTCGATGACGCAACTAAGGATGAGCTCTTAAAGCAATTGGGGTTGATTTAGGATGGTTAAGCAGTAAGCGAACAATTCACTAAAAAATCCCCTGGAGAAAAATTCTTCAGGGGATTTTGGTGTGTTCAATATATTGTATAACTGAAAATTAATTGTGTCACATTTTTGTGGAACAATCATATTGTTTATTAAAAACGTTTACATTTTAAATATAATAATTGTATAATAAATGAGTATTATTAGATTGTTATAATAATTTTAACTTCAATTTATAATATAAACTGAGGTTAAATATACAAGAAAGGAAAACATATTATGAAAACCACAATTAAAGAAAACAACCAAATCAAAAAAATAATTAAAGCATTACAGGAGAACTTACATGAACCACATTATACAGGTGGAAGATATTGTTAAAAAATACCCTAAAGTTGAGTACAACTCACTAGATAAAGTTTCATTTGTTATTGAGAAGGGTGAACGTGTCGGGATTGTTGGGCTAAATGGTGCCGGTAAATCAACTTTATTAAAAATAATTATGGGAATTTTGAATCCAAGTGAAGGTACAGTGAAAACATTTGGTAAAAATCCAATGCACAACCGTAAGCAGATCGCAGGAAAGTTAGGGGTTGTATTTGGACAGAGAACGCAATTACAATGGGACATTCCGGTGATTGATTCATATGAATTGTTAGGCTCGATTTATGGAACAGCTAATATTGATGAACGAATTAATTACTTTGAAAAATATTTTTATTTAGAAAAAATATTAAATAAGCCCGTGCGATCTTTGAGTTTAGGACAAAAAATGATTGCAGAGTTTGTCGGAATAATGATTCATGATCCCGAGTTAATTATTTTAGATGAACCAACGATTGGTCTTGATTTAGAGATAAAAAAGAAGATGATTGATTCAATTAAAAATTTGGATATTAGTAAAACAATCATTTTTACATCACACATTTTAGAAGATATTTATGATGTTTGTGATCGCGTAATTATTATTAATAAGGGTAAAAAGGTATTTGATGGATCAATGCGTGAAATTGATCGAAGTAGTACACCAGCCAAGGTTATTGTTACGATAGATAATGATGAATTATTCCTTAGTAGTGAAAGTTATGTTGTACGGCACATCAACTATGGTATTTTTGAAGTTGAAATTAACCAAGTTACGGAAATTTCACAGTTTTTACAGGAAGTTACAAGGCAAAATACGATTTTGAACCTTGAAATAAAAACGGAAAAACTAGAACGACTTATTAAGTCACTTCAAGAACAGTAGGTGCATTCTGATGAAATTTATTTTTTATAGTGTCCGGAATGGCTTTCGTACATTTATGTGCCAAAAAAACAATTTTATGATTTATTGGATAAATAATTTGTTTTCAATTCTATTAGTCGTATTTCTGTGGCAGCAGATTTTAAAATATAGTAGTGCTAACCAAAGTAATAGCCAAATTGTGTATTTAATTTTGGCCCAGATGATTCTAGCAATAACACCAGAAATAATCTATCGGTATAGTCAGCTGATTCAAAGCGGAGACATAGCATATAAGTTATTGTTGCCCGTTAAATTTGAATTTTGGTTATTGTTAGACACTCTTGGGTATTCGTTGGCAAAATTACTTATAATCTTTCCGTTAGATATGGGCATAGTGTTCATTTTCTTTCCCGGTAGTTTAAGTATTATGAGTGGATTATTACTATTACTATTATTTCCGATGACATTTGTTTTAGGGTTTACCATTGAACTACTATTTTCGAGTGTGACGCTATTTACGTATAGTGTCTGGGGAATTAATACGATTAAATCTGCCGTTCTGATGGTATTGTCAGGGGCATATTTTCCGGTTAGTTTACTACCTAGTGCCATGAAAAAGTTCGTTTCTGTACTACCTTTTTCTTACGCATATGGTCAGTACGCAGAAGTTATTATTACACCAACAGTTGCGAATGTTTCATTGCTAGTAATTCCGCAAATAATTTGGACAATTATTTTATATTGGTTTTACGTGATGATTTCCCGAGTAGGATTTAAACAATTTGTAACACAAGGAGGGTAATATGAAAGAGCTTAAATTAATTATTCCGTTCTTTAAGTATAATTTTAAAAGGCTGCAAATTTACGATAAAGATTTTTATTTAGGCATTGTAGGGTTAATAATTGAAAATATCCTTAATTTACTAATGCTGTTTTTTATTTATACCTTAATTCCGAGTTTAGATGGATTTACATTTAATGAAATGCTACTTCTTTACGGTGTGGCATCGCTAAGCTTTGCTATCTGGCGGTGTTTGTTTATAAATACGTTGAACGTTGGGAGTATGGTACGCTATGGTCGATTGGATACATTTCTTTTACGACCGATAAATGTATTGTATCAAGTTATGATGGATGGTTTTGATGATGACGCTTGGGGTGATTTAGTATTTGCTTTATTAGTGATTGGTTATACTGCTGTAACTCAATCGATAAACATTGTATGGGTAATATTGTTAATTATACTGTCAATTTTTACATCACTTATATTTGCAGGCATTTCAATTGTTGGATCATCGCTTTCCTTTATTACCCAAGGTATAGCTGATTTTTCACAAATCGTGTATAATTTTTTTCAATTCGCAAAATATCCAATTAACATTTTCGGTGGTGGTATGAAATTTGTATTTACGTTTGTAATTCCGATTGGTTGGGTGGCTGCGATACCAGTAAAATTATTGATTAATCATAACATTAGAAGTTTTGCGTTTATGTTAATCGTGGCATGTGGGATTTCAGTAATATTCTTTTGGATAACGACTAAAATTTGGAATTTTATGCTTACAAAATATGTAAGTACAGGTTCATAATTTACTAAATAAGCAGACAAAAAGCGTAGGTTAACCTACGCTTTTTTGTATTATTTAACCTGCATTGCGGTGAAGGCACGATATTTCTTGATGTCAAAATACCAGATTAGGGCAAGGACAACAATCAGCAAGGGGATGTCCACTAATAATTGGACGTAAACGAAAATGCCAAGAGCTGCCAAACTGAAAAGAGCTAAAACTAAGTAACGTAGCTTACCAAGCTTCTCATACATAAAGGCTTGGTATTTGGGATTGCGGTTAAAAAAACCGTTGATTAAGCTGATGGCTATAATTCCATATAGATAAAAATCTTTTCCAAACATAAAACGACCAACTTTCATTAATTTTAACTTGAGTATAGCATATAAAAAATAATGTAAACATTAATTATTGTTCTTGCTGGTTAACGTGTGCTTGGAGATGGGTATAGGCGGTCGTAACTGTATTGAGTTGCGTTTCTAAGGCCGCAAGCTCTTGGGCGTGCTTGAGTTTGGCTTGGTCTTTGGCATAGCTCCCCCAAATCCACCCCAGCAAGATAAGGGAGATGATGTTAACAAGCGTCGTGATCAGCTTGGTCATGTTATCAGCGTGGGCAAAAAAGCCACTAGCGATGACAAGTGGGGGGATGGCTAGGATGATTGAGCCCAAAATATGGGTGCGTAAAATGAAGCTGTTGGTGGTGTTCATATATTCTCCCAATAAACGATATTAATAATTTAATTAAAGCATGTTTGTCGGCTGAGAACTATTAATAGTTGCTTAATTATTTTGCGGAAATTTGTAATAAAAAAGAGCGTGTGACAGAAGGCGGGCGATATCGAGAAATACACTAAAAAACCACTTTGAAGAATTTTCTTCAAGGCGGTTTTGGATGGTTATTTAACTTCTTTTAAGTATGCTCGTAATATTTTGACGTTAAAGTAGTAGGCAACTCCATAAGCTAAAGTAAACATTGGTGTGACAACCCGAAATGGACTAAAGAAAAAGACGGCGATAATAGCGACATATAAGACCGCCCAAATGACGTATAGTTTCGCACCAAATGTTTGGAGAATGGCGTCTTGATATCGCTTACTTAGCGCAATCCAAAGGAGAATGGACAATAATACTATGGCAATGATATGGTAATTACTTTGGGTGTAGATTTGTTCTGCTGACATACGGGACCTCCTAAATGATTTATTAATTGAATTATAATTTATTTAAAGCTAAATGTATACAAATGATAGTGTAAAAAACCCAACGAGCACACTCGTTGGGTTTAGGTTGTTATTATGTTGGTGGTGGCAGCAGGGGTCTAAACGCGTTCGTTCAGGCAGTCAATTCCGTCTAACTTACAATCCAGACATGCTAAGGACGCATTTACTGGCTTGTAGCGTTAGTCATCATTGCCTCCCACCTGAACTCTCGCTCTAGCCTAAACGTGCTCAAAGCCGCAAGCACCTAAGCAACTAACCACTATATGCTAAAACTGCATTTACGTGGGCAGTGGGGGCTAAAACGTGCTCAGCCAACCAAGTAGTTCCGCCTACCGTCGCATAGCCAAGATACCAAGACCGTATCTTTTGGGCAGTGGGGTCTAAAACGTGCTCAAAGCCGCAAGCACCTAAGCATATACACAATAACTTAACGACTCAAAGTCCGAGCCATTAGTTATTGCTAGTATGCTACGGTGCTTAGGCGCGGCTTTTCGCACTCTTCGCACTCTTTCCACTTTGTACCAAGGCCTCAAATTCCGCATCATCCCGGGCATCCTCAGCTTTGATTTCATCAACGCGGCGTTGGTGGCGGCCGCCTTCAAATTCCGCATCCAAGAAGGTCTTAACCAGAACTTCGGCCAGGCCCGGGCCAACAACACGTGAGCCCATGGCCAAAATATTAGCGTCATTATGGCGGCGGGCATATTCAGCAGAAAAAGCATCACTAACAGGGGCGGCACGCACGCCTTCGACTTTATTGGCTGCTAAGGAAATCCCAATCCCCGTACCACAAATTGCGATACCTAAGTCAGCTTCATGGTCGCGAATCGCTTCACCAACGCGTTTACCATAAATGGGATAGTCGGTGCTATCATCATTGTGCGTGCCGTAGTCTTTAATTTCGTAACCTAAACTGGCCACGTAGGTCTTCAAAGTTTCTTTGAGTTCAAAACCGGCGTGATCAGAGCCAAACGCAATAATTTTTGTCATGTTAAGTTCCTCATATTTCTGATTATAAGCTTGCTAGATAGTCGTGCTTATCTCCAATATACCGTTATCTGAAAGCGCTGTCAATCTATGCGGGTTTAAGGACTTTTAATAGCTATTACCGCCTAGGACTGGTAGAATTAAGGTAGTATTTGAATGCAAATACATACTCTTAATTCAAAGGAATGGACCGATAACATGGATAACTACATTGATAATCTAGCTTTATTTGGGAACATTAATGACAACGACAACTTGGATGATGCTCAAAAGTTTGATTTCGTTAATCAAACAATGATGGCCTACGAAAGTGTTAACCTTTTGACACAAGCCCAAGCGTACATTGAAGAATATGTTGAAGAATTAGGAGTTGATAAAGCATCTGATCTCGAAGCTGATTTAGAAGATGCCATCTTGGCAATTCAACCAATTACCTTCCAAGTAACTGGCTTAGCTAAGCGCGCTGGTGACTTGGCGGCGGCTTTGATTAGCGATGAAGGCACTGACGATATGGCGGCTGAATCACAAGTTATCATGGATATCTTGCACGATTTCCAAGCCGAATTGCAAGTCCAATTAGGTAAATTGAACGCCGTGGTGGATGCCTTAGGTGACCTTGATGAAGAAGCTGATCAATTATCAGATAGCTTGGAACTCTTAGCAACTTACCTCGTCAACGTATTCTTACTTGCTGGGATTCAATTACTTGAACCAATGGAAGACGAAGATGAAGCGGACCACGCTGGTCACGACCACGCATAAGTCACAATATGATAGCAGTCATTAGTTAATATTAACTAGCCACGACCCCGGGATAACCTGGTGGTCGTTTTTTTGTTGCATTTAGAGGTAATGCTCGTATAATAAATTATTGGTTATCATACTATTACCTAAAAGGGAGAAAATCGTGTCTTTGCAACTTTCCCGCACCACTTTTAACAAGTTCAAGTATCCCGGTTTTCTATTGGGATTAATTATTTTACGGCTAGTTTTAAACCATGTCCATTGGCGCACGGCCGCACTAGTCGGATATACGGCCATTTTTCTGGTGCTGGTTGCTAGGACCACGCATCAAAGCGTCGTTAAACGAGCAGCTAAAACCGCTCCAACGCACCATTAATAAGCATAAAAAAGTAGTCCACGTAGGGCTACTTTTTTTGTGCTTGAATTAGTGAAATATTCACAATATCGGCGCAAAGGAGGTAAAATACGCGCGGACATTTATTGAACACGATAGCCAATAAATGTCATTAATAAACAAATTAAGCTGAATAGTAAACAAAATATTTGTTTACTGTATGACAAACAGCTGCAAATAAAAAAATACAATAACGCATAATAATTGGGCGTAAAAAGATCAAAAAGATGTGCAAATAAGTGCCGGATAAATAAGGTTACATTTATTGATAAATAGGCATGTTTACGCGGATTTTTTTAAAAAAGTTTATCAAAAACTATAAATTAATTTAGCTACGTTAAAAAATAACGGTTGACGGTTGTGTTTAGTAAACATAAACTAAAGCTACCGTTGTTTAGTAGCGGATTTACTAAACAAAAACGCAATGATCCCACTTAGCAAAAATCAGTCGGTAAAAATGCAGTTATTAATTAGTAATACATAATAACTAAACACTTTTCTTAGCTATTTAGCGTAATTTGCCGTCGTTAAGGGTAATAAAATTCAACTAAATTAAATAAAATGAAAGCGCTAAAATTTATTTTAAAAAATACAATCGGTTTTGCAACTAATCACTTGAAATCCAATTTTGTTTATCATACGGTTAAATTAGGTTAAGGTATTAAGCAATCAAATTGCTAGCTAACCTGGGGGGATCACATTAGTAATTAGACGGATTAAATATTAGATAAAAATTTCACATACTTTACCAAAATTCCTAGTTAAAAGGGGGGATTAAAATGATTTTCTTTATTAATGATAGTTTATTGAACAAAAAATCAGGCATCGATTAAGCGGTGATTAAACGGATGCAACTGTTTGAACGCCAAAACATTGCGTACACATACGTCACCCGCGATTGGTCACAAAATTTACACCAACAGTTGAATGGACTGGGCGTTAGTGATCGCCATTTGCTAAATATGTTTGACTACTACCAACAAATGGTGGATGTCCAACCGAACAAAACTTTTCTGGCCGATCTGGATTTTGGCATTAAAAATTTACGCTTCGTTGATGAGCAAAACGAAGCCCGCTTCATTGTCCAACGCAATGATGAGCGGCTTGTGGCCCGGGTTAACTACCAAAAAGACGACCAACACGTGACGTCAGTGGAACGCTTTGATAGTGCTGGTAACTTATATGCGATTGATTTTTATAATCAACGGGGCTTCAAATCAATGACACAGTGGTACACAATTGATCACCAACTACGCTCCGAAGTCTGGTATACCCCGGAAGGCCGCGATGTTTTGCATGCGACTTATCGCCAAAGTGGGCCGACCGAAGTTGAAGCGCTTGGGTGGTTATTGACGGATCCCGATGGTCATATCTATCAATTTGCGACCCTCACGGCGCTGTTTGAACATTTTATTAACGCGATTAATGAACTATATCCCGAATTTAATACGTTAATTCTCGATAGTGTCACGAGTGCCGATGAAGCTTTTACCCGGCTACGTAAACCAGCCTACACCGTGCTCGATATTCATAGTATGCACGTCACGGATACCGGTCAACCAGCGACGGCTTTGTTGAATGAGCATTACGAATATGCGCTCCTCAATGTCGCCCATTTCTCCAATGTCGTCACCACCACGTCCAAGCAAACGGCGGATATTGTCGCGCGCTTTCCGGATGTGCAAGCGGCCACGACGATTCCAGCCGGCTATGTGACGCCCGAACGGCAACAACAGCCACCGGTTAAAATGAATAAGCGTGAATTTGGGAAAATTGTCGCGATTGCTAACATTAGTCCAAACAGTAATCTCAGTGATTTATTACACGTCATCAAGCAAGTCCACAATCAAATTCAAAGTGTGACGCTCGATATTTATAGTTATGCCGATTACACTAATAATTACGCGGAAGAAATCAAAATTCGCCAAGCCATTATTGATTTGGCGTTAGAACAGGTCGTCCAGTTAAAAGGGTATGTCGAAGATTTACAACCAGCACTGGAAAATGCCCAGATTTTAGGCATTACCGCCCACCAAGCCTGCTTTGACCTTGGCTTGCTCGAAGGCTTGACTAATGGGGTCGTGCCGGTCGCTTATGCGGTTGATTATGGTCCCAAGGCGTTGATTACCGATGACCAAAATGGCTGCTTAATTGAACCAGGAGCGATTGATGCGATGGCAAACCAAATCGTGTATTTACTCAAGCACCAACGGATTTTACAACAATTTAGCAATAATGCCTATGCCACGCCAGCCGCGTTTGATGAAGCCAATGTTTGGCATGCCTGGGCGAACTTATTGGCACATGCAAAGGAGGTGCATCAAGCATGATTTATTCAGTCGGTGAAAATATGTATGCCTTTAATTCCGGCATTGAATTTGCGCAAGTCCAACGTACTAAAGCGTTTAATGCGGCGAACATGCCCGCTAAAATTATTACGCGTCAGTACAATCGTTATTTGGCGCGCAATGCGGCGTGGATGGGGTTACAGCCGGACGAGTACTTGAATATGTATGATTACTTTCAAAAAGTGACCGACTTTGAACCGTTTGCGCAAAATGTCCGGACCCTCGCGGCAATTCCGCGGGGCACTTACCATGTTCGTTATACTGACAACAACGAAGCCCACATCACCGAAAATGGGCAGGTCTTAGCGACAGTGCATTTGCTGCCTGATAAGGCGGATTGTGTCGGCGATATTGAATACTTTAATAATTTAGGCGACACGATGATGACGGCGTACTATGATTGGCGCGGCTTTCGCTCAATGGTCGAAACGTATCACCCCGATGGCTTAGTGGCTAGTCAAACGTACTATGACCCTGCTGGTGCCCAAGTACTAGCGGTGACGTGGATGCCCGAGAATGGTGAGAGTCAAGCAACCAGTTGGCAGTTATTAAATTATCATGGGCAAAATTATACGTTTGATAGTGAAAACCAACTATTTACCTTCTTTTTAAATGAACTCAATGATGCATTGGCTAGTACGTTTATTGTCGATCGGCCCCATTTAGCCACTAGCGTGCTCGGGATTGATACGCCAAAGCGCACGATTGCTTACATTCACGATAGTCATCTGCAACAAGCGGCAACAGGCAATGCGTATTTTGTTAAAGGCAGCTACCAACCGGTCTTGCAACCACGGGGCCGCGAATTTAATCTCGTGGCAGTGGCTACCGCTCAACAAGCCGCGCAAATTAAAGCCCAATTCCCAGCGTGTGTCGTTCGGCAAGTACCGACAATTTATACGCAAGTTGTCGATGATAATACCGTCACGGAGCTACAAAAAATCTTGTATGTTGGCCGCTTAGCACCGGATAAAAATATTTTGGGCTTGCTAAAAGTCGCGGCGGCGTTAAAAACTCATTACCCAACAATTCAATTAGTATTAAAGGGGTACTTTGCATCTAGTGAGTATGAAGCACAGATTTTAGCGGAAATCCAAGCCCTCCAGCTCGATGATAACGTGACGTTGGTGCCATATAGTGTGGACGATAATGGCATCTATGCCGATGCGAGCGTCTTTCTCTCAACATCCTTAGCGGAAGGCTTGGGCATTAATATGCTCACAAGTCTCGCTCATGGGGTGCCGGTGGCGTGTTATGGCATCGCGTATACCCAAGATAATCTGATAATTGATGGTGCTAACGGGATTTGCAGTGATGAATGCAACCCACAAGCGTTGGCGCAAAAAATTATCACCACCTTTGAAAATCCATTGACCGTCATGAACTTGAAAGTGCAAGCCAAACAGACGGCCCAACAATATCAAGCTGAACAACTGGTAACCGCTTGGCAACAAGTTTTGCATTAAAACCAGCTGCCAAGCCCGCGACCAGTTACTAACAGGAGGTCTAAATAACATGAAACTAGCCAATGAGCTGGTGGCTGCACGTTGGCATGCTAAGCGGCAAACCCAACTATTGCAGCCCACCCAGCAGCATTTATGGCTGACGCGCTTTAAGCGTTTTGGCATTATAAGTCCGGAAAATTATCGGCCCGCCATCTTACGCCATCAAAGCAACTTGGAAGGGACTGATGTTTACCAAAAGCGACGGCCAACAACTAAACGACAGTTCTATGAACCATGTGCGGCCACACCCGTGCGGCACTGGGAATGGTACGGGCACTCACCACTGCCGACGGCCAAGCAACCAGTGACGATTGATGCGAGTAGCCTGACCCATCAGCCAATCGCCATGCCGCGCAAGGCGGTCCACCGCCGGATTATCCCCGCTAAATTACGCCCCGCCGATTGTGCCCCCACAATTACTTTTGCGGCGGGGGATGGGCCCAGTTGGCAACCCACGGCCCGAACGGCAGATAAGTTAGCCGTTGAAGTGGTGGCGACGTATCAGCTCACAAAGCCGCATTATGATCCCAATGCCCGAGCGCAAGCATGTCGGCGCGGGGCCCAAGCGTTAACCAGTTTACTTAAACGGCAACGCACGGGGATGTTTAATATTACTGATTTTGCCCCCGTGAATGAAAATTGATATTTTCTTAAAGGCATAGCGTTATCCTGAAAAAAATAATAGAATAAGATTAGTGTATTAAAATTCTAAGGAGGGCCTATGAAAAGTTTAATTCCCCGTGAACCCGAAATGCCGGCTTTGAATGCCACCCAACTGGCCGAGGTCACCGCGATGGTCTTTGGCCCGGACGTGGCAATTCAACCCGGTGACTTAATCTTTGTCTTTAGCGCCCCGCAAGTTGGCATTTGGGAAACGACTTTAGCGGCGTGGCAAGCTGGGTTAGCCCCACAAGTTTTTGTGACCGGTGGCCAAAGTAAAACGGCGGATGCCCAATACCACCAATTAGTCGGTACGCGGACCGAAAATGCGATTATTACCGAAAAGCTAGTGGCGGGGGGGATTCCTGCCGCGGCGCTTGTGGGTGAAAATCGCTCATCAAATTCGTTAGAAAATGTCGTGTTTGCGACCGAAGTTTTTGATTTTGCGACGATTAAACGGCTGTTATTTGTCACCAAAGCGCACGTTGTTGGTCGCCATTGGCGGACGTTAAAGCAGTATTTACCCGCGACGGTCGAGTTAATCCCGTACAGTTTTGTCGCCGAATACAATGGTGTGACCGTTAGTCGTGATAACTGGCACCTGAGTGAAGTGGGCCGCGCCCGCGTCTGGGGTGAGTACTTGCGCATTCAAGCGTACAGTGAAAAAGGCGACATTGCCGCGACAATCTAAGCGCGGCATGCAAACAAGAGGAGATGAGTAGACTACCATGAATAAAAAAGCGAAAAAAACCGGCTATCTGGCCATTAGTTTTATTACCTTACTCGTGTTAGGAATTTTTATCGTCTTACCAATTTGGGCGATTTTTACTTTTGAAAAAGTCATGCTCTTTAATTATCTGCACTTAACGATGGTGACGGAAATGGACTTGATTCAAGGTTTTGCCGGTTCAATTTTAGTCGGTTGGCTGGCGGTGTACCTTCAAGAATGGTGGGTTAGTAAGCATGGCACTGAATTTGGCAAGGGAGCGGTCGCAACCGTTTTGCGGATTTTGTTAACGTATCCGTTCTTTGTTGGCTATGTGTACTTAATCTGGTGTCACCTTAACTGGAGTCAGAACTTAAGTTTGATTTTAGCGACGGCTGCGATTATTACGGTCGGCTGGTATGCATCACGGTTCCCAGAATTTGTGATCAAACATCGGCCCCATTAATTATATTAGTTAAGAATAAATAACATATATCATATAATGATAAGCCGTAGAACCTTGTTCTAGCGGCTTTTTATTATGAAATATAATTGAAACACACCAAAAATTAATGGATATTTAAACTGTTTATTAAAATTATTAAGAAAATATTAAATGAAAACGCTTGCTAATATTGGCGCGACCCCTTATAATTGAACTTGTAAACAGACGCGTAAGTGCTGTTATACTGGGGAATTTATTCTGGAACTTAACGGTAAAGTTGTTAGTTAAACCGGGGAAGTAGCGAATTGTTATGTTATAAATGAATCTGCTAATTAGGGGGGGAGATTCAGCCATTAAGTAGGCGCACATGTATATGCCACTTACTTTGAAATCGAAAGATCATTGCGGGTCTTTCGGTTTTTTGGCGGTTTTGAGTACCAACTAAATAAAAGCAAGACTTGGATCGGCAACGATGCAGGTCTTTTTTTGTGCGAATTGAAAAATGTACGCGATTTTTGTAAAATTCGCAAAAAATGAAAACATTTTTTTGCGGAGACTAAAGTATTATAAGTGGTGTTAAGTGATAGCAATTGTCATTTAGAAATAATTAGTTTGTAAATTGGAGGTATGTATTTTGGATTCAAAAAACATTTCAAAATGTATAGAGTAACGTCATGATCAAGCTGGGTAATTAGCTAAACCTAAGCGAGTAACAGTGCTTGAAAACTCTCCCAAAACAGTAAAAATAACTTTTTTCATTCCATTCATCAAAAAATGATCAGCTTGACGTAGCTGGTCATTTTTCGTATCATGTGTAAAATATATTTTATCTAAGCATAATTATTATTTTAAAATGCGTTTGATTTTTTTGAAATCTAAAAAAATTGAAAGCATTTTTTTACTGTATGTTCGCTATATTAAATATAAGCTTCATGAATATTTATATTATATAAAAGGGGGAGAATATTATGAGCGCATCACAATTACCAAAAACGGGGTTTGTCGCTAGTGGAGCTTTATTTGCCCCACAATATTGGGGGATTATCTTATTAGCCGCGGTGGTAGCCGTCATTGTTTGGATGGTGTTAACTAAGGGGAAAGCTTAATGCTTAGTATTTTAAGCATAATCTATGAGATCAGTTTCTTTATCTTCTTGGTCTATATCTTTTTGAGTATGCTGTTTGGGATTTTTTCAAGTCGCGATAAATACAATCACATGATTGCTAGTAAAACCACGGCCTCAAAAGATTTGTTTTACTGCTTTATTATTCCGTGTTTTGAAGAGGAAGCCGTCATTGAGCATACGTTGAAAAACTTAGTCAAATTTAAGTTTAACGGCGTGATCTATGTGGTCGATGATGCTTCCAAAGATCACACCATCCAGTGTGCGCACAAAGTTGCCGATCCGCGTATCCAAGTGCTGGAACGTAAATTACCAAATGCCCAAAAAGGCAAGGGTGATTCATTGAATTTTGCCCTGACGTTTTTGCAAACGGAAATTAAAGCCCAGCACATTGCTGAGGACAACACGATTGTCGGCGTGATTGATGCCGATGCCGCCTTATCTAAGCATGCGATGACGCGCTTGAATGATTATTTTTCTGATCCAAGCACCGCGATTGCCCAACTGCGCGTGAAAATGTATCCAACATTTAAAAATGCTTTACAAGTTTCACAAGATGCCGAGTTTTTTACGATTAATAATTACTCACAAATCATGCGCATGTTTACCTCAACAGTCGGGTTAAGTGGGAATGGCCAATTCTTTAGATTGTCGGTCGTTGCTGAGCAAATCGGGTATGCCCCCTGGGGGAATGCCTTGTTAGATGATTATGAATTAACCATCAAATGCATGCTTAAACAAATTAAAATTGAATATTTAGCCGATATCTACGTCTATCAACAATCATTAGCGTCATACAAACGCTACATTCGCCAACGCAGCCGCTGGGTGCAAGGGAATTTGGATTGTTTAAAATATGTCAAAGCGGTGGTAACGGCTAAAAATTTACTGTTTAAGCAAAAATTGGGCATTATGTACTTCCTACTGCAACCGTGGATTAACATCCTAGTTGATATCGTGATTTTAGTTTTGGGCGTCCATTTAGGTATCGTTTTAGTAGGCGTGCTTGGCAGCAGTAAATTTATAACGACGGCCGGCATTCTGCTGATCTTATTTGCCGTTTCCTTAGTCTGGGGGCTCATTTTTACGAGTCTCTACGTCATTGATTTGCGACACTTTGATGAACCCGTGCCCAAATGGACGCTGCTATTGCGCTTGCCATTTTTAATCTCATATTTATATGTGGTCTTGTTCTTTAGCATCGTGACGGCATTTTGGCGCCAAATAAGTAATCAAAAAGAATGGTTGAAGACGCAACGGGAAGAATAAATAGGGGAAAATTGGGGGAAATAACAGATGAAAAAAATTAAAGTGATGACCGTGTTTGGGACGCGGCCAGAAGCCATTAAAATGGCACCAATTGTTAAATTATTACATGATAACCGCGACGATTTTGAAGCGGTGACTGTCGTTACGGGTCAACACCGTGAAATGCTTGATCAAGTTTTGGCGTTGTTTAATATTCAACCCGACTATGACCTGGACATTATGGAGCCGCAGCAAACATTAGCTTCGGTGACTAATAAGATTTTAGTGGAACTGGGCAAAGTTTTAACAGTGGAAAAACCAGATATTGTGCTTGTCCATGGCGATACGACGACGACCTTTGCGGCCAGTTTAGCGTCATTTTATCAACAAATTGCGATTGGGCATGTCGAAGCGGGCTTGCGGACATGGGATAAATATAGTCCGTTTCCCGAAGAAATGAATCGCCAATTAACTGATCGCTTGACTGATATCTACTTTGCGCCAACGAGTGAAAGTAAACACAATTTACTGCTCGAAAATATTGACGATACGAAGATTTTTATCACCGGGAATACCGCCATCGATGCGTTAAAACAAACGGTGGGGGCCGATATAGCACCGAATACCAGCGATAAGCGGATGATCTTACTGACGATGCACCGACGGGAAAATCAAGGCACGGCGATGGTCAATGTCTTAAAAACCATCTTAGCGGTGATGCAAGACTTTGAAGACTTGGAAGTCACCGTGCCGGTCCATCCAAATCCCAAGGTGCGCTCCGTGATGCAAGCCTTGCTCGGGGATAATCCGCGCGTGCATTTAATTGAGCCCCAAGATGTGGCGTCATTTCATGAATTGATGAAGGCCAGCTACTTCATTATGACTGATTCCGGTGGCGTTCAAGAAGAAGCGCCGTTTTTGAAAAAGCCGGTCTTGGTGTTACGCGATAATACCGAGCGGCCAGAAGGGGTGGAAGCTGGGACGCTGAAATTAATTGGGACTGAACCGGAGCATGTTAAAGACGCGATGACGACGTTGTTATCAAATGATTTTGAATATCATAAAATGGCCGGGGCGCAAAACCCATATGGGGATGGGGATGCGGCCAAACGGATCTTAGCTTCAATTCAATATTACTTTGATGATGATAAACACCATGCTCGACCAGAAGAATTTAGTGTAAATGGACAACAATAAGATGAACAACGTGAAAATGATCAGCCGGACGTAGCTGATCATTTTTTTGGTAGTGATAGCGCAAGGGCGGGGGACAGTGCTATACTTATGAGAATGAATTTACGAGTTGGAGTGGGGATGATGAATAACATAATTGGCGCATTGGCCGTCTTGACCCTGATTGGGCTAGTGACGTATAACTATGTCTTTACCAAGGTTGTCGGCCAGACGCTCGAGCTACAAGTAATGATGTTCATCGTCATTGCCATTGTCCTCGGCGCCCTGATTGTGACGAACCGCAAAAAGAAATGAATCGGGGGATGAACGGCTACTAGTGGGTGGCCGTTTTTTTGTGGAATTGCCAGGGTTTAATTGCTTGCTAGCTGTAAAAAATTTATAATTATTAGAGTATAAAAATTTTAAGTAAGCAGTCATTGATGTTTAAAAATGGCTAACTAATTTAAGTTTATTGAAAGGATATATCTATGACACTGTTTAACGATAACTCTAATGCAGAGAATATTGAAAATCCAATTTCAGATATAAGTGAGGATTCTATTCGTGAAACAATGCCTGAAATTTTAGATATCTTATTACTTGATAGAACACTATCAACTGAAAAGAAAAAGCATAATATAATTTGGGCAAATGATAACTATATTACGTACGGTCCGAGTTTATATGCACCGACTAATGAAATTAAACCAGAATTGGTAACGGGCTTAATGGGAGATTTGATTAAGCCGCGTGCATTGAAGTCACAAGAAATTCAAAAGGAACGAACTAAAACTAAAGCTGAAGTATTTACACCGACATGGGTCGTAAAGAAGCAAAATGATGAGGTTGATAAAAGTTTCGTTGATGATGACTTAGTGACTTACACTAATCGGACCTGGTTGGAAATTACGTGTGGTGAAGCGCCATATATGGCCACACGTTACGATATGGAAACTGGTGAGCTAGTTACATTAGCGGAACGTGTTGGCTTCTTAGATCGAAAACTACAACGGATAAATCGTGACGTTGATGACATCGATACATGGAACGCACTTGTTGAACAAGCATATAAGGCAAGTTTTGGATTTGAATGGAGTGGCGATTCATTATTGCTCGCGCGTGAAAATCTCCTGTATACATTCAGAGACTATTACATTGATAAATGGGATGCATTGCCAGATTATGAAATGTTTGAAAAAATTGCGATGATTATTAGTTATAACGTTTTTCAAATGGATGGGTTAAAGTATGAAATCCCGTTGAGCGAAACACGAGAACAGCAAGTAGAGGCGGAAATTGACTTATTTGCGGACTTCTATGAACCGGAGCCAGTAAAGTGGGTTGTTAAGCCAGGAAAACGCGTTAAAGTAATGAATTGGGACACTGAAAAAATGGAATATTTTAGTGAAATGGTGAAATAATATGCAAAATGTAATACAGAGTAATTTTAATTTTCTAGAAACTGAAATTGAATTTGAAATGCTTGTTAAACCCACAACGAATATGGAAAACCTATTTCGAGATGGTTATTATACACAAGTTGTTTTACAAGCACGTCAAATTGCAGAAGCTATAGTTTCCGAGATTTTAAATCTGGAGATGATTCCTGTAATTGAGAGGACCACATTCAATGAGCAATTAAGAATGGCTAAAGTTAAAAAATTAGTAACCGAACCCATAATAAGTAATATATATGATATTAAATCACATGGTAATACTTCAGCGCATGATATTGAATCTGAAGTAGATAGAAATCTTGCAGAAAATATTTTAAAACAAGTATTTGATGTGGCTAAGTGGTTTTATTTAAAATACGCAGAATCACCAATGAATATTGAACCTTTTGCATTACCTAAACAAAAATCTAGCGATTATTCATTGATAAACTACGAAACGAAAAGTGAAAGAAAAATTATCTACGTTTGGACAGCTAATAATGATGATAATATGTGGCCAGCCTACATAGGAGCGGAAAAAGTAGGTGAAACTACAGTAGCTGAAACTTTACGTGCAGATTGGTCAGATAATTCTAAATATTTACAAGACGCAGCAAATAAGCGAATTCAACAGTATGCAAATACCGCTGGAGTTCCTCATAAGACGCAGTGGGTTACACTTGCAATTAAAGATGACGAAAAAACATGGTTTCATGATTATGATGTACATGCGGTTTTGAAAAGATCCGGAATTAAGTATAGTGAAAATTTAAGTGGTAACGAATGGTTTCAAACGGATGTAGATACAATTAAATTGGCAATCGACGCTGTGAGAAAAGGTAATGCAGCTATTACCACTGTAAAGGAACCTACAGTTGAATATCAATCAACTATTGTATTGAGACCAGAACAGAGACAAGCGATTGAAGAAACGAAAAAAGTATTTAATAAAAAGCAGAAAATGCTTTGGAATGCTAAAATGCGTTTTGGTAAAACATTGTCAACCTTACAATTAATTAAGGAAGAAGGCTATGAGCATGTATTAATTTTAACTCACAGACCTATAGTTTCTGATTCATGGTTTGAAGATTTTCAAAAAATGAAAATGGCAGAATCAGGATATCAATATGGATCAAAACATGACCAACACGCAATTACAGATTTTAAAGCAGATGACAAATTTGTATACTTTGCATCAATGCAAGATTTACGTGGTAGTGAGCAAGTTGGTGGTAAGCAGGGGCTAAAAAATGATGCAATCTTTGGCCAAACTTGGGACTTAGTAGTTATCGATGAAGCACATGAAGGAACTCAAACTGAACTTGCTGAAAATGTTCAAGAAGCTGTTGTTTCAGATTCGACTAAAGTCTTAGAATTAACTGGAACGCCATTTAATTTATTGGCTGATTATGAAGATGATCAAGTATTTACATGGGATTATCCGATGGAACAAACTGCAAAAATGAATTGGAGTATTGAGCATTCGGGTGAAAAAAATCCATATAGTAGTCTACCTAAAGTAAATATGTTTACATTTGAAATGAATCAAAAAGGTAACTATGCGTATAACAATAGTTTTAATTTTTCAGAATTTTTTAAAGTAGATGATAAAGACGAATTTATCTACAAAAATGACGTAACGGCATTTTTAAATGAAATTACGAAAAAATCAGTGACTAATTATCCATTTTCTACAGGTGAATTTAGAAATAATTTGAGACATTCCTTGTGGTTGATGCCGAATATAAAAGCAGCTAGGGTATTTAAAAAAGTCCTTGAAGAACATCCTGTATTTGGTAAAGAATATAAAGTTATTAATGTAGTTGATAAAAATGATAACGATGAAAATGAGGCTGATTTAGCACGTGTTAGGAACGCTATTGGAGATAAACCTTGGGAGACTAAAACGATAACCTTGACTGTCCGTAAGTTAACTACAGGGGTTAACATTCCTGAATGGAGTGCTGTGATATTTTTGAATAATACTTCAAGTCCAACAAGTTATTTACAAGCCGCTTTTCGGGCACAAACTCCATATAGTGATCAAAGTGGTGAAAAAACAAATTGTTATGTTTTTGACTTTGCACCTGATCGAGCATTAACAGTCATGGCACAAGCTAGTCAATTACGGACAGCTCCTGGAAAACGGGTTACTTCAGAACAAAAATCAGACATGAAACGATTATTGAATTTTTTACCAATTATTGGTATGAGTGGAAATAAGATGAAGCCATTTTCTGTTGATAGTATGTTGGGACAGTTAAAGAGAGTTTACGCACAGAAAGCAATTGATTCTGGATTTAGCGATGATAGTTTATATAGCGATGAGTTACTTTTAAACTTGTCTCAAGAAGACGCAAAGGCATTTGCAGATTTAAAAGCAATTATTGGGTCAACTAATAAAGAAAAAATTCCAAAGGTAATCGATGTTAATAACCAAGGTTTAACCGAGGAAGAATATGATAAAGCAGAAGAAGGTAAGAAAAAGCCCAAAAAGAATCGAACACTGGAAGAAGAAGAAGCAATTAATAAGATGAAAATTGCAAAAAAGAATAAGAAATCTATGATTAGCATACTTCGAGGTATTAGTATTCGAATTCCACTAATGATATATGGAATGAAAGTTGACATTGAAGATGATGTTAATATGGTAAGGTTTATAGATCTTGTTGATGATGTATCTTGGGATGAATTTATGCCTAAGGGAGTTACTAAAAAGAAATTCAAAGAATTTTCAAAATACTATGATGCAGACGTGTTTATTGAAGCTGGTAAACGTATTCGCCGGCGAGTAATGGAGTTAGATGTACTTGATCCTTTGGATAGAATTCAAGAGCTTGCAGAAATATTTGCAACATTTAAAAACCCCGATAAGGAAACTGTACTAACACCTTGGCGAGTAGTTAACTTACATTTGCATAAGACAATTGGTGGCCTTTCATTTTATGATGACTTGTATAAATCTACAACGGTAGAAGGGATTGGTCAACGTAATTGGGTTAACAATGAAGTATGGGATGATCAGAAAACTTTCCTTGAAATCAATTCAAAAACGGGACTGTATCCTTTGTATATTGCAGCAAGTTTATATTATCAGGCATCGACAGAGTTGAATGAAGTTACGGCAGGTAAATTTGATATTAAACAATTAAATTCTATCTGGAGAAAAATACTAGCAGATAACATATTCATAATTGCAAAGACACCCATGGCAAAAACTATAACTGAACGTACATTAGCGGGTTATACCGATATATCTACAAATGTAGCATATATTGAAGATTTCGTCACATTCGTTAAAAAGTCAGATAAACAATACGCTATTGAAGAAATTGGAAAGGCACTAGATATGAAAAAATTTGATGTTGTGGTTGGAAATCCGCCATATCAGCAAGAAACAAATGGTAAAGTAACTAAAAATGGACAAAAGCGCGTTATAAATATATTCCAACATTTTCAAGAATTGACAGATGAAATTACTGGAGAATTTTCAAGTCTTATTTATCCTGGGGGACGTTGGATACATCGTTCTGGAAAAGGGATGGCTCAATTTGGACTGAATCAAATAAATGATCCTCGTTTAAAAAAATTAATTTTTTTCAAAGACGCAGAGTCATTATTTAATTCGGTTGGAATTAGTGATGGACTTTCAATAGTGTTAAAAGATCATAGTAAGAATAGTACTGAATTTGAATACGAATATATTGAAAATGAAAATGCTATTGATGTTAATATATCTTCACCCGGTAAAAAACTATTAGTATTAAATCCAAAAGATGAACCAATTCTTTTAAAGATAGAAGCAATAGTTAATTCGGAAAATATAAAATTCCTTTCAGAAAGTATATATTCTCAAAAATTATTTCATGTGGAAAGTGATTTTGCTGAAAAAAATCCAGAAAATATACGATTATACACAGGTCAGGAATTTGATAATGACAAATATGTAAAGTTATTAACAAATGATAAAGCAGGAAAGGCTGGTAGAGCAACTTGGTTTTTAACTAAAAAAACGTTAATACCTGTTAATCATGAGTTAATAGATGAATACCAGGTTGTAGTATCTAGTGCAAATGCTGGTGGACAGAAACGTGATAATCAAGTCGAAATTATTGATAATCATTCTGCATTTGGTAGATCTCGGGTAGCTTTAAAATCGTTTAAAACTTTAGGAGAAGCACAAAACTTTTTAAAGTATGTGAGTGCACCATTGATAAAATATGCATTTTTAATGACAGATGAATCCTTAACATCTCTTGCCAAAAAAGTTCCAGATATCTTAGACTATACAGATTCAAATAAATTTATAGATTTTTCAAAAGACGTTAATAATGAACTTAACAAGTTATTTGGAATTACAGAAGATGAAGAATTATATCTTAAAAGTAAAATTAGGTCAGATAATTAAATTAAAAAATTCGCATATCTAAAATCTAACCTGCCTGAGCAATCGGGCAGGTTTTTTATTTTCTCCACAAACTCACGCCCACATTGCTCCACCTTATTTGACTGTATAGTTGAAAACTATTTATTAAAGTGAGGTGAATACTATGGTCAAAATTAATCGGATTAAACAACACAATTACACAGTTATCGATAACCAGCTCGCGTGTGATCAACAATTGAGTTGGCATGCTCGCGGGATATTCTTGTATCTATATGCGCATGGGGATGAGTGGGAGTTCCTCGAACAAGAGGTGATTGCGGAAAATATTGCCCGGCACGATACGTTCATGCAAGGAATTGCGGAACTGGAGGCGGCGGGTTATTTGCGCTGCTCAAAATTACAAGCAGATAGTGGTGAAATACTCGAAAGTTTGTGGGAATTAGCGACGACCCCTATGTTCAAAAATGACCCACAAATCCAACTTGATTTAGCTGAAAACGTTGCTATAAGTGGATTCTCACCACAACCGGATTTCCCAGTCATGGATAACCCTGTACTGGAAAAACCTGTACAGGGAAATCCTACGGCGGAAAACCCGCAACTAATAAGTACTAATAAAACAAACACTAATTATAATAAACAACAATCTAAACAATCATCAAACCAAGGAGAAGGGGATGGTCCCAAAGAGACGGTCGAAGATGCTTGCACAGAAATCATCAGATACTTGAATGCCAAAACAGGGCGCCGATACAATCCAAAGACAATTACCACCCGTCGCTTAATCAATGCACGGATTCAAGAAGGATATCAAGTTGAGGACTTTCTGAAAGTGATTGATACCAAAGTTAGTCACTGGTTAAACGACGAGAAATGGGCAATGTATTTACGGCCTGGGACATTATTTGGCACGAAGTTTGACAATTATATCAACGAAGCACCTAAAAACAGTTAATAATGAAATGCAGGAGGCGTGGTATGAGTGATCTTAAAGCAATTAGATTTGATAATTTACAAGTAAGCGTTCAGCGCCTAGCGGCCCAGCATGGCATTGATCTAGATAACGTGACGGAAACCATTGAAGAACGTGGTAAACGGCTCGCTAAAGAGGCCTACCAAAGTTATTTACGACGAAGTAATCGAGATGCCTGGCGAATGTCGGTCTGGAGTGGGCATGCGGCCAAACGCTTTACATTTGCTGATTGGGATGTCACTGTCCAAGGAGACAGTCAGTTGGCAGCTGAAATTGGTAATCAGGCATACAAGTTAACGCAGCAAATATTTAAACAACCAATGAATGTACTATTACTTGGTAAAGGTGGGGTCGGGAAGACATCACTAGCACTAGCGATGTTGTACAAATTGGCAGAACAATTCTCAGTGATGTTTGTCAGTACAACTGAACTAGCAGGCATGCTGAACAATCAGTATTCATATGCAGATGCCAAAGAACGAATTCGTAAGATTGAAGAAGCAATGAAGACGGTTGATGTATTAATCCTGGATGATTTTGGAACCGAAGGGGGGATGAAAATCATTAACGGGAGTAGTGAGAACATCCAACCCGTTCGCAAGGATATGCAGGAACTACTATTTAGGGTAGCCGATGAACGAATTGATGCGGAACGTAACTGTGCGAAGCGTACAACAATTATTACAACCAATAACACTCAGAAACAACTCGAAATGATGTATAACCCGAAGTTGATTAGTCGGTTGTTACCCAAGGCGGAAGAACAACGGATTAAGTTTAACGGGATGGGGGATGTGAGGAGAGTGTGAGATATAAGGAATGACTTGCTCTGTGAACATAGTATTCACAAATTGGCTTTTAATGGTAATTAAATAGACAAAATATGTAGTCATTAGAGTGAATCCATGATATCATTTTAGATATAGATAGAGGGTGTAACTTTCTCGTTGAGCAAGCAACGTTAAAACCAGATATATAAAGTCGGGCAAGTCTCGGATAGTTGGCAAGCAACAGAAAAACTTGATATATGAAGTCGAGCAGGTCTCGGATAGTTGGCTGGCAACAGAAAAACTTGCAAATAAACCGGTAGCTTTTAGCTATCGGTTTTTATTTTAGGAGAAATATTTTGGGAAAGCATATTACAGCAGAATATCATAAAATAACCCCGGCAGAAATTAAAGCTTTTAATGCACGACTTCCAGCAATACATATCGCATTGAATACAATGAAAAAATCTTTTATAGGTAAAAAGAAATTATATCTGTATGTGGTTGGAAATAAGGAAATTAAATTACAAGAACTATCTTTTAGTAATCGGCATTTTATGCATCTTTGCGGCGTTAAATATAGTAATGGTGCAAAAGGATTTATTAACGATTTAAATAAAAAAAGACTTAATCTCAATTTACTTTCAGTAAAATCAGATGGAACTACATTTCAGAAATTACAAATTATTGATCAAATAGATAGACTAGATAGCTTACAGACTCAAATTTCTATTGGAAATAATATGGCAAGTATTCATTACGATAGTTTACTTAAAACAAAAGAACGAATACTAGGTATTGCAATAAAAAAAGATGCGAATGACAAATATATTCCATTATCATTACTCAATTTATCTGTAAAGGATAATAAAAGTTTAACCTCTTTTGAAGTTATCGCAATTCTTGAAGAAAATGAGGCAACAAAAGAGCGTAGTTGCGTCAAGAAAAGGGAAGATTGCCCACAAAAAATAGAAGAATTTATTGAAGCGTATTTAGCGAATGAATTAAAATAGCATACAGCTCAAATTTTTTAATCTTTCATGCTCATGTCGCCGTCAAGTTAAATTGAGCCAAAAATAGTCAATAAAGTTGAGCCACATTGATCTAAAACGGTCAATAAAATTGAGCCGTTTCTTCCTTTTTAATTTTTAAATATTG